>CAWAYT010000001.1:0-14827 GCA_963786265.1 uncultured Alphaproteobacteria bacterium
GAGGATCAACTCGGCGTCGAACCGCAGCACATGCGGCACTGCCATCGCCTTGTGCTCGTAATAGTCGTTGCTGCGCCGGCGCATGACGTCCCAGAACAGGATAGTGCGCTGCGTTGCGTCCACCAGGTATTCACTCAGTGGATCGGCGAACGGCCATGCGCTCGCGGCTGCGGCGCTCGTTGCTGCGCTGCTCATGATCAAACTGTCCGGCGACATATCCGCTCTCCTTTCGCTCGCGCTGCGAGGCGGGGCATACACAGCCCCCTGCCGCATCTATCAGTTCTGGGTCTCCTCCTACTCTGCGATATACTACCATTGCGAGAAAACCTTCGCTCTTGCAAAAAAGCCATGCCAGAGTTGTGCAATGCGCCGAGCGCGAAAATGCTTTTCGGTGCTTAGCTGCGTGAGGGTGTAGCTCCCGGACGACGAGCGATGACCGAGAGCATCGAAAACAGGACCTTTGACGAGATCCAGATCGGCGACGCGGCCAGCGTGACCCGGGCGCTTCGGCCTGAGGATGTCGAGACCTGGGCGGCGGTCACCGGCAACCTCAACCTGATCGACCTCGACCCGACTTCCCTCGATTCATCCATGTTCCCGTACGGCGCCGGACAGGCATCCTGGGCGGCGGCGCTGTTCTCGGCTATGGCCGACACGCGGCTACCCGGCCTCGGATCGGTGACCGTTTCCGCCGACATCCACTTTCTCAAGCCGGTGCCGGTCGGCGAGGAGTTGACCGCCACTCTGACCATCAAGGGCAAGCGAGCCGACGAGGGCATCGTCGTCCTTGATTGCGTTTGCCGAGGCAGCGACGGCCAGGAGCTGGTCGTCGGCACGCTCGAGGTGAAGGCACCCCGCGAGAAGATCCGCCACCCGGTGCGAGAGCTGCCGAAGGTGCAGTTGCGGCGGGAGGACCGCTATCTGCAGCTCATCAAAATGTGCGACGGACTGCCGCCGCTGACGACGGCGGTCGTCCACCCGTGCAGCGATGATGCGCTGAAAGGCGCGATCGAGGCGGCTGAGCGAAATCTCATCGCACCGATCCTGATCGGCCCGGAAAAGAAAATTCGGGCGATCGCGGCGGACGCGGGTATCGATCTCACCGCCTACCGCATCGTGCCGACCGAGCACAGCCACCATGCCGCCGAGGTGGCGGTGCAGATGGTGCGTAGCGGCGACGCCGAGACGCTAATGAAGGGGAGCCTGCACACCGACGAGCTGCTGCACGAGGTGATGAAAAGGGATGGTGGACTGCGGACCGAACGGCGGCTCAGCCACTGCTTCGTAATGGCGGTGCCGACTTACGCGCGCGCCGTCATTCTCAGCGACGCCGCCATCAACATTATGCCGGACTTTGCAAGAGAAAGCCGACATCGTGCAGAACGCGATCGAGTTGGCGCACGCCGTCGGTGTCGCTCAGCCGAAGGTGGCGATCCTCTCCGCCGTGGAGACGGTGACGCCGAAGATCCCCTCGACCATCGATGCGGCCGCGCTATGTAAGATGGCCGACCGCGGCCAGATCAAGGGCGGACTGGTCGATGGTCCGCTCGCCTTCGATAACGCCGTCGACGAGGAGGCGGCGAAGACCAAGGGCATCGTCTCGCCGGTCGCGGGCAGAGCAGACATTCTGATCGCGCCGAATCTGGAAGCCGGCAACATGCTGGCGAAGCAGCTGACGTTCATGGCCAATGCCGAAGCCGCCGGAATCGTTATCGGCGCGCGCGTGCCGATCATCCTGACCAGCCGCGCCGACAGCGCGCGCACGCGGCTGGCCTCGGCTGCGCTTGCGGTGCTGTTCGCGGCCGAGCTACGGCGGGGAGCGGCGCTGCTGAAGGCGGCGGAGTGAGCAGCATGGAACCCGGCCTCCTCGTCATCAACGCCGGTTCCTCCAGTATCAAGTTCGCCGGTTACGTTATCAAAGACGAGCTCTGCTTTCTCGGCAAAGGCCAGGTCGAGGGCCTGCGAACCGAACCGCGATTCGTCTGCAAGAACGCGGCCGGCGAGCTGCTGGGAGAACACCAGTGGCCGGCTGCGATCACGCACGGCGAGGCGATCGACCACATCATCGACTGGATCGAAGCGCACGCCACAAATGTCCGGGTGGCGGCAGCGGGACACCGGGTGGTGTTCGGCGGGGCGGCCTACACTGGACCGATACGGCTGGACGAAACGGCGATTGCCGAGATCGAAAAACTCGTCCCGTTCTTTCCTTTGCACCTTCCCCACAATCTCGCAGCGATCAAGGCGCTGGCCGAGCTGCATCCGGCACTGCCGCAGGTCGCCTGCTTCGACAACAGCTTCCACCGCACGCAGCCGCGGGTGGCGCAGCTGTTCGCGCTTCCGCGGCGCCTGTTCGAGCAGGGCGTTCGCCGTTACGGTTTCCACGGCTTATCCTATGAGTTCATCGCTCGAACGCTGCCGGAGTATGCGCCGGAGGCGAAGCGGGTCGTCGTCGCTCACTTGGGCAGCGGCGCCAGCCTGTGCGCGCTCCGCGACGGCAAGAGCGTCGAGAGCACGCTCGGCTTCAGCGGCCTCGACGGCCTGCCGATGGGGACGCGGCCGGGCGCCCTCGATCCCGGCGTCATGCTGTACCTGCTGCAGGCCCTCGGCATGGACGCCAAGGCAATCGAAAAGCTCCTCTACACCCAGTCGGGCCTGCTCGGCGTGTCCGGGATCAGCAACGACATGCGCGACCTGTTGGCGAGCGACGATCCGCGGGCGAAGGAAGCGATCGAGCTGTTCGTCTACCACATCACGAAACAGCTGGGCGCGCTGACGGCGGTGCTCGGCGGGATCGACGCCCTGGTGTTCACCGCCGGCATCGGCGAGCACGCACCGGAGATCCGGGAGCGTGTCTGCCGCGGCGCCGAGTGGCTCGGCGTTCGCCTCGATCCCGCTGCGAACGCTGCGGGCGGCCCGCGCATCACGACCGCGGAAAGCCCCGTCTCGGCCTGGGTCATCCCGACCGACGAGGAGCGAATGATCGCCATTCACACGCGGCGCCTGCTGAGAGTGAAAACTAATCTGCGTAGGGCCGGGCCAGGACTGAACGGAGACAACGAGATGAGCGACCTGACAGCAACCGAGAAGTTTTTTGCTGATCTGAAAAAGCGCGTCGAAGGCCCGGAAGGCGCGCTCGCCGGCAAGAAGGCGCTCGTCATGGGCATCGCCAACAACCAGTCGATCGCCTACGGCTGTGCGCTGGCGTTTCGTGCCCTGGGTGCGGAGCTGGCGATCACCTACCTCAACGAGAAGACGAAACAATACACTCAGTCGCTCGCGGATCGGCTCGAAGCTCCGCTTTACCTTCCTTGCGACGTGCGGGTCGAGGGACAGCTGGAGGCCGTCTTCGAGGCGATCGAGCAGAAATGGGGCAAGCTCGACATCGCGCTTCATTCGATCGCCTTCGCCCCCCGCGAGGATCTGCATGGCCGGGTCACCGACTGTTCGCGCGACGGGTTTCCTGATGGCCATGGACATCTCGTGCCACTCCTTCATTCGCATGGCCAAGCTGGCGGAGCCCTTGATGAAGGACGGCGGCACCCTGTTCACGATGAGCTATTACGGCGCCGAGAAGGTGGTCGAGAACTACAACGTCATGGGTCCGGTGAAGGCCGCCCTCGAGGCATCGGCGCGTTACCTCTCCGCCGAGCTCGGACCGAAGGGCATTCGGGTTCACGCCGTCTCGCCCGGCCCGATCCAGACCCGCGCGGCCTCGGGCATCGATCGTTTCGACGAACTGATGGAAAAGGCGGCTTCGCGCGCCCCCAGCCGGATGCTGGTCACCATCGAGGATGTCGGAATGGCGACGGCATTCCTCGCCACCGATTTTGCCAAGCTGATGACGGGCGACACGATGTATATCGACGGCGGTTACCACATTCTAGGCTAGAATTGCGCTATGGTCGTGTTTTAGGAAGAACAGCGCGAGCCATGTTGATACATGGCTTGGAGGCAGACCGCTGTTGCTACTTCGAGTAGGAACGCCTTCGGGTACCGATTACTTCGAGCTTTTCAAAAGGACAGGCAGGGTTCGACGACAATACGAGGTTTATTTGGCCCATTGCCACCCCTTCAACCGGATGCCGTCGGCTACTCCTGCTCCAGAGCAGCCCGCGCTGCTGTGAGCTCCGCCTTCTTGAGCGTCGTCCACCTCGGGAAATTGGAGATCGAGTGATCCCAGAGCGTCGATGATCGCTGCGGCAACAACGAGGCGCGTGAACCATTTGTGGTCCGCCGGCACCACATACCAGGGCGCATGGTTAGCAGCAGTCGCCCGGATCATATCCTCATACGCTTCCTCGTATTCGTCCCAAAAGCCACGCTCCTTCATGTCGGCCGTCGAGAACTTCCAGTTCTTATCGGGGTTGTCCAATCTCTCCAAGAACCGTTTTTTTTGTTCCTTTTTGGAAAGGTGCAGAAAGAACTTGCAGATGACGATGCCGTTTCGCGTAAGATAGCGCTCGAATGCAGCGAATATCCTCGTAACGGTCTTCCCAAATGGACTTGCTGACTAGACGAGGCGGCAATTTCTGCTTGGCCAGGAGCTCCTTATGAACCCGGACGACCAGCACTTCCTCATAGTAGGAGCGATTGAAGATGCCGATGCGTCCGCGCTCCGGCACTCGTTTCAGGCACCGCCAGAGATAGTCGTGATCCAGTTCTTCGGCGGACGGGGACTTGAAGGCGAAGACCTCGCAGCCTTGCGGGTTCACCCCCGACATGACGTGCTTGATCGCGCCGTCCTTGCCGGCCGCATCCATCGCCTGGAGGATCATCAGGATCCCCCACTGATCTTGCGCGTAGAGTCGCTCCTGTAGATCCGCAAGCGTCTTGATACCTAGGGCGAGAACCTCCTTAGCGCGGGGCTTATCCTCCGCTTCGAGGCCACCGATATCGTCGGGATCGAATTTTTTCAGGGCGAACTTGTCACCGTCGGTGACGCGATAAGGAGCACAAAATTCCCGACATCTCTTGATCCGTTGCGACAGGCTCAGAGTTCCGAACGTCATCGGTCATCCTCCCTCTTCGCCCCATAGTCGGGCAGATGGAGACTGAGACAGCATCGCCTATGTGCGCCAGCACCCAGCTGTTTCGGTCCCAGCTGAGGCGGCCTTGCTCCGCATCGGCGAACTCCGAGGGCGGCGAACATCTCAGCAAGGTCTCGCAACTGAACTCCGCCCGCCAAGCAACGCGAGTTAACGGCTCCGCAACCATGCCAGGGCGTCCTCACCCCGCCCGGGCGCGAAGAACCGCACCTCGGCCCGCTTGGCGACGTCGGAGAGGCGTGGCTGCTCGTCCGCGAACGGAGCACCGGCAATGACCGCGATCTTGCGGACCGCATCGCCGATCGTCTTGGTGGTCAACGTGCCGAGCGTCTTTGCCCCCTTCTCCCAACCTTCGAGATCCTGCCAGTCCACCAGCATGCTGAACCCGCCGCGCTCGCCGCCGCGCAGATGCACGCCGACAGCCGGATACTGTGCTTGTAACGCGTCGATCGCGGCGTCGATGTCGGCTTCGCTGATCATTCCCTTCATCTCGATAATGAGAATACGATCTGCGTCGTTCACCTTGAGGTTGATCATCGTCCTTCCCGTTGTCCTTCCCGTTTTGTCTCGCTACTCCGGATGCCCCCTAACGTTCGCTGGGCCGCAAAACGACCCAAGGTCGCGCTCAATGAAACGGTTACTGGTTCTCATTGCAAACGAATGTTTGCTGACTGCGCCACGCGACGAGGCCCCGGCGATAGCTTCATTGACCTGATGGGGGCAGGTCTCCGCCAGCCGGCCGCCGTAGGTACTCGCCGGGACTCCATTCTCGCATCAAAGAGTAAAGGATCGCGAGAATCGTCGGCCCCAGAAAGATGCCGACGAAGCCGAAGGCCATCGCGCCGCCGACGATGCCGATGAGGATTAGAAGCAGCGGCAGCGCGCTGCCGCGCGAGACGAACAGCGGCCTGATGACGTTATCGATGTTGCCGACCAGGAGGGCGCTCCAGAGCACAATGAAAATGCCCCACACCGTCTCGCCCGACCGGAACAACCAGATCGCCGCCGGCAGCCAGATGATCGCCGGTCCACCGGGAATGATGCCGAAGAAGCCGGTTGCAAGCCCGAGAAGGAACGGCGCCGGAACCCCGGCAAGCCAATAGCCGAATGCGGCCAGCGACGCTTGCGCAAGCGCCGCACCGATGACACCGTAAACGACACCCTTGAGCGTGCCATAGGCGACGGCCAGAAGATGGCGGGCTCGGTCTCCCGCCACGTGCCCGAGGACATCGGTCAGGCGCTGCAGGGCGGCTTCGCCATCGCGATAGAAGAAGAAGGCGCAGAAGATGCTGAGCGCAAGTTGAGCAATCCCGCCGCCCAGCGCCGCAGCGACGCCGAGCAGCCATTGAATGGCCGTGCGCAGCATCTGCCGAGCCTCGTCGGACAGCTTCCCGTCGGCGGCGAGCTCCCGCCAGCGCTCGGTTAGTCGAGATCCGATGAGCGGCACGTCCGCAAGGAAATCGGGGGGCGCAAGGCCGCCCTGGACGGCCGCGCGCAGCCGATCCCCCAGCACTGCGACGTTTTCCGTCATCGCCGCGCCGGTAAGCGCAAGTGGCCCGAGCAGAACAAGCGCCAGCAGCAATGTCATCAGCGCTGCCGCGAGCGTATTCCGCCCGCCCAGGCGATGTCTGCACCACGTAAATGCCGGCCATGTTGCAATCGCCAGGATGACACCCCACAGCAACGGCGCCAGAAATGGCCGCACGATCACGAACGATGCGGCGCATAAAATGATCACGAAGATCAGCGCAAAGGCGATCGCGATATAAGCGTCACGCTGTTTAGGATTCCGGTCCATTATAGACGCCAGTCAGACTAAAAAACTCAGGAACGCAGCAGGCCGTCCAATTGATCTTTAGTGAACATCCGATGAATTGTCAGACCATGGACGACGATCGAAAAGACGACGGCGGCGAAGGTCATGTTCAGGATCACACAAAACGTAATTGCATCGCCCGCCAACCTTGACGAGCTGCGTGACATCCTGATCGATTTCGCTATCGTGTTCTTGTGGTTGCATGCCTTTCACTCAGGGAGGTGGGCACCTAATGCCACTGGCGGGCCATTTACCGTCGAGGCGGGCCAGGAAGCTCTCCAGTCGGCCTCTGCTGTGCTCCGGGGTTGCTGATATCCGAAGCGCGAGGGACGCGGGTTCGAAGCCGATTGGCTGGTGCGAGATCTTTCCATGTCGAGCTAAAGCAGACTTGCCCTCGTCCGTCTCTCCGTGCGCCGCTCAACGAGCGGGAAAACGAAGATAGTGACGGGAAGAAAGCGTGCCTGCTACGCTCAACTTTCCTTGGGGGTACAGAATCCGCTATCGGAGTTTGCTATGAAGGCCCTTAGCCGCGCCGCACATTGGCTGTTCGTCGTCTTCGTTGTCGCCGGGTGCGCATCGAGCAACGTCACCGCGTACCAGCCCTACCAGGGAAAGATCGCTCGGCCCGATCGCATTATCGTCTACGATTTTGTCGCGACCCCCTCCGAGCTCCCGCCCGAGGTCGCGATTGCCGGTCAGGGTGCTACACCGCCTCCACTCACGGCGGCGCAGCTCGCGACCGGCCGCAAGCTGGGCGCAGAGATCGCCAAGGATCTCGTCGCCGAGCTGCAGACCATGGGACTTCCGGCGGTTGGGGCGGTTGGCCAGCCGGGGCCGCGGGTGGGCGACGGTCTGGTCGTCGGCTATTTCGCATTGGTCGATCCGGGTAGCGCCACGGAGCGGGTGGCGCTCGGTTTCGGTGCCGGTGGCGCCGAACTGAAGACGGTGGTCAAAGGCTTTCTCATGACCGCTCAGGGTCTACGCGCGCTCGGTTCCGGTGAAGTCGAGGCGGGCAGCGGCAAGATGCCGGGCGGAGCTGTGCCGCTGGTTGTTACCGTCGCGACCGCCAATCCACTCGGCCTTGTCGTTGCCGGTGCGGCGAAAGCGTACGGAGAAGCGTCAGGCTCGGAGACGATCGAAGGCGCAGCCCAACGCACCGCTCGGGAGATCGCGGACAAGATTCGGCTTACAGCCGAGAGGCAGGGGTGGATCTAGTCGAGTTGGATGCAAGGCAGGTCGATGAACTCGTGCGCGCCGGCAAGCCTCGCGACGCAGCGAGAATCAATCCGAGGACGATGAGTCGCGGAGTCGGGCGAGCCGCCGAGACGAGCGGCGATCGATCGCCGCAGGTTGCAGCGGTACTTGCAGCAAGAATGGCAAGTGGCGCGAACGAAGGCCTGACACCCAGGCAAGGGGGAATGATGAGGAAGATACATGGCGTCCAGCGCTCATCAGGGTCCGGCGAGACTGTCGTGAGGACGCATCGATGCCCCCCTTTCGCGGCGCTTGCAGGAGCCCTGTTCGCGGCAGCAATCGGCGCGTCAGCGGCGGCTCAGGACCAGCCCTCTGCCCTCCCGGACATTAGCCAGCTACGGCCCCCGCCTGGTCAGCCGATGCGCGATGCGGATGCTTTTGGAGTGCTCGACGCGAATGGGGACGGGGTGGTCGATAGCGCGGAGTGGCGGGCGCGCAGGATGATGGTCTTCTACATACTTGATCGCGATCGCGACCTGTTCCTGGTCCCGGCCGAGGTGCCTGGCTTGGCTTCGTCCGAGTTCGCTGCCGCCGATTTGGACCAGGATGGCCGGCTCTCTGGCTACGAGTTCAACCAGGCCGCATTCGTGCAGATCGAGTTTGCCGACGAGGACGGCAGCAGAACCGTCACGCTCGCGGAATTCCAGTCCTACCGGGCGCGGCTGGCCGGGCGCTGAGCTGAGTTCGCCCGCTCTCAGCCGATATGTCGGCTGACCTCTGACCTGATAATCGCCATCACATCAACGAGCCCGCTCCGGGCACCGCTGCGCAGCCTTACGCAGTTCTTCGCGCCCTCTTGCTGACTTGTGCTGACTGGGCGCAAGGAAGCGTGCTTCCAGCAGACAGCAGCGTTCGCGTAACACACTGATATATACAATGAAAATCTGGTTGCGGGGGGAGGATTTGAACCTCCGACCTTCAGGTTATGAGTTAGTTCGATGCGACTACGATCCTCTACGCACGATTGCGCAGAAATATGTTAACTGCCTGATATTGTTGACTTTTGTGCGTCAGACCCGGCATTCTGCTCTGCGATCGGCTACGACGAATTTCCTTCCCTCTTGCTGACATAGTGCTGACTGAAGGACGCGCCGCAGCCTGATCGGGTAGCAGATTGTCGATCAGGAACCGCCGCATGGGCAAGCTCACGAAACGCAGCATCGAGGCGCTGGCGCCGCGAGAAATCGACTACATCGCCTGGGACAACGACGTCCCCGGCTTCGGCGTCCGGGTGATGCCGTCGGGCTGTCAATCGGCGTCCAAATGTTGACCGGGATCGGCGTCCAAATGTTGACCACCCCTCAGGTTGAAGAAGTAGCAGCTTGTCCAGGTAGCACATAGGAGGGGCCCGCGCGTCGCGCCGCGCGGATCAAGGCGCGCTGGCGGAAGCGGTGCGCGGGGAGGTGCCTGTGTGCCCACCTGGGCAAGCGGGGGGATCAGCTGCGGTTCTTGAAGCGCCAGCTGTCGTTGCCGGTCTCGATGATGTCGCAATGGTGGGTGAGCCGGTCGAGCAGGGCGGTCGTCATCTTGGCGTCGCCGAAGATGCTCGGCCAGTCGGCGAAGGCAAGGTTGGTGGTGACGATAATCGAGGTTCGCTCGTAGAGCCGGCTGATCAGGTGGAATAGGAGCTGGCCGCCGCTCTGCGGGAACGGCAGGTAGCCGAGTTCATCGAGCACCACCAGGTCGACACGGGCGAGTTGGCTGGCCAGGGCGCCGGCCTTGCCGGCGCGGCTCTCCGCCTCGAGCCGGTTGGCCAGATCGATGGCGGTGAAGAACCGGCCGCGGGCACCGTTGCGGATGCAGTTGGCGACGATCGCCAGCGATAGATGCGTTTTTCCGCTACCGGTTCCGCCGACGAATACGGCGTTGCGCTGGCTCGCGAGGAAGCCGCCGGCATGGAGGTCACGGACCAACGCCTCGTTGATCGGCGTGCCGGCGAAGCGGAAGTCCTCCACGGTCTTGGCCAGCGGCAGTCGGGCGGCGCCCATCTGGTAGCGGATCGATCGCGCCCGCTTCTCGGCCACCTCGGCCTGCAACAGGGCACCGAGCATCTGATCGAACGCGTGCTGGCGCCGGAGGCCGTCGGCAACGATCTCGTCGAAGGCGGCGCGCATCCCGGAGAGCTGGAGCGTCGCCATCAACTGCAGCAGCTCATGCCGCTGCATGCGATTCTCCCCCGGCCGGCATCGGTCGCAGTGCGTCGTAACGGGCGCAGTCGGCGGCCGGCTCGACGGTCAGCCGTAATGCTGCCGGGGTGGCGATCGGCCCCGGCGGCGGTGGCGTCCGCCGTCGTGCCAGGATGTTGAGGACGACGTCACGGCTGGAAAGGTCAGCTGCCACCGCTTCGGCACAGGCCGCCTCCACCGCCTCCAGCCCGTCATCCAGGACCGCCGCCAGGACATCGACGAACTGCCGGCCACCGTCGTCGCGGCTGGCGAGCCGCCGGCGCAGTTGGTCCAGGCCCGGGGGCAGCTCCCAGTCCCGGAACGGTGCGCCGTTGCGCAGGGCCCCGGGCTTGCGCGTGAGCACCGGCAGATAGTGCCAGGGATTATAGATCACCTGGTCGCGGCCGAACTGCCGCGGGTGCTCGGCCACGACCTCGCCGACCAGCCGGATCAGGATGCGGTCGGCGTAGGCATGGACCTGTACCGTCTGCCCAACCGCCTTGTTCGCCACGCTGTAGCGGTTGCGGTCGAAGCGGACCAGGCTGGTCTTAGAGACGCTCACCTCGGTCTCGTGGAAGCCGTCGAACGGCCCCGGATAGCCGATCAGCGCCCGACGCTCGGCCTCGAATACCTCCCAGATCGTCCGCTCCTTGATCTCGGGATGGGTGGTCGTCTTGGCATCGGCGATACAGCGGTCGGTGAGCCAGCCGTTCAGCTCCGGCAGGGTCTGGAACCGAAGCCTCGGGGTGAAGAGCTGCTCGCGAGTATTGCCGACCTGGTTCTCGACCTGGCCCTTCTCCCAGCCCGCCGCCGGCGTGCAGGCGGTCGGCTCCACCAGATAATGCGAACACATCTGCAGGAAGCGGCGGTTGAATTGCCGCTTCTTGCCGATGAAGACGGTCTCCACCGCCGTCGACATGTTGTCGTAGATGCCGCGTCGGCAGGCGCCGCCAAACAGCCGGAATGCCCGGTCGTGCGCGTCGAAAACCATCTCCTGGGTCTCGCGCGGGTAGGCGACCACCAGCCGCATCCGGCTGTGGCACAGGCGGAGGTGGGCCACCTTCACCGTTGTCGTCACCCCGCCCAGGACGACGACCTCGTGGCTGAAATCGAACTGATAGGCCTCGCCCGGGGCAAACCACAGCGGCACGAATACCGCCGCCGGCATCGACGCCTGCCGCTCCGTCCAGCGCCGGGCATAGCGGCGGACGCTGTCGTAGCCGCCGGCATATCCCTCTGATCGCAAGACCTCGAAGACACGCCTCCAGGTCAGCCGCTCGCGGCGGGACCGCTCGGCGTTTGCCGTCAGCAACTCTTCCAGCCGCGCTACGAAGGCTCCGAGCTGCGGCAACCACTGATGCGTCTCCCGCCGATACCGACGCTCGCTACCGCCGGCCGCAATCGCCTTCCGCACCGTCTGCCGCGAAACCTTCAGGTCCCCGGCGATCCGCCGGATCCCTTTGCCCTTGACGAAATGTTCCCGGCGTATCCGCCCGATCGTCTCCACCGTCATCATCCCCGGCTCTGCCACCTCCGTTGCAACCGAAGGCAGCACGATGGCGTCAGCAGGGGTGGTCAACATTTGGACGCCGATCCGCCCCCAAGCCGGTCAACTATTCCACGCCGATTTACACACGGCATCCCGCTGCCAACTATCCACAAAACCATATTTATGAAATAAAGAGAGCTGCGATAATGCCGGGTGCTCACCGATCGCGGCAGCGAATACTGCGTGCAACACCAGAGCGGCACGAGTACGAGCTCTACCTGGCGATCGAGGACATCGACCACGGCCCGAACCAAGACCAAGAGCCCGCAAACGAATGGCATTTGCGAGCGCTTCCACAAGACCGTGCTGGATGAGTTCTACCGGGTTGCCTTCCGCAAGAAGCTCTACCGCAGCCATCGCCGAGCTGCAGGCCGACGTCGACCAGTGGCTTCGCCACTACAACCGCGCATCAGAACACCCATCTGGCTATGTGATTGAAGAGAAGAGGCTTTGCTGGTCGGGATGCGATCCTGCGGGGTATTTTGGGTTCTGCCGGGCCCGCTCGGTGATCGATTGGGCAGCCGATGTTGTGAGAGCGGCGCGGGCGAAGATCCAGGGACCATCCGGCAAGGGATGGATAGCTTCGATCTCGCCGGCCTCGGCCGCCAGTCGCAGCGTCTTCGGCGCGATCTTGAGGAGTTGCGCGGCCTTGCTGAGGTTGAGCCATGGCTCGATCCCGTCCTCGGCCGGCTTGAACACCGGGATACGGTAGTTGGAGCGCATCGACGTGACGCGCTCGCGGGTCCATCGATTGCCGTTGCCCGTGACAAGGCCGTTGCGGTTGAGGATGCCGGCGATCAGATCGTCATTGGCGATGAGCACGAGTTGACGTACGGCCGCGATGACGTCAGCTGACGTGCTGTTGCGCTGGCCGCGGCGGCGCCTGGGCAGGCGCATCTCGCTGTGCAGGCCGCCGATCCAGTGGACGATGAGGACAATCTCGGCTGCTGCGTCGTCGATATCGGCCACGATCTCCTGGATGAGAGTGCGCACGATGCGCTTCTTCAACCGTGCGTCGGTCGTCGGCGCGGACCAGACGGTCTTGAGGTCCGACGCCAGCATACCGAGCGATACAGGATCGATGGCGACAGCGGGCGTGGCCGCATCGTGCGCCGCGATCTTGCCCTCGACCTCCGCCACATGCGCGAGCGCCTTGTTCCAGCGCGCCTCCAGTTCACCTGTCACCAGCCGGTTGGCCGGATCGGCGGCATCGTATTGCCGGAAGGCGCGGTCGGCCGCGTAGCGCGCCGCTTCGAGATCGCGGCCGAGCGCATCGCGCACCTGATCCCGTCGCTGACCTGCTTCCTGCTCCGCAGCCGTTGCAGCGGCGATGGCACCTGGGCCGACGACGCTCAAAAGCGCTTCCTCGATGGCGTCATCCACGCGCAAGCCGCCGAAGGCGATGCAGCGCGGCTCCGCATTGTCCATCCAGCCTCGGCTGCAGCTATAGCGCGGGATATGATGCTTCATGCCGGAGTAGCGGAGCGTCAGCTTGCGCCCGCAGCGCTTGCAGCGGATCAGCCCCGCGAGCAGCGCGTCGCCATGCTTGGGCGCGCCATGATGGCGGCTGGTGGGGACGTTGCTGCTGACCATCGTGCGGATCGCTTCGGCTCTCTCCCAGCTGACATACCCTTCATGGGCGTTCGGCATCAGCGCCAGCCAATCGGTCCGCGTCTTGCGGCGGATCTTCACGCCGTCGGCGCCGTATCCCGACGCCACCGCAGTCTTACCATACGCATAGGCGCCGCCGTAGATGGGGTTCTCGATCATCCGGTGGATGGTGGCGTAGTTGGGACGCCGCCAGGCAGTATCCCCGTTGTTCTGCTTCACCGGCAGATCGAGATCATGCTCATGGAACCACAACAGCGCCTGCCGTGCGCTGCCAAGCTCCAGCACCTTGTCGAAGACCAGCGTGATGGCTTCCTGCACGCGCCGGTCCGGATCCTTCTCGTAGCGGTCGCCGGCCTTCACGAAGCCCACCGGCGCGCTGACGACAAGTTGGCCACGGCGCGCCTTCTCGTAGCGGGCCGAGAGCGAGCGCTGCCGCAGGAGATCAAGCTCGTACTCGTTGAGGCTTCCCTTCAGTCCCAGCAGCAGCCGATCATTGCCGTGCCGGGGCGCGTAGATCGTCTCCTGATCGACCAGCACCGTGTCGACCACGCGGCACATCTCGATCAGCTGCTGCCAGTCCCGGCTGTTGCGGGCGAAGCGCGAGACCTCGCGTGCGCAGACGGCCCCGACCTTGCCGAGACAGACTTCCGCGACCATGCGCTCGAAGCCGGCGCGCTGCACCCCGCCGGCGGCGGAGCGGCCAAGATCGTCGTCGATCACCTCGATCTCCGACCAGCCGAGCGCCGTCAGCCGATCCCGCATGGCGTATTGCAGCGCGCTGCTCTCGCGGTTGTGCAGGACCTGATGGGCCGAGGACTGCCGCACGTAGAGCAGCGCCTTGCGCTCCAGATGGTGAGGGCGGACCTTGTCAGAGATCATGGCCGGCCTCCGTCCGCCAGACCGCGCCGTTTGCCTGCGCGTGTTCCAGGATCAGCCGCGCCATCAGACTGGTCAGCGCGCCGCGCGTCTCCTCGGGCAGCTCCCGCCACGCCGGCGCCTCCGTCGGCGAGGCGCCGTCGAACAGATCGATCTGCTGAGGACTGCCGCTTCTCCGAGGCCTTCGGCGCACGGCCGGAGTTGCTGGCGGTTGCACCGATCTCCACGTGGTCATGAGCCTCTCCCCGATTCTGGTCGTGAGAGGATCTGGATGCGCCCGAAAGCGGCGCATTCGATGATGCCGACGACGCCTTCAACGCCTGCTGGAGAAGATCAGTCAGGGCCGACAGCGCATCCACGCTGACAAAGGGTGCCGTCGCCAGGACGCAGCGCATCAGGGCACGCTGCCCGGTCGAACATCCAGGCCGGAACCTCCAGCCAACGATCCGCCTCCGACCCGCTCAGCGTGCAGCGGAAAACGACGCCGTCCGCCTTCTCGATCGCCTCA
>CAWAYT010000002.1:0-141883 GCA_963786265.1 uncultured Alphaproteobacteria bacterium
GGGCTTCTCTGCGTCAAGGGTTCAGTGTTCATAAGGTCTATCCATTGCGGTGTATCGCCCTGCCGCCGGGATGGAACTCAGCGGCATGTCACAAGTGCTTCCAGGGATTGTTTCGCCGTCCAGGAACTGACCCGGTTGCGTGACGCAGCCCGTTGCCGAGCACGATCAACCTCACATGCAGTAGCCGCTCAAGACGGCTGCACCAATATCCCGCTTGCGGCGGGCAGGGCTCGGGGGGACGAAACCGTTCTTGTTAACGGTGTTTCAGGCCATTGATCGTGCGGTTCGCCCACCTGGATCGGCCAGGACCGATCAGGTCCTGACGGATGGTGCGAAACTGTGTCATCCGGGCGCCCTCAGGCCGTCTTTAACTTCATCTCGGCAGCCTCGATCACCACGCCTGCGGTCACGTATTTCCACAGTGCGACCAACAGCTTGCGGGCAAGCGCGACGATTGCCGTCTTGCGCAGGCGACCGAGATTGCGCTCGACCCGATCGCGGAACCAGCAGGACAGCGCTGAGTGCGGTTGATGGCCCAGCCATAGCCAGGCGAGCTGGATCATTGTCGTTCGTACTCGCGGATTGCCCGATTTGGACACGCCTTGTTCGCGAACGACAGCCCCGCTCTGCCATGGCGTCGGCGCCAAACCGGCGTAGGCCGCCAACTGCCTTCGGTTGTCGAAGTGGCGGAACAGCCCCTCCGACCAGAGAAGGGCGGCAAATTCCGGCCCGATACCCTTGATGTCCGACAACATCGCTGCCGTGGCGGGCGTCGCCGCGCCTTGCGCTTCTTCTCCTGACGCGTCCTTGCCAAGCAGCGCGTCGCGGCTCGCCTCCACCGCCCTGATCTGATCGAGGAGCAGTTCGAGCCGATCGATCTCGCGGCCGATCTGCGCCACGAGATGTGCCGGCAGGGCACGACCATCTCCGGTTTGCAGTTCCGCGAGCCGCTCGCGGCGATCCCGGCGCAACGGCTGGTATCCCGATATGCCCTGCGCCAACAACAGACCCTTTATACGGTTGACGTGCCGGACCGTTCGGAGATCAGCACCTTGCGCTCGCGCGTGACGCGGCGGCGATCCTCCTCTTCTGGGCTGGGCACCTTCACCATGGCGCAGACCCTCGGCTCGCCGCGCTTCCATGCGAGCAAAGTCCGAACCAGCGTCTCACCGTCAAGCCGGTCGGTCCTCAACGTCGTCGCCGCCCGGGAAGGATCGAGCCAGGAGCGATCAACGAAGTGTCGTTCGCTGCCTTCACTCTCCCACGCACAATCCAGCCGGCAGCCAGCCCGGCCTCCTGCCTCGCGCACAACGAACGGCCCCCCCCCCCCGTTCCCGCCCGCTCTCTCTCATCGACCTACAACAGCCCACCAGCCCCTCGATATCTCCCCCCCACACCGCGTGCTCCGCCATATCTTCTCCCCGGGCGCTCGACACCGCCACGAGCAGCCCCGTCCTCGCCCAGGCTCCGGCCCCTCGAGGAGCACATCGCGATTGGACCGGACCGCAGGACGGGCGCAGGCTCGACAGCGTCAGTTGCCATGGTCATCGTCCTCTCCATAGCGGCTGTTACCAACACCACCCCCTCTCTGTCCCCGACCCCGTCCACCTCCCCCCGCGCACCTGGATCGTGCTATGGGCCCTGCCCTTGCCGCTTCAGCGTTTCCGGCTCGTGCCCGGCCATCGCCGACCCCGATCGGATCGAGCCCACCCTGCGCGGGAGCCGATTCTCATCCGACACGCCCCTCTCCTGCCCTACATATCATATCCTCGCCTCGCACCCGACGAGTTAAGTGTTCCCCTCCCCCGCCCCGGCAAGGACAAGCGATCATCCCTCCTCCCGTCGCCCGGGAAGGGCTGGCCTAGCGCACGGCCCATCGGACCTGAGCTGGTAGGCGGGACTGGCGTCGGCTCGACCTTCTCGGCGGGGCCCAGCCCCGCCGATACAAGGCACACCGCGCCCCTTCCAAAAGGACCATGCGTTCGACGACGACCCATGGCGCTCGCCCGTGCCCGTTTTCGGCCTCGGCCCCTGTGCATTAGGATACCTAGTCTTCGAATCGTCTCTTATCGTATCCTCTCAGCTCTGACCTATCACAGGTCCCCGGCGCTCTTCGCTCACTCCCCACCCAGCGCCAACCGCGCTCCGGCCTACTCTTAGCCCCTACTCTCAACAGTGGCTATCTGCCATTCGGCATCCTCCGACTTCATACAGCCCGCATCCGGCCTCTCGGGAGGACCGAAGCTATCAAGACTGAGATTCCGATGACGACGATGGCGTGCCTAACTGGAGTTCCGTACGCAAATCAGATCGAAGTGAATCGATTCCGCCTAGGCCGCCTTATAAGGACATCTGCTGGAAAACGGCGGCGTTCACCGGTCTTGATACCATTCGCCGCTCATCGATGATAAGGACGAAGTCCGTGCCGCCACGCGATTCATCGCGGACACCGATCAACGACTACCCACGCGTCGTGATCGTCGGCGCAGGGTTCGGCGGTTTGGCCTGCGCCGCCAAGCTGGGCGGAACGAATATCCGCGTCACGATTATCGACCGGAATAATTATCACCTGTTCGTCCCTCTGCTCTACCAGGTGGCAACGGCGGCTCTGTCGCCCGCTGACATCGCCGAGCCTGTTCGCAAAATCCTGAGCCGGTATTGGAACATTGACGTCATGCTGGGCGAGGTGACCGGCGTCGATTGCACTCGCCGGCTGGTTCTGATGGCGGAAGGAAGGGTCGTTCCATACGACCGGCTGGTGATCGCGACCGGCTCGCTCTACAGCTACTTTGGCCACGATGAGTGGGCCCGGTTCGCGCCGGGAGTTAAGTCGATCGAGGATGCCCGGCACATCCGGGCACGGTTGCTGTTTTCGTTCGAGCAGGCGGAGATGTCCGCAGATACCGACCGGCAGCAAGCCTTGATGACGACGGTCATCGTCGGCGGCGGACCGACGGGAGTAGAGATGGCGGGGGCTATCGCCGAACTCGTCCGTTACGCGCTCGCGCGAGACTTCCGGCGCATCGATCCTCGCTCCGCGAAGATCTTCCTGGTGGAAGCGATGCCCCGCCTCCTCGGGGGGTTTCCGGAGCCGCTCTCGGACTATGCGCGTACGGCGCTGGAGCGCCATGGTGTCACGGTGTTGACGGAGCATGCGGTCGAGAGTGTCGATGCCGGCGGCGTCACCGTGAACGGCCGATATATTCCGGCCGGTACGATCATCTGGGGCGCTGGGATCAGGGCGTCGAGCGCCGGACTATGGCTGGGTGCGGAAACGGACCGAGCCGGCCACATCCGTGTCAATCCTGACCTTTCGGTCCCGTCACTGGCGGGCGTCTACGCGCTGGGTGACACCGCGCTCATCCTCGATGAGCATGGCTCGCCTTTGCCGGGGCTCGCCCAAGTCGCCAAGCAGCAGGGCGGTTACCTGGGGTACTGGCTCGCCGCCAACATTCTTCGTGGCGAGCCGATGCCGCCTTTCCGGTTCAAAAACCGGGGCAACACCGCCGTCATCGGCCGCAGCGCGGCCGTCTTCGACTTCGGCAAGCGGCGGATCAAGGGCTGGTTCGCCTGGGTGCTGTGGGCGATCGTCCACGTTTATCTCCTGATCGGCTTCGAGAACCGGCTGTTGGTCAGCATACAATGGATCTGGCACTATCTGACCTATGAACGCGGCGCGCGCCTGATCACCTGGGGCGCGCCGATTTCCTTGCTGAAAATCGGATCACCGGCCGCGCAACGCCCGGCTGCCACGGAGGCGGGCGTTGCGGACCCTCCGGCGCAAAAGCCGTCACGCCCATAAGGTTAAAGGATGCCATAGCCAGGGTTCAGCGACCAGAATATGGAAAAGCGACATGCCGAGACCCTAGAGGCCGCTCCGTGATGCCTCGATCCTGGTTCTCTACCGGCTTCCAGGGTGCGCCATCGGAAAGCGCAAGCTGTACTCGACGCCATCTCGGTTCATTGTCAAAGAAGCGCTCCCGCCCAGCATGTACGGAGCGCTTTTTTCGATCACCTCCGTCCCAAAGCCAGTTTGGTTCGGTTTGGTGGATATCTCCACGCCGCGCTCCCGCCAGAGCAGCGTCATCTCAGCGTCTCCTTTGTCCCGGCTTCCTGACCACCTGATCTCGATATTCCCCGCATCGCTCGTCAGCGCTCCGTACTTCGCGGCGTTTGTCGCAAGTTCGTGAACGACCATTCCAAGTATTTGGGCTGCGTGCGAGGGGACAGTGATCGCCGGTCCATCGAGATCGAAATTCACACCTTCAGTGGCTCCGACCGACAGAAGCTCGAGGCGGACCAGCTCATGCAACCCGGCGGCGTCACCGGGTCCGGTCACCAATTCTTGAGTGCGCGCAAGGGAATGCAGGCGGCCCTCGAGCGCGTCGACAAACTCGTCGAGAGTGATGGCTTGCCGGCGCATCAGCTTAACCACCGCGACGACGTTGGCGAGGATGTTCTTAACGCGGTGTTGGAGTTCGCCGACCATGATCTTCTGGCGGCTTTCCCAATAGCGCGTTTCCGTGAGGTCGCGTATCGCTAGAAGAATAAGCGGCATGTGATCTAGGCGGCGAGCGTTCACCAGCATGATGCGTTTGCCGATGTGCTCGAAAACGTGCTGGATCTCATAGTCGTCGAACGAATTTTCCTTGGGTAGAATGTCCTCCAGCAACTGCCGTAATTCCGGAATGTCCCACTGCCGATTACCCAGCTCATAGACACCCCGGCCCTCGGTCTGGTCCGCCTTGACCTGAAACATGTCGTAGAACGGTTGATTGGCCCTCACTACTGTCAGGTCTGGGCTCAAGACCAAGAGCGCCTCGCGCACGCTGTCGATGAGCTTCTCGCCGAACTCCCCTTGGGCGATGAGCTCATTTCGCAGCCGTTCATGTTCAGTTACGTCGGTAATGGCCAGCAGGATCATCAATGGGCGTGGTTCGTCCCCGGGTATCCGGCGTGCGTTCAGCAGCATGGTGCGCGGGCCGATCGTCTTGAATGCGTGCTGGACGCGGAAGTCCCGGACGCTCACGTGTCCTCCAACGACCTCGCCTAGCACCGCGTGCAGTTCCGGGATGTCCCATTGCCTGTTGCCGAGTTCCAAGAGGTAGCAGTTCAGGGTCTCTTGCGCTGTCACCTTGAAGGTCTCACAGAAAGCCCTGTTCGCGTACTCAACTCGCAAGTCGCCGGTGAGGACGAGAAAGGGTTGCCCGGTGGTCTCGGCAACGGCGGTCAGCAACAAATCCAACTGGCCCGAGGACTCGTCCTGACCGCCTGGGCCCGAGTATTTTCCGCCACTACAACGCTGCATCGCTTACTTCGACCTGATGATCCGACCGGCTCTTGAGCAAAACTGCTTGCAACATCGCGAGAACTCTTCTACATCGGCCCCGACATCCTTGCCGTGCTCATCGGGGAAAGTTGAGCCGAGGTCAAGCCCAGAGATGCGCGCGCAAGGACGTGTGTTCCGTGTTTGGCGTGGACACAGGGAAGAACGGTCACCCTGCCTCATGCCTATCCTATTTTGCGTACCGGCGCGAATCGTGCAAAGAAGAAAATAAGCCTGGTTCCCCTCCCTTTCCGTCTGCACGTGTAGTGGACCGGAATACCTGGGGTAGCCCGCATTCCTCACCGTGCTTGGGCCGCGATGCGGTTTGGTGCGGTTGATTTGCGACCGGGTGGTACCGGGGTGGGCCAAGCTGGGTTGCGCCGCAGCCGCGCAGGGAGAGCGGCACCCGCGCTTGAGCGGTGTTGATGGCGAGTATGTATGCGCAATGCGCTCCCGGTCGATAGTACAACCAGCCGGAACTTTGCCGCGAAGATAGCGTTGACGATCACCTGGCGCGCATGACGCCTGAATGCTGGTTGTACAGCTAAGCCCGCATCGACACGCGTGGATTGAACGAGGATCCGAAGGAGGAGCACATTGTAAAGTATAAATCGGGGAGCAGTGTCGGATGTGGTTGCGTTCCAATCCTGTCGGCGTCTCGGCACCTCTGCCGGGATACGGACCGTCCTTCATAAATTGACCATGGAGTGGAGTTCCAGAGATGGACCGTCCTTATTATCTTTTGCTTCGCTACGATGCACCTAAGAGAGATGAAGGTGCGGTTGTTTGCGGTACTCACCGGGCGAGTGTAGATGACCCCAGGAAGCTGCGCACCGCGCAGGCGCACGTCAATGTGGACTTCGACGAGTACCGCCTCGCTCGCGAGCCGGGTGAGTGGCGCTTCCGACCGGGAAAAGGCCTGTACAAGAAATAACTGCCCGTATTCGCAACCACGTTCATCGCTACGAAGGCTGCTCGATTTGCAAGCGGCCGGCACCCGACCCCACGTCCACCGGGGCCGCGTTAATCTGCCGATGCTCTGAACGAACGTTCGGTCGCTCGACCTGCGAGATCTAAACCCCGAACCAGCGCGCCTCTAGTTCGTACGCGGCCAACTTCTGTCCGACAGGGGAGGCTGACGCCGTCATCGGCGAATCAGCCTGCGTGAGGACCTTGCTCAACGCAGAAAGATGCGTCGCTGAGGGCGTTTTGTCTTCCATGCGGGCGAGTAGATTACTTCTCCCTCGCCGAGAGCTTCAGGCGTAGTTTCTGCACGTTCTTCGGCTCGATGCGGCGGTTGGCGGCGAAGAGGATGATCGTGGGCGCGCCCTTGGCGTTGCGTTCGAGAGCGAATTCCAGATCGACGCCCGCCCGCTTCAGCTCGTAGGGCGGCGTCTCGACCCCGGTCCGCAGCGCCGCCCTCACCTCGTTGATGGCGCGCGCCAGGTTACCCCCGGCATAGGCACGCGGGTTGGCGGCGGGCTGCGCGGGCTCGGCCGGCTTAGTGTCCTTGGCCGGCGTAAGGTCGACGACGATGCGCCGCTTCAGCACCGGCTTCGGCGGGTCCTCCTGGCCGGTGGCGAAGTCGCTTCCCGGCACGACCAGTCGCGCTCCTGCCTTGCCCGCAACCTCGACCAGATCAAGGTCGAGCTGCGCCTCGTCGATGTGCACCGGCAACCTGCCGTCGTCGGCGGGAGCATCCGCCTCTGCGATCTCCCGCTTCAACGTATTCGAGAACCTGCGCCAGTTCGAAGGTCGCGCCAGCGGCGAGCGCCGGTGTCGCCGATCCGCCGAGCAAGCCGACGAGCGTTATAGCGACCGAGCCAAAGCGAGCGCGGCGATCCAGAAGTAAGACGAAATTCAAGAGCAATCCCCCTTTACCCGAGCCGGTAGGCTGTCTGAACGCGACGATCCTAGCTCAATTGGGGGTTGCTGCTCCAGCCGCCGGATCGGGCAGGGTGGCGGGGGTGTTGCTACTGATGGGCGATGGCGCGGCTGATGACGATGCGCTGCACGTCCGACGTGCCCTCGTAAATCTGCGAGACCCGCACGTCGCGGAAGATGCGCTCGACCGGGAAGTCGCTGACGTAGCCATAGCCGCCCAGCACCTGGATCGCCGCCGAGCAGACGCGCTCCGCCATCTCCGAGGCGAACAGCTTCGCCATCGACGCCTCCTTCAGGCACGGCGCGCCCTGGTCGCGCAACGCCGCCGCGCGCAGCACCAGCAGCCGCGCCGCGTCGATCTCGGTCGCCATGTCGGCCAGCCGGAAGGCGACCGCCTGGTGCTCGATGATCGGCTTGCCGAACGCCTCCCGCTCCTTGGCGTAGGCGAGCGCCGCCTCGAACGCCGAGCGGGCCATGCCCACCGACTGCGAGGCGATGCCGATGCGCCCGCCCTCCAGATTGGACAGCGCGATCTTGTAGCCCTCGCCTTCGGCGCCGAGCCGCAAGTCCTCGCCGGATGCCGCATGTCCTCGAAGGTGATCTGCGCGGTGTCCGACGCCCGCTGCCCCATCTTCTCCTCGATGCGCGTGACCAGGTAGCCCGGCGTGTCGGTGGGCACGATGAAGGCGCTGATGCCGCGCTTGCCGGCGGCGGGATCGGTGACGGCGAAGGTGATGGCGATCTGCCCGTTCTTGCCGGAGGTGATGAACTGCTTGACGCCGTTCAGCACGTAGCCGTCGCCGTCGCGCGCCGCCCTGGTGCGGATGTTGGCGGCGTCGGAGCCCGCCTGCGGTTCGGTGAGCGCGAAGGCGCCGAGCAGCTCGCCCTTCGCCATCGGCCTCAGGAACCGCTCCTTCTGCCGCTCGCTGCCGAACTTCAGGATCGGCATGCAGGCGACCGAGTTGTGCACGCTCATGATCGTCGAGCAGGCGCCGTCGCCGGCCGCCACCTCCTCGATCGCCAGCGCGTAGGCCACGTGGTCGGCGCCCGCGCCGCCCCACTCTTCCGGCACCAGCATGCCCAGCAGGCCGAGCTCGCCCATCTGCCGGATGGCGTCGGCCGGGAAGGCGTGCGTCCGGTCCCACTCGCCGGCGAAGGGCGCCAGCTGGTCGGCCGCGAACGCGCGGGCCATGTCGCGGATCATCGTCTGTTCTTCGCTGAGCAGCATTGTCCGTCCCCGATCCTTGCGCAGCCGGCCGGCGCGCGTTCAGGCGCCGACTTTCAGTTCCGGGAAGTCTTCCTCCCAGAACTCCAGCACGCCGCGCTCGTCCTGCCGGCGCATGTCGTCCTCGTGCTTGCGCAGCTCGACCCGCCGGATCTTGCCGGAAATGGTCTTCGGCAGCTCGGCGAACTCCAGCCGGCGGATGCGCTTGTAGGGGGCGAGCCGCGCCCGCGCGAACCGGAGAATATCCTCGGCCAGCTCGGCGCTCGGCTGGTAGCCCGCGACCAGCGTCACCACCGCCTTCGGCACCGCCAGGCGCAGCGGATCGGGGCTCGGCACCACCGCCGCCTCGGCCACCGCCGCGTGCTCGATCAGCACGCTCTCCAGCTCGAACGGGCTGATCCGGTAGTCCGACGCCTTGAACACGTCGTCGGCGCGGCCGACGTAGGTGATGTAGCCGTCCTCGTCGCGCATCGCGACATCGCCGGTGCGGTAGAAGCCGCCGGCCATCACCTTCGCCATCGTCGCCGGGTCGTCCTTGTAGCCCAGCATCAGTCCGGTCGGCCGCGGATCGAGGCGCAGCGCGATCTCGCCCTCCGTCCGCCTCGTGGCCGTCGGGATCGAGCAGCGCGACCCGATAGCCGGGCAGCGGCCGGCCCATCGAGCCCGGCTTCAGCTTCTGTCCGGGCGAGTTGCCGATCTGCGCCGTCGTCTCGGTCTGGCCGTAGCCGTCGCGGATCGTCAGGCCCCAGGCGTTCTGCACCTGCTCGATGACCTCCGGGTTCAGCGGCTCGCCGGCGCCGATCACCTCGCGCAGCTTCACCGGAAACGACCGCAGGTCCTCCTGGATGAACATCCGCCAGACGGTCGGCGGCGCGCACAGCGTCGTCACGCCGCGGCGGGCGACGGTGTCCAGCACCGCCTTGGCGTTGAAGCGCGCGTAGTTGTAGATGAAGACGCTGGCGCCGGCGTTCCACGGCGCGAAGAAGCAGCTCCAGGCGTGCTTCGCCCAGCCGGGCGAGCTGATGTTCAGGTGGACGTCGCCTCGCTGCAGGCCGAGCCAGTACATCGTCGACAGATGGCCGACCGGATAGCTCTGGTGGGTGTGCAGCACCAGCTTCGGCTTGGCGGTGGTGCCGGAGGTGAAGTAGAGCAGCATCGGATCGTTGGCCGCGTTGGCCCGTCCGGCGTGAACTCGGCGCTCGGCCGCATACGCCTCCTCCAGGCTGCTCCAGCCGGGCGCGGCGCCGCCGACGGCGATGCGCGTGTAGTCGCCCTCGATGTCGGCGAACTTGCCGGCGTCCGCCGACGCCGACGACGACGTGCCGGACGCCGCCGCGCGCGAAGCGGTCGAGCAGGTCGTCGCGCGCCAGCAGCGTCGTCGCCGGGATGACCACCGACGCCCAGCTTGATCGACGGCCAGCATCACCTCCCACAGCGGCACGACGTTGCCCAGCATCAGCAGGATGCGGTCGCCGCGCCGCACGCCATGGGCGCGCAGGAAGTTGGCGACCCGGTTCGAGCGCTCGGAGAGCTCGGCGAACGACAGCCGCTGCTCGCTTCCGTCCTCGCCCACGATCCACAGCGCCGGCCGCTCGTTGCCCTGCGCATGCACGTCGAACCAGTCGAGCGCCCAGTTGAACTGGTCGAGCTTCGGCCATTCGAAGCCGCGATAGGCCGCCTCGTAGTCGTCGCGGTGCGCCATCAGGAATTCGCGTGCTTGCGCGAACGCTTGCGTCGGCGTCATCACCCGTCTCCTCCCGTCCCATGCGCGCGCGAACGGATCACGCGCGTTACCGGGGAGCTTCCCGTCCCCTTGTCGCGAACGAGAATAATGCCGATCGCGCCACCGCTCCAGCGAGTTTGTGGTCATGCGCACCTGCCCTGGAAGACGCGCGAGCGATCGTCCATAATGCATGCCATGACGCGTGATCGGGCGATTGCTGTACTCCGCGCACACGAGCCAGGAGCTGAGACGGGCGGGGGTGGCCAGCCTGTCGCTGTTCGGCTCGGTCGCTCGCACCATGGCCGCAGATCGCAGCCCTCGGCAGATGCGCGAGATAGCGATTGTCCGAGTTTATCTTAGAGGCGCAAGTTGAGCCTATGTGAGCGCATGCCGCCGCTTTATCTCCCGATCCCGATAAAGATCCATCAGTGGCCCCAAATTCGAGATAATTTCGAGCGCTTCCTGACGATTTAAATAGACCTTTAGGTGATCGTAATAGATGCAACACGCTTCTCAAGCCCAAATCGACCGAAAAATAATTCGATGGTAATTCGTTGTTTTTGATCATGTTGTCCAGCGTCTGGATCAAGCCATTACTATTTAGGCTTGGTGAGGCACTCAGATTGGTAGCCACATAGTATAGACGGTCATCTTCAACCTGCTGCAGTTTCAGGACAAGAATGATGGCGCGATATAAGCCTATACAATCTGACTGCGTAAATACATATTTCTCACCGCTGACACCGGTGAAACTCCGATTGGAGAGTTGAAACTAAGCACCGAAGGCCTGTTAGATCCGGCCAGAAAGTCGATATTCCGACCATCATTCACTAGCCCACCAAGGTCTCTCAATGTTGAGAATAGCCGGTCTTGGTGTTGCTGCGCTCTCGGACTCCAGCGTATCGCCCGGGGCTGTTTAGACCATATCCACTCATAGGTTTTCGGAATCAAACTCTGTCATTTATCCAGCGGAAAGTAGTTGCCGCCCCCCAGTACCGGCGCTCACTCAAAGGGTAAACCTCGCGTGACTGTGGAAAGGACGGTGGTGGCTTCCACAACAGAGCAATCTCGTCAGAGTTCAATGTTTCAGCTGGGCTCTGGTTGCTGGCCAGTATCACGGCGTGCAAACCTTCGTCTGAACCTTTTCGTAGAAGTACGGGACCAAATCACCACAGACATAGATGCCGCGTCGAACATGTGCCACTCAGTGTCGCCGCGCTCGTAATGGTGCTCTGTGGCAAACTCCACGATACGGCTCCAGAGCCATGCAGGCAGCCTGCCGAGGCATACAACCACCTCGGAATTCTTGCGTTCTTGGTAGTACGAAAACCCCTCCGCCTCCCAAGCCAAGTCGATCCTTCTTAGAGTGTCTATATAGGCATCATGTACCGCATCGATGGCCAGAAATAAACTTCTGACTGCTTTCTCGCTGATATACATGCGGCTGCCGACAACGTCTATTGCATACTTATCGAACAGTCCTGATGGACCGTGTGCAATAATAAGGCGTTCTTTGGCGTTTATGCCTCTATGATGTCCATGGAATAGCGTCGAAAGGATTTCTCGATGTCCTACGAATACCTCGCAATCCGTTAGGCTGTCTTGCTTGACGCAGATCTTGCAGACGCCCTGATGCTTTTCCACTCTAGGAAGATAAGCGTCAACCAAGACATGCTGGTCGGAGTAGCGAAAAGAGGAGTTGGTAACTTCACAGGAGACGGATACGTCGACTTGTACAGCAAGTGTTTCGCGGCTATCCACATTTGATGTAGTAGTCTCCGGCGGTAGCTCGCTCCACTTGCGTTTCTTAGGTTGGATGCTTGGGCAAGCTTTCGCAAGCTTGCCGAGCTCGGGTTTTTGCACGCGCGGCTGTCCAGTCAGGCGCCGATAAAGATTTTCGTAGCTATGATCCTGGTCAGCAAAGTACCACGAACTGCCCTGCAGTACGTGTTGGGATATGTTCAGGCGAGGAATTGGAAAACAGGACGGGTATGAACTTGGAGGGGTCCGCGCCAGAGTAGAGCCTACGGCGGATAAAGTCCGCTTCCCAGAAGACGCCGCGTCCCTTGCCTTGTTCCTCGTCCCCTTTGAACCGGCGATGATATATCTCCGTGCAGACAATCAGCAGGAAGTCGGCAGCGTCTATCTGCCGCTCGCACCAGAGCGGCCAATCACCGTGCGGCGAGGGGTTATGCTGATCCGCATACTGATCGATCTCAGCGACGATGCTTCGTCATAAAGGCGAAGGGCAGGATCCAGCACGCGATCTTTGTGCTCGTCTAAATCGTGGCTGTAGCTGATGAAGACTTTGGGCGGGCGTTCTTCGTCCACCTTTACATCCCTGAGCAATAGTTTGCGATCTTAAAATGAGATGTAGGACTTCGGCGATTTTCGCTGCAACTTCGGCTGATGGCAAACTAGCCCGAGCATGTCGGCCATGAAGCCGCTTGCGCTGCACTCAGTCAACCGGAGTAGTCTGAGCTCGGTACTGGCACTGCTTCGAATCGATGCTCGGCAGCTTACGTAGCAGGGCCGCCCGCCTCCTAAGCCTCGGCGTCTTCGAGGGCGGGGAAGTCCTGCTCCCAGTACTCCTGCTCGCCGCGGGCGCCGGTGGCGCGCTGCTCGTCCTCGCGCTTGCGCAGTTCGACGCGGCGGATCTTGCCGGACAGCGTCTTCGGCAGCTCGGCGAACTGCAGGCGGCGGATGCGCTTGTAGGTGGCGAGGCGGACGCGGGCGAAGCGGAGCAGCTCCTGCGCCAGCATGCCGTTCGGCTCGTAGCCCTCGGCGAGCTCGATGACGGCCTTGGGCACGGCGAGGCGGAGCTCGTCCGGGCTCGGCACCACCGCGGCTTCCGCCACCGCCTCGTGCTCGGCCAGCACGCTCTCCAGCTCGAACGGGCTGATGCGGTACTCCGAGCACTTGAAGACATCGTCGGCGCGGCCGACGTAGCTGTAGTAGCCCTCGGCGTCGCGGACGGCGAGATCGTGCGTGCGGTAGTAGCCGTCGGTGACCGGGTCGACCGTCTTCTTCCAGTCGTCCTGATAGCCCAGCATCAGCCCGGCGGGACGGGGATCGGCGGCGACGGCGATCTCTCCCTCGTCGGCTTCGTTGCCGTCCGGCGTCGAGCAGGGCGATCCGATAGCCCGGCAGCGGCCGGCCCATGGCGCCCGGCTTGAGCTTCTGGCCGGGGGTGTTGCCGATCAGCGCCGTCGTCTCGGTCTGGCCGTAGCCGTCGCGCAAGGCGAGGTTCCAACGCTTCTTGACGTGGCTGATGATTTCCGGCTCCAGCGGCTCGCCGAAGCTCACCGCCTCGCGCAGCCGCACCGGGTAGGAGGCCATGTCCTCGCGGACGAACAGCCGCCACACGGTCGGCGGCGCGCACAGCGTGGTGACGCCGTGGCGGACGATGACGTCGAGCATCGTCTTGGCGTTGAAGCGGTAGTAGTTGTAGACGAACACCGTGGATCCCGCGTTCCACGGCGCGAAAAAGCCGCTCCACGCCTGCTTCGCCCAGCCCGGCGTGCTGAGGTTGAGGTGCACGTCGCCCTCCTTCAGCCCGAGCCAGTACATCGTCGAGAGATGGCCGACCGGGTAGCTCTGGTGGGTGTGCTCGACCAGCTTCGGCTTGGCGGTAGTGCCGGAGGTGAAGTACAGCAGCAGCGGCGCGTTCGCCGGCGTCGGCCCGTGCGGCGAGAAGGTGGTGGTGGCGCGGTAGGCGTCCTCGTAATTCACCCAGCCGGCGGGCGGCTTGCCGAAGGCGATCCGCGTGTAGTCGCCCTTGATCTGGGCGAACTTGCCGGCGTCGCCCGGATCCTGCCACGACGTGGCCGATGTCGCCGCGCTCGAAGCGGTCGAGCAGCTCGTCGTGGCGCGATCATCGTCGTCGCCGGCACGACGACGGCGCCGAGCTTGATCGAGGCCAGCATCACCTCCCAGAACGGCACGACGTTGCTGAGCATCAACAGAAGGCGGTCGCCGCGACCGACCCCGTAGCCGCGGAGGAAATTGGCCACCTGGTTGGAGCGATCGGAGAGTTCGCGGAACGACAGCTTCGTCTGGCCCGCGTCGCGGGTCGCCACCCACAGCGCCGTCCGGTTGTTGCTCCGGGCGTAGACGTCGAACCAGTCAAGCGCCCAGTTGAAGGTCTCGAGCTCGGGCCAGCGGAAGCCGGCGTACGCCCTGTCATAGTCCTCGCGGTTGGCGATAAGGAACTTGCGTGCCTGCCAAAATGCGTCTGTCGGCGTCATCGATGCCATCTCCATCCCTTCAGGCGCCCGGTTGGCCGGGTCGCGGGGGACAGCCGAGTGCCTCCCGTTTATGCGCGAAAATACAGCCGAAGCGGCATTTCCCCTAGGGGCTTGTGCGCCCCGGCGCCGGTTATCGAGCGACCGGTTGCGCGACGCGGCGCAGCAGCAGTTCGAGCGCGTCGCACAGGCGGTCCAGATCGCGCGGCTCCGACAGGCGATGGTCGCCGGCCTTGATCAGCGTGATCTCGACGTCATCCGAGCGTAACCGGTCTGCGAGCGCCAGCGACGTCCGCCACGGCACGTCCGGGTCGCGCATGCCGTGGATCAGCCGCACCGGGCAATCGAGCGGGATGGGCTCGCGCAGCAGGAGGTGGCGACGGCCCTCCTCCAGGATGAGCTTGGTGACCGGGGTCGGTTGCGGATCGTAGGGGCTGTAGACCGGGACCACGCCATCGCGTTCCAGCACCTCCCGGTCGCTCGGGCTGAGCGTGTGCAGGATCAGGTCCTCGGTGAAGTCGGGGGCGGCGGCCACGCCCAGCAGGGCGGCTATGCGTTGCGGCCGGGCGCGCGCGGCGAGCAGCATGATCCAACCGCCGAGGCTGGAGCCGACGAGGACCTGCGGGCCCTCGGTCAGCCGGTCGAGGACGAAGATCGCGTCCTCTGCCCAGCGCCCGATGGTGCCGTCGGTGAAGGCGCCGGAAGAGGCGCCGTGGCCGTGGTAGTCGAAACGGACGAAAGCCTGGCCGCGAGCCCGGCAGAACTTCTCCAGGCGCACCGCCTTCTGCCCGGTCAAATCCGACATGTAGCCGGCGAGGAAGACGACACCGGGCGCGCGGCCCGGGGTCCGATGGAAGGCGATGATCTCGCCGTCGCCTCGCGGCAGGAGTTCGGGGCCGGGGCAGCCGGAGGGCGGGGCTTCCATCCTCATCGCGAGCCGAGCATGACGTTCGGCTTTCCGGATTTGCGTTTCGCCGAAGCGGTCGCCGGCGCTCGCGGCCGTGCCTTGGCCACTTCCGCCGCCGGCGCCTTTGTCCTTACCCGCGCTGGCGCCTTCGCCTCTTTCCGGCCGGCCACGACGGTTCGCCGTTTCGCCGAGAGCGAGGCGGCGGCCTCGCGGGGCTGCTTCCGTGCGGCGACCGTCTTGCGGCGGGGCGACGCCGTCGCGGCCTGGCGAACCGGCTCCGCCGCGTCGGCCGCGAAGGTCCGCGGAGCCTGCTGGAAGCCTTGGTCGAGCAGCTGCACCATCAGCGCGTTCCGCGACGGCGCCGTGGACGATCCCATGACCACGCCGATGATGCGTTCGCCGCCACGCTTTGCCGAGGCGACAAGGTTGAACCCGGCATGCCTGGTGTATCCCGTCTTGATGCCGTCCAACCCGCTGTAGACGCCCAGCAGCCGATTGTGGTTGCGGTAGCGCGAGCCGCCATAGGAGAACGCCTGCCTGGCGAAGGTGCGTTGATAATGGCCTGGATGGCTGACCAGCAACGCCCGGCCGAGCAACGCCATGTCGCGGGCCGTCGTCTGCTGCCGCGGATTGTGCAGGCCCGAGGCATTGCGGAACGTCGTCCATTGCATGCCGAGCGAGCGCGCCTTCGCGGTCATCCGCACGGCGAAGTTGCCTTCGCTGCCGGCCAGCGCCTCGGCGACGACGACGGCGACGTCATTCGCCGACTGCGTCGCCAGCGCCAGGATGGCGTCGCGGACCAGGATTGTTCGTCCGGGCAGCAGCCCGAGCTTGGTGGGCGGCTGCGCGGCGGCGCGGCGGGAGACGCGCAGCCGGCTGTTGAGGCTGAAGGTCCCGCGGTCGATCGCCTCGAACAGCAAGTAGAGTGTCATCATCTTGGTCAAGGACGCCGGATAGCGCAGTCGATCGGCATCCATGGCGTACAATGTTCGGCCGCTGGTCACGTCGACGACGAGCGACGACACCGCCCCATGAGCGGCGATAGGCGACAAAGCTGGGGCGAAAAGGGAGAGCAGCAGGATGCCAACGCGGATGCCGGTCAACGCGCAATCCCTCCTGGCCGAACCTGAACGCGCGCGGCAACTTGGTCGCGGCGACCCGTGCCGTGCCGAGACGCGACGGCGGATCGGATATGAGCGCAACCAGTTGCCTCGAGCCTTCCCTGATTTCAGGCTACCAAACCCAGGGGCGAAGTCGAGCCGATTTTCATGTTCGATTGGAAGATGTTCTCGGTAGTTGCAGACTCAGCATGGATTTCCGCCCTATCGCTCAAAGCTCAGCTTTGAGCTGTAGCGTTGCGCTCGGGATCGAAACCAACCGAATGGAAGGCCGGAAACGGCCGAGTAGGCCGGCGTAAATCAGCTATGCCTTCACCAGGGTGCCCACCCCATACTCGGTGAACAGTTCCAGCAACAGTGCGTGCGGCACCCGGCCGTCGATGATGACGGCGCCCTCCACGCCGCCGGCCACGGCGTCGAGGCAAGTCTCGATCTTCGGGATCATCCCGCCGCGGATGGTTCCATCGCGCGATGTAGCGGCGCGCTTCCGCCGCCGTCATCTCCGGGACCAGTTTGCCCTGTCTGTCGAGCACACCCTCGATGTCGGTCAGCATCAGCAGCCGTTTCGCGCCGACCGAAGCGGCGATCGCCCCGGCGGCGGTATCGGCGTTGATGTTGAGCGTCTCACCGCTCACGCTCACGCCGATCGGCGCGATCACCGGGGTGATGTCCGAGCGTTCGTAGAAGCGCAGAATGTGCGGATTGATCTCGGTAGGCTCGCCGACCAGGCCGAGGTCGATGACGCGCTCGATGTTGGAGCCGGGATCGCGCTTGGTGCGGCGCAGCCGCTGCGCGCGCATCAGGTTGCCGTCCTTGCCGGACAGCCCGACGGCGAAACCGCCGGCGTGGTTGATAGCCGAGACGATTTCCTTGTTGATAGAGCCGGCCAGCACCATCTCGACCACGTCGACGGTTTCCTGGTCGGTGACGCGGAGGCCGTCCACGAACTCGCTCTTGATCTTCAGCCGATCGAGCATGCGGCCGATCTGCGGCCCGCCTCCGTGCACCACGATCGGATTGATGCCGACCTGGCGCAGTAGCACGATGTCGCGGGCGAACAGGCTCGCGCAGATCCTTGTCGCCCATCGCGTGGCCGCCGTACTTGATGACGAAGGTGGCGCCGGAATGTTGCTTCATGTAAGGCAGCGCCTCGCAAAGAATGCGCGCCTGGGCGATCCACTCCTCCGGGCTCTTGGTTTGTTTCTCGTTCATGGCGCCGGACTGTAGAGGCCGCCCGCGAGATTTCCAGCGCAAATTCGGCTTGCCGCACACTGCGGTTCGGAGCAGGTCCGGCCCCGCCTATGCGCCGATTTCTTGCCGTCGGTCGATCAGCGCGGCGATCGCCGCGCGCAGCTCCGGGATGCCTGCCCCTCTGTCGGCGCTGGATGGCATCACCTCCGGGTGCGCCGCTGTGTGCTTGGCAAGGTCGCCCGCCACCTCCGCCAGCCGTTCGGCGAGCCGGGCCGGCGCGAGCTGGTCGGTCTTGGTGAGCACCACCTGATACGCCACCGCGGCCTTATCGAGCATCGCCATCACGCGGCGATCCACGTCCTTGAGGCCGTGCCGGGAGTTGACCAGCAACAATGCCCGGCGCAACGGTGCGCGGCCGACGAGGTAGAGTTCGACCAGGCGCGTCCAGTTGGCGACCTGTTCCTTCGAGGCCCGCGCGTAGCCGTAGCCGGGCAGATCGGCGAGGGTCAGCCGGCCGCCAAGATCGAAGAAGTTGAGCTGGCGGGTACGACCCGGCGTGTTCGAGACCTTGGCGAGCGTGCGTCGACCGGTGAGGGCGTTGATCAGGCTCGACTTGCCGACGTTGGAGCGGCCGGCGAAGGCGACTTCGGGCAGGCCCGCCGTCGGGATCTGTTCGAGCTTGGCCACCCCGGCCACGAACCGGCACTCCTGCGCGAACAGCCAGCGGCCGCGTTCGAGCCGCGCCTCCGCTTCCGCAACCTTTTCACGATATGCTACGTTATCCGCAACCATAACTGACGCCGCCCACTTCTTGGCAACAGGCTTGTCGGGGATCATAGGCGGAACAGCTACGCTCGCGAAGCAGGATGGACGAACAGCCGCAGCGCGCCACATCCGGATTAAGCCAGGTCGCCACCGCGTCGCCAGGCGAAGGTCGGCGGCGGACCTTGTTGTGGGTCGCGCTCGGGACGGCCTTGGTATTGCTGATCCTCGCCGGCCTGGTCACGTTGGCGCCCACCCACGTCGCGCGGTGGATCGTCGATCGTTACTTCGCCGGCCTGGGCGTCGATGTTTCCGGGGTCAAGACGTTGCACGTTGACCTGCTCCGGGGCGATGTCACGTTCGGCCCCGTCGCCTTCCACGCCGGGCAGGCGGAACCCGGCCGGATCGGCAAGCTTGGTCTCGACCTGTCGCTGGGCAAGCTGCTGGAACGGCAGGTGCTGGTCCGCAGTCTGATCATTGAAGATATCGACCTGCGAATTACCCAGAGCGCCGACGGCGCCTTCGCGATCAATGGCGTCGCGCTGGGGCCATGGTTGCAGTCGCGTAAGGAGCCGGCGGCCGGTGCTTGGGAAATAGGCCGCTGGGGGGAGGCGTCGATTCGCTGAACTTGCGCGATGCCCGAGCGGTTTTCGTCACCGCCTATGGCGGCGAAGCGTCGTTCACCATCGATGTGCTCGATGTGCGGGACGTGCAGACGCTGCATCCGGACTCGCCCGGGACTTTCTTGTTTTCCGGCGACGTCAACGGCGTGGACTTGACCGCCCGAGGTCAAGCTTGGCCGTTCGCCGATCCGGCGAGGGCGGAAGGCGATCTGGCGGTCACCAATGTCGGCCTGGAAAAGATCGAGCAATTTACCGGCTCGCTGAGCTTCGATAAGCGCGCCGGTCGGCTCGATCTGACATCATCGCTGCTCATCACCTTGGATCCGGAGCGCCGTCTGCAGCTGGGTGGAAACGGGATCGCTAGGCTAGCCGACGTCGATGTAGCGCGCGCCGATCTCGGCCGGATCACGATCCGTCAGGCGGAAGCCCCCTTCAAGGGCGACTTGACGCTCGGTCCAGGCGGTGGGATCCAGGTGGCCGGCACGCTGGGGGTCAACGCCGGCCAGAGCATGCTATCGATGGCAGGGGGTCCGGCCATTGGCTTCCAGTGGCTCAGCCTGCCGCCGAGCGAGATGTCGGTGTCGCGGGCGGGGGACGGCGCGATCGCATTCGAAGCCAAGCCGCATCTGGAGGTGCGCAAGGCGTCGATTACGTCGGGAGAGTTGCAACTCGCGGCAAGCGACATCGCGGTCGAGCTATCCCGCATGAAGCTCACGCTGAAGCAAAATGAGCTCTTGCTTTCGCTGGCTGGAGAGGGCGGGGCGAACGGCGCCTCCGCGACGCTAGGCACGATTCCGGGCGAGCCGCGAGCGAAGTTCGATTCGCTGAAGATGGACTTGGGGCAAGTCACATTCGAGGATACCAGCGCCGGGCGCCGAATGGCCGGGCGTCTCGGCCTACAGCTGGCGAATGGGCAGGCGACCTGGCAAGAGCGGTCGGGCAGGGGATCGCCCGCGACAGGCTCGCTGGCGCGCTTCAATCTCGATCTGGCCGACCTCACGGCGAACGAGGCGGATGGACGCATTGCCATCAACGCCAGTGGCGCCGCCACTCTCGCCAACGCGGCGCTGACCTCGTCCGTGCTCGATCCCTATTTCGGCGAGTGGCTGAAGATAGGCGAGGCGCGAACGACGTTGAAGAACATCGCACTCACTTCGGCGCCGCAAATGGCATGGACGGCACGGTTCGATGCGGTGATGCGGGATTTCGGCTCGGGAGCGGTGAAGGGTGCGCCGCAATTGCGTACGGCCGCGATGTACCTGAACGACGCGCAGATCGATGATCGCGGCCGCATCGGCGCCGAAGCGATCATTCTCGATAAGCCGGAAGCCGACATCACCACCGCCTGGATCGACTTCGCTAACCGCCGGAGACCGGCTTAAGGAAGATCTCGATCGCGTCGCCGATGAAGTCTCCACCTTCCGGCTCGAACAGTTCAGCGTGCTCGATACCTGGAGGCTGGGGCTCAGCGACTACAAGGTAAAGCCGCCGGCATACTTCACGCTCAGGCTCAACACCGTCGATATCGCGGAGCTTGACACTGGAAAGCCGGAGAAGCGGAGCAGGGTATCGATCATCGGCACGCTGAACGAGTTCACACAACTGCAATCCGGAGGCTGGGTCTCGCCATTCGAGCCGAAGCCGAGCTTTGATCTTTTCGCCAACATCCGGCGCCTGCAGCTGCCGCCGTTGTCGCCGTACGCCGTTCGGGCCGTTGGCGTCACTCTGGAGAGTGGCAGCCTGCGGGCGGACGCGACCGCGAAGGCGAACGCCGGCCAGCTCGATGGCGTGATCGACATCAACATTGGCGACCTCACCGTCGGTTCCATCGGTGCCGAGCAGGCCGGTGCTTCCAACATCGTCGGCGTGCCCGTCGACACCGTCGTCGGGCTGCTGCAAGACAGCGACGGGCGCATCCGCTTGACCGTGCCGTTTTCAGGTGATCTGACGGCGCCGGCGTTCGACTTCGGCGACGCCATCGACCAGGCGCTCGGCGGCGCGCTGCAGGCCGCCGTAACCGCGCCTTTCCGGCTTGCGTACTTGCCGGTAGACCTGATCGTCAGAATGACCGAGAGCGGGCCGCCGAAGTTGAAGCCGATCCCGTTCGATGCCGGCGAGGCCGCTATCGGCCCGGAAGGCGAGCGGGTAATCGAGGCGGTCGCGCTGGTGCTCGAACAGAAGCCTAGCCTCCGCATCAAGGTTTGTGGTCGCGCGACCGATCAGGATCTGCGGGCACGGCTGGCGCTGGAGGGTTTGTCAGGTGGCGGGGCCACCCGCCCAGGGCTGCGCGAACGACTGGAAGGTGAACTCGGCTCGCTCGCCTACAACCGCACTCTGGCCGTGCGCTCGGCGCTGATACGCGGGCACGGCGTCAGCGGCCGGCAGGTGCAGGAGTGCCGCTCCAGCTACGATGGCGGAGATGGCGGCCCGCCCCGGGTCGAGATCGAGCTGTAGAATAAGCTAGAAGTGGCGCCCCGATGCCTCCCTAGAGCACGACAAGGCGGTTCGGTAATTCGTTCGTGTCGCCGGGAGTTGGCGGAAGGCGTTCGGCGAGAACCCGCGTGCAGGCTTCGATAGCTGTCAAGAAACCGTGGGCGATCCGGCCCTGGCGCACGGCCGCCGTGAAGTCGGCGATGATGCTCGCCCACACTTTATCATCGACGACACTGCTGACGCCACGGTCGGCAATGATCTCGACATAGCGTTCGGCGACGGACACGAAGAACAGGACGGCCGTGTGATCGCGTGTTCCGACGAGCCCGAGATCGAGGAACATTTCGTGCGCGCGCAATCGGGCTCGTTCGCGCTGAACATGCCGCGGCACCAGGCGGCGGCGAACCGGCCACCATCGGCACAGCCCGTAAAGCGCTATGAAGCCGATCACCTGGCCGAGGTAAAACCGCGCAATCGTAAACGTGAACGGCCAGGGCAAGACCAAGGCGAGGCCGGAAAGCAATAGCGTTGCCGCCGCCGCCGCTAGTGTCGGCAGGTATAGATAATGGCCGCTGGAATGGGCGATGACGGTCACGAACTCGGCCGCCGTGCGCTCTTCGGCGGCCGCGACGGCGCGCTCGATCCGTCGTGTGTCGTCCGCGGTCAGAAACGGCATTTCACCAATCTCCGGAAGCTCCGCCCCCGCCGAAACTTCCTCCGCCTCCACCGAATCCTCCGCCGCCCCCACCGGATCCGCCAAAGCCGCCTCCGAAGCCCGCCGCCGTAACCGATCCAGCCGCCGCGTCGCCGCCCCCTCGGGCCGTATACCCCGGATCCGCGGTTCCGGTAGGTCAGCCACATGAACAAGATGAAGCCGCCGAACATCAGGATAGCCGGCAACAGATCGACGTCGGCCTCCTTCGACTTAGTGCTGGGCTTCTCCGTAACCGGACCGGCTTCGCCGGAGATCACCTTGAGGATCGCGCCCACCCCGGCGACGATGCCCGGGCCGAACTGACCGGAGCGGAACGCCGGCGTCATGATGCGCTCGATGATCAGTCTGCTGGTTGCGTCGGTCAGGACTCCCTCCAGCCCGTAACCGACCTCGATCCGCACCTTGCGCTCGGTAGGCGCTACGATCAGCAGCACGCCGTTGTCACGGCCTTGTCGGCCGATGCCCCAGATGCGGCCAAGCTGATAGCCGTACTCCTCGATGGGAGTGTCCTGCAGGGATTTCAGCGTTACCACCACGACCTGATTGCCGGTCGTTTCCTCGTGCGCCTTCAGGGTCTCGGTGAGGCTCTGTCGCTCGGCCGGGGTGAGCAGCCCCGCCTCGTCGACGATGCGCCCGGATAGCCGCGGAAACTGTAGCTCCGCCGCGACCGTCTGGCGCGGCCACGCTGCCGCCGCCAGGGGCAGCAGCAGAACGAGGCTGAATAACAGGGCAAGGCGGCGTCCCGCGACAGCGGGTGACACCTGGGCGGTCACCGGCCTCAGAACTTCACCGTCGGCGTCCGCATAACATCTTCCGCGATGGTGAAGTTCTGCATCGGCTCGGATCCGGCATAAAGCGTCATCGCCCATAGCCGTCCCGGGAAGGTCCTCAGTTCGGTGTTGTACCGACGCACCGCCTCGATGTAATCGCGGCGCGCGACGGCGATCCGGTTCTCGGTGCCTTCGAGCTGGGACTGCAACGACAGAAAGTTCTGATTGGCCTTCAGGTCGGGATAGCGCTCGACAACCACCAAGAGCCGCGAGAGGGCGGAGCTCAGGGCCGCCTGGTTCTGCTCGTAAGCCTTGAAGGCTTCAGGATTGGTGAGCACGTCCGGCGGAACCGTTGTCTGCGCCACCTTGCTGCGCGCCTCGACGACAGCTTGCAGCGTCTCCCGTTCGAACGCGGCGGCCCCCTTGACGGTCTCCACCAGGTTCGGGATCAGATCCGCCCGGCGCTGATACTGGTTCTGCACCTGCGACCATGCCGCCTTCGCCTGCTCTTCGAAAGTCGGGATGTTGTTGACGCCGCATCCGGAAAGGACGGCGGCTACGAACAGCAGCAATGCCCCCCGCCGAAGCCGGACGCCCGAGAGAGAACAAATCCCGGAGACTGTCATCGATTGCCCACCCTTCTCTGCTATACCGGCCGAACACATTCTCGGATATCTACGTGGTTGCCTCTCCGCTTATCGCATCGGCGGTCGCCCCGCAATGGTGGCTACCGGCCGGGCTAACCGCGCACGTCCTTCCGTGATGCCGATGCCGTCCTGGAAAAGCACGGACTACGACTACATGAGGTTGCGTCGGCGCAGGTCACGCTCGACAAAAAGCGAGGCGGAACGCCCGGCCCTGGAAGTGATGACGTCGCAGGCAATCGCCTGGACGGCGCGGTTGACTAAGCGGTGATCGTCAACCCCGAGACGAACAAGAAGCCCGCGCACGATGCCGGGGACGATCGCGTCGGCACGGCGATTGATCAGCCGCTTGACCGGATCGAAGTCGATGCGCTGATCCAGCTTCGGCCACGGGATCGGCGCGACCTCCATGCGCGCCTCGTCCAGCAGCGGGATGATTTGCACCATGTCGCGGTCGACCGTGCCTTGTTGGGTCGCCGGGTGATAAAGGTCGAGCCTGCCCGCTTCGCGCCCGAGCCTCTCCACCCAGCCCGAGACGAGCGGGTTGCTTACATGTATGCTGAAGCGGTCCCGCAGAAACTTTTGACAGTTTCGGCGGCCGAGTTGGAAATCATGCAGGCGCAAACGCTGGTGCACGAAGCCAGCGAAGCCGGCGAGCCCCCCGGAAGCAAGGTCACCTTCCCCGGTGCGCGCTTCTTCGCGCATCGGCGCGATCAGGAATCGGCTGCGGACATCCTCTTGCAGCGCCAGCAACAGATCGCGCGGCTTGAAGGCCGCGTGCTGCCGCAGGATAGGAATCAGCGAGAATACTGAATCCAGCAAGTCGGGCCCGGAGCCGAAGGGCGGTGACGGTATCTCGAGTCGTTAGGGAAAGGGATCGATCAGCAGCACGGCCCTATCGGCACACCTCGCGTCGCGAGGCGCATGGCCGTTGGCGGAGCCGAGCAGCGCGGCGCGCGCGAACTCCAATGGTTCGTTGTCGAGCAGGCCGCCGTCCACGCACCAGAAATCGTAGGCATCGTCGAGAGCGTTCGGGAGGTCGAGGCATAGCCTCACCGAGGCGCCCTCGATGGCCGCCATGCCGATATCGGGTCGGGTCCGGTAGGTGCTGATCGGATTGCGGAAGGGGCGCGGAGGAAAGCCGCCGGGGAAGGCGGAGGTTGCCAGCGCGGCGTCGCGCAGCCGGTCCCAGCCATCGGCGTCGGGAACGCCGACCGTACCCGGCCAGTTGACCGGGATCGCTCCCCTGACATAAGCGTCCGGTTCGCTCCTGCCCGTCCCGAACACCGCGAAGTGGCCGTAGTCGGCGTGACTCTTTACCCGATGACCGCGCATCGTCTCGTCCGCAACCATGGAGACGACATACGGAAGGCCGCGCATGTTGGTCAGGCAGAGGTAGAGTTGCAGGGGGTTTGCCAGGTATGTCGGCGGTTGCGCTACGTTGGGAGAAGCGAGGTTGGCGCGTACGCCGGCGATGGCGTCGTTGGCGACATCCGCGAGCACATTGCCGTTGAGCAGGGATGGAATGCCGCTTCCGCCTGTGGCGAGGTCATCGGTTGCCAGCATGCGGCGGATGTCGACATCCGTGACCCAACACTTGTAGAGGAGGTTACGCTGGGCGTTTTCGGCATCCGCCGGGGTTGCCGTGTCCGCCAGGTCGCGCATCGGATGATGCCCGGCGAAAGGGAGCATCGCCAGCAGTGCCGCGACGATGCCGCCGGCGGAGGCACCGGCGGCGACGCGAATTTGCACGCTGTGGTCGGGAACGCCGGGATCGGCGCGAGCCTTGGCGGCTTCCCAGGCCTGCAGTGCTTCGAAGAGGAAATCGATCACGCCCGCCGTGTAGGCGCCGGCCGAAGCGGCACCGGCCATTACCAGGCCGAGTTCGAAGGTATTCCGAGCAGGTGTCCGCAACGGCATAGCCAGTCTCCGCGCAGGAGAGGCTCTGTCCGCACAGAGCCCAGATGACAGCTTTTGCCCGCGAACCGGTGGTTACGTAGGACTATATTCCTAGTGTGCCCGTTTGTCAACATCGCTCAGGAAAGCAGGCGTCGAACCCCACGGAAGAGTTAAGATGAGCGCATGCCCGGCCACGACCGTACCCCACGTTGGAAGATAAGGGGGCATTGCCGCAGGCATTCCCGCAGTGCGGCATTGACGGATATACGTCGATGTCCTCAACGCGTATGATCTTCGAGTGGGATGCAGCAAAAAGTGAACACAACGCCAAACGGCGCAATTTACCTTTCGACCTTGCGGCCGTCCTGTTTGATGGGCCGACGCTGGAAGAACCAGATGAACGCCGAGACTACGGCGAACCGCGGATCAAGGCGACGGGCGAGGTCTCCGGCCGCGTGTTGGTCTGCATCTACACCGATCGGGCCGAGAGTCTGGCGAATCATCAGCCTGCGCCCCGCAAAGAGGAGAGAGCGTGATGCCTATCGTGAGGCGTACCCGCGACGAGATTGACCTGAGCACGTTCGACTGGTCGAAGGTCGACCAGACAACTGACCAGGAGATCGACGCGATGATCGCCGAGGACCCGGACACCGCACCGGAGTGGACCGACGAGGAACTGGCGCGCGCCAAGCACGTGTTGCCGGACCTCACCGGCGATGACGTGCGGGCGATCCGGCAGCGTCTCGGCCTCAGCCAGCAGCAGTTTGCCGCCCGCTTCGGCTTCTCGGTCGAGACTATCCGAAATTACGAGCAGGGCCACCGCAAGCCGCGCGGCGCCGCCCGCGTCCTGTTGCAGATCATCGGGAATGAGCCAGACGCGGTTACACGGGCATTGCTGCGCGCGAGGCACTGCTCGTAATCGTCACGTCAGGCGGATGCTTCGAGGACGGTCATCACGCATCGGGCGCTGCTGACCGGAAAGGCCTGAGGAAAGGCGGTCGTAGCTGCCTAGCGATGCCGCCGCTGAGCTGCTTCACTGGCGCGTGATGCCGTCCCACGCCGCCACCGGCACCGATCGGCGCTGGGCGCCGGCAAGATCGATGCGCGCGTATTCAAGATCGATGAGCGCGTATCAGAGTCGATCTTATCAGAGTGGGCGGGCGATATGCCTCACACTCACGCGCGCCGTCGCCTGGCGATCCGGCGTCCGCTGACGTAGCTTGCCGCACGATGCTCCGCTATCTCGCCAGCCGGCTCTGCCAGTCTTTGCTCGTTCTCGCGGTCATGTCGTTCGCCATCTACGGCCTGATCGGCCTGATGCCGGGCGATCCGATCGACCTCATGATCAGCGCCGATCCGAGGATCACGCTCGGAAGACGCTGCCCGGCTGAAGCAACTCTATGGCCTCGACCGTCCGCTGCTCGACCGGTATCGGGCGTGGCTCGGGGCGGCGCTATCGGGGCGACCTCGGCTATTCCCGGCTGCAGGCGCGTCCGGTTCTGGACGTGCTGGCGCCGGCGCTCGGCAACACCGCCCGGCTGATGGTGCTCGCGCTGATCTTGTCACTGGCGATCGCGCTGCCGGCGGGCATCATGGCCGCGCGGCTATCGGCACTCCTGGCTCGACCACGGGGTGAACCTCGCGCGCTTTCGTCGGCATATCGACGCCGCCCTTCTGGACGGCTCTCGTTCTGATCATCGTGTTCGCTGTCATGCTGGGACTGCTTCCGGCGGGTGGAACAGGCGCCGGCGGGACGAGCGGCCTCTTCGGCGAGCGCAGTCTACCTGATCCTGCCCGTGGCGAGTCTGACGCTGGCCAGCGTCGGCGGCTATCTGAGGTACGTCCGCGCCTCGATGATCGAGACGCTCTCGCGCGACTGGATCCGCACCGCGCGCGCCAAGGGGCTCTCCGAGCGCAGGGTCGATCCTCGGTCACGCGCTGCGTCCGGCGTTGATCCCGGTGGCGACGATCGCTCGGCATCGACTTCGGCGCGCTTTTTTCCGGCGCGCTGGTCACCGAAACCGTGTTCGCCTATCCCGGCATGGGCAGGCTCATCTACGACGCCGTCCTCGGCAACGACTACAATCTCGCGCTGGCGGCGCTGCTGCTGGCGACGGCATTCACGCTCGCCGGCAGCCTGCTGGCCGACCTCGCCTACGTACTGCTCGACCGGCGAATTTCGCTGCTCGGGGACGAGCGATGAAGTGGCGGGGCAGGCGTACGGCGGCGACGCCGCTCGCGATGACCATGCGCAGGTTCTCGACGCCAACCGCTCGCGGCCGGCGCGCTCGCCATCCTGCTCGGGCTCTGCCCTCGCCGTCGCCGCCGCGCCACTGCTGGCGCACCTGCTCGACATCGATGCCAGCGCCATCGATCTTTTCAACCGCTTCGCTCCGGCTTCCGCCGCTCACCCGCTCGGAACAGACGAACTAGGGCGCGACGTCCTGCTGCGGCTGCTGCAAGGCGGCCGGGCTTCGCTGCCGGTCGGGCTCGCGGCGGCGATCACGGCGGCGACGATCGGCACGGCCGTCGGTCTCGCCGCTGGATATCTCGGCGGAGCGGCGGATGCCTCGTTGATGCGCATCGCCGACGGCCTCATGGCGCTACCGCTGCTGCCGCTGCTGATCGTGTTGGCGGCGATCGATCCCGCCAAAGCTCGGCATCGCCTCAGACGTGGCGGCGTCGCCGATCGCGGGAGCTATGCGCATAATCGTGCATCGTTTCGCTGGTCGGGTGGACACGGTGTCGCGCGCCTGGTCAGGGCGGAGGCGCTGCAACTGCGGGAGGAGCCCTTCGTCCTCGCGGCGCGCGCCCAGGGCGCCGGCGACGGCCCGAATCCTGGCTGTGCATATCCTGCCGAACCTCGCCTCGACGATCATCGTCGCGACCACGCTCGCCGCCGGCAACATCATCCTGCTGGAATCGGTCCTGAGCTTTCTCGGCCTCGGCATCCAGCCGCCGACGCCGAGCTGGGGCAACCTTCTGACCAACGCGCAGGAACTGGTCTGGGTCGGCGCCGGCGCTGGCGATCTGGCCCGGGCTGCTGATCCTGCTGACCGTCGTCGCGCTCAACATCGTCGGCGACGGCCTCCGCGAAGCTCTTGATCCGCGTGCCACAAGAAGCTAAGCCTGCGCCGGTCGCCCACGGGTCTGCGGATCCGGCGGTCCTTTTATCTTGCGCCGCGGTCCTTTTATCTTGCTCCGCAGCCGGACGCATGTCCGCGCGCACCATGGCAGGGCGCGTTCGGCTACCACTCTCCTGGAGACACCCTATGAATGCGATCAATTCCGACATCAAAGACCCGTCGCTCGCCGAAGCGGGCAGCCAACCGCATCGAATGGGCGCTGACCGAGATGCCGGTGTTGCGGACCCTGATGGAGCGGTTCGGCGGCGAGCGGCCGCTCGACGGCGTTCGCATCAGCGCCTGTCTGCACGTCACCGCCGAAACGGCGAATCTGGCGCGGGTGCTGGTCGCGGGAGGCGCCGAGGTGGTCGTATGCGCCAGCAATCCGCTGTCGACGCAGGACGACGTCGCCGCCGCGCTGCCGCTGAAGTACGGCATTCCGGTGTTCGCGCATCGCGGCGACAACCACGAGAACTATTACCGCCGGATCGCCGCCGGCGCTCGACCATCGCCCACAGATCACCATCGACGACGGCGCCGACCTGGTCAACCAGCTGCACACACAGCGGCGCGAGCTGCTCAAGGACATCATGGGCGGCACCGAGGAAACCACCACCGGCGTAATCCGGCTGCGCGCGATGGCCGCCGACGGCGCGCTCGAATACCCGGTGCTCGCGGTCAACGACGCCGACACCAAGCACTTGTTCGACAACCGCTACGGCACCGGCCAGAGTACGATCGACAGCATTCTGCGGGCCACCAACACCCTGCTTGGCCGGCAAGGTGTTCACGGTGTGCGGCTACGGCTGGTGCGGGCGCGGCGTGGCGATGCGGGCGCACGGCCTGGGCGCCAAGGTAATCGTCACCGAGGTCGAGCCGGTGCGGGCCATCGAGGCGACGATGGATGGATATCAGGTGATGCCGCTGATCGAGGCGGTGCGCCAATCGGACATCGTCATCACCGTTACCGGCGATAAGCATGTCGTCGACCAGGCGCATCTGGAGGCGATGAAGGACGGCTGCATCGTCGCCAATGCCGGTCACTTCGATGTCGAGATCAACTTGAAGTCGCTTCGGGAGATGGCGGTCGAGGTCAACGCGCCGCGTCCGCACGTCGAAGAATACGTGCTGCGTGACGGGCGGCGGATCCGCGTGCTCGGCGAAGGCCGGCTGGTCAACCTGGCCGCGGCGGAAGGACATCCGCCGGCGGTGATGGACATGAGCTTCGCCAACCAGGCGCTTGGCGCGGTTTACGTGCGCCAGAACCACAACGCGCTGCAGAAGCAGGTCTATGCCATGCCGGCGGAGATCGATCGCGAGGTTGCGCGGCTCAAACTCGGATTCGATGGGCATCCGCATCGACGTCTTAAGCGCCGAGCAGAAGACATATCTGAAGTCGTGGCAGGAAGGCACCTGACACGGCTGCTCGGCGTGATGCTCCGACGTCGTCTCCCTCACTCCTCGCTGGCTTTGCTCCGTCGGCAAATGAGAGATACAAGCGACTGCGGAGCGATAGCGGCGCTTGCCACCCTCGCCAGGCTCGCCCTCGCTCGCCGCCCTCTTTCGTCGCGGAATAGGGAAAGCTGTCGCATCGCAAATGGGTCTCCCTTTCCCCTCGCGCCCTCGCGGGAGAGGGCTGGGGTGAGGGGCCTGTTTCCGGCGATGACATGGCCGCCACCCTCACCCGGCTGGCTTTCACTCGCCGCCCTCTCTCGTTTTCACAGCGGCATCCGCAAGCAATGAATCTCCGGTCGATCGCAGCCGCCTTGCTGGCCGTTGCTCTCGGATCGCAACCGGCCGGGGCGGCGGAAGCCGAACCGTTGCCGGCGCTATGCATCGATGAGAACGCCATCTCCGTCTCGGGAATATCGTCCGGCGCCTTCTTCGCGCACCAGTTCCATGTCGCGCATTCGGCGCGAGTGATGGGCGCGGCGATCTTTGCCGGCGGTCCCTATCTCTGTGCAGGCGACAATTTCGCGCGCAGCGTGTTCCGGTCGGTCAGCGTCTGCTCGCATTTCAGTCCAGGTCCGTTCCGGGGTCCTCCCGAACCGCAACGGAGTGTGGCGGCCGCTCGCAGCGCCGCCGCGGCCGGCGGCATCGACGATCTCTCCGGGCTGCGAGGCGATCGAGTGTTCTTGTTTTCCGGGCGGCTGGATACGTTCGTTCCGGTGTCCGTGGTGGAGGCCGTGCAGAGCTTTTACCGCGCGTTCGACGTCGCGGGAGACATCTCGTTTGAGAAGGACATCGATGCCGCTCACGCCATGGTCACCAAGAACTTCGGCAACCAATGCGACACCAGCGAGGCGCCCCATATCAATGCCTGCGGTTATGATCTGGCTGGCGCGGCGCTCGCCCACATCTACCGCTCGCTGGATTCTGCAACATCGGCCGATGGCAAGCTGCTGGCCTTCAATCAGACGGAGTTCGTGAAGGCAGGCGAACGCCACGGGTTGGCGGCTAGCGGCTACGCGTACGTACCGGAGGCCTGCATGCGCGGCAGGCGTTGCCGGCTGCACGTGGCCTTTCACGGCTGCCAACAGAACGCCGATACGATCGGCGACGCTTTCATCCGTAGCGCCGGCTACAACGAGTGGGCCGAGGCCAACCGCATCGTCGTCCTCTATCCGCAGGCGGCCGCCGTCACCGACCGGGTCGCCGGCATTCCCGTGGGCTGGCCGAACCCGCGGGGCTGCTGGGACTGGTGGGGCTTCACCGGCGCGGACTTCGCGCGCAAGAGCGGGCCGCAGATCAGCGCCGTCGACTCGATGATCGACCGGCTGGCGGGCAAGAGGGGCATCGTGGGCTCATCGGCATCGGGCGGATCGTGTACTCAAGCAGATGGCGAATGACGCCCAGCGCGATCTCGGGCCAGCCGGCTTGGCCGGCAAGCGGGACGATGCTCGGTCGCCACCGGCACAACGAGGAGGCGAAATGTCTGGAAACCCGCACGGTGCATCCCAAATGCATTGGGTCTGAACGAAGGCGATGGCGGTGAGAGGGGAGCCGAAGAGGCATGATGGGTCTGGCTCCCGCGCCGGAGCTCGGTAGAACCGGGATAGAGTGGTTCAACGTAGCCCGCCCATTATCACTCCATGATCTGCGGGGCCGACTGGTCATTCTGGATTTCTGGACGCCCTGCTGCGTCAATTGTCTACATGTTCTGCCGACGTTGCGCCGCCTCGAGGAGGCCTTCGCCGATAACGTGGCCGTGATAGGCGTACATTCGCCGAAGTACCCCGCCGAGCACGAGACGGCTAACTTACTCAACGCGATCAGCCGCTACGATATCCGTCATCCGGTCGCGCACGACCCCAACCTGACGTTGTGGCGCGACTACGAAATTTCGGCTTGGCCGACGCTGGTGTTCATCGATCCGCACGGACGCATCCTCGGCGACTTGCCCGGAGAGCCGGCGGCCGACAAGCTGATCGCCGGAGTCGGCGAAATGATACGGCAGTGGCGTTCCGAGGGCCTGATCTGCCCCGCGCCTCTCGAACTTCGGCCGCCTCCCCGCGTCGGTGGCCGCTTTCGATTCCCGGCGAAGATCAAGCCGTTGCAAACTCCGGGCGGGCAGAAGCTTTGGGCGATCGCCGACAGTGGCCATCATCAGATTGCGCTGTGCGATGATGCCGGACAGGAAGTACGACGGTACGGCAGCGGCGAGCCCGGTTTCATCGACCTCGGTGGCGAGGACAGCGCTTTCAACAGCCCGCAGGGGTTGGCCTGCGATGTAGGCTGCATTTACGTCGCGGATACGGGTAATCACGCTATCCGCCGGATCGAGCTTGCGACTGGCGCTGTCAGCACGCTCGCCGGGACGGGCGAACGCGGGCCTGTCCTTCAGGGGCGGCGAGCCGGCCGTGAGGCGGAACTTGCTTCGGTATGGGATATCGAGTGCTGTGGCGGCAACCTGCTGTTCGCCAACGCCGGTTCGCATCAGCTCGGGCGGCTCGATTTCGCGACCGGCGAGGTTATGCCGTTGGCCGGTAGCGGCACGGAGGATCTAGCCGACGGTGATCCGCTCAGCGCGCATTTGGCGCAACCAACGGGGCTCGCCGTCGATCAGACGACGGGCAGCGTGTACTTCGTCGACAGCGAGACATCGTCCGTGCGGGCACTAAACACCGGCAGCCGGCGCGTCGAGACGCTCGTCGGCGCCGGCCTGTTCGAGTGCGGCCGGCGCAACGGTGCTTTCGAAAGCGCCCGCCTACAGCATTGCCTCGGCGTCACGTGGTGGCGGAACAAGCTGGTCGTCGCGGATAGCTACAACGGCGTGCTGCGGGTGCTCGATCTGCATTCACGACAGATAAGTGAATTGGCGGGCGACGACTGTCGGTGGAGCAACGGCGTGCAACTGGCCGGCGGTCAACCGGCGGGGGTCGCCGCCGACGGAGACAGCCGGCTGCTTGTGGCCGATACAAATCACCATCGGCTGGTCGAGGTGGTCGTCGAGGGCACGCGCCGCGCCAATGTTTGGGCTTCGTGAGCCGCGGAATACGGCAGTTGGTCTAACACCATTCTCGCGTTCGCCTTTCATGATCCGGCGGTTGCCGATACGATGACGGTCGTGATAGCCGCAGTCGTTCAGGAGTGGCCGGAATGGCCCTTGTAACCAGCGCACCGAACTCGGCGGCGGCGCGCGACCTCGCCTACCTTGCCCATCCCTACACCAACCTGAAGATGCATCAGGAAGCCGGACCGCTGGTGATCACCAGGGGCGAGGGCGTCTATGTCTACGATGAGAATGGCAAGGAGTATATCGAAGGGCTCGCTGGATTATGGTGCACGGCTCTTGGCTTCAGCGAACCGCGACTGGCGGAGGCGGGCAGGCGCGCCATGTCGGAGTTGCCCTTTTATCATTCCTTCGGCGGCAAGGCGCCGGCGCCGACAATCGAGCTCGCCGAGCGGCTGATTGGCCTCGCTCCGGCGCCGATGTCGAAGGTGCTGTTCGCCAACTCCGGATCGGAGTCGAACGACACGGCGGTCAAGCTAATCTGGTACTACAATAACGCGCTGGGCCGGCCGGAAAAGAAGAAGATCATTTCCCGCCAGCGCGCCTACCACGGCGTCACCGTAGCGACCGCCAGCCTGACCGGCTTGCCGGCCAACCATCGCGACTTCGACCTGCCGATCCCGCGCATCCTGCACGCCGAATGCCCGCATCATTGGCGTTTCGCCGCCGACGGCGAAAGCGAGGAGGCGTTCGCCACCCGCCTTGCCGACAGCCTGGAGGCGTTCATTCTGCGGGAGGGGCCGGAAACGATCGCCGCGATGTTCGCGGAGCCGGTGATGGGGGCCGGCGGCGTCATCGTGCCGCCCGCAAGCTACTTCGCGAAGATCCAGCCGATCCTTCGCCGCCACGATATCCTGTTGATCGCCGACGAGGTGATCTGCGGCTTCGGGCGGACCGGCGAGGTCTGGGGATCGCAGACCTACGGCATCCGGCCGGATATGATCACTTGCGCCAAGGCATTATCGTCGGGCTACATCCCCATATCCGCTCTGATGGTCTCCGAGGCGATCTGGCGGGCGATGCTGGCGGAGAGCGAGAAGATCGGCGTATTCGCGCACGGATTTACGTACTCGGGCCATCCGGTGGCGGCCGTGGTCGCGTTGGAGGCGCTCTCGATCTACGAGGAGCGGAATATCTTCGGACATGTCCGTCGCGTGGCGCCGCTGCTGCAGGCGGGTCTCCGGCGTCTGCAAGATCACCCGCTGGTCGGCGAAGCGCGTGGCGTCGGACTGGTCGGCGCTCTCGAGCTGGTCGAGGACAAGGATAGCAAGGCGCCGTATCCTGCGGCGCGCGGCGTCGGCGCCTACGTCAGCAAGCGTTGCGAGGCCCACGGGCTGATCGTCCGGGTGATCGGTGGCGACATCATCGCCTTGTCGCCGCCGCTGATCATCGATGCCGTCGAGATCGAGGAGATGCTGGCGCGCCTCGAACGGGCGCTGGATGACACCTGGGCGTGGCTGCGCGGGAGCATGTAAGAATCACCGCATAGCGGGGAGGAAGGACAAAGCATGAACTACCAGCGTTTTTTCGCGGAGCGGATCGACAGCTTGAAGCGCGAGGGCCGCTATCGGGTATTCGCCGACCTGGAGCGTCAGGCTGGCCGGTTTCCGCGGGCGCTCTGCCATCGCGGCGGCGAAGTCCGCGAGATCACCGTCTGGTGCTCGAACGATTATCTCGGCATGGGACAGCACCCGGCGGTGCTGGAAGCGATGCGGGAGGCGATCGGCCGCTGCGGGGCCGGCGCCGGCGGGACCCGCAACATCTCCGGCACCAACCACTACCACGTGCTTCTGGAACGGGAACTGGCCGACCTGCACGGCACGGAGGGAGCGTTGCTGTTCAGCTCCGGCTGGATCGCCAACATGACGGCGCTGTCGACGCTGTGCCGGCTGTTGCCGGAGTGCGTGGTGTTTTCGGATGCGAAGAACCACAACTCGATGATCGAGGGTATCGTGCATTCGAAAGCGGAGAAGCGGATATTCAGGCATAACGACGTCGCCGATCTCGATAGGCTGCTCTCCCAATACCCGCGCGATCGCGCGAAGCTGGTAGCCTTCGAGAGCGTCTATTCGATGGACGGCGACATCGCGCCGATCGCCGAGCTCTGCGACGTCGCCGACGCGCACGGGGCGATGACCTTCCTCGACGAGGTGCACGCGGTCGGCATGTACGGAGCTCGCGGCGGCGGCGTCGCCGAGCGCGACGGGGTCATGCACCGGCTGACGGTGATCCAAGGCACGCTCGCCAAGGCCTTCGGCGTGGTCGGCGGATACATCGCCGGATCGGCGGCGTTGTGCGATGTCGTACGCTCGTACGGGTCCGGATTCATCTTTTCGTCTTCGCTGCCGCCGTCGGTAGCGGCGGGCGCGCTCGTTTCGGTGCGGCACCTGAAAGCGCATCCGGAACACCGGGAGCGGCATCAAGAGCGGGCGGCGACGTTGAAGCGCCGCTTCGCCGAAATCGGCCTGCCGGTGATGCCCTCGGTCAGCCACATCGTCCCGGTGTTAGTGGGCGACCCGCAGCTCTGCAAACAGGCGAGTGACGCGCTGCTGGAACGGCATGGCGTCTACGTTCAGCCGATCAACTTCCCGACGGTGGACCGGGGGACCGAGCGGCTTCGCTTCACGCCGACGCCGTTGCACGCGGACGGCGAGATCGATCACCTTGTCGTGGCGATGCGCGACGTCTGGTCGAGACTCGGGTTGCGCGACGCCGCCTGAGACGCAAGCATCGATATGGCGGCGAGGCGGACCTATATTCAGCCTTGCGGTCGTGTTCGTTGTGGGCTGCGGAGAGATTAGCGGATGTACGCGGATCACACGTTGACGCCGAAAGAGGCCATCCGCCTGTGCGCGCTGGGCTCGCTGGCGCTCGGCTCGATGCGCTATGCGGATCTCGCGATCTCGATACGCCACTTCATCAGCCGGGTAATCGGGCCCACGCCGGAGATCATGGGGCACTCGCTCGAGTTGCTGAAGTACGAAGGCCTTGTCGAGACGGTCGAGGGCAGCGGTGAAGAGGCGCTGCTTCGCATCACCGATGACGGTCTTCGCGAAATGCGAACGTTGCTCACCGCCAACGTCAGACCGTCCAATACCGAGCTGAACACGCTGATAACCGCGCTGAAGTTCCGCTTCCTTCACCTGCTTGCGCCGGAGGATCAGCGGTCGCAGGCCGAACTGCTGCTGGCGGCGGTCGAATGCGAACTCGCGCGATTACATGATCTCAGGGCGCATCCGAGCGGCGGCACCGGGTTTTTTCCTGATTGGCTCGATCAGCACATCGCCGCGCTTGAGGATCGTCTCGCGTGGATCGCCCGCTTTCGCGAGCGGCTCGAACTCGCATGATCCGGCGTCGGCCCTACCGCCCGGTTCTTCGCTCACGTAGGGCTGTCCTGGACTCGCTACCCTGCTCGTAATTTTCGACCCTGCTCGTGATCTTGGTGTTCGCGACAGCATGATGACGCAGTTCGGCCACCTCCCGCTCACTGCCGAAGCGAAAGGATGCACGCGATGAGTACGATCACCACGAAGGATGGCACACAGATCTTCTACAAGGATTGGGGTTCCGGTCAGCCCGTGGTCTTCTGCCATGGCTGGCCGCTCTGCGCCGATGCCTGGGACGCCCAGATGGTGTTCCTGGGCGAGCGAGGATATTGCGTCATCGCCCATGACCGCCGCGGCCATGGCCGCTCCGGCCAGACCTGGAACGGCAACGACATGGATACGTATGCCGATGATCTGGCCGAGCTGATCGACACGCTCGATCTCGACGACATCATCCTTGTCGGCCATTCCACCGGCGGCGGCGAAGTCGCCCGCTATATCGGCCGCCACGGCACGGCGCGCGTGGCGAAGGCGGTGCTGCTGGGCGCGGTTCCGCCGTTGATGCTGAAGACCGAGGCCAATCCGGGCGGCACGCCGATCGAGGCGTTCGATCGTATCCGCAAGGGCACCTTCGAGGACCGTTCGCAGTTCTTCAAGGACCTGAGCATGCCGTTCTACGGCTACAACCGGCCGGGCGCGAAGGTCTCCGAGGGGTTGCGCGACTCCTTCTGGCTGCAGGGGATGCAGGCGGGCATCAAGGCCGCGCTCGACTGCATCAAGCAGTTCTCCGAAACCGACTTCACCGAGGACCTCAAGAAGTTCGACGTGCCGACGCTGATCGCGCACGGCGACGACGATCAGATCGTGCCGATCGGCGCATCCGCCCTGCTCTCGGCGAAGATCGTCAGGAATTCAACTCTCAAGATCTACCCAGGCGGGCCGCACGGTCTCGCCCAGACCCAGCAGGAAGAGTTCAACGCCGACCTGCTGGCGTTCATCGAGAGCTGAGTCGGCCGGGCGGCGGCAAACCTCGAGTTGTGATAGCAGGGGCGCGGTGGGCCCACCATCGGAACAAGGTTCAGCGCGAGGGACCGAAATGACGACCAAGATCTTCGTTAATCTGCCGGTGGAGGACCTTGAGAAGTCCAAGGCGTTCTTCGCCAAGCTGGGATACCGGTTCAATCCGCAATTCACCGACGAGACGGCTGCTTGCATGGTGATCACGGATGACATCTACGCGATGCTGCTGACCAAGGCGAAGTTCAAGGAATTCACCAAGAAAGCGATCGCCGACGCCACGCAGACGACGGAAGTGCTTACCTGCCTGTCCGTGGATAGCAAAGCGAAGGTCGAGGAAATGCTCGATGCCGCTCTGGAGGCAGGCGCAACGGAGGCGAGAGACCCCATGGACTACGGCTTCATGTACGGCCGCAGCTTCAACGATCTCGACGGACACATCTGGGAGATTATCTGGATGGACCCGCGGGCGGCCGAGAAGGACTGATTCCTCGCGCTGGGGGACGGAAGGACGCGCCCCATGGCAAGCGTCACGGGCGGAAGCGGGATGAACAGTCATGTTGCACTCTGAGAAAGGCGGGCGATCGAGGTCCGACGAACCTGGGCTGGCTCGACAGCCGCCATACCTTTTCGTTCGGCCACTACTACGACCCGCGCTTCAGGGGATTTCACGATCTGCTGGTGATCAACGAAGACCGTGTCGCGCCGGGCGCCGGCTTCCCGCCGCATCCGCACGGCGACATGGAAATCCTCAGCTACGTGGTTGCGGGCGCCCTGGAGCATCGCGATAGCCTCGGCAACGGCTCGGTCATTCGCCCGGGCGAGCTGCAGCGGATGAGCGCGGGCACCGGGATTCGCCATAGCGAGCACAATGCCTCGAAGACCGAGCCGGTGCATTTCCTGCAGATCTGGATCACTCCGGAGCGGAACGGCATCGAGCCAAGCTATGAACAGAAGCGGCTGCCGCCGCCGGATGGCACGTCTCGGCTGGACCTGATCGGCTCGCGTGACGGCCGCGGCGGGTCCGTAACCATCCACCAGGATGTCGACCTCTACAGAGCGACGGTACGCGCCGGCGACACGCTGTCATTGGACATCCGTGACGGGAGAGCCGCCTGGGTACAGGTCGTGGCCGGCCGGGCAACGGTGAGCGGGACCTCGGTTTCGCACGGCGACGGGTTGGCCTTGACCAGCGAGGACGAGGCGCGCGTCACGGCCGAGGACGATTCTGAACTGCTGATCTTCGACCTGGCTTAATGAATGATAAGGGCGGCGGTGATCTCCGGCTCGCCCGCCGCGCCGAGGACGTCAGTTGACGTCGGCTAGCCTCGATCCCTATAACGCCGCCGGGCCACGGCCTCCCGACGGGCCGCGACCCATCTGCAAGGATGGGAGAGAAAGTCGATGACCACGCTCGCGCCGCCGAATGACCGGCCGGCAAACTCTTGTTTTTCTTCAGGTCCCTGCGCCAAGCGCCCCGGTTGGTCGCTGACGGCGCTCGAGGGCGCGTTGGTCGGCCGCTCGCATCGCTCGACGCCGGGCAAAGCGAAGTTGCGGGAGGTGATCGAGCGCTCGCGAGCGATCCTCGGGCTGCCCAGCGACTGGCGGCTCGGCATCGTGCCGGCTTCGGATACCGGCGCCATCGAGATGGCGATGTGGTCGCTGTTGGGCGCTCGTGGCGTCGACATGCTGGCGTGGGAGAGCTTCGGCGAACAGTGGGTGATCGACGTCGCCAAGCAGCTGAAGCTCACCGACGTGCGGGTGCTCAAGGCCGACTACGGCCGGCTGCCCGATCTCGACGCAAGTCAACGGCGCGCGTGACATCGTGTTCACCTGGAACGGCACCACCTCCGGCGTCGCCGTTCCTGACGCCGGCTGGATAGCGGCCGATCGTGACGGTCTGGCGATCTGCGACGCAACCTCGGCGGTGTTCGCCTTCGACTTGCCGTGGGACAAACTCGATGTCGTCACCTGGTCGTGGCAGAAGGTGCTGGGCGGCGAGGCGCAGCACGGCATGCTGGCGCTCTCTCCAGCCGCCGCCGCCCGGCTGGAGAGCTATACGCCGCCTTGGCCGATGCCGAAGCTGTTCCGCATGACCAAGGGTGGCAAGCTGGTCGAGGGCATCTTCGCCGGCGACACGATCAACACGCCGTCGATGCTGGCTGTCGAGGACGCGCTCGATGGTTTGCGCTGGGCGGAGGCGATCGGTGGGCTGCCGGCGCTTATTGGCCGGGCAAAGGCCAACCTCGCGGCGATCGAGAGTTGGGTCGCGGATACGCCCTGGGTCGACTTCCTTGCCGAGGATCCTCGGACCCGGTCGCGCACCTCGGTGTGCCTGAAGATCGTCGATCCCGGCTTCCAGGCGCTCCCCGCCGACCGCAAGCCGGCGGTAGCAAAACGGATCGCCAGCCTGCTGGAGCGCGAGGGCGCGGGCTACGACGTGGCATCCTACCGCGACGCGCCGCCGGGATTACGGATCTGGGCCGGCGCCACCGTCGAGACCGCCGATTTGCATGCGCTGTTCCCCTGGCTCGACTGGGCCTGGGCCAGCGTCAAGGACGAGTTGCCGATCCCTCACCCCATCCCGCTCCCGGCGGGAGAGGGAGGCGCGAAGCGCGGGTGAGGGCGGACCCCATCCCTCTCCCTGCGGAGAGGGAGGCGCGAAGCGCGCGGCGACGCTCAATTTTCTTCAAGCGGGACGCACACCATGCCCAAGGTTCTCATCTCCGACAACATGAGCGCGCAAGCCGCCGACATCCTTCGTGCGCGGGGAATCGATGTCGACGTAAAGACTGGCTTGAAGCCGGAAGAGCTGAAGGCGGTGATTGGCGGCTACGACGGCCTCGCCGTCCGCTCGTCGACCAAGGTAACCGCCGACGTCCTCGCTAACGCCAATGGTCTCAAGGTGATCGGGCGCGCCGGCATCGGCGTAGACAACGTCGATGTCGCGGCCGCCACCTCGCGCGGCATCGTCGTGATGAATACGCCCTTCGGCAATTCGATCACCACCGCCGAGCACGCGCTCGCCATGATGATGGCGTTGGCCCGGCAGATCCCGCGGGCGAACGCGTCGACGCACGCCGGCAAGTGGGAGAAGTCGAAGTTCATGGGGGTCGAACTCGCCGGCAAGACGCTGGGCATCATCGGCTGCGGCAACATCGGCGGCGTGGTGGCCGACCGGGCGCGAGGCCTGAAGATGAAGGTGATCGCGCACGACCCCTATCTCTCGCCGGAGCGCGCCGAGGACCTTGGCGTCGAGAAGGTCGATCTGGATCATCTTTATGCCAGGGCCGACTTCATCAGCCTGCACGCGCCGGCCACCGAAAGCACGCGCGGCATGATCAACCGCGCGGCGTTGGCGAAAATGAAACCCGGCGTGCGGATCGTCAACTGCGCTCGCGGCGCGCTGGTGATCGAGGCCGATCTGAAGGCGGCAATCGAGGCGGGGCAGGTGGCGGGCGCCGCCCTCGACGTCTTTCAGCAGGAGCCGGCCAAGGATTGCGTGCTGTTCGGCATGGAACAGGTGGTGGCGACGCCACACCTCGGCGCCTCGACCATTGAGGCGCAGGAGAAAGTTGCGCTGCAGGTCGCCGAGCAGATGGCCGACTTCCTGCTCACCGGCTCGGTGGTCAACGCGCTGAACATGCCATCGGTCAGCGCCGAGGAGATGCCGCGGCTGCGTCCCTACATGCGCCTGGCCAGCCAGATCGGCCGCTTTATGGGACAGCTGGTCGAGAGCGCCATCGAGTTGGTGACCATCGAGTACGAGGGCCAGGCGGCGTCGCTCAATCTGAAGCCGTTGACCGCGCTGATGTTGGAGGGCCTCCTGTCGCCACAGTTGGAAACGGTGAACATGGTCAACGCTACCTCGATCGCCAAGTCGCGGGACATCCAGGTCAGCGAGGTGACCCGCGAGCGCGCGCATGGTTACCAGACACTCATCCGGCTCACCGTCGGCACCGAGGTACAGAGCCGAACCATATCCGGCACGCTGTTCAACGGCGATCAACCGCGCATCGTCGAGATCAAGGGCGTGCCTATCGACGCCAAGCTCGGGCCGAATATGCTGTTCGTCACCAACAAGGACCGGCCGGGATTGATCGGCCGGCTCGGCACAGTGCTCGGCGACGCCGGCATCAACATCGCCACCTTCAACCTCGGCCGTGACGCTCCCGACGGCAACGCCATCGCGCTGATCGAGATCGACGACGCTCCGAGCGAGGCGGTCCTGGAACAGGTACACGCCTTGCCCAACGTTATGCGGGTGAAGGCGCTGCGATTCTGAGTTGGCGCAGCCGTTTCCGGGGGCGGCTGAGCCGCTTGCCTACCGATGAACCTCGAGAAATTCGTCATTGCGAGCGCGGCAAAGCGACTAGAGATCAGTCTCTTTCCACGGATTCGATCCGGTTTTGCCGCGCCACGCACCTACCGGTAACGCCCTGGTAGGTCGTCCAGAGCAGGGTTGATGTCCTCTGACTCCGCTTCTCCAGATCGACTATCTCCACATCCTGTGGCCGTACTCGCTCGATTTTGGCAACGGCCGCGGCGCATGCCGCCTCGGGATCAAAGCTACGCCCCTTACGGGTGGTGGTCCACGACGCAAGCCTGCCGTTCTGGAATCTGCACTGTCCTTGCGCTCCGCTCGTGCTAAACCAGTTGAGGGGCGGGCTACCATCCTGTTGTTCCTGGATATCGCTCGGCTGAACGACGACATCGTCATCGGCAATCTTCAAGCGGGTGGCGGTCTCCTGGCGGCAAGCCCGCACGGTCTGGTCCAACGCGGCTTGCGCGTACAGGGTGGCTGTCGGCCAGAGCGATAGAATGAAGGCGCCGCCGCCGATCGCCCACCGGCGCGAGCAAGCCCCCCGCTCATTCGCTCTCCACATCGCCGACAAAGATCTATGCCTCGGCCCGTTCAATGTCGATCCCCGGTCAGTTGATCGCGGTCAGTTATAATAGCGAGCGTAGGCCCGCATATAAGCCTTCGTGTCCTTGTAGCCGTACGCTGCGTACCTTGAAATGTTTACCGCATTCAGAACAATGCCCGCGAGATCCGCGCCGGCGCCTTGCAGCTGCCGAACCGTTTTCAAGAGGTCCTCGCGGCTGGTCTTGTTCCAGCGGGTCACCAGCACAGTATGATCGACCACGCGACAGAGCATAAGGGCATCTGGAACGACAAGGGCCGGCGGGCTGTCGATGATGACGCAATCCTCCTTTGTCGACAGTTGGTCGAGCAGGTTGGCCAAGGCATCCGTTTCCAACAGCTTGCCCAGGGATCCGGAAGCGGTTCCAGCCGGAACCAGCCGCAGCGAGGATGAGGGGTCGCGATGTACGACTTCACGAGCGCGGGCTTGCCCCAACACGAGATCGCTTACGCCCGGTTTGCCGGCAAGCGCAAACGACTGCGAGACCTGCGGACGCCGGAAGTCGGCGTCGATCAGCAGCACCTCGCGCCCCTGGTCGGCCAGCATGCGGCCGAACGCGATGGCAATCGAGGACTTACCCTCACCGGGGAACGAGGATGCCAACAACACACGATTGGCGGTCGTGCCAAAGCCTCGGCCTGCCAGACCGACGCTCAACGACAGTAGGGCTTCCCTCACCCGCACTGGCGGCTGCTCGAGGGTTTCACGGGACGACGGTTTACGTCCTCGGCTCGGGCCGAACCGCGGGATTACCGAGAGAACCGGCAGGCCAGTCGCTTCTTCTACCTCTTCCGAGGTTCGGAAGGTCGAGTTAAGACGTTCCAGCAGCAATGCGAGAGCGCATCCCAAGAGAGCCGAACCGAGAAACGCCAGAGCCACCGTGGGGACCTTCCTGGGATAGGACGGCAAGACCGGCGGTTCGGCATTGGCGACAATTCGTGCTTCCGGCTCGGCGAGCGCCTGCCTCGCGGAAACTTCCTTGAATTGTCCTAGGAACTGCTCGAGAATCCGCTGATTGACTTCCGCTTCGCGCGCCAGTTCGCTCAGCTTGACTTCGCGGCTGTTTTGAACGGCCGTCCGTGCTTCCAGCTCTTTATAAGTCTCTTGCAGGACGTTTTCACGCGCCCGAGCGCGCGTAACCTCGTTTCTCAGCGAAGCGAGCACACGACCGATTTCGCGGCGGATGTTCGCCCGAATGTCCTGGAGCTCGGATTTGGATGCGATCATGCTGGGGTGTCGTGGCCCGAATTCCGTCTCCAGGTCGGCGGTGCGCTGCTGGACCCGCGCCTCCTGCGACCGAAGGTTGCCGATGACGGTATTGGCGATCACCTCCGGCACCGACTCGAGGTCCGCGCCGCCGGATCGGTCCACGCGCTCTATCGTCCGCAATCTCGCCTCGAGCGCGGCGCGATCGCTGCGCGCTTGAATCAACTGCGAACTGATTTGGGTGAGTTGCTGGGTATCGATTCTTTCGGTTCTTCCGGCCTCATCCCTGCTCGAGAACAAGCCGGCTTCCCGACGGTAGTCCTCGACCGCCTTCTGCGAAGCGGAGGCGGCCGATCTGAATTCGGTCAAGCGCTCGTCGAGCCAATTCGCCATCCGCTTCCTCTGGGCGAACTGGTCCTCGATGTGATCCAGAAAGTAGAGCTCGGAGAGTGCGTTGGCGATTTGCGCCGACTTGATTGGGCTCTTCGTCTCGGCCGAGACGCCGATGACACGCGACTGCCCCTCGCGCTGCACATCAACCTTCTTGACGAAGTTGTCGATGACCTTGGCCCGAGTAATCGTCGCTGGATCGACTTCGCCGACTTGTTCCGCGTCCCCCCCGAGAAGGTCGCGGACGTTTGTCCGAAGCGTCTGCAGCAGCGAGGCGAGGGCGGACTTCGGCTCCAGCTCACTGTTGAACTCCGGATCATTGACGAGGCTGAGCTTATCGACGGTTTTGGCCGCGAGCTTGCGCGAGGTGAGAATTTGCATTTGGCTCTCGATCACCTCGCGATCCACCAGCATACCGGGAAGGACCGGCATGTCTGTCTTGGCGTAAGGTGATGCCTGCGGATCCAGCAGCAGCTTGGCTGTCGCGACATACCGCGGCTTGATCTGGAAAACGGCGACCAGGGTAGCCAGGGTCAGCGCGGCCGTAATCAGCGCGATCAGCCAGCGCCGGTTCTTGAGGATCCGCAGCAGCCGCATCAGCTCGTCTCGCTGACCGAGCAGTCCTTTCCAGGCGAAGGTGTGAGCGGCCACTTCCGGCGAGATGTGTTGCACTCGAGCCCTGCGATGTTCTTCACCCGCCAGCATGGATTATCCTCTGCTTCGAAATTCGCAACCAGCAGACGCTCGGTTGCCGAGCTTGTCCCCGGAGTAACCCACCGGACTCTCGCCAGCCCCCACGCCGCCGCTATGCTCGCGCAAGGGTTTGCCGCCGCGCCCGCATTTCGGCGACGACCGCCGGCAATTCCTGCCCCGCTCTTTCAGCCACGATGTTCGCGAGGCGGCGGTAAGTGCCAGGCATGAACACCTGGATGAGCTGCGAGGCGCACTGTACCGCGGTCAGCGAACGCGTCTGGTAAGCCTTCCAGATATAGTTCATAGCGGTGAAGGGCGTGCGCCGAGCGATGAAGCGGGAAAGCATCCAAGCCCGATAGGCATTATACACCCGCTCCGACATATAGGGCCGTTGGCTCTCGATCCAGTCGATGAACATCTTGATGCTGGGCGACTCGGCGGAGGAATGAAGCGGCGCCTGTGAAAGCTGTGTCGAATCTCCCGAGATCCCGATAAATCGCCAATGGTTCCTCGATCATACGCAGCTTGATGCCCGCCCGACAAAGATCGACGGCGAACTGAGTATCATCTCCGAATTTCAAGTCCTCGCGGAAGGGATGCTTTCGCGCGTCATCCGCCTGAAGAACGACGGTACTTGGATGAACCCACTGCTTGTGCAACAAGAGATACTCGAAGATGTCCTCGCCCTCCCTTAGACCGCGCGCCGGCTTCACCCACATCCGTCTGACGCCGCGATCGACGAAGGTCTGGCTGTACACAGCGATGTTCGTCTCCCGCTCCAGCAGCGTTAGGCACCGTTCCAGTTTATAAGGCAAAAACTCGTCATCGGAGTCGAGAAAAGCTATATACTTGCCGCGGGCAACGTTCACGCCGCCGTTGCGGGCGGCCGCCGCGGTTCCCTTAAAGCCACTTATCAGGCGTATGTTCGCTCCCTCGAATTGCGCCACAACGCTGGCCAAGTCATCGGTCGACTTCTCGTCGTCCACCAAGATGATTTCGAAGTCGGAGATGGTTTGTGCGATACACGAATGGATGGCGTCGCCGACCACATGCGCTCGGTTATAGGTCGGGATGACGATGCTGAACAGTGGGCGGCTCATTTGTCTTCGCGTTGGTAATCAATGCGGCGAGCCGGCTAAGTGTGCCGGTAAGGCTCGAGCAGGCGCCCACGATGACCGAGCAGCCTGCCGCGAGCGTAGTTGAACGCGAGGGGACCTCGCCCGCGGAACTCGGGGGAGATGGCGCCGGCGGCGGCAAGCGCTCCGGCGGACAAGAAGGAGGCAAAGGTCTTCAGCAATCGAATGGTCTCGCTGTACGGACCGGGGTCGAGAAGCCGTTGCGTCACGACGTTCAGGCAACCCCGGCGACGCTGCCGATCCCTGAGCCAGCGCATGGTCATTCGTGCGGGCGGAACCTCTTCGTGAACTATCGCTTTGGTCGACCAGTGCATTCGGAATCCCATCCGCGCCAACCGCTGAAAGAACATCAAGTCTTCGCCACCGGTGAGGGCAAACGCTGGATCGAAGGGCTCCGGCATCAAATCTAAAAAGCAGGAACGCCGTACCAAAACATTGCCCGCGCCATAGAGTACGCAGGCCGCGCCATCCGGTAATCTTTGGTCAAGTCCATAGTACGAACGGTAATCCGTCCAACCAGTTCCTGAACTCGCGAAACGGGGCACGACGGGGCCGCCGACAACATCCGCATCGGTCGCGCGCTGGATGCGGAGCAGCTCCCGAAGCCATTGCCTCTCCGGCCATTCATCGTCGTCGAGCATGGCGATGGCATCCGGCATGTGTCGCAGACTCTCGGCGACTGCCAGGTTGCGCGCATATGAAATACCTGGCCTCGGCTCGATCGCGCAGCGCAAAGGCCAGCGGTAGCCATGGGCGAGTTGCTGGCATACTTGCGCGCCCTCGCGCCGCTCATCGTTCTCGACGACGATGATCGAGACCGCGTCGTCGGCATCCACCTGCCGCAGCGCGTTCAGCAAACGGGCAAGGCCTTCCGGGCGACGGCACGTACAAATCGCGATCGTAACTCGCATCGTCGCTCACGCCGGCGAATTAGCCGCTACTTCCTTTTCTGATCGGCCGCCCGAGGCTCGTAATAGCCCTGCTCGGGGCTGGGCTGTCCTCCGAAACCGAGAAGCCTGTTGCTGGTCCCGGCGATGTCATGCTTCAGGATCTCAAACATCACGCGCCAGGGTTCGATGAGATAGCGAAACCCGAAGCGGCGGGGATTGCTGGAAAACCTGTATGCCCACTCCAAACCGAGTGGCCCGAGCCAGCGCGGTGGCGTCACGGCATGGCCGGATATGAATTCTAGGCAGGCGCCCGCGGAGAACATCACGGATGCGCATACCATCCGTTCGTGACGATCGATCCAAAGTTCCTGAAGCGGCGTTCCCATGCCGACGATGCAGATGTCGGTACGAAAGTCGTTTATACGAGCGACGATGTCGCGGTTGTCGCTGCTCCCGGATGACTGGTCGAAGTGACCGTGATGACCCGAGATCATCAGTGAGGGCAACTGCTCGCGTATTCTACGTAGGCCTTGCTGATTGACTTCCGCGGAGTTTCCTAACCAGAAGACACGGAGACCATGCCGTTCCGCGAAGGACAGCAAAGGCCATATGAAGTCTATCCATGCCATACGGTTGATGGAATTTACAGAATAGCCGTGAGCCCTGAGTATTGCGAGCACCCACCACCCGTCAACCATAACAACAGATTTTCCGTAAATTTTTCTTAGCTGCTCATTCTTGAAGTACTGGTAAACACTGTGCATGTTATGGTTCAGTATATTGACATGTTTGCCCTCCTTTATGCATCGCGAAACCAGACGCAAGTAATCATCGGTGTGGCCAATGTTAACCCTGATCCCTGCGACTTCGCAAACTTGCAAAAATGAGCCGGCCATAGAAGTTGCATCGTGTGATGATATGTCTTGCGTTGTGTGTGTTGCGGCCATATTTATCCCGCCGGCAAGAAATGAACATTAAACATTTCCGGTTTTTGCTTATTGAGCACGACATATTGTCGATGCGTCTCGATGGTCGTCTACGCCATGCTATCGAGATAGATCGTAATTGAGTAATGCTCGGATGAGCACAGGGGCATTAAGCCTGGCATCGGCTGCTCGTCATGGAATGTCCCGCTATCGACGCTATGTTGATCTACGTAGCTGTTTCTTGGTATGGGTGAGGCAAGCCCCTGCGTACATATTTACACAACTTCCAGGGGAGGTATAGAGCCTTTGGGCATCCTTCATCTCCCGATACGGCACAGCTCTCCAGCGCTTCCACACAGCTTGCAGACAATGGAAACGTGGGCCGCGATAACAGGTTCCAAGAGCGATTTATGGAGTCATCCCCAGCGTCGATGGCGAACCGCGCCGGCGTTAGAGATGTTGCTTTCCGAGCGTAATAAGCCACGTCGGCGATGGGGCTATCGCCCGCTGAGCGCGGACAGCCGGAACAACCGCCGGTCCCGCCACGTTCATGACCTCACTGTTTCTCTGCGCCGTCCACCCGCGGTTCGCGCGTGGGCGCGTCCGGCATGGGTAAAACCCTGGCATGAATAACGACGGAGCGGGTGATCGCTCTACTCCCGCGGGAACAAACGAGCCGCATCATAAGACCTTGTCTTTGTTTGTCGTGTTGGTGTGCCTGCATGCGGCGGGAGCATTCGACGCGATTATCGAGGTCCTTTTTCCCGGTCAGCTCAAAACAACAATGCAGACGGCGGGGCTGGTGCTTTGGTTGTCCCTGTATGCATATTCACTCGTTGTTCTGTTCAGAGACTACGGAAGTCAGTGGCTAATCGATTTGGTCAAAAGCAGATGGTTGCTGCTCATCGTCCTGTTCATCGCCTTACTATCGCCGCTGTCGTCTCTCGATCCTCCCCTGAGCGCCCAGCGGGTAGTCCATCTTGTCGGAACCACCTTGATCGGTGTTTTCATCGGATATCATTTCGAGGTGAGCAAGATATTCCGCTCGCTGTTCCTGGTGCTTTGCATTCTGATCTTCGCGGGCGCGCTCGCGGCGGTGTTTTTGCCATCGCTCGGGCAGGCGGATTATGAGGGAGAACTTACTTGGCGGGGGCTGCAGACCGAGAAGAATAGCTTCGGGTTTGTTGCCAGCATCTTAGTTATTCTTGCACTGTGCCGTGTGCAATCAGTGTCCTGGTCTCAGTCCCGGCTGACTTGCGCATTTGTTGTTCTCGTTGCCGTTGTCTCTTTGGTGATGAGCAAGTCGATGACATCGGCTGTTGCGCTGATGTTTGCATTGGTAGTCATGGCTTCACATCTGCTTGCATTTCGCATGCGACTACCAACGCCGATGACTTTCGCGTTTGCGCTCGCCGCGGCATTGCTTGCCGTCGTAGCCGCCGGCGTGTCCGGTTTCGATCGCTCGGACGAATGGGCCGCTCTCGTCGGCCGCTCCGCCGACCTCACCGGCCGAACCGATATATGGTTGCCAGCTTGGCGGCTCGTGCTGGACCATCCGATGCTGGGTTACGGCTACGGCGCGCTTTGGTTTCCGCGTTTCGGTCTGGAAGGAACGCAACAGGGCCTCCTGGGCCTAACCTTCACGGCGTATTCTGCCCACAACGGCTTCCTCCAACTCGCCTCGGAAATCGGTCTGCCGGCGGCGATAATAGCGGTTCTGTTCGCGCTGCTCAGTCTTTGGGAGATGATCAGGCTGGCTTCCAGGCGTCCCTCCCCGTACATCCTCTTCGTCATTGCATTTCAGGCCGCATTCCTGCTGGCCAACGTCTCTGAAGCCATGTTGTTCATCGACCGCAATTTGTTCTGGATGTTGTTTATCGCATTGCCGCTGTCCGCTTCGAGATCGTATCAGCGGCTTTCCTTGCACGAGCCGAGGACGAATAGTGGCACCGTCCTCTCAACGTCATGAATATCTGTGAAGCTGAAGTCCAGCGATCGAGATTTCTCGGCTTACACTCTGGCGTTCATCGATATTGAACCTGTCCGGCATCGCCGTGCTTCATCAGTCAATGAGAATGCTAGACAAGGCGCGGCGGCGCTTGTTTTCGGCGCGACCCGCCGCCTGGAAACTGCCGGAAGCAGCCGCGCTACGCCCCTATCTGACGGCCTTGCTCGCGCAATCGGTGCTCAGCATCTTCAACGCGGTGCTGAATATCGCCCTGGTGCGGGTCTTGGCGCCGCACGACTATGGCGCGTTCGCGCTCTGCCTGGTCTTCGGCATATTGGGGACGTCGATCAACGGCGCGCTTGTTAACGGCCCGCTGATCGTTTTCGGCACCAGCCGGATTGGCAGACCCTCTCGCCTGGCGGTGGAGGCACTTCTCTCTTCCGTGAATATGGTGGTCGTTGTCTTCGTCTTTATTCTTTGCGTGCCGTTGCTCCTGATTTTCATAGAAAAAGACATCCTCGTCTGCCTGGTCGCCGCGGGTTTCATATCGGCGTTGACCGCTCGAGGGTACACGCGGACCTTCGCCTATGCTCGGCAGAAGCCGCATATCGCGCTGAAGGGTGACCTCACGCTGGTCACGCTGGCCCTGATTCTGCTGTTCGCATCCCTTCTCACGTACGGCGTGGTCAGTCTTACGATGGTGTTCGTTTCACTGATCGTGGGCAATCTGGTCGCAATGGCGGTAGAGATTAGACTGCTTGGCTTAGGCTGGCGGTTGACGACACGGCGCTCGTCCCTGCGCCGGTATCAACCCATCTGGAAGGAAGTTAGATGGTCTTTGGTCGGCTCAACCACGACTCTCTTGCAAAGCCAGGCGCACAGCTTTCTGGTGACTCTGTTCTTCGGTCCCGCTGCTTATGCGCCACTTGCGGCGGGACAAGTGATCTTCGGTCCAGTCCGCATCATGATGACGGCGTGGACCTTTGTCATGCAGCCAGAGATCGTACTGGCGCTCCGCGGCAGGGCGCGTACGAAGATCCTGCATACATTAACGATTTCGGCAGTCGTGTTGGCAGGCTTTGTTGTGCTGCTCGGGGTCGCGCTTGCCTTACTTTGGCCGCTCGTCTACGACCTTCTATACTCCAGCAAGTATAATTCTGAACAGATGCTATGGATCGTCGGCGCCTGGTGCGCTATCACGCTGTGCAACGCTGTGGGTTGCTCGCCCAGCTCGGTCCTGCAGACGTTTCGGAAGTATCGCGTGTTGGCCTTGGGCTCCGTTTACGGTGCATTCATCAGCACTCTCGGGGTGATGATCGTGCTTTCCGTCGCCGGCCCGGAATGGTCGCTGGTGGGCGTGCTTATGGGCGAAGCCTTTTTAACGCAATACATGCTGGGGTATGCCCTGCGATCCGTACGGAGTCTCGCCTGATCGTACTCTTGCCACCGCTTTGAACCACTCCGGATGGTGGTTCATCTTCTTCCGCCATCAGCCTTCGCGTGTCATGAACGCGAATGCTTGATTAAAGATTTTGAATTCGAAGGTCTTGTGGATCGCGTCGCGGCCGTCCATGCATCGCTGGCGTCGCGGCTCGGCACGACCTACGAGTAGCGAGGAAGGCCAGTGACCAGGAGCGCCGCGGAAAGGCCGCCCAGCTTGATCGAGCTCGAAAGGATCGCGCGTGAGCAACTGGCGACTATCCCCGAGAAGTTTCGCGAGCATTTCCCGGACGTGGTGATTTGCGTCCAGGAGTTTTGCGACGAGGAGATCGAGGCGAAGATGGGGTTGGAGAGTCCTTTCGATCTGCTCGGCCTTTATCACGGCGTGTCGCTCGACCGTAAGAGCGTGGCCGCGAGCGCCAGCGACCTGGACAGGATTTTCCTCTATCGCCGGCCGATACTCGACTATTGGTGCGAAACCGGCGAAGACCTCGCGCACATCGTCCGGCACGTGTTGATTCACGAGATAGGTCACCACTTCGGGTTCAGCGACGAGGACATGGACCGCATCGAGAACAGTTCATGATCGATGGCCAGTCAGGCGTATGTGCCGGCCCAGCGATGCGGTGCCGCCGCCGCTTGCTGGAGCCGCCAGGCGCCAGGAACCTGCCTCTCAGCGGGCCCAGCCAAGACCGGCGTCGCGCAGCCAGGCGGACTGCCAATCCATCCATCGGAGCGATCCGATGAAGGGCGTGGTCATGAGCAGTTGCGCGAGATCGACGTTCGAGAAATGCGTGGCGAAGTGCCGCGACGACGGTAAAGAAAACGGCCGCTGTCCCCACTCCAAAAGAAGTTCCCGCACGAAAGCGCCGATCAGCACGCGGTCGGTATGACAATCGGGGGACACATCGGCGACGACCCCCTCGAGCGTCTGTAGCACTTTGCGGAACATGAGCAGGTCGCCGGCGAAGCGGCAGCGCGCCCGCATAGCCGCTTCGTCCATGAGCTGCATCACCCACGAGAGCCCGGGGAATGCGCCTTCGCTGATCGACGCCATGTGCTGGTGGATGATCTGGTCGAGCGCCGCCGCGTCCGCGCGGCCTTGCGCCAGAGCGTGGATCGCCTCACGCACCCGTGACGCATCCATCGTCAACGCGCCTACCAGCACTTGCGTGAGCTGGACTCGATCGTCCTTGCTGAGATGGCCGACCAAGCTCCAGTCCAGCAACGCCAGCTTGCCATCGGCGGTGGCGAACAGGTTGCCGGCGTGCGGATCGGCGTGGAAGAGGGCCTGCGGCGACTTTGACCAGATCGGTCGAGCCAGCAGTGTCTTGACCATGGTATCGGCCAGCTTGCGCCGACCTTGCGCGGTCAGGAACTCGGCATCGGTCACCTTGCCGCCGAATATCCGCTGCATCGCCGTCACCCGAGGAGTTGAGAATTCGTACACCTCCGGCACGATAACCGCGCCCGAGCCGGAAAATTCCCGACGCGCCGAGCGCATGTGCTCCTGCTCTCGATCAAGGCAGACCTCGCGGGACAGCAACGTCTTAACCTGGAGGAACGCGTCTTCGTAATCGATGCGCGGCAGTCCGTAGGCCTCACATCGTTCGTCCAGCAGCGCGCCAATGCGCTGCAGCAGTTCGAGCTCTTCTTCGAGCTTCCTCTCGATCCCCGGCTTGAGCAGCTTGAGAACACCCTGCACCTCGCCAGAGTTACGGCGCGACGTGAACGGTACAACGATCGCGACGCTCGCCTCGGCCAGCGGCGGTTCGTCGATGCTGATTTGCAGTTGGGACAGCGGCGCCAGTTCGGACTCGGCCAACCTCCGCGATTCCGCCACACTCATCGTCGAGGGCATCGTCTCCAGATGCTGCAGCAACCGCCGGAAGTCGGCGGGCAAGCGCCGGTCACGCGCCAGCACCTGCCCCAACTTATGCAGGGCCGGGCAATGCCGTGCGATAGCAACCAATCGCTCCGCTGGAGCGGTAGAGGCCGGCATCGAGGCCTGTTCCTCCAGGATTTCCATCGCTCGATCCGCGGCGAGGTTCTCCAGGAAAAAGTCGAGTCCATCCACGATCGCCGATCGATAGCGCTCGTACGCAGCCGGCACCAACACGCCGAAATCGAGCGATTCCAGGAATCCATCCCATTCGGAAACCGCATCGGGACTTTGCTCTATCACCACGGGCCTTCCTCGTAACCGCAAAGACACTCAGTCAATCTATGGCAGCCGCACAAAGGAAGCTAGATCGGCGGAGGCGCCCCAGGATTGCCGGATCCGCGCCTCACGCCGCTGGGCAAGCGCATTTCCAGCGGAGCGAAGAAATCCATTTTTGGAGGTGCTTCGTCCAAGCGCCGTGTCCCGGACAATTCACGGTTGCCAGGCCGCAGTTTTCATCCTCCATTATCCATCTTCTCGCCTAAGCCGGAATAGTCATGCGCCTGGTATTGCCCCTCATTGGTCGCCTCGTCACGACGGCGATGTTGATGCTGGCGACGGCAATGTATCACCCGCGGGGAGCCGCCGCCCAGCAGATCGAGGCGACGACTTCCGTGCAAGATCTGCAAGCGCTCGCCGCCAGCATAGAGGACGAAACGAAGCGCAAGGAGCTGCTCGCGACCATCCGCGCGCTTATCGCCGCCAAGCAGGGCGGCAAAGCGGCCGAGGCTCCAGCACCCCTCAGCGAGCGCATCGTCGCTTATACCGCCGAGGCAGTTCACGCCGCCGAGGAGGCGACCGACGATCTCTCCGTCTACTTTAGAGATTGGTCGTTTGTCGTTGAATGGATACGGCGCGAGATCAACGATCCCGTGGCCCGCGCCAAAGACCTGAACGACGCGGCGGCGTTCCTCGCCATATTCGCCGCCGGCTGGATCGCCGAGTATCTGCTGCGGCGAATCCTCGCCGGCACCCGGCGGCGGATCGAGGAGGCATCGAAGCGATCCGGCCCCGCCCGCATTCTGCCGATCATCACCCGCGCGCTTGTGGGTTTGCTGCCGCTGCTGGCATTCGCCGGCGTGGCGTATGCCACCGCGCTGCTCGCCCAGCCAACCGCGTTTGTGCGGACGGTGGGCTTAAATTTCGTTAATGCCTATCTGGTCGCGCGCGTGCTGATGGCCGGCGCGCGCTTGTTGCTGTCTCCCAATGCGCCGGCCCTCCGCCTGTTGCCGCTGCGGGAAGCCGCGGCCCGCGATCTGTTCGTTTGGGTTCGCCGGTTCATCGCCGTGAGCGTCACCGGCTACTTCGTCATCGCCGCCGCCGTCTTGCTGGGCCTGTCAGGACGCGGCGCCGCCGCGCTGCTAACGGCGCACGGCGCGGTGCTCGTTATTATCGGCATCGTCTTCGTGCTGCGCCACCGGCGCGGCGGTGGCTGGCTGGCTGCGCCGGAAGAGCGCCGCGATTTCGTCGCGCTTCGGGGCAGCGCAGTTGCTGCAGGCCTTCGCCGCCGTCTGGCACGTGCTGGCGATCGGCTACCTGGCCGGCTTCTTTATCGTCGCCGCTTTCGGAATTGAAGGCGGCTTCGCCTACATGATTCGCGGAACGATCCTTTCGCTGGTGATCATCGCCGCCGCCTGGGTCGTCCTTGTCTGCTTAAGATGGTTGCTCGATCGGCTGCTCCCGCCCGCCTCGGACGACACTGAGCTGTCTCCGCTACAAGCCCGTATCTCCGCCTATCGGCCGGCCGCCAGCGCGGCCTTGGGGGCGATAGTGGTTGTTCTCGCCGGCATCGCCGTGCTGCAGGCATGGGGCATCGGCGCGCTGAGCTGGTTGGAGCAACCCGTCGGCCGGCGGACTTTGGGCGCCGCTCTCAGCATCGCCCTGGTGCTGGTGGCGGCGGTGCTGTTCTGGGAAGCCGCGAGCAACGCGACAGAGCGTTTCTTGACGGCGCAGCACCAGGAGGGCGGCGATCTTCAGCGCAGCGCGAGGATTCGGACTCTGCTTCCGCTGCTGCGCAAGGCGCTTTTCATCTTTCTCAGCCTGATGGTCGTGTTGATCTCCCTGTCGGAAATCGGCGTCGATACCGCGCCGCTGCTCGCCGGGGCGGGCGTCATTGGCCTCGCCATCGGTTTTGGCGCGCAGAAGTTGGTGCAGGACGTGATAACCGGGGTCTTCATCCTGGTCGAGGACGCGCTGTCGGTCGGCGATGTGGTCGATGTCGCGGGTACAGGCGGTGTTGTCGAGGACATGTCGATCCGGTCGATCCGCCTGCGCGATCTATCCGGCAACGTGCATACCATCCCGTTCAGTTCGGTCGGCACCGTCACCAACATGACAAAGGACTTCTCCTACTACCTGCTCGATATCCGCAGTCGACTATCGGGTAGACACAGACCGGGTGACGCAAGTCTGCGCCGAGATCGTCGAAGACATGCGGAAGGAGCCGGCGTTCGCTTTCGATATTCTCGAGCCGCTGGAAGTCTTGGGCGTCGATCAGTTCACGGAGTCCGCCGTCATCATCAAGGCACGGATCAAGACCAGGCCGATCAGGCAATGGGTCGTCGGTCGCGAATTCAATCGAAGGATGAAAAAGCGTTTTGACGAGCTGGGGATCGAGTTCCCGTTCCCGTACCGCACAACCTACATCGGCGTCGAGAAGAGTGACAAATCTCCGCCGTTTCGGGTCCGCCTGGAGGGTGGCACGCTTCCCGTTCAGAGTTCCGAGCCGGATCGCCCATCCACGTCACCGCCGGCGAAACGGAGAACTCGGCGTGGGCCGAGGCCCGAGCGAGCGCCGACCGACATTCCGGACGCCCCCGGCGAATGACGATGGACGAATATCGCAACGAAAACTGGCTCGGGCTGTGGACGCTGTATTGGCGGGAAGTGCGGCGCTTCATCAAGGTTTATAATCAGACGATCGTGGCGCCGGTCGTCACCTCGCTGCTGTTCCTCGCGGTTTTCGCACTCGCCTTGGGACAGACCGGGCCTGGCCACAATGCGGCCTATCTCGATTTCCTCGCGCCGGGACTGGTGATGATGGCGATCTCGCAGAACGCATTCGCCAACACGTCCTCGTCCATGATCATCGCCAAGGTGCAGGGCAACATCGTCGATACGCTGATGCCGCCGCTGACGGCGCACGAACTGACCTTGGCGATAGCCTTCGGCGGCGTCACCCGCGGCCTCGCCGTGGGCATCGCGGCGGCCATCGCCATGACGATCTTCGTACCGCTTCGCATCGCCGACCCGTTCGCGATGTTCTACTTCGCCTTCACGGCGTCGCTGTTGCTCTCGTTGCTCGGCCTTGCCGGCGGGATCTGGGCGGACAAGTTCGATCACATCGCCTCGGTGACCAACTTCATTGTCATGCCGCTGTCGTTCCTCTCCGGAACGTTTTACTCGGTCGAGCGTCTGCCGCCGTTCTTCCAGAGATTGGCGTATCTCGACCCGTTCTTCTACATGATCGACGGATTTCGCTACTCCTGGACCGGTCGCGCCGACATGAAGTCCATCTCGGCATGGCGGTGATGGCCGGATGCTGCGCCGCGCTTTGGTTCCTCTGCCACCGGATGTTCGCCACCGGCTACAAGCTGAAGCCATGATCCGGCGGCTCAAGCCGCCTCCGCCATCGGCGGAAGTTCGGCGAGGAACTTGCGGGCGAGCTGGCAAGCTTGCGGGTCTACGATCCTTCGTTCGAGATTCAGGCTCTCGATCGAGCAGACGAGACCGGCAGTGGCCCGGGCGACCAGACGAAGCTGTTGCAGCCGTAGGTCGGCTCCTTCCGGTTCGCGAACGTCAATGCCCTTTACGAGATCCCACAAGCGGTCGAACCAAGGACTTTGACCTTGGCTGAACGCGCTATAGCCAATCACGTCAAACCGCCGCGTACGTCCTTCAACCTCTCGGATCATCACGTCGCCGATCGCCTGCTGCCAGTCTCGATAAATCCAGGCCTGCCGCACGCCGATAATCTTCAGCGCCGCCGAATACGTGTCGATGAGCACATGCTCGGTAATGGGCGCGTGATTCAGCGTGCGAGTGACCGATCCGGCGACGTATTGCACGAGTTCCAGTGCTTTCTTCGCTTCTGAGGCCGGCAAGTTCGTGATAGCGGGCGAGCGCATTCTTCGAGAGGAAGCGCTGCATCTCGGCGACAACCTGCGCCGCCACGAACGCGACCATCTCTGCTTCATCAGGCAGCTCGATCTTCCAAAGTCGCGCCAGATTGCTGACGAACTTCGATTTCCACGCGCGGCGAGTTCGGCGAGCGCGGATTCAAAATCAACGATGGCGCGACGCAACGCGTCCACCGCCGCCTGATCTCCATAGAAGAGATATGATTGCTCTAGTCTAATGGCGCGGATCCAGCCAAGGATTACGGCCAGTCGGTAGCACGTGCTGATGCGCTCGTATTCGTTAAAGAAAGTGGGAGGTGCGTCCTCGAGGAGGTATTGCCCGCGTCTCCTGAACAGGATTTCGTCGAGTCTCCATAGTAGATTTACTGCGTCAGCCGCAAGTGGCTGTGTGTATATTTCGTAAATGCTGCGCCTCTTCTCTGCTACTTCCATTCTCTTCATAAATAACGGAATCAGGAAACTCGTGAGAACGGCGGACAATAGCCCCTGAATGGTGCTGTTGAAGGGTACTTGCAATTCCACGCATTCCGTTTTACCTCCAATTAATTGAGCGGCTGAGGCGAAGCCGGACGGGATATGACCGGCTAATATGGCCTATGCCGCTCTCAGTATAGGTAGATGATACAAAAACCTGTAACCTCTTGCGAACGAAAGCGACCATGTCGCGTCCTCAGGCGTATGTAACTTATGTTGCCGGCGCGCGCTCCGGAATCTCTCGTAGGAACTTACGCGCCATTTCGCAGGTCGGCTTGTCAACGATCTTCCGCTGCAATTCCATTGTCTCGATCGCGCAAACAAGACTGGCCACCGCATTCGCGAGCAATCGGAGTTGCGTGACACGATAGTCGGTCGACACCGGCTGGTTCACGTCGATGCCGACGATCATGTGGCGCAGTCGTGTTAGGGGCTCGTTCTTATCCATCTTCGGATCGCGAACCATGCGCCTCGAATTCGCCATAGCCGATAATGTCAAATCGACGGACCGCCCCTCCGATCTCACGGATCATCAGGTTGCCTATAACTTGTTGCCACTCGCGGTATATCCAGGCCTGCTTGACGCTGATGCAGCGCAGCCCTCCTGCCAGGTCTCTTGCAGACGGGCGTCCGCAAGAGGCTGAACCCCGACCATCGCGAGCCATCGCATCCGCGGCGCGACGTGCCACCTCTCTTCCCTTCGACTTTCCCAAATCTGCAAACTGCTCGTAGCGGTTGAGAGCGAACTCGGAGAGGAAGTATTGCAGCTCGGCATTGACCTGGGCGGCGATCCGCTTCGCGTGCTCGGGGTCGTTCGGAAGATCGATATTCCATATCCGCGCCAGGCTCTTCATCGCCTCGATCTCGACCGGCGGAGAGTTGGCGAGCGCGATCTCCAGTCTACTCACGGCATCGCGGATGTTGTCGAAAGTGGCCGAGTCACCGAAGAGCAAGTAGGACTGCTCCAGTCTGATGGCGCGGATCCAGCCGAGCAAGACCGCGATGCGGTAGCAGGTGCTGATAACCTTGTATTCGTTAAAGGGTGTGGGTGGCGCATTCTCACGCAAGTAATGCGCCCGCTGATCAAAAAAGATTTCGTTGAGCCGCCACAATAGGTTTGCGGCATCAGCGCCTAGAGGCTGCGCATACTTTTCGTAAATGTCGCGCTTCTTCTCGATTTTCTCCTGCCGCTTCATGAACATCGGTATAACAAGGCTGCTCACCACCGCGATCACAAGACCTGCGACGGCGCCAAGCAGCGTCGTGACTACTCCTTCCTCCACCGAGGATCCCCCTCTCGCGCTCGCCGGCTTACGCCGCTGCGGCCAGCCGCACCTCGGTCGGCCGCGCTGAACGGCACCCCATTATAGCGCAAGACCGCCAAAATAGAGCCCACGGTGCTAAGAACAAACAGAGGGGACGTTGACAATGCTCGCGCGGCTGAACATAAAATGCCGTTTTTGCGAAGGGGCCGGCAGTCGCACCGGCCCCAATGTGTTTGTGGGAGAGGCCTGATGAGCTCGGCGCTGATGGCGACCTACGATCGGTTCGACATAGCTTTCGAGCGCGGCGAAGGCGCTTATCTCTATTCCACCGAGGGTCGGCGCTATCTCGATTTCGGCGCCGGAGTCGCGGTAACCGTGCTCGGCCACTGTCACCCACACTTGACGGACGCGTTGTGCGCGCAGGCCCGTCGTATCTGGCATTGCTCGAACCTCTACCATATTCCCGATCAGGAGCGCCTGGCGCGGCGGTTGGCCGAAGCAACCTTCGCCGATGCGGCTTTCTTCTGCAACTCCGGCGCGGAAGCGATCGAGTGCGGATTGAAGCTGGTACGCAAGTATCACGACATGGCGGGCGACCCCGACCGCTACCGGGTGATCACCTTTGCCGGCGCCTTCCACGGACGAACGCATGGCGACCATCGCCGCGGGCGGCTCGGAGAAGTATCTGGAAGGGTTCGAGCCGAAGGTCGAAGGTTTCGATCAGGTGCCCTTCGGCGACCTCGACGCCGTTCGCGCGGCGATCGGACCACAGACCGCGGCGATCCTGGTCGAGCCGATCCAGGGCGAGGGCGGCATCAGCGCCGCGTCCGACCGTTTCCTGCGCGGCGCTGCGCGAGATCGCGCGACGAGCACGGACTGCTGCTGTTCTTCGACGAGGTCCAGTGCGGCATGGGCCGCACCGGCCGACTGTTCGCGCACGAGTGGTTCGGCGTCACGCCCGGATCTGATGGCGATCGCCAAGGGTCTCGGCGGCGGCTTGCCGATCGGCGCCTGTCTCGCGACCCGGCGGCTCGCCGCCGCGTTCGGGCCGGGCAGCCACGGCTCGACCTTCGGCGGCAATCCGCTGGCGATGGCCGTGGGCAACGCCGTGCTCGACGTCGTTCTCGACGATGCTTTCCTTGCGCGCGTTCGCGAGATGGGCGAGGCGCTGCGGCGCCGGCTGGAGCTCCTCGCCGCGCGCTATCCGGCGGTCTTTGCCGAAGTGCGCGGCATGGGCCTGATGCTGGGCCTGAAGTGCGTCATCAACAACCGCACGGTGGTCGGCAAGCTGCTCGAGCAGCGGGCTGCTGTCGATCCCGGCCGGCGACAACGTCGTGCGGCTGTTGCCGCCGCTGATCATCGGCGAGCGCGAGGTCGACGAGGCGTGCCGCGATCATCGAGGGCGCCTGCGCGGAGCTCGTGGCAAAAGCGGCGTGACATGACGGCGCCCAGGCACTTTCCTCGATATAGACCGCTTCGACATCGCCACGCTGCAGGCGAATTCTCGATCTCGGGATGTCCATCAAGCGCTCGCGCAAGCAGGCCGACCTGCTCGCCGGGCGAACGCTGGCGATGATCTTCGAGAAGCCTTCGACGCGGACGCGGGTCTCTTTCGAGGTCGGCATGCAGCAGTTGGGCGGCGCACGTGGTCGTTCTTGAACGACGAGGCTTCGCAGCTCGGCCGTGGCGAAAGCATGGCGGACACGGCCCGGGTGCTATCCCGATACGTCGATGCGATCATGATCCGCACCGGACGATCCGCGGAAGTTGGCCGAACTCGCTCTGATACGCGACGGTGCCGGTGATCAACGGCCTTACCGACGAGTCGCACCCATGCCAATTGATGGCGGACGTGATGACCTACGAGGAGCACCGGGGCAGCATCGCCGACCGTACGGTCGCCTGGAGCGGCGATGCCAACAACGTCGCGCGGTCGTGGGTGCACGCCGCCGTGCGCTTCGGCTTCCGCCTGCGCATGGCCTGTCCGCGGCCGTTCCGGTCGCGCGGCCGCCTCTTGCAGTGGGTGCGCGACCAGGGCGGCGAAGTCGATGTTCGCCGCGTCGCCGAAACAAGCGGTCGAGAATGCCGATCTCGTCGTGACCGATACCTGGGTCTCGATGGGCATGGAAGAGGCGGAGAAGCGCCACAACGAACTCGCGCCCTACCGGGTCGACGAGCAGTTGATGGCTCGGGCGAAAGCCGACGCGCTGTTCATGCATTGCCTGCCGGCGCATCGCGGCCAGGAGGTGACCGACGGCGTCATCGACGGGCCGCAGTCGGTGGTTTGGGACGAAGCCGAGAACCGGCTGCACGCCCAGAAGGGCATACTTGCCTGGTGCCTCGGCTGATTTGCGCGCACGCCTGGCGAAACGCCGCGGGCAGGCCGATATTTCAGCGGCGACACAACTGATCGCCGCCGCGAGTGGCCGTCGCTCATCCGCCCTCTATGAAGACGCGTTCAGCCATGACGATGACTTCTCCGTCGTCTTTCGACGACCACATTCAACCATTTCAGATCGAGGCGCCGGGTTTGCGCGGCCGCTTGGTGAGGCTGGGCCCGGCTGGTCGACTCGGTGCTCGCCGGCCACGATTATCCGGCGCCGGTAGCGGCCATGCTGGCCGAGGCGATGGCGATGGGCGCGGTTCTCGCCAGCGGCCTGAAATACGATGGGATCTTCACTCTGCAGCTGCAGGGGGACGGGCCGGTCCGGCTGATGCTCGTCGATATCACCAGCGGCGGCGACATGCGCGGCTACGCGCGTTTCGATGCGGACCGCCTCGCCTCCGCTCGCGCGTCCCCGAAGGGCTCGTGCCGCGTTTGTTCGGCGCGGCGCACATGGCGTTCACGGTGGATCAGGGACCGGGCACGGAGCGCTATCAGGGCATCACGTCGCTCGAGGGCGCTACCCTCAGCGATTGCTGCCACGCCTACTTCCGGCAGTCCGAACAGCTGCAAACGGCGATCCGGCTGTGCGCCTCGGAGATGTCGGAACCAGGCAAAGCGCCGCGCGCGGCAGCCTTGATGCTTCAGCGGCTGCCGCTGAACAACGTTCTGCAAGCCGAGGAGGCCGAGGACGACTGGCGCAGGGCGGTGATCATGATGAGCAGTGCCAGGCCGTCGGAGCTGCTGGAACCTTCGCTCAGCTCGGCGGATCTCCTCTTCCGCCTGTTCCACGAGGATGGCGTGCGCATTTACCGGCAGCGGCCTCTGCGCCATAACTGCCGCTGCTCTCGCGAGAAGGTTGAGCGGACGCTCAGAGCTTTTCCGCTTGCCGAGCTCGAGACGATGGTCGAGAACGGCGTCGTGCGAGTCACGTGCGAGTTCTGCAAGACGGATTACGTATTCGACCAGCCGGCTTTGAACGCGCTTGGCGCGCGCTGACGCTCGCGGGTGATTGGGATCAACGACCGAATGAGAACGATCACCCGTGTTCTGCTCGGCCTTCTGCTGGTTGGGCTCGCCGGTTGCTCCGAGTACCGGCAGAGGACGCCGGACCTTACGTTCGCCCATCTGCCGCCGATCGTTCTCAATGTTCGCGAAGCACAGATCGACCCGCGCTACCGCTCGCCCGGTACGCCGCCGCACATCGAGCAGACGGTCAAGCCAACACCGGATGCGGCGCTCATCAGATGGGCCCAGCAACGTCTGCGTTCCGATGGCGCGCAGAACATCGCCCGCTTCACCATCCTGAATGCGCCGCTCACCGCCGAGCCCCTGCGCAAGAGCTCTGGTGTCGCTGGCGCCTTGACATCGGAGCCGGAAGAGCGCTGGACAGTGACGGTCGAAGCGCAACTGGAGATCCTCGACGAGTCCGGCAGTCGTCTGGACGGCTACACCGCCAAGGTAACGCGCACCCGGGATGTTCCCGAGGGGTTGACATACGACGAACGCGATCGATTCTGGTACGACCTGCTGTCCGCGACAATGTCCGACTTCGACTCGGAAATGGCGACCGGGATCCGCCGGTACGCGGCTCAGTGGCTGCGCTGACCGAGCGCATCTTCGCAAGCTGTCCCCGAACACCCTGGCCGGGCCTATAGCCCAGCTTGCCTCAGTGTGGCGCCGCCTGTTCGTCCTGACCGCCGTGGCGCTGCTGACGGCTTGCTCGCCCGAACCGGACCCTGGAGGCTGTTCGCGTGTTGCAGGATATCCAGGCGGGCGATCGCCGCAGTTCGCTGAAGCAAGCAACACCGGCGCCGACACGCGCCTCTATCCTCTTCGCCGTGGACGGAAGGGAGAGGCTGGCGGATCTCTACTCTCCCGGCGGCGGGGCGCGCGCCGGTATGGTTTTGGTGCCGGGCCTGACACCGGACGGCCGCGACGATAGGCGTATCGTGGCGTTTGCCTCGACGCTTGCGCGGGCTCGTTTCGAGGTTATCGTTCCCGACTTGCCCGGCATGCGATCGCTGCGAGTGAGCGCGCGCGACGCCGAGCCGATCGCCGACGCGGCGCATTATCTGGACGAACGCGGAGCCGGCCGACCGCTCGGCGTGGCGGCTGTCTCGTTTGCCGTAGGCCCGGCGGTCCTCGCCCTGGAGGAAGCCGCGGCCGCGGGCAGGATCGACTTTTTTCTCGGGCATCGGCGGCTATTACGATCTGACCGCGCTGATCACCTATGTGACTACCGGCTTCTATCGGCAAGATGATGGCGAGCCGTGGCGCTATCGCCAGCCCAAGGCGTACGGCAAGTGGGTGTTCGTGCAGACCAACGCCGATCGCCTCACCGATCCCGCCGACCGAACGAGGCTTTCGGAAATGGCCCGCCGCAAGCTCGCGAATGCCGACGCTGATGTGAGTGACCTCGCGATGGCGCTCGGGCCGGAAGGCCGATCCGTCTATGCTCTGGTCACCAATGGCGATCCGGATAGGGTCCCGGCATTGATCGACGGTCTTCCGCCTGGCGTTCGCGAAGAGATCGACCGGCTCGACCTGCGGCGGCTCGACCTTTCCCGGCTCGAAACCGAGTTCTTGCTCATCCACGACGAGGACGACCGAACCGTTCCGGCGACACAGAGCCTGGCTTTCGCGGCCGCGTTACCGCCGGGCCACGCACAGGTATACTTGGTAGAGGGGCTCGATCACGCGCAGGTCAAGTCACTCGGGGCCGCCGATGTGCTCACCCTGCTTCGGGCTATTTACGAGTATTTGCGCCTGCGAGACGCGCGCGTGCACAGCATTGCTCACGGCGTCATCAAGTAAGGAAAATGAGCCAGTCTGAAGGAGAGATGAATGCGCGCCGAAACCGAAATCATCGTCGAAGCCGTCCGTCAGTCGCTGGAGCGGTTGCGGAGGCATCTTTGACTACGACGCCGCGCTTGCCCGCCTAGCCGAATTGAACGCCAGCGCCGAGGATCCGGCGTTCTGGAACGACCCCAACCGCGCGCAGGCGGTGATGCGCGAGCGGACCCGGCTGGAAAGTAGGATGGGCCGCATCGACCTTCTCTCCCGCGAGTTGTCCGACGCGGTGGACTATCTCGAGTTGGGCGAGGCGGAGGAAGACGCGGCGGTGATCGCCGAGGCGGAGGCGACCATTGCCTCTCTGCGTAAGACGGCGGACCGGGCGGAACTCGAGGCGCTGCTTTCCGGGGAGGCGGACGGCAACGACTGCTACCTGGAAGTGCACGCGGGCGCGGGGGGAACGGAAGCTCAGGACTGGGCGGAGATGCTGCTGCGCATGTACGCCCGCTGGGCGGAACGGCGGCGGTTCAAGGTCGAGTGGATCGAGGAGAGCCCGGGCGAGGAGGCCGGCATCAAGTCGGCTACGATCCGCATCAACGGTACCGACGCCTACGGCTGGATGAAGACGGAGAGCGGCGTGCACCGGCTCGTTCGTATCTCGCCGTTCAACTCCAGCGCCCGGCGGCATACGAGCTTCGCCTCGGTCGGCGCTTACCCGGTGATCGACGATTCGATCGACATCGAAGTCCTCGATAAGGACTTACGCGTCGACACATACCGTGCATCGGGCGCCGGCGGGCAGCACGTCAACCGCACCGACTCGGCGGTGCGCATTACGCATCTGCCGACGGGGATCGTCGTGCAGTGTCAGAACGACCGCTCGCAGCACCGCAACCGAGCGATGGCGATGCAGATGCTGAAGGCGAGGCTGTACGAACTGGAACTGCGCAAGCGCGAGGAGGCGCTGAAGGCGGAGCACGAGTCGAAGACCGACATCGGCTGGGGCCATCAGAATCCGCTCCTACGTCCTCCAACCCTATCAGATGATCAAAGACCTGCGCACGGGGGTCGAGACCTCGAACACTCAGGCGGTGCTCGACGGCGACCTTGACGACTTCATGATCGCGGCGCTGGCCGGGCAGACCCGTGACAAGGGCAAGACCGGCCCAAAGTCGGAGTTGATGGAGTAGTCCGATGTGGCCCGGCGGAAGCTCCCCCGCTGCTCACCTATCCTGAGAGGTAAGGTCTTCGACCCGCGCATGGCTGGTCGTGCGTCCGGCGGAGAGCGCCAACTCGATCGCCGGAATGGTGATCTTCAGGCCGAGGCGTTCACCCTCCTTCTTCAATCGAGCGAGCTCGGCGAGTAGCGCGGCGTCCCGCCGGCCACGGCCCCAGGCGGCAAGCGCCTTGCCCCGCTCTGCTATGTAGCCGGTCCAGGGCGTAGGCTCGGGACGGGCGAAATTCTCGAGCGCCGCGGCGTGGCTTTCGGCGCTATCCCAGGCGGCGATGCCAAGGCATACCTCGATGGCGTCCCGTCGGAACAGGTAATGGTTGTAGCTGGGAGCCCCAGCGCCCAGGAGCTCTTGGCCTTCTTGAAGGGCCTGGTCGCGCGCCAAAGGATCGTCCGTGACGAGCGCGAAAATGGCGAGGATGCATGGCCCCATGTAAGCCATTCCGGTCTCGCGACTAATCGTAAGCGCTTTGCCGATGTCCGAAAGTGCGTCAGATCGCCGTCCCGCCAAGCGAAGCAGCTCCGCTCGAAAGGCCAAAGCTTGCGCCTCGAAGCGGCGCGCGCGCAGCTTTCTGGAAAGCGTCAGCGCTCGTTCGATGTGCTGCCGAGCCGCCTCGAAATCGCATAGAGCATGCCGACAGGAATAGGCGGCATGTTGCGCGATGATCTCCGCCCGGCCGTGACCGACTCGAACCGCCGCTTCGATGGCGGCAAGCGCCTCGTCCAATGCCGTCGAGGCGTCATCGGCGAACCATCGGGTAAAGGCTAGCATCGGCCAGTTGGCGACCTCGATACGACCGAGCCCGTGCTGGCGCGACCGCTCGACGCAGCGGCGGAAATGGTTGCGGGCGCTCAGCATCCTGCCGCGCATGCATTCGGCGTCACCCAAGCCCCCGAGCGCCATCGCTTCCAGCTCGACCGAGCCCGTTTGTTGCGCAAGTTCCAGGGTCTGCTGATGCTCGCGCAGGCAGTTCTCGAAATCGCCGCTCGGGAAGAAGAGATTTCCTCGCAGGAAATGGATGCGTGCTTGCTCCGTAAGCAGTCCCTGCTCGCTGGCCTTGGCCTCGGCCCGATCCAGATCGGCGAAAGCGCCTTCGAGGTCTTCCGTGACTCGTTTCACTGCCGCGAGGCCGATCCAACCCCGGCACTGCTCGGCGTGGCTCTCGGCCGCCTCCAGAGCGCTCCGGTAAGCGGACTCGGCCGCCGATATCGCGCCCGAGTCGTACAGGAGATCGCCGTGAAGGCACGCAAGCGCGGAGCGGTCGGCGCGCTCGACGGCAAGCACTCGACCTCGCTCGACGAGTTGTAACGCGGCCTCATGGCGGTACTCCGCGGCCTGCGATCGCGCCGCGCCGAGATAGGCCCGCGGCGCCTCCGGGTCATCGGCCCGATCTAGGTGCTCGGCGTAGAGAACGGGGTCGCGCTTGGCGAACCACTCGGCGGCGCGCCGGTGCAGTGCGCGCCGGCGCCTCTTCAGCAGGGCGTCGTAGACCGCGTCCCGGACCAGTGCGTGCGCGAACAGAAAGGCCTCGCCCTGTTGCCGAACCAGTCGGTGGGCTATCAGGGACTGGGGTGTGTAGTCAGGGCGGTCGAGGATGAAGCTCAGCACGTCGGCCTCGAAGCGCTGGCCGAGCACGGACGCCGCCTGCAGGGCCTGCTTGTCGGCGACATCGAGTCGATCCGTGCGCGCTTGGACGAGACTCTGCACCGAGCCCGGCACGCTCACCGCTCGTGCGTTCTCCTCGGCGTGACACAGGAGCTGTTCTAGGAAGAGCGGATTGCCCGCGGCGCGCTCCACGCAACATGCGGCGAAGTCATCCGACTTGCGCAGCAGCGTCTGCGCCATGACCAACGCCTCTTCGCGCCGGAGCGGACCGAGATCGATGGTCGTGAATGGAGCATCGCGCGTCCGGTCGTGCCAGGCCTCGTCCAGCGGGTTATCCTCGCTGCGCGAGGTCATGACCAGCAGCGCAGGACACCTCGCCACCGTAGCCGCGAGCTCGGCCAGATCCGCCAGCGTCGACGGAACGGCCCAATGCACGTCCTCGACCGTCAGCAATCGCGGCCCCTCCCGACTCCTCCGCTCGACTACCGCGGCGAGGGTGCGTCGCCTGCCGCGGCTTCGCGAAGCATTGTCCATGGCATCGTATACGGCCCGCAGATCGCTAGGCTGGGCAAGGTCAAGCAGGTCGTTGAGGAAGACCAGTTGTTCCGCCTCCACCCAACCTCGCGACAACGCCGAGGCAACGGCCGCGCGGACGCTTTCCGAATCACTGGACGTATCGAGATCCAGCAGGCCTCGCAGCAAAACGCGAATGGGGTTCCGTTCCGCGCCGGCGCCGAAGTCGAGGGCCAGACTCGCGTGACAGGCGAACCCCGCCGCCTCGGCTTCCCGCTGAAACTCCTCGATCAAGCGGGTTTTGCCGATGCCGGCTTCACCTCGGACGTAGACGGTCCGGCCCCGGCCGCTTTTCTGACAGCTCGTCAGCATGGCCTTGTAGCGACGCAGTTCCGAATGCCGGCCGACCAACCGCGAGCGCTCGGCGGCGGCCGCGGGTCGAAGGCCGGAAATCCTCCAGGCCCGTACTGGATTGGCGAAGCCCTTTACCGCCAGATCGCCGGCCTCGGTTCCCTCCAGCCGGTCGGCTAGGGCGCTCCACACGGTTTGCGATGCGAGAATCTCGCCACTCTTGGCGGCATCGGTAAGGCGGGCCGCGAGATTGAGGGTTTCGCCGGTGACTTCGTACTGACGGCGTATGGCGCTGCCGGTTCGGCTTGCTACGACCTGCCCGCCGGCGATGCCGATGTGCACACCGACCGGACGGCCCAACTCGGCCGAGAGCTCCGGCATCGCGTCGCGAATGGCGAGCGCGGTACGCACCGCGCGCTCGGTATCGTTGCCGTGAGCCACGGGCGCGCCGAACACCGCCATGACACAGTCGCCGATGTGTTTGTCGACACTGCCGCCGTGGTCGTCGATCAAGCGGTCGACGGTCTCGAAGAAGCGCGCCGACAGCTCGTGAATCTCCTCGGCGCCGAGTTCCCTGATGAGCGCCGTGTAACCGACGATGTCGGCGAAGAATGCGGTCACCTGCCGCCGTTCGCCCCTGAACGGCGTATATTCCGGCACCGCGGCGCTTGGCCCCAGATCGAGGGGCGTATCGGAGCGGAGGGCGACAATGGCTTTCAGAAGCCTCAGCCGATCACCGATCGGCAGTCCCAGTTCCCTGAGATGCTCGTCCCGGAGTTCCGGCAGCACGTCGGCTCCGATCGCATTCTGGCGGAACACCGGTTCGAAATGCTCCAATCCGAGGCTTTGCAGCCACGCGGCGACGTCCACCTTCCACTCCCGCCCGCTCTGTTTTTTTTACGGCGTCGGAACTTTAGCGCAAATAGCGCTTGACGTCCTTCGCTGAAAACGACAGCCGGTGCGTTTCAGCCAAAATGGCCAAGCTAAGGGGAAGTGAATCGCTTCGCTACGCTCGCGATGGACGGTTTATCGAGGTCTCCGCGAGGCGAGCGCGGCGCATCGAGGTGCCTGCGATGACCGCATCATGCGGGAACTCCGGTACAGCGGGTCGTCTTCTGCTGGGATGCTCGCGGTCAGGCGGTATCTGACAGCAGCCGGGCGTGGTGGGCGATGTGCTCGCAGACAAAGGTGGCGATGAAGTAGTAGCTGTGGTCGTAACCCTCCTGCCAGCGCAGGATCAGCGGCACTTCGGCGGCACGGCAAGCCTCTTCGAACAACTCGGGCCTGAGCTGTGTTTCCAGGAACTCGTCGGCCGTTCCTTGATCGATCAGGATGGGGCTGCTCCAGCCGGCGCTTTCGACCAGCTCGCAGGCGTCGTGCGCCAGCCACGCTGTCCTATCGTCGCCGAGGTAGCCTTGAAACGCCTTTTCACCCCACGGCACGCGGCTAGGGGCGACGATCGGCGCCAGCGCCGAAAGCGAGCGGTAGCGGCCGGGATTCTTGAACGCCAGCGTCAACGCGCCATGCCCGCCCATGGAATGCCCGAAGATGCCGATCCGGTCCATGTCGGCGTTGAAGTTCGCGACAACGAGTTCGGGCAGCTCGTCATTGACGTAGCTGGCCATTCGGTAGTGCCGTGACCAAGGCTCGACGGTGGCGTCGAGGTAAAAGCCCGCGCCCGAGCCGAAGTCGTAGGCTTCATGTTCGCCAGGCAGCTTGGTGCCGCGCGGGCTCGTGTCGGGTGCCACGAGAATGACGCCATGTGCGGCAGCATGGCACTGCGCGCCCGCCTTCTCGGTGAAGTTGGCCCACGTACAGGTCAGGCCGGAGAGCCAGAACAGCACCGGCCGCCGCCGATCGTCGTGCTCGCCGAATGGCAGAAAGATCGCGAACTCCATCGGCGTGCCGGTAGCGCGCGAATCGTGGCGGTAGACGGATTGCGTGCCGCCGAAGCAGCGGTGCCGGCGGACAAGTTCGAGCGTCATCGCGCGCTCATGCGACGCGGATCGCCGGCCAATAGTCGATCTTCGCGAGCATGTACCGTCCACACCTTTGCGCGGGCTGAAACTCCATCTAATCGAGGAGGAACTTGGTGAACAGCACGGCCTCGCCATTTTCGGGTGCGACATGCCGGTCGACCACGGCGAGTATCTCGCGACGCAGCCGTTCGGCGCCCGCCGCCCCGGCCAGATCTTGTCGCTCGAACTCGCGCAGGAGCGTCTGAACGTCCGAGATGATCCGAACTTCCTGCTCGCGCACTTTCGCCAGTACCTGTTCCGGCGCTTCCAACACGACCGCGAGCTGCACGAAGTGTGCTTTCGCCCGCGTCGTCTTCTTTAAATCGGCGATGAATTCCGGCAGCGCATGGTAGACGGCCGGGCCGGACAGAACGACCGAAACCGCCCGGACGCCGCCCTTGCCATCCGGCCGCGTCAACGCCAGCGATGCCGCTGACAGCAGCAGCGCCAGCGAGAGTGCGGCGACCGCGAGTCCCGTAGGAGATGTGCGAGGCCGAAAGCGCGACAGGCGCGACAGAGCCGGGGTTTTCTCGGCAGCCGATCCGTCCCTCTCCGCCATCCCGATGATCCAGCTCGCGCAACGGCGCCTTAATGTGCCCGGCAATGCCCGAAGCTATGCGAGTGGCCGTTAAGGGCGTGTTGCTTGCCATGTTTTCTTGCTGGAGTTAGACCGTGAACGGGTTTAGGTCGCCCGGCGCCCGCAGCATTTTGTCGACTTCGCTGACGTGCTTACTCTCGGCGGCAACCATCTGCCGCGCGTACTCCTCGAGCATGATATCGCGGCCTTCTACAAGCCTAAGCAGTAGTTTGTAACAGTCGAGAGCCTCCAGCTCATGGGCCATGGATTCTTTCATAATCGCGCCGATGTCGTGCTTTTCGCTCTCCAGCAGCTTACCGATGCCGAGCGAGGGGTGGCCGCCGAGTGCGGTGATATATTCGCCTACTTCCTGCGCGTGCGTGAGAGACTCCGCCGCTTGACCGCGCAGCCAATGAACAATCGGAATCCGGCTATACCCGTATACCATCAGTGAATAGTGTGTATACCGCACCACGCCGGCGAGCTCGGCTTCCAAGATGCGATTGAGCACATCGAGCACAGCCGGCTTGTCGATCTCGTTACTTTGCATTCACTCTCTCCTGATTGATCGGAAGCCGCCCGGACCCGGATTATGAAGCTTGCTTCGATTGACAAGCGTTACGGTTACCGACTTGCGTATCAGAATTGTTCGCGGGGCACAACCAACGTACCAGCAGCTCTTGGCTTCGGCTAGATGACCTCCCGATAGACATCGAGAACCGCCCGCCCCACATTCCGCCAATCGTAGTTCAGCCGCGCGAACTCCGCGCAACGTGCGCTCGTGGGCAGCGTCGAGGGCTCCCGCAGGGCGCGGATCACACCATCCGCGATATCCCGGGCTTCACATCCGTCCAGTATGAGGCGCGGATCGAGATCCCGCACGACCTCCGGCAGTCCCCCAACGGGAGTGACCAGGGCCGGCGTGCCAGCTGCAAGCGCCTCGACCGCGGTAAGACCAAAACCCTCCAACTGCAGGCTCGGCATAATCACCAAATCCGCCGCCCGGTAGACGATCGGCAGGTCGGCATCGGGCACGAAGCCGAGAAACCTCACGCGGTCTTCCAGTTGCAAGGCTGCAACTTGCCCCTCGAGCGTTGCCCGCAACGGCCCTTGTCCCGCGATCAGCAGCAGAGCTTCGGGAACTCGCCTGCGCACATCGTCCATGGCGGAAATCAGGGTTGCGAGCCCCATGCGATGCCTGAGACGCCTCACCGCGAGGACGATCGGCCGACCACCAGACCAACCGAGTCTATCGCGGGCCTCGCCGCGCGATTCGCCGCGCTCGAAGCGGGCGATATCGGCGCCGCCCGGCACGATCCGCACACGGTCTTCGCGGATGCCACAATGTTCGACGAGAATGCGCCGAAAGGCGCTCGACAACACGATGCAGCGGTCGGCGCGCCGGTAGACGCTCGTTTCGATCGCCTGCTTATAGAATGTGGAGAGGCGGCTCGTCCCTTCAGCGCGCGATTCCGCCGCCCAAGGTCCATGGAAATGTGCAACGAAGGGAAATCGTCTTATCTGGTCCAGCGCCGGATAGGCATACATCGGAAAGTGCGACACGATGATTTCGGGACGATAATCGCGGCTGAGTTTCGTTACCGCGCGGCGTGCGGCAAGCAGCCGCCGGCCGATCGAGTCGCTCTCCCGGGCGAAAGCTCTCACCCGCCCATTGGTTTCGCGCTCGGCAAGGTCTGAGCCGATGATGAGTCCGCGAACATCGACGCCCAGATGACCCAGCACAGACAGCAAATGCTCGTAATAACGTCCGGCTCCCCCGGCCGATTCAGCAAACCAGTCGTTGCCGATCTGCAGCACTCTTGCCGGCTGATTGCCGGGACGACCGACGGCCGGTTTGCCGCTGTTTGCCAGAACGTCGGACACCATCGTCCGCGACATGCCACCTCGATCTCGGCCGGCGATTGACGTGCTTTTAGCCACGGTTTTATACACCGGCCAGCAGCGCCAACAACACATAGAAAAACCGCCTGAGCCGGGTATGGTTTGGTAATAATGAGCAATTCATGCGCCCGGAAATGCGCCTAGACAAGCTTCCCGCCGCATAGTATCAAGGCGACCCCCCGAGCCGCCCTGCACCCATAAATCGCTATGGCACCGTTACCTAGGCTCGATGTGTCAATGTTGCCGGACACTCGATAGCGTCAGCTATGATCTTACCCTTCTTTACGGGAAAACTGGAGCATGCACTCGGCATCCGGCCGGGGGTGATGCGAGTGATCGAGACAATCGGGAATGCGGTTCTGATTGTCCTTGTGAACATCGCCACTGGGGTTATTACCGCTCGCCTCTTGGGTCCAGAGGGTAGGGGCCAACTCGCCTCTATTTTATTGGGGTTGCAGATTGCCAGTCTGTTGGCGATCGTTGGGCTACCCACATCTTCGATCTATCACATAAAAAAGAACCCGGAAGACAGATCCAGAATAGTGGGTAGTGTGTTCATTCTTACCATCCTTTTCGGATCCATCGCCGCGGTCATAGGCTGGGTAGCCATTCCTTATTGGCTTAATGATTATCCGCCGATAATCGTCACGGCAGCCCAATTTACTGTTTTATTAACGCCGCTTTTGTCCCTATTTCAGGTGACTACGCCTGTGTTGCGGGCCCGTGACGGGTTTGCCATCTTTAATGCCGTTCGCCTGCTTCCGCATACCTTGACTCTGCTCAGCCTTATACTTCTGGCACTCAACAACCTGCGATCGCCAGTGGTAATATCACTCACGTACTCTCTGACACATATTGCCATTCTGATCTGGCCGCTGCTGTGGATATGGCGTGATTGTCGACCATTACTAACTCAAAATAGTGCTACGATAGGGTTGCTACTCAGGTTCACTGGCCGTTCGCTCGCCGTTGATGTCGCCAATACTATAAGCATGTATATCGATCGCATTCTCCTCGTGTACCTGATGGCCCCCTCGGCGGTCGGACTGTATGTGGTCGCCGTAAATATGGCCCACCCTCTGAAGGAAATCGGCTGGTCTATCGCACTCGTATTATTTCCAAAGGCCTCCGGGTACGAGCGGGATCAGGCGATAGACATCAGTGGTCTTGCCACCCGCGCCGGCCTGCTCGTCATGATAGCGGCGGGCATGCCGCTGGTTATTATCGCACCCATATTCTTGAGGGTGTTGTTCGGGGAAGAATTTATGCCCGCCGCCCCTGTTTTCCGATTGTTGGCCATCGCCACGATACTCGGCAGCACCGCGGACATCATGGCCCAGGCGTTCATGGCGACGGGCAAGCCGGGCGTCGTCAGCATCTTGCGATCTTCCGAATTGGCGATGCTGGTGGCCTTGCTGGGTTATTTCGTTCCTCAGTACGGCCTCATGGGGGCGGCCTGGGCAATCCTCGCGGCGGCAAGCGTACGCTTTCTGAGCATATGGGCCTCCTACCCTTTGTTGCTTGGCAAGGCGCCACCTCGGTTGTACCTCAGTCCGAGCGATATCCGGCGCATTCGCGGGGCGCGAGAGCGAGCACGAGCGGAGCCGGAATGAACGATCATTCTTGCATGGCAGCCGACTTGCTGGCTGTAGTAGCAGGTATGCAAGACAGCGGGATTCTGAGCGCACAATGATCAGCGAACGGATTAGTGGTTTCGCCATCAGGCCGAAGCTGTCCTACCGCGAGATGCTGGCGAATGGCGCCGCATTGGGTTTCAGCGCATTTTTCGGCCTGCTGCTATTCTTGGGAGCAGCTGGTCTCGTCCGCCCCTTGTATCCAGCGGCGGCCACAGTTATCGCCGCCATTCTTTTCGCGATTTATCGCGGCCAGTACGTAGCGTTCGTTATCTGGCTGTATATGATCACGCCTTTCGTGCGGCGAGTTGTCGACTATCAGGCGGGATACCAAGAAGTCAGCATCGCTACGCTGGCGCCGCAACTGGCCGCTAGCGTAGCTCTGTTGTGCTTTTTCAAGAAACTTCCACTTCTGTACAGTATGTCTTTCTTGCCGTTCTTGTTGGTCCTGGTTGGCGTGCTTTACGGCTATTTTGTCGGGGCGGTCAACTCCGGCCCCGTTGCCGCCTCCTATGATCTTTTGCTCTGGGCTGTTCCGATCGCTTTCGGCTTTCTAATCGCCAGTGATTGGCGGTCGTTCCCCGTGTATCGCGATGCCATCTTCAAGGTATTTTTATGGGGAGGCGCGATTCTGGGCGCTTACGGCATCCACCAGTACTTCTTTCTCCTCCCCTGGGACTCTGTACTGGATGCGGAACGCCGACATCGCCTCGGTGGGCTTGCCTTTCCCGCTTCTCGTACGCGTCTACAGTACGATGAATTCGCCGGTGCCGTTCGGAGCAATGATGATCCCGACGTTGCTGATCGTCTTCGTCGCCAGTTCGTGGATTCGCTTCCCCGCGGCGCTGCTCGCATTTATTGCATTCGCGCTCAGCATCGTCCGCACGGCATGGCTCGGCTGGCTGATCGCCGTCCTCTTCCTTATGGCTGCTTTGCGCGGCGGTCGCCGGATGACGCTGGTTTTGGGCATCGCCGCGGTCGCACTCGTCGCAACGCCGATCATTACCACCGGAGATATCGGCGAGCGGTTTATGAAGCGGCTGGAAAATCTTTTCAGGACCTCGAAGAGGACGAGAGCTTTCAGGCGAGATCCGCGCTGTATGGTTCGCTCACGCAGCAAGCGCTGACGACATTCTGGGGAGTAGGCACGGGTGCGGTCGGCAAGGCGACGAAACTCACCTCCAAGTCGCAAACCGTAGTCACCATCGATAGCGGGTTCCTTGTCGTTCCGTATGTTCTCGGCTGGCCCGGTGCTTTCCTTATGCTGATCGGCGTCAGCTGGTTGATGCTGAGGCCTCCCGGTATTGTGGACAGGCGCAATGAGGTGGTAGTGCAGACGTCAACGGCGCTGTGCGTCGCCTATATCGCTATGATGACGTCTTACAACAGCATGTATGGCGTTGGTGGTATTCTCTTCTGGACCTTCATGGGACTGCGGTTGAGTGGGCGGCTATGGTCGGCGAGCACGCCGGATCGTTCAGCGTGACCCCCCCCATGGCCATCCTCCACAGCCCGTGAGGCGCTGTGAGTGACTCCTACTTTACGCCGTTGCAGAGTACAGCTTGGTGGGCTTGGATTCCGATTCGCAGCTCCGGAATAGCGTTTATGGATCCTCGAGCCTAGTCAAAATAGCCTTGAACGAGGTTTGAGCCGACAGCCGTAGTACCGGCCGAGATAAGCCAGTTGACCAAACATGTACATCCTCTTACCTTTGGGATATAGATATGTGCAATATTTATGATTGGAACTAATCGTGGCGACAACACAGGATTACATCAGACAAACTACAGGCGCTCCTAACCCGGTCGCTCGACTGGCCCACAACGTCCGTCACAAAGTGGCTTTAGAGCTCGTTTCGCAGGAGTTGAGGCACGGTGGTTCGGTACTCGATTTTGGCTGCGGCCCGGCCGGACATTTTCTAAAGCAATTGGGTAACATAAGGACAGACGCCAAACTCCTTGGGCATGACGTAAGCTCGAAGGCCGAAGATACGGCGACTCACTTCACATTCATTAGAGATCTGCAACAGTTGCCTGACCACCAATTGGATATCATAACTTGTCTAGAAGTTTACGAGCATATGTACAAACACGAACATGAAGAGCTGTGGATGGAGATCAAACGGCTATTGAAACCAGGCGGCCAGTTCATAATGTCAGTTCCGATTATAAGCGGCCCTATTTTGCTGCTAAAGGAGATAAATCAAGCGCTGTTTTACCCAAGTCAACCAGAAAACAGGTACACCATGAAGGAACTGCTGCTGGCCTCGTCCTTTGGAGTTCCGGCAAAGCCACCCGCGAGCCCCCGGGAAACACACAAGGGGAGTCTTCGCGTAACGGGGCTGGATGCGGTGTCGGCCTGTTTTGGGCCGACTTGCGCGGCCGGTGGCGCGGCGGGTGCGGCGATGTCGGTCTAGCCCATTGAATTTTCCTCCGTTTCTCGTCCTTCCGACGGATTCCGGGTGTCATTTGCCGAGCACCAAGGCGCGCTTGAGGTTGATGGCGGTGCACAGCAGGTGCAGGTGGCAGGCGTTGCGGATCAGCCCGATGTAACGGACCCGGCGGTAGCCGTAGTGACGCTTCATGACGGCGAAGCGGCGCTCGACGGCGCAGCGGATCGCGGCGACCGCCTTGTTGAACCAGGTCTGCCAGGGCTTCAGCGGCTTGTTGCGGGCCGCCCGGTACATCACCCGATCGTCGATGCCGGCCTCGGCGAGTTTCCCCCGCAAGGCCTGTGAGGCATACGCCTTGTCGCCGTAGACGGCCTTCTCGTCGCCCTGGATCAACTCCGCCGCCGGCTGGCTGTCGTGCAGGTCGGCCGACGTCAGGATCGCGTCGCGGATGATCTCCGAGCCCTCGTCGACCGCGATGTGCGCCTTGTAGCCGAAGTGGCTGGTGCCGTTCTTCTTGGTCCAGCCGGCCGCCGGGTCGCGCTCGGAGACCTCGCCGGCATTGCCCTTCGGCGGCTTACCGCCGCCTCCATCAGGGTGGCGTCGATCAGCGTGCCGCTGCGCACGATCAGCCCCCGGGCATCGAGCTGGCGGCCGACTTCGGCGAAAGCGGCCTCGGCCAGACCCGCTTTCGCCAACTCCTGCCGGAACCGCCAGATCGCCGAATGGTCGGGCACCCCCTCGTCCAGCGGCAGCCCGGCAAAGCGGCGGAAACTCAGCCGGTCGTCCACCGCCTCTTCCAGACCAGGATCAGACAAACCGTACCATTGCTGCAGCAAAAGCAGCTTCACATACGTCACCAGCGGATACGACGGCCGCCCCTCGTCGCTGGCGTAAATCCCGTCCAGCACCTTCACCACCGCCGGCCAGTCGACAATCGAGTCAATTCTGTCCAACCAGCCGTTCCGGCCCGCCCGTTGATTGACCAGACCATCCGCCAAACTCATCTGCCCCAAGTCACGCCGCATCACGCAGCACCCTTCCTCCAATTTCTCCCATTAAATCAGAAGGCTGCCGGTTACGCAAAGGTTTCAAGGGTTTCAATTTCCGGGCTGCGGAGGCAGACCTCGCCCGCAACTGCAAACTCACTAAGAAGCTGTACTCGCCGTTCACCTCATTGCCTTGGTACGTCAATTCCCAGGTCTTCTTCGTTGCAGTCCCAGCCGCCTAGAGAGCATACTGTTCAAAGCCGGATGGCCGTGAACGCGCGCTGGCGTGGCGCTGCGCGACGCGCTCCCGGATGCCAAGAAGCCTGGCTGGTTTGCAAGCAACTCACCCACGCCGCCGCCCACGACGGCGGCCAGCTCAGCGCTCTACTCGATCGCGATAACCTGGCGAGCGGCGTCTTGGGGGGATACCGCCTACCGCTCGCAGGCTATCCTATATTGGTCGGCAATGGGACAATTCGGCGATGCGCGCGATTGCCCTGACGATCTTGCTGATCCTTGCCGCAGCCTCGGTGGCTACAGGCAAGTTCGTGGAAACTGTTCAGCCCATGATCGTCGCGGCGACAGCGGACAACTTGCATCAGGCGTTGACCGCCGTTCGCGGCGTGGCGGCCGCCGGGCGCGACATGGCCGCGGAGACATGGCAAGAGGCCAAGGCAGCGAGCTTGGATACGGCCGCGGATGCTGGAGCTCCGATTCTCGGAGGTTGGATCGCGACATGGCGACGACAGGCCATGGATGAAGGCACGCAGCCTATTCCGCGAGCGACGAGAGAGCGGCTGGTCGGCTTTTTCCCTGAGATGCTGCTAAATCGGGTCCGCTACCGGACGGGTTGGGGCCAGCGCCGGACGGTGGAGTCGGGACTGTTCCGCTTGTCGGATGCAAGAGCTTTGGCCCTAGTCGACGTCCTGGTGTTTCGTGACGACGCCGTTGCCGCCGACCCGGTGATCTGGGCCCATGAACTCGCGCACGTTCAGCAGTATGACCAGTGGGGGCCTCGAGAATTCGCGAGACGCTATCTGAGAGATCCCGGCGCGATCGAGTCGGACGCCTGGGTTGTGGCCGCCCGCTACACGATGTGGGCGCTGCAGGAAGGACGGCTCAGCGCTCTATCCGGCCGGGGCCGGTCGCTCGGCTCTGATGGCGGCTAATGACCGATGGGGCAGCAATTTTCGTCGAGCAGACCCATCGGTCGGACAATCCTCCAGCCGGATTGGGTATGGTCGAAGGCCATTATTGTACTGTACCAGACCCGCCGCGTGCGTCACCCTCATCGACGCCTGGGAGCGGTGGGAATGCCCATCTTACAACCCGGGGCACCACTCGACCGTACCAGGAGCCGGGCCGCGTCGCCACCCCCAACGCGCGGCCCGGCGACCTTGCGCTCCCTTGTTCCCGCGTCGGGTGGGCGCGAAGCCGATGAATAGGCTACTGAACTGCGACGGCGCACGCGCCGGCCGCGTTCGGGAGGACGCGTGCCACGCTTTCGCCTGATCCTCGAGTACGACGGCGGCCCGTTCGTCGGCTGGCAATATCAGCAGAATGGGCCTTCGGTGCAGCAGGCGGTCGAGGAGGCGGTCTTCCGGTTCTGCGGCGAACGGGCAACGGTGCACGGCTCCGGCCGGACCGACACCGGCGTGCATGCACTTGGCCAGGTGGCGCACGTGGATCTCGTCCGTTCATTCGCCTCCGGTACGGTGCGCGACGCCATCAATTTCCATCTCAGACCCGCGCCGATCGTCGTTCTCGACGCTACGCAAGTGGCCGATGACTTCCACGCACGGTTCTCGGCCCGGCAACGCCAATACCTTTATCGCGTTCTCAATCGACCCTCTCCGCCAGCCTACGAGCGCGGTCGCCTCTGGTGGGTGCCGATTCCGCTCGACGCGGAGAGGATGGCGCGCGCGGCGACGATTCTGGTCGGCCATCATGATTTCACTTCCTTCCGCTCGACGATGTGCCAGGCGGAAACGCCGGTTAAGACGCTGGACTCGCTGACGGTACGCCACGATGGTGCCGAGATCCGCATCGAGGCGCGGGCGCGCTCCTTTTTGCACAATCAGGTGCGCATCATCGCTGGATCGCTGAAACTGGTGGGCGAGGGCAAGTGGTCGCAGGCCGACCTCGCCGAAGTGCTTGATGCCCGGGACCGCGTGCGCGCCGGCCCGACCGCGCCCCCGCACGGCCTCTGCCTCGTTTCCGTCGGCTACTGACCTCATCTGCCAGGCAACGGCGGCTAACGGATTGGCGAATGATCACGGCGCTCCCAGGGCGCGCCGCAATACAGGAGGACTCGACGGTGCATCAGTTGACGCAACCGGGACAGCAGATCATGGACGAGCTCGCGAAGCGCTACGGCGTGAGCGGCGGCGCGGTAATGACTCTGCTGCAGGGTCTGATCGCCAGCGGCGGAACCATGGCGCAGTTCAGCCACCCCGAGCTCGGCGGCATGGGGCAATGGACACGCGGCGGCATGACGATGGTCGGCGACATGTTCAACAATGCTCTCAAGGCCAAGGTAGACGGCCTGTGCGCGGAGCTGTCGAATCTGCTGGCCCGAGAGCCAGTGCTGGCGCGGGCGGCCAGCAGCCAGTCGCAGAGTCAAAGACAAGGTGGAGGGGGCAATGCGTTGGGAGAGGCCAGCCTGTTCGTACCGGCCGGGGGCGAGAATGTCGGCGGGTGGTGGCCGGCCGAATTGGGAGCGCCGTCATCGACCGGTTCGCAAAATAACCTCCGTTACGCCTACTTCCCGGAGGCGCGGCGTCTCGCCGTCGACATCGCCGGAAAGCTGACGGTCTTCGACACGCTCGACCACCGGATAGGTGGAGTCTCGCAGCAGCAAGGCTCCGATGCCTCGTTCACCTTTGTCAGTCAGCGGGGGACGGTTCGGTTGTCCGATCTTCCGGTGACATGCGAGGCCAGAGCGCATTCCCCCTCGTCGGCGACGTCCTGGGCGCCTGCCGCCGCCTCCGTGGCGCGTCGGCACGAAGAGCCTGTGCCCAAACCAGCGCCGGCGCAGCCGCGCCGGACCGGAACCGCAACAAGCGGCCGGGGCCGCGGCGAGCGCGGATGACATCTTTGCCAAGATCGAACGATTGGCGGACTTACGCGGCAAGGGCATCCTCTCCGACGAGGAATTCGCCGCGAAGAAGACGGAGCTGTTGAGTCGGCTGTGAACTGGCCTCTCAAAGGATAATGCTCAGTACAGGCCGCTGGCGATGCCGTCGATCAAGGCGCTGAGCAGCACGTCCAGCAAAACTAGTCCGGCGGCCGTGACCGGCGCGACTTCGAGGGCGATGTGCGCGATGAAGCCGATGTACAGCAGGATCGCCAGAAAAACGCCGAACCACAGCAGTTGCCCGACCTGCGGCGGCAACAGGCCCAACCCGGTCAGCATCGCTACCGGGAACACAGCTGCGTTCTGCAGCACCACCGACCAATTGTAAGCCGCGAGATAGCTCTCGAAACGCTCCCGGCAGCCGAGAAGGCGGGTGAGCCACTCGACGATCACCGGGTAGGCTACCCAGGAGAGGACATAGGCGATGCCCTCGACGAGACTGAACCGTAGCGTGTCGCTGGCCGGCTCGGGCGCGCCCACGGCCAGCATCAGAGCATAGAACGGCGCGACGATGGCGGCGGCGTAAAACGATCGGCGCGCGCCGGCGGGCGAGGCGTCGAAAAACCTCAAGCCGTTCGGGTCGAGCCGCGCCAACCGATACGCCCCGTAAACCGAGGCGGCCAGCTCGCGCGTGTTCAGCATCCGGGGTCCGCCGCGAAGAAGCCGTCGAGCACCTTCCGATAGATGCGGGTAAGCGCTTCGATGTCGGCTACCGCGACGTTCTCGTCGGCCTTGTGCGCCGTGCCGCCGGGCATCCCGAACTCGCAGACCGGGCAGAGGTCCTTGATGAAGCGCGCATCGGACGTGCCCCCGCCGGTGCTGAGCGCGGGCTCGCGACCGGTTACGCCGCGTACCGCGTCAGCGACGATCGAGACTAAACGGTCCCGGAGAGCAGAGGAACGACTCTCCCGAGCACTCGGTCCGGAGATCGAAGCGGCCGCCGATACCCGCGCAGCGGGCGGCCAGCCAGGCGGCAACGCTCCCGCAGGTGTGCAGATCGTTGAAGCGAACGTTCAGCAGCGCGGTGGCGCGAGCGGGAATGACGTTGCGGCGCGGGGTTGCCGACGTCGACCGAGGTGATCGCCACCGTGGATGGCTGGAAGTGCGCCGCGCCGTGGTCCAAGGGGGGTCCGTCGATCGCCGCCAGCATGCGCACCAGGCGAGGGATCGGGTTGTCGGCGAGGTTCGGATAGGCGCTGTGCCCCTGCTCGCCCATGACATCGAGCACCGCGTTCAGGCTGCCGCGTCGGCCGATCTTGATCATTTCGCCCAGCGCTGTCGGATTGGTCGGCTCGCCGACCAGGCAGGCCGCAAGATCCTCGCCGCGTTCGGTCAAGCGGCGCAGCACCTTTTTCGTGCCATTGACCGACGGCCCCTCTTCGTCGCCGGTGATCAGCAGGCTGATCGAACCTGGGCATGCTCCCCGGCCGGCGTTCGAGGAAGCACGCCGCCGCCGCGACGAAGCAGGCGATGGCCGCCTTCATGTCCGAAGCGCCCCGACCGTAGAGGCGGCCGTCGCGAATCTCTGCCGCGAACGGATCGACGCTCCAGGCGCCGAGGTCGCCGGGAGGCACCACGTCGGTGTGGCCGGCAAAGCAGAAATTCGGGCCGTCGTCGCCGAAACGGGCATAGAGATTGTCGACCGTCGCCATCCCCACTTCGGCGAACGGCATTCGCTCGCAGGCGAAGCCGAGCTGCCGAAGCGCCCGCTGAAGTGTGTCGAGCGCGCCCGCGTCGACCGGCGTGATGCTCGGGCAGCGAATCAATGCTCGACTGAGCTCGACGGGATCAACGACCGTCGACACGGCTGCGCCAAGATGGAGAGGGGAGAGGCTGGCCGCGCGCTCGGCCCCACGGGCAAGCCATCGCCGGGCCAGCGTTAATCCCGCAGGAGTTCATTGATCGAGGTCTTCGACCGCGTCTTCTCGTCGACCCGCTTGACGATCACCGCACAGTATAGGCTTGGGCCGGGGCTGCCGTCCGGCAGCGGCTTGCCCGGCATGGTGCCGGAGACGACCACCGAGTACGGCGGTACGTGGCCGTAATATACCTCGCCGGTCGTCCGATCGACAATCCGGGTCGACGCGCCGAGGTAGACGCCCATTGACAACACCGAGCCCTGGCCGACGCGAACGCCCTCGGCAACCTCGGCCCGCGCGCCGATGAAGCAGTCATCTTCGATGATCACCGGGTCGGCCTGCAGCGGCTCGAGCACGCCGCCAATGCCGGCGCCGCCCGAGATGTGACAGCGCTTGCCGATCTGCGCGCAGGAGCCGACGGTCGCCCAAGTGTCGATCATGCTGCCCGAGTCGACGAACGCGCCCATGTTGAGGAAGCATGGCATCAGCACGGTGCCCGGCGCGACAAACGCCGAGTAGCGTACGATGCAGCCCGGCACAGCGCGAAAGCCTCCGGCGCGGAAGCGCTCGTCGTCCCACCCCAGGAATTTCGGCGGCACCTTGTCGAACCACGGGCCGCCACCTGGCCCGCCCTCGATCGGCGCGGAGTCATTGAGCCGGAAGGATAGCAGCACCGCCTTCTTCAGCCACGGCTGCAATCGCCAGCCGCCTTCCGTCGGCTCGGCGACCCGCGCCTTGCCCGCGTCCAGTAGCGCCAGCGCCGCCGCGACCGCGTCGCGCACCGGCCCTTGCGTCGCCGGCCCGGTCTCGTCGCGCTCCTCCCAGGCGGCGTCGATGGTGGCTTGCAGATCGCCGGTCATGCGCGTTGGCCTTCGGCAAAGATTCGGACGCGGCGGGACCATGCGCAAGCAGACGGCGGGTGTCAACGGCCGGTTGTCGCGACCAGGCCGGAGCGGGTGAAGGAGCCCGCCGGTGCGTCGAAAGCCCCAGTGGGACCTCACGCCGCCGGCGACTTCAAGCTGCTTCGATCCGCGGCTCGATGAGGTAGATCCGGAAAGGTTCATCGATGTTCCTTAGCTGCCGGAAGCCGAAGTCGATGAAATTCATTCCTTCGGGCGAACCGATCGCACGCCGTCCGCTCTCCGAGATACACACCGAACCGGGCGGAGCTTCCGACTGCAGCCGGGCGGCGATGTTCACGCCGTGGCCGAAGATATCCGTTCCATAGGGCACGACCTGGCAGAGGTGGATGCCAATCCTCAGCATCAGACGCCGAAAAAGCGACGTTGTGCTCCCGCCCGGGTTCGCGGCCGTCTGAATGGCGAGAGCGCAATAGACGGCATCACTTGCCGACGCAAATTCGGCGATGAACCCGTCGCCGGTGCTCTTGACCATGCGGCCACCATGGGAGATGATGGCCGGTTTCACGATCTCATGCCAGCATGAGCACCAATCGGCGATGGTTTGCGCCTCGTTCTCGCCTACGAGGCGGGAAAAGCCAGCCACATCGGCGCAGAGCACGGCCGCGAGCCGGCGTTCTCCGAATGCATTGGGAGACTCCAGGCTGAACTCCTGCGTCGGATCGAGCATGAGTTCGCGCGCGTTCACAAGCTCATGGCAATATTCGATGAAGCGGGAATCATCCTCCTGGTGATGGTCCATCCAGCGCAAGAAGAAGTCGGTTAGAGCGGTCCTCTCCTCTCGGCTCGAACCGGAAGAATAGAGTTTGCGAAGCATGTCATCAGCCTCGCTGATCAAGCGCCGATGCTTGCTCTCGTGGCCGGTCAGATCGGGAAAAGAAGAAGCCCGCATCGCCCATTCTTCATGGACGAAATGCTTGATGGTGAGCGCCATGAATTTTCGCGCGTGACCGGTGATCACCGCAAGATCGACACCCGCCTCCAGGTCGGCCGGCAAGGTCTGGAGTTGACCGCGCAGGAAACGATGCTCTCCGGATACCAGCGCGATCGCCGCATGTGCCTCGTAGCCCGCCGCCGCTTCAGGTTTGACCATTGCCGCCGCTCCCGCGTTCGCGGCCGAATCGACCCAAGCGCAAGTCGCGTTCAACCAGGCTGAGAGGAGCCCGAGACTGCCCGCTTGTGGTCGTTTTCGCCTATGGACGATGCCATGCGGACATATTACCCGGCGCGGGTATGCCGATCTGCAATCCGGATCACCTTCGTAGAGAGAAGTGCGCCGCTCGGCGGTTAGGCCGCGATTTTCCTTTGCAGATTCTCGTCCAGCTTGTCGAGGAACTGCTCGGTCGTCATCCACGCCTGGTCAGGACCGATCAGGATCGCCAGATCCTTGGTCATAGAGCCGCTCTCGACGGTTTCCACGCACACCGCCTCGAGGGTGTCGGCGAAGCGCACTACATCCGGCGTGCCATCGAAGTCACCCCGGTAATGCAGTCCGCGTGTCCATGCGTAAATCGAAGCGATCGGATTGGTCGAGGTCGGGCGGCCGTTCTGGTGCTCGCGGTAATGTCGTGTCACGGTGCCGTGTGCCGCCTCGGCCTCGATCGTCTTGCCGTCGGGCGTCAACAGAACGGACGTCATCAGCCCGAGAGACCCAAAGCCCTGCGCGACCGAGTCGGATTGCACATCCCCGTCGTAGTTCTTGCAGGCCCAGACGAAGCCTCCCTCCCACTTCAGCGCCGAGGCGACCATATCGTCAATTAGCCGATGCTCGTAGACGATACCCTTGGCGGTAAACTTCGCCTTGAAGTCCTGCTCGTAAATCTCGGCGAACAAATCCTTGAAGCGACCATCGTATGCCTTGAGGATGGTGTTCTTGGTCGACAGGTAGACCGACCAACCGACATCGAGGCCGTAGTTGAAGCAGGCCCGGGCAAAGCCGCGAATCAACTCGTCCAGATTATACATCGCCAATGCGACGCCGCCGGCGGGAAAGGCGAAAACCTCATGCTCTATCGCCTCGCCACCATCCTCGGGACTGAACTTGATGGTCAGCTTGCCTGGGCCGGGCACGACGAAGTCGGTCGCCCGATACTGATCTCCAAAAGCGTGACGGCCGATGACGATCGGCTTCGTCCAGCCGGGAACTAGGCGGGGAACGTTGCGGCAGATGATCGGCTGACGAAAGACGGTTCCCCCCAGGATGTTGCGGATCGTGCCGTTGGGCGACTTCCACATCTTCTTGAGGTTGAACTCCTTCACCCGTGCCTCGTCGGGGGTGATGGTGGCGCACTTCACTCCGACGCCGTACTTCTTGATCGCATTCGCCGCGTCGACGGTTACTTGATCTTCCGTCGCGTCGCGATTTGCGATACCGAGATCGAAGTATTTTATATCGATGTCCAAGTAAGGCAGGATGAGCTTTTCCTTGATTTTTGCCCAGATGACCCGCGTCATCTCGTCGCCGTCGAGATCAACTACGGGATTGAATACTTTTATCCTGCTCATCCTGTTGTTCTCCCCTGCGAGCGGCCTCCGCCCATCGATTGGTCGCGGTGCGCCTCCTTGCTTTGCCAGGTATCGACGCGGAGCGGCAACGTACGCGGCAAGAGCTGTCTTGGCAACACCGGGTGGGCAATACCGATCAATGTATTGCTGGATAAGACTAGGCGATTTGCCATGGATTTCCATCCGATTCGGGATTGTCGGAAACGCGCGAGATCAACACGCGGTCGATGCGGCGGCCGTCCATGTCCATGACCTCGAAGCGCAGGTTCTTCCAGTCGAGCCGCTCTCCGACGTGCGGCAAGTGCCCGAGTTCCCATAACAGGAAACCCGCCAGGGTATGATAGTCATCGTGGGATTTCAGGTCCCGCCAATTCAGAAGGCGCTCCAATTGATCAATGTCGATGCCGCCGTCGATCAGCAAAGATCCGTCGTCGCGACGGACAACGGTGGTATCGACTTCCCCTTCATCTTCCGGAAATTCTCCGGCGATCGACGCAAGGATGTCGGTCGAGGTAACGATACCCTCGAAACTGCCGTATTCGTCGACGACGAGCGCCATGTGCACGATCGAGCTGCGGAACAGATCGAGCAGCTTGAGCACCGACGTCCCCTCGTGAACAAACAACGGCTGCCGCAGGCAGGCCGCCAAATCGAATTGCTGACCCGCGAGCATTCGGTCGAGCAGATCTTTGGCGTGCACGATGCCTTCTATGGCATCGATACCGCCCCTGCTTACCGGAAATCGCGAGCGGCCGCTTTCGACGATAACTCTGCGGATATCCTCCTGACTGTCCGAAAGGTCCAGCCAGACAACGTCGACGCGCGGCGTCATTATCGAGCGGACCGGCCGATCCGCCAGCCGCATCACGCCGTCTATCATGTCGCGTTCGGCCACTTCGAATACGCCGGCGGCGGCCCCCTCGCTGACGAGAGTGCGTACTTCCTCATCGGTGATCGTGACTTGTCTCGCCGTCGGCAGTCTCAGGATCCGCAGAACAGTGTCGCTGGAGAGACGAAGCAACCAGACGGCCGGTGCGCCAAGGCGGGACAACCATGCCAATGGCCGCGATACGACCGCCGCTACCCGCTCGGCATCGGTCAGCGCGATGCGCTTCGGTACCAACTCGCCGAAGATCAGCGACAGATAAGTGATCCCTATCACCACCGAGGCAATGCCAAGCCCTTCCGAAAACTGACCGAGCCCAGGAACATCGATCAGCAGGCTTGCGATGTGCTTGGCGAGAGTAGCGCCACTAAACGCTCCCGCCAGCACCCCGATCAAGGTGATGCCGATCTGCACCGTAGGCAGAAAACGACCAGGGTCGTCGGCGAGTGTCATCGCGACGCCGGCGCCGCGGCTCCCCTCGGCCGCCATCTGCCGAAGTCGAGCTTTGCGGGACGAGACCACCGCAAGCTCAGACATAGCGAAGAAGCCGTTAAGTAGAACCAGTAGGAAGATGATAACGATTTCGAAGAACACGACGATCAATTCATTCCGTGCCAGTTAGACGCGGCACCTGGGAGGCGTCTTACGTTGAGGGGCTCGGACCAAACCACGGAACATTGTCCGGAACCCACATCAAGCCTGCTCAAGCCGCATCGCATCATAAATGGCTGGTAAGCACCTCTTCCTTAGGCATGGGAGCGCTCTCGAGCGATTGGAAAACTTGCTCCGGCGTCTCGACAACCGTGATCAACTCGGCAATCTCGGGATCCGCGAATCTTCCGCGAATTGTCGCATGTACCAGGGCCAGAAGCGGCGACCAGTACCCGTTCACGTTGAGTACGATTATCGGTGAGTCGTGCAGCCGCAATTGCTTCCACGTGACGATTTCGAACGTCTCGTCCAGCGTGCCGAGGCCACCCGGCAGAACGACGAAGGCGTCCGCCATCTCGAACATGCGCCGCTTACGGTCGTGCATGCTGTCGGTAACAACAAGATCGGTAAGCCGGCCGTGCCCCACCTCGTAACGAATCAGGAAATCCGGGATGACGCCGACGACCTCGCCGCCGGCTTCGATCACCGCATCGGCGATAACCCCCATCAGTCCGATCGACCCGCCGCCGTAGACCAGACGCACGCCGCGTCCCGCCATCAATTGCCCGAGACGAGTGGCCGCGCTGCGATAGGCTGGTTCAATTCCCTCGCGAGAGCCGCAAAGTACACACAGCGAGCGAATCTCGGTCATTCAGTCACCTTCCTGCGCGCGATCGACACTTGTTAGGTTCGATGCTTCCAAAGGATAAGCCAACGGTTCTTTGATCGATACCCCATGCACGATTGACCTCCGCCTGCTCCGCCAAGCCACGGCCGAGGCCTTTGGGTGTTTTCCCCGTGGATCTGGGAGTCGCATCCGCCCAGCTAAGCACTGATGGCGCGCTGGTCGAGGTGATGGTCGGCCGGCATGCCCAAGCCATTGCGCGAACATCATAGAGGACGGGTACCGCACCGCGGAAGATGTAGAAACGCATACACACGTGTGCCCGCCGCCAGCAAAGATCAACGAGCGCCGGTCGCCAAGATCATCATCCGGCAGCGAAACGCCTATCGAGGCGAGCTCGCGAGACTTAGAAATGGCCGTACGAGTGCTAGCTATATCATCCCTGCGTCTGCAGGCCGGGAACGCCACCTCCGGTGGGCTTGGGGCGAACCGGGCCCTTGCCGCCGCTCGGCACCGAACCTCCTCTGCGTCCGCCCGGGCCCTCGACATCGGACGGATCGCCGCGTTCGAGTGACTCGCCCTTGAGGATGCGCTTCGCCTCTTCACCCGACAGCGTCTCGTATTCCAGCAGCGCTCGCGCGAGCGCATGCAGTTCTTCGAGTCGCTCGGTTACAATGGCCCGGGCTTTGTGCTCGGCCTGTTCGACGATCCGACGCACCTCGGAGTCGATCAGCCGCGCGGTGTCCTCGGAGACGTTGCGCGTGCGGGTGATCGAGCGGCCGAGGAATATCTCCTCCTCGTTATCGCTGTAGCGAAGCCGCCCCAGCACCTCGCTCATGCCCCACTCGGTGACCATCCGGCGGGCCATGTCAGTTGCCTGTTGAATGTCGTTCGCGGCGCCGGTGGTCACGTTCTCCTGGCCGAAGATCAACTGCTCGGCGACACGGCCGCCGAACATCATGGCCAACCGGGCCTCGATCTCGTTCTTGCGGAAGGCATACCGGTCGCGCTCCGGCAAATTCATAGTAATGCCCAGCGCGCGGCCACGCGGGATGATCGTGACCTTGTGCAGTGGATCATTGCCGGGCACGTAGAGTCCTACCAGCGCGTGACCCGCTTCGTGATAGGCGGTGAGCTTTTTCTCATGCTCCGTCATCACCATCGAGCGCCGTTCGGCTCCCATCAAGACCTTGTCCTTGGCTGCTTCCAGGTCGGCCATCGTGACCCGCTGGCGATTGGCGCGAGCGGCGAGGAGCGCCGCCTCGTTGACCAGATTGGCGAGATCGGCGCCGGAAAACCCCGGCGTGCCGCGAGCGATGACCCGTGCGTCGACGTTGGTCGCGAGCGGCACCTTGCGCATGTGCACTTTCAGGATCTGCTCGCGGCCGAGAATATCCGGGTTGGGCACCACTACCTGGCGATCGAAGCGGCCCGGCCGCAGCAGCGCCGGGTCGAGCACATCCGGGCGGTTTGTCGCGGCGATGAGAATCACGCCTTCATTTGCCTCAAAACCGTCCATTTCAACCAGCAACTGGTTGAGCGTCTGCTCCCGCTCATCGTGACCGCCGCCGAGGCCCGTGCCGCGATGCCGGCCGACCGCATCGATCTCGTCGATAAAGACGATGCAGGGAGCGTTGCGCTTAGCCTGCTCGAACATGTCGCGGACTCGCGAGGCGCCGACGCCGACGAACATTTCAACAAAATCCGAACCGGAAATCGTGAAGAACGGCACATTCGCCTCGCCGGCGATGGCGCGGGCCAGCAGTGTCTTACCGGTTCCGGGAGGCCCCACCAGCAGGCAGCCCTTCGGGATCTTGCCGCCGAGCCGCTGGAATTTCTGGGGATCCTTGAGGAACTCGACGATCTCTTCCAGTTCCTGCTTTGCCTCGTCGATGCCTGCGACGTCGGCGAAGGTGACCCGCCGCTGATCCTGCTGCATCAGGCGCGCCCTGCTCTTGCCGAAGCCAAGCACACCGCCCGGCCCACCTTGCATCCGCCGCATGAAGTAGATCCAGACACCGATCAGCAGCAGGACGGGAAACGAGGAGATGAGCAACGACATCAAAAAGCTCGGCTGCGGCGGCGGCGACGCCTGGATGCGCACGCCTTTGTCCTCCAACGGCGAGACTACGTCGGCGCCCTCCGGCGCATATGTCCGGAAGGCATGGCCATCTTGCGTCGTGCCCAGGATCTCCTGTCCACGGATGTTCACCGACTTGATTTGGCCCTGGTCGACGCTGGCCAGAAAGTCCGAGTAGGCCATCTGAGAATCCGACGCCCGGTCGACCGGCGGGCGTGCCTGGCTGAACAAACCGATCACCACGATTCCGACCAGGATCCAGAGGATGGTGTTACCTTGCAGCTTCATCCGTGTACGCCCTTATGACTTCCGCCCGCCGTCGATTACCTCGTCAGGCCGCCAATGCATCAAGCTTCGAGAGCGCCGCCTCGCCATTCAGCGTCGCGGCGACCGCATGCACCACTGCTGCGATCCGCACCGCGGCCTGTATAGACTCGACGTCAACGCCTGACTTGCGTAGCTCGCGTTCGTGTGCGTCGAGGCACGTTCCACAGCCGTTGATCGCCGAGACCGCGAGCGACCATAATTCGAAGTCCGCCTTCTCCACCCCCGGCCGTCCGATCACATTCATGCGCAGCTTCGCGGGCAGCGACGCATAGTCGGGGGACGACACCAAGTGGGTGAAGCGGTAATATATGTTGTTCATCGCCATGATCGCCGCCGCCGCCTTGGCCGCATTGAGCGCTCCCTCCGACAGCTTCGGCCCGAACTCGTCTACCAAAGCCTGTATCACCAACGGATCTCGCGAGGCGAGCGCGGAAACGACAAAAGTTCCCGCCCGCTGCTGATCGGTAAGCGACGGCTCCGTCGCAAGGCTAGAAAGGTTGAGTTTGAGGTCCTTTGCATAGTCCGGCAAGGCATCCTTTAGATCTTCAATAGACATGGCTTCGATCTCCGTTGTTTGCGAGGCCGAGGGCGCTGGTTTTTGCCAGCGCCCATCGCCCGTGATTCTGATCAGGCGGCCTTCAAAACCTCCTCGCCCTTCTGCCAGTTGCAGGGGCAGAGTTCGTCGGTCTGCAGGGCGTCAAGGACACGCAAGACCTCCTGAGTGTTGCGGCCTACGTTGAGATCGTTCACCGCGACGAAGCGGATGATGCCGTCCGGATCGACGATGAATGTCGCGCGCAGGCAAACGCCCTCGTTCTTGTCGAGGATGCCAAGCGCTGAACTAAGCTCACGCTTGAGGTCCGAGAGCATCGGAAAAGGCAGGTCGCGCAAGTCCTCGTGATTCTGCCGCCATGCGAGATGCACAAATTCGCTGTCCGTCGATACGCCGTATACGACGGCGTCACGGTCGGCGAACTCCTCATTGAGCCTGCCGAAAGAAGCAATCTCGGTAGGGCACACGAAAGTGAAATCTTTCGGCCAGAAGAATACGACCTTCCATTTGCCTGCGTCCGTCTGGTCCGATATTTCGGTAAACGCCTGCCTTGGATCCGTTGAGACGACCGCCTTGAGATTGAAGGCAGGGAATTTGTCACCAATAGTCAGCACTAATAGTCCTCCTCATAATCGGGGATGCTTCCCCTGGCACCCGAGATATGGGACGGGCATATGATCGATGCACTCAAGAAATTCACGTATCTGTGATCGATATAGTCGATCACAACTCCCTCCCAAATCATCTGGTTCCGTCTCGGCTGCGCCGGTTCTCGGTTTGTATGGCCTCACCGTCATCGCGAGGCGCGCGAGCGCCGTGGCGATCCAGATGCTTCTGGATTGCTTTGCTCCGCTCAGCAATGACGGGTCCGAGCGTGGGTCGCAATGGCGGGTCCAGCCGGAACACTGTCGTCATCGCGAGGCGCGCGAGCGCCGTGGCGATCCAGATGCTTCTGGATTGCTTCGCTCCGCTCGCAATGACGGGTCGGGCGCGTGGGTGGCAATGGCGGGTCCGGCCGGAACACTGTCGTCATCGCGAGTGGCTTGCTTCGCTCCGCTCGCAATGACGGGTCCGAGCCTGGCTCGCAATGACGGGTCCAAGCGAGAACGCTGGCCGTGGCGGGGTTCTCCTCACCGGACTGCGCAGCCCGGCGGTGTTCTTGCCGCTCGCCGCGGACCCGCCTACTATAGCCGGCACCAACCGTTATCGGCTCGGGACGATCCGGATGCAGATTTCCGCCGAGCGCCGTGTCGCCGCTCGACGCGAGGCGGTCTGGGCGGCACTCAACGACCTCGATACGCTTTGCGATTGCATCCCGGGCTGCCTGAAGTTGCAGCGTCTGGGCGACAACGTGATTGCCGCCGAGGTCATGGCGAGGGTCGGACCAGTGGCGACCAAATTTCAGGGGACGCTCACGATGAGCGACGTCGACCCGCCGAGCGGTTGTACCTTGAACGGCAAAGGACAAGGCGGCGCGGCGGGGTTTGCGAGCGGCTGGGCAAAGTTACAATTGCTGCCGGATGAAAACCGGACGATGTTGAAGTACGAGGTCGACGTGACGGTTGGCGGCAAGCTGGCGCAGATTGGCTCCCGATTGATCGACGCGGCTGCCCTTAAGATGGCGGACGACTTCTTCGAGCGGCTGGCGATGCGATTGGCGCACGAGGAGACCGTTGCGATAATCGATGAGCCGAAGCGCGTCGGCCTGCACCCTCGGTTCTGGGTGCCGCTTCTGATCGCCTCGGTGCTGCTCATGCTTTATGCTTTCAGCAAGCTTTGACAACGCGCCGACGAATCTCGCGGGGACTCCGCCGAATGATCCCGGTGACAATGATAGTGAACCAGCAAGCGGTGAGCGCGGAGGTCGAGGCGCGCACGCTGCTGATCGACTTCTTGCGCCACCGTTTGCGGCTCACCGGCGCGCATGTCGGGTGCGATACCGCGCAGTGCGGCGCCTGCGTCGTCCACGTCGACGGCAAGAGCGTCAAGTCGTGCACGATGCTGGCTGTCCAGGCGAATGGCCTTGAGGTCCTGACGATCGAGGGAGTGCATCGCCTGGGGGCGCTTCACCCGGTGCAAAGGGCGTTTCGCGAGCACCACGCTGTGCAGTGCGGCTTCTGCACGCCCGGTATGGTGATGAGCGCGATCGAGTTGCTCGAACGGAACAACGATCCAGAAGAGGACGAGATCGCCGCTTGGCTGGAGGGAAACCTTTGCCGCTGCACCGGCTACCGCAACATCATCACGGCCATCCGCGCCGCCGCGCGGGTGGTTCGGGGCGAGCCGGCGGCCTAGCACGCAACGTTGTCGCCGCCACGGGTCGCGCGGCTATCAGGCGCGGTTTCCGGTAGTCAAGGTTTTCAGCAGAAGCGTTGAGGCATCATGCACCCGTTCGAATACCTCCGCCCCGCCTCGGTGGCGGAGGCGATCGCCGCGTTTCGCGCCGCCGAGGACGGCAAGTTCCTGGCGGGCGGCATGACGCTGATCCCGGCCCTGAAACAGCGTTTCGCCAGCCCGACGCATCTGATCGACCTCTCCGGCATCCCAGAGCTCGCCATGATCCGCCTTGACGGAGACGAGCTGGTAGTGGGCGCGATGACGCCGCACGGCGCGGTTGCCGCGTCTCCGGAAGTGAAGAGGGCCATCCCGGCCCTGGCCGATCTCGCCTCGAGCATCGGCGACCCGCAAGTTCGCAATCGCGGGACTCTCGGCGGCTCGATCGCCAACAACGACCCGGCGGCGGATTACCCGGCGGCTGCATTGGCGCTCGGCGCCACGATTATCACCGATCGCCGCGGGATCCCGGCCTATAGCTTCTTTCCGGCGATGTTCGAGACGGCGCTCGAGCGTGACGAGATGGTATTGGCGGTCAGCTTCCCGGTTCCATCCTCCGCCGGCTATGCCAAGTTGCGGCAACCCGCTTCCCGATACGCGCTCGTCGGGGCGATGATCGCGCGGACGCCGGCCGGGGTTCGTGTCGCGGTGATCGGCGCCGGCGCTAACGTATTTCGGCAGACCGATATGGAGGTGGCGCTGAATCGGGATTTCTCGCCGAGCGCCCTCGATCACATTCAAACCGGCGACGAGGGACTCATTTCCAACATCCACGCTTCCGCCCCGTACCGGGCCCACCTGGTCGGTGTCGTCGCTAAGAGAGCACTAGCCGCCGCTTATTAGGAGTTGCCGGACGAACGGTGCTAACGCATCGCCGCCTCTGCCCTGGCGACGCGGTCGGTCACCAGCCGCTGCTCGTCGGGAGGCATCTTGCTCAATACGTTGCTGAATTCCGCCCGGCATGTGGAATTGGCGGTCTTATATAGTTGCAACGCTTGATTGTCGACATAAGAAGAACCTTTGGCGCACAGCGCGTCGGTTGCGATTTGCCTCTTCGAATACTGTTCAGCGCGAGCAAGAGCGCTGCTACATACCGATGCCGAGTTCCTCGCCCACGGATCGCCAACCATACCCTTCATCTCGTTGAGGTACACGTTGGCCTGCCCGCGGGTGCGCTTGGCCGTTTCCTGAAAGGACTCCAGACACTTCGCGTCCGCCGCCCGTAGGACTCCCGGCTGCATCGCGCAGATGATCAACGCCAGGGCTGATAAGACCAATCGTGTGAGCTTCATTGCCTACGTTGCCCTGTTTCGCGTCGCCGGGTAGAGTGCAGTCTGGCAGTGTCGGGTTGACCTGGCAAATGGATCATGTCGGCAACGAGTCCGGCCGCATATCATGCGCCAGGGCTCGCCAGGCTGATCTGTGCCGCAAGGTCATCTGGCCGATCCACGTCGATCAGCACGCCGCTGTCCGGCATTTCCACTTCGCGCACACACTCGGCATAACGCGCGAGCAGCCTGCGGCCGCCGATGTCGCCGGTCAGGCTCCGCAGGTCCGGAAGGTATTCGGCGCCCCAAAGCACCGGGTTGCCCCGGCGGCCGGCGTGGGTCGGCACGCAGATGGCCTCACGGCCGGCGCGTGCGAAGGCCGAAATCAACGCGTCTATATGGCTCGCCCGGACCCTCGGCATGTCACCCAGGAGAATAGCCACGCCGTCCAAGCCGGGCGGCAAGGCGCTGAGCCCAGCCCGGATCGAGGCGCTGAGCCCGTTGCGATAGTCCGGGTTCTCGATGATCGTCAGCGGCAGGGTACCCAGCGCCGCGCGCATCTCATCACTGCGATGGCCGAGCACGACCACCACCGGATCCAGGCGAGATGCCATGGCCGCCTCCACAGTGGCAATTACCAGCGGCTTGCCTCCCACGTCGGCCAGCAGCTTGTTGTGCGAGCCCATCCGCGTTCCCTGTCCCGCCGCAAGCACCACCCCGGCAACGGCCGGCTTCCGTGAGACACGCGCCATCCCGTCGCGCGGCGAGGGCCGGGTCGGAATCTCCGTCAGCAGTCCGCCAACCCCCATAGCCATGATATCGGCGCGCCCCACGTCGAGCCCAGCCAGCAGGCGCTGCAGCACCCAATCGAAGCCGTTCAGCTTCGAGGACCGGGCGCAGCCGGGCAGCACGACGACGGCCGTATCTCCGAGCCGGGCAAGAAGCAGCAAATTGCCGGGATCTACCGGCATCCCGTAATGCATGATCTCGCCGCCGAGCGTGATTATGGCCGAGGGGATGAGGTCGCGACGATCGACTGTCGCGGAGGCTCCCATCACCAGAAGCGGGCCCAGTCCATGCTCGCGCTGCCGTTCCATGGCAGCCGCGACCGCGGACCGATCATGATCGACGACGGTGGTTTCGGCCAGCGTGCTTCCAAGCGCCTCGAGCCGCGCCCGCGTGCCGGCGGTCGTCTTCTCTAGGACGGTGTCTTTCGTTCCCGGAAGCCGCGTCTGAACGAGCCCGGCGCGATGCGCACGGAATGGCGCGACGCTGAGGACGGGCCCGCCCTCGACGGCGATGGCCCGGCACGCGCCGACAGCCAATCCAGGCGCGGAAAACGGGATGATCTTGATCGTCGCCAGCATCTGCCTCGGTTGTACGACGGCGAACGCAGGGACAGTGGCGATGGTGATCGCCTCGTCGACGGCATTCATTCGATGCACGCGTTCGGCATCGATGATCGCCAGCCCCTTGGTTTCGGCGTGCAGGTTGGCGCGCCCGGTGGCGGCCGGCGCAACCGAGACGCCGGCGCCGGCAAGACTTACCGCGACGGTCGCCGCCGCCTCGTCTTCCGGTATATCGGCGCTCTCCATGCGGGCGACGACAACGGTGCGGTGGCCGGCCCGCGCCAACGAGGCGATGTCATTGTCCGTCAGCTTGCGGCCTTTCGGTAAGGCGAACCCCTCGCCTCGTATGCTGTGGGCGAGAATGGCGCCGATGGCGCTCTCGATCGCGTACAGACGCGAAGATCATTTCGCATCCGCTCCGCGTCTTACCCGGGTGAGCTCGGCGAGGATCGAAATCGCGATCTCCGCCGGCGTCCGCGCGCCGATCGCCAGCCCCACCGGACCGTGAATGCGGCTGACATCCTCTGTCGCGAAGCCCGCCGCATGCAGCCGAGCCAGCCGGGCGGCATGCGTTTTTCTGCTGCCCAGGCAGCCGATGTAGAAGGCGCGCGAGCGAAGCGCTATCCGCAGCGCCGGGTCATCCAACTTCGGGTCATGGGTGAGCGTCACCACCGCGGTCTGCTCGTCGGGTCGCAGCCTGGCCAGAGCTTCATCCGGCCAGTCGCCGATGACCGTAAAGCTTGCGAATTCCTCGACGTTTTGCGAATGCTTGCCGAGGGTCGATCAAGATCACCGTGTAATCCGCCCGCTCGGCCATGCGGGCCAGTGGTTCGGCAATGTGAACGGCGCCGACGATGATCAGCCGGGGCGGGGGATTGAGGACGTGCAGAAATACGCGCCCCTGCTCGCCTTCGATGGTCAGGCTCAGGTCGGCCGCCAGCGACCGCCGAGCCTCGGCGAGACTGGCCGGGTCCAGCGCGAGGTCGCCGACCTGCCCGTCCGCCGAGATCAGCGCTTGCTCGCCGCCTGGCAACCGCGTCGCCAGCACCGCCGGCACGCCGGCCGCCTTTGCTTCAAGTACCGCGTCTAGAATGGCTCGCCTCATTCAACCCTTTCGACGAAGACCTCGATCCGGCCGCCGCACGCGAGCCCAACTTCCCAGGCCATTTCGTTGGTAACGCCGAAACTCAACAGCCTCGGCTTGCCGTCCGCCAGCACGGCCAGCGCTTCCTCGACGACCGCTGCCTTCGATGCAACCGCCGGAAACGGAACCGGTGAAGCAGCCCTGGCCATCGACGGCCAATTGGCTTCCGACCGGTACCGGCGCCGAGCCCCACGTGGCGACTACCGTCGCCATGGCGACGTCCCTTCCCTCCCGCCGCCACTCCGCGGCTTTGTCGAACATGTCGTTCACCTCACGATCTTTCTCCGCACAAGTTCGACACTCGGAGTAGCCTACCCAGATCGCATGCCGGCTCCGGGTTCGGCTTCAGCATCGTACAGGATGAATCTTGGCGGGCCTGACCAAAACGCAATGTCCGAGCACTCTGCGTCGCTGACATTCCGGCCGATACACTCGCGTTCCGTGTAGTGGCACGGGCAACACGGTCAAGAACGACGTTTTGTTCATGCCAATCGGCCAGAACCGCGATAAACTCTATCCGACGAACATCAACTAGCGAAAGTCAAAACATGGAGAAGGCGGTGGACGACCACATCCGGGTGTTGGCGCAGCCCCTCTGGGAGTTCGCGGCGCGACCCTACGGAATGGCGATGGACTTCTGGCTTATGGCGGAACAGATGGTCTTGGAGATGATGGCGGCGACCGCGCGCATGCAAGACAAGGCCGTCAGCCCCCCGCCCCTCCCGCGAACCGGCGAACTTCCGAGTGCCGTGCCCGTCGCCAAGGTGCGGGCGCTTGCCGAATGCATGTGGGATTCAGCCGGACGGCAGTATGGAATAGCCCAGGACTATTGGCTCGCGGCCGAGCGCCACGTGTTGACGATGATGCGGGCGGCTAGCGCGTGGCCGCCTCATGAGAAGGCGGAGCCCTGGGCGGCCGAGTTCTCGACCCTGGAGCCTTCGGCTTATCTTCAGCAAATTCGGCTGATGGCGTACCACTATTGGGAGGAGGCGGGTCGCCGCTACGGGCAGGCACTGGACTGTTGGCTGCATGCGGAACGGGAGTTCCTGAGCATGTTGGTGGCGGCGGCGGAAAGCAACCCGCCTAGTAGCGAAGCCGCGATGTCCGGGCCGTCGCCGGCGCCCTCCCGCGCACACGTTCAATAGAGACGCGGGCTTAGGGTGCGCGAACCTGCCCAATGGTGCGGTCGAGAAGAGTCGAACTTCCACGGGGTCTCCCCCACAGCGCCCTCAACGCTGCGCGTCTACCGGTTCCGCCACGACCGCGAGTTGTGCATGCCCAATGCGGCACGCCTGTCACCGGAAACGAGGCTATCGGAACATGTGCGGTTGATCAAGCCCTGGGCCACCTCGGTCGCCGGTAACGAGAGCATGGGCTCGCGGCGGGCTAAGCCGCGTCGTTCTCGGGTATCGACCAGGGCTCGGCTTTCGCCGCCGCATACCACTCGACCATCGGCGGCAGCGCCAGGATGGCGTCGGCATAGGCGCGCGCGGCGCCCTGGAGCTCGACGCCGTAGGTCTTGAAGCGGGTGACCACCGGCGCGTACATCGCATCGGCGTTACTGAACCGCCCGAACAGGAACGGGCCACCTTCGCCGAAGCGGGCGCGGCAGTCTTCCCACAGGGCGACGATGCGGCGAATGTCCTTATCCACCTCGGGCGTGCGCCCGCGTCCGGCCTTCGACGCACGAATGTTCATCGGCATGTGCGTACGCAGCGCCGCGAAGCCGGAGTGCATCTCGGCCGACACGGCGCGAGCGACCGCGCGCGCCTCCCGGTCCTCGGGCCAGAGCCGCGCCTCCGGAACCAGCTCGGCAAGGCACTCGAGTATCGCAATCGACTCCCAAACGGCAGTTCCGCCATGATGAAGGATCGGCACCTTGCCCGCCGGCGAATGCCGCGCGATCTCGGCCGTGGTCGCCTGCTGGCCCAGCGGGATGACCATCTCATCGAAGGATTGGCCGGCCATCTTCATCGCCAGCCACGGCCGCAATGACCAGGACGAGTAGTTTTTGTTTCCGATAACCAGAGTGTAGGCGCCCATTTCTCCTCCCGCTCAGGCGGCCCGGGCGACGGTCACCGCCGCTACCACAACGCCGTTGATCACACACCCGCCGGCGAACAAGGTCAGAGCGCGCGTTATGTCGCTAGGCGTCGCTCGCGCCGTTCCCACGCCGATCCACGGGTCGTCGACGACGATACCGGGATACCGCCTCGGCCCGGCGAGCGATAGCCCCAGCGCGCCGGCCATCGCCGCCTCCGGCCAGCCGGCGTTGGGCGAGCGGTGCTTGCCAGCATCGTCGATCATCGTCCGCAACCCGCGCCCGGATGCGCGCCCGGCAGGACGATGGCGGCGCAAGCAAGATACAACCCCGCCAGCCTGGCTGGGACCAGGTTGACGAAATCGTCGAGCCGCGCGGCCGCCCAGCCGAAGGCGCGATATCGGGGCGAGCGGTAGCCGATCATGCTGTCCATGGTATTGACGGCCTTGTAGACGAGCATTCCCGGAAGCCCGAGCAGAATGTACCAGAACGCCGGCGCCACCACCGCGTCGGAGAAGTTCTCGGCGCACGACTCGATCGCCGCGCGGGCGACGCCATGCTGGTCGAGCTGCCGGACATCGCGGCCGACGATGTGGGCGACTTGAGCCCGGCCGGCCTCGATGCCGCCCTGGCGCAGCGCCTCGCCAACCCCATGGACGTGCCGGAACAGGCTGCGTTGCGCCAGCAGCGCGATCATCATCGCCAGCTCCAGCAACCAGGCGAACGGCACATCTGCTGGAAAGCCATGTCGATGCCGGCGCCGGCGGCGCCGGCGAGCGCGCAGATCAACAGGACCAGCAGGATCCCGCGCCCGCGCCGTTCGGTCTCGGACCGATCCTGCCGGTTGAGCTTGCCGTCGAGCCGGCCGACAACGACGCCGATCAGCCGCACCGGATGCGGCAGCCTCGCCAGCGGTCCGCGAGCCTCGCCCAGCACCGGTTCCAGCGCCAGTGCCGCCAGGAGTAGCAGCAGCGGGTGGAAAGGCGCATGGGCCGACCATGATTGCAAAATCGGCATGCCGGGGCGATCAGCCGCCGGAGCGGGTTTGCGGGGCGAGTGAAGCCTGGGGCCGGAACCAGGCAAGCGTTTCCGCCAGCGAAACGACCCGGCCGATCACCAACAGCGTCGGCCCAGCTTGCTCTAGCGCCTCGACCGCGGCGGGCAGGGCGGCCAGGGTGGTGAGCAGGTTCTGCTGCTCCGGGCGCGTGCCGTTGACAATGGCGGCGGCCGGCGTCCGCGGCGAAAGTCCGTGAGCGATCAGCCGCTCGGCGATGCGGCCGACATTGATTCGACCCATATAGACGATGAGCGTGGTATCCGGGTCGGCGAGGCTCGGCCAGTTGAGGTCCAGCGCATCGTCGTCCTTGGTATGGCCGGTGACGAACCGAACGCCGTGCGCCAACCCCCGATGGGTGAGAGGAATGCCGGCGTATGCGCTGCAGCCGGCCGCCGAGGTAACGCCAGGCACGACGATAAACCGTAGTCCGTGGCCGGCGAGCGCCTCGGCCTCTTCGCCGCCACGGCCGAACATGAATGGATCGCCGCCTTTCAACCGCACAACGCGCCGGCCGCTCTTCGCCAGATTGACCAGCAGCGCATTGATCTCCGCCTGCGGCATATGGTGGTCGCGGGCGACCTTGCCGGCAAAAATGCGGGTCGCACCCGCTGGTATCAGCGCCAGGATCTCGGCCGAGACCAGCTTGTCATAGACGACTACATCGGCGCTCTCGAGGACGCGGATCGCCTTGAGGGTCAACAGCTCCGGGTCGCCTGGGCCGGCGCCGACGATATGGACCGGATGAACGATATCGGCCGTCAACGACGCGGCTCCATTCATTGTCGCCGAACAATGCAGCCGCTCAGTCGTAAGCGAAGGCGTCGGCGTCGGCAAGCGCGCCAATGCGGCGGAACAGACAGACAACGCTTGGCTTCCGGGCGCGCCGCTACGATACTGCTCATCGAGCATCAACACGCAACCGACAAAGCTCGGCGGGAAGGGGCGCGAGTTGCAGCAGACGCCTGGTAGTGGGGAAGCCGGAAGCCGACGGCGGGCGATCGGCATCTGGCTGCTGGTGATAGCCGGGATGGTTTTCGCCATGATCATTCTGGGCGGCGTCACCCGGCTGACCGAGTCCGGCCTCTCGATGGTCGAATGGCGGCCGGTGACTGGATGGCTGCCGCCTTTTTCGCACGACGCCTGGGAGCAGGCTTTCGCCGCATACCAGCGATTCCCGGAATACCAGAAGGTGAATGCGAACATGACGCTCGCCGAGTTTAAGGGAATCTACTGGCTGGAGTACCTGCATCGCTTATGGGGCCGGCTGATCGGCGTCGCCTTCGCGATACCTTTTCTGTTCTTCCTGGCAAAGGGCTGGATCGACCGGCGCCTCGGCTGGAAGCTGTTCGGCGTGTTCGTGCTGGGCGCGCTGCAGGGGGTGCTCGGATGGTACATGGTCAAGAGCGGCCTCGTCGACCGGCCGGACGTCAGCCAGTACCGGCTCGTCGCCCACCTCGGTCTCGCCATGCTGATCTACGGCTATCTTCTCTGGGTGGCTTTCGCCCTGATCGTTGCTCCCCCCGCCAAGGAACCATCGCCGGGCTCGACCCGCGCCGCGGTTGCGGTCCCACTTCTGGTACTGGCAACAGCGCTGGCTGGCGGCTTCGTCGCCGGACTGGACGCCGGCTTCGCCTACAACACCTTCCCACTGATGGACGGGGAGCTGATTCCGGCGCACCTTTTCGCGGCAACCCCGGCTTGGCGAGCTTTGTTCGAAGACGTAACTACCGTGCAATTCACGCATCGCGTTCTGGCGCTCATTACGGTGCTGGCGGTGCTGGTTTTCCGCTGGTCGCTACGGCGGCGATCGGTGCCGTCCGGGGCGTTGGTGGCGGCGAACCTGCTTACGGCATGGGTTTTCGTGCAGTTCGCGCTGGGCGTGGCGACACTTCTGTCGATTGTCGACGTGCCGCTGGCGGCGCTGCATCAGGCAGGCGCCGTGATCTTATGGACGCTGGCACTCTGGTGCGTCTTCGAGCTTGCCGCAACCGCAGCCTCGCATCCTTCGCAAGCGTCGGCCGGCGTTCGAGCAGCCGGGCAAGCGGTAGCCTGAGACACGATGTCGGGCAGCACAATGGATCGAGCCGTTTCTTTCTCGCTTCGGTTGCAGAACACCGGCGGTGACCCATATGCAGAGGAGTCGCCGCCGGCCGTTGGAATTGCGCATGGCCTCGGTCGCAATGGAAAGGGCTTCATCGCGGTATACCGCATATATTCCGGCGTTGTTGGATGGAGCGGGCATTGGAGTTGCTCAGACAGGTTAGATCGCTGGTGATTCTGGCGGCGCTCGTCGCACTTGCCGCGACACTCTCGCCAGCGCTCAACGGCTGCGCCAGCGACGCGACCAGGGCTAGTCACGTCGCCGAGGCCGGAGTGACCGGCCCGCATCATGTTTCCGAGGACGGCGATCAGCTGGCGCGATTCAACGCCGTCTTCCAAACATACGCGAGCGACCCCGGCAACACGCGGCAGCTCAAGCATTTCCGCGACGCCTACAAGCGCATCCGCGCCGCCTACGTCGAGGAAGTTCCGGAGTCGCGGCTGATCGATGCCGCCATCGAGGGCGTCCGGGCGAAGGACCAGGCACCGGGCACGATGCCGGCCAGCCTCGTCGTCGAGACGGGGCTGGACGCGATGACCGCGTCCCTTGATCCCCACTCGGCTTACCTCAATGCGGAAGAGCTCCGCGAATCCGAGATGGTCACCTCCGGCGAGTTCGGCGGCTTGGGCATCCAGGTTTCGCAGGAGGAGGGGCGAATTAAGGTGATCTCGCCGATCGAGGGGACCCCGGCGGATCGCGCCGGGATCAAGCCGGGTGACATCATTCGCGGGATCGATGGCCGCTCGATCGAAGGCATGTCGCTGCGCGACGCGGTCAACGCCATGCGCGGCGAGCCGGGCAGCCGCATCAAGCTCAGCATCGAGCGCGACAAGCAGCCGCCGTTCGACGTCGTTATCACCCGGGCGGTGATCACCATCGAGCCGCTGCGCTGGCGTCTGGAGGGCAACGTCGGCTACCTGCGCATCGTCAGCTTCAATGAGAAAGTCGCGGACGGCGTCGAACAAGCCATCGACGAAATGCGCAATGACACGCGCAACAAGCTGCAGGGGCTGGTAATCGACCTGCGCAACAACCCCGGCGGGCTTCTCGATCAGTCGCTGGCCGTGTCCGACGAGTTCCTGGACTCCGGCACGATCGTCAGCATTCGCGGCCGAGAGCTGGGCAGCGATCGCACGTTCCGCGCCGAACGCGGCGATCTGATTCACGGCTTGCCGATCGTCGTGTTGGTCAACGCCGGCTCCGCCTCCGCTTCGGAAATCGTCGCCGGAGCGCTGCAGGATCATCATCGCGCCATCGTCATCGGCACCCGCTCGTTCGGTAAGGGGTCGGTGCAGACGGTGATGCGGCTGCCGGTCGAAGGCGCGCTGAAGCTGACGACGGCGCTGTACTACACGCCCTCCGGCGAGGCCATCCAGGCGCGCGGTGTCTTGCCCGACATCGCCCTCACCGGCGCCGATGAAAGCGGCGAGGTGGCGCACGAGGCGGACCTGCCCGGCGCGCTTCCGGCACGCGGCGACGCCAGGCACGATTCGCAAGGCTCGGTCGACGTGAAGGCGTGCCCGGCGATCGGGGACAACGGCGACCGTGAGCTGGGCTGCGCGATCTCGCTTCTGCAGTCTGGCTCGGCGGCTAATTTCCTAGCCTCGCTCGGGGTGAAAGCGCGATTGTAGGCCGCCAGTCTACCATCGCAGCGGCCGTCGCTGGCGCACGAGCCGAGCGCGGCCAAACCCTTTCGGCGGAAAGGGTCACCGCCAGGCCGGTCCTTTTGGTGTTGACAATCAACGGCGTCCCATGTCTTTTCAAAGAGCGAACCTGTGCGGGGTGGGCGCGGGCGTCCGCCGGATGGACGGGGTGGAGATCCCGGTAGGCATCATGAACGAACCGATCGGCAATCGCAGAGCGCAACGGACCGCGGGCGGATATCCGCAGGCGGATCGACTGGGCCGCGCCTGCGCCAATACCGATCTGTTGAAGCGCGGTCTCTGGCTCCTTCGACTTAGGTGCCCCTGAATGCCGGTTGGGCCGTCCGAGCGGCGGCGACCAACGTAGTTCAGGGGAAACGAGTACGGGCACTCACCCGTTGTGACACCTAAGCCACGAAGGACCGACGCGATGACCACCATTACGGATCCCGACCGCATCATCATCTTCGATACCACCTTGCGCGACGGCGAGCAGTCGCCCGGCGCTTCGATGAATCTCGAGGAAAAGGTCCGCATCGCCGAGGTGCTGGAGGACATGGGCGTCGACGTGATCGAGGCCGGCTTCCCCGTCTCGTCGCCCGGCGACTTCGAGGCGGTTCATGAAATCGCCAAGCAGGTCAAGACCTCGACCGTATGCGGCCTGGCCCGCGCCGTTCGCGGCGACATCGAACACGTTGCCGACGCGATCAAGCCGGCGCCGCGCGGGCGCATCCACACCTTCATCTCCACCAGTCCGCTGCACATGAAGTTCAAGCTGCAGTTGGAACCGGATCAGGTCTATCAGCGGGTCGTCGAGAGCGTCACGTACGCCCGGCGCTTCACGGATGATGTCGAGTGGTCGTGCGAGGACGGTTCCCGCAGCGACCACGACTTTCTGTGCCGCTGCGTCGAGGCGGCGATCGCCGCCGGCGCCCGGACGATCAACGTACCGGATACCGTAGGCTACACGATTCCCGACGAGTACGCGGCGCTGATCACGATGCTGCGCAATCGCGTGCCCAACATCGACAAGGCGATCCTCTCGGTGCATTGCCACAACGACTTGGGTTTGGCGGTGGCCAACTCGCTCGCCGCCGTCGCCGCCGGTGCGCGTCAGGTCGAATGCACGATCAACGGTCTGGGCGAGCGCGCCGGCAACGCGGCGATGGAAGAGATCGTCATGGCGCTGCGCACCCGTCACGACCACATGCCGTTTCATACCGGCGTCCGGACCGAGAACATCATGCGCGCGTCGCGGCTGGTCTCGGCCATCACCGGCTTCGTCGTCCAGCCGAACAAGGCCATCGTCGGCGCCAACGCCTTCGCGCACGAATCCGGAATCCATCAGGACGGCATGCTGAAGCACGCCGGCACCTACGAGATCATGACGCCGGAGTCGGTCGGCCTCTCGAAGTCGAACCTGGTGCTGGGCAAGCACTCCGGACGGCACGCCTTTCGCGAGAAGCTGCGGGAACTGAACTACGAGCTCGGCGATAACGCCATCGAGGACGCCTTCCATCGCTTCAAGGAACTTGCCGATCGCAAGAAGGACGTCTTCGACGAAGACATCATGGCGCTCGTCGACGACGAACTGGTGCGCGCTCACGACCGCATCAAGCTGGTCTCGCTCGACGTCGTATGCGGAACCCGCAACGCGCGGGCAAGTCTGGCGCTCGACATCGACGGTGAGCGTCGCGCCTGTGAGTCAGAGGGCGACGGGCCGGTGGATTCGGCGTTCAAGTGCATCAAGCGGCTGTTCGAGACCGGCGCCCATCTTAAGCTGTATCAAGTCCATGCCGTCACGGGCGGCACCGACGCGCAAGCCGAGGTGACGGTGCGACTGGAAGAGGCTGGGCGAACCGTGAACGGGCAGGGGGCCGACACGGACACCATGGTCGCCTCGGTCAAGGCATACCTGAACGCGTTGAACAAGCTCCTGGTGAAGCGGGAGAAGCGAGCGCCCTCGGCACTGTCGGCTTGAACGGGGCATCCAGACCGATCATTCTGCCGCGGAGTTCACGGGGAAGCTCGTGGGAGCCGGAGCGCGCGCCGGCTCCCCTACCTTCCATGAAATTCATCACGTATCGCCATCGATCCAGGAGGGGGGAGCGATGTTCTCGCGGCTGTTCGGATTGCTGTCCGCCGACATGGCGATCGATTTGGGAACCGCCAATACGCTCGTCTATGTCAAGGGCAGGGGCATCGTCCTGAACGAACCCTCCGTCGTCGCCCTCATCGAGTACAAGGGGCGCAAGCAGGTCCTGGCGGTGGGCGAGGAAGCCAAGCTGATGCTGGGACGCACCCCCGGCAACATCCATGCGATCAGGCCCCTTCGCGACGGCGTCATCGCCGACTTCGAAGTCGCCGAGGAGATGATCAAGTACTTCATCCGCAAGGTGCACAACCGCAGGAGCTTCGCCAGTCCGCTGGTGATCGTTTGCGTGCCGTCCGGGTCCACCGCCGTTGAACGGCGGGCGATTCAGGAATTGGCGGAGCAGGCGGGCGCGCGCAAAGTGTTCCTGATCGAAGAGCCAATGGCCGCCGCCATCGGGGCTGGCCTGCCTGTCACCGAACCCACCGGATCGATGGTCGTCGACATCGGCGGCGGCACCACCGAGGTGGCGGTTCTATGCCTGGGCGGGATTGTCTATGCCAAGAGCGTGCGGGTCGGCGGCGACAAGATGGATGAGGCGGTCATCGGCTACATCCGCCGCAACCACAATCTGCTGATCGGCGAAGCCACCGCCGAGCGCATCAAGGAGAATATCGGCTCGGCATGTCCACCGGACGACGGCGACGGCAGGACCCACGAGATCAGGGGACGTGACCTGATCAACGGCGTTCCGAAAGAATTGTTGATCAGCGAACGCCAGATTTCCGAGAGCCTGGCCGAGCCGGTCGGGGCGATCATCGACGCCGTCAAGGTAGCGCTCGAACATACCGCGCCGGAACTAGCCGCCGACATCGTCGACAAGGGCATCGTTCTTACAGGGGGCGGCGCGCTACTGGCGAACATCGATTATGTCCTCCGGCACGCGACCGGCCTGGCGGTCACGGTCGCGGACGATCCTCTGTCATGCGTGGCTATGAGTTCGCCTTCGTGCAGCTTGTCGGGAAGGCCAACACGGTCACCGCCCGCGCCTTCCTCGACGCACTCGTCGCAGCCGTGCCCTACAAGATCGAGATCATTCTCACCGACAATGGCATCCAGTTCGCCGATCTGCCGAAGAACAGGTCAGGCCCGACGGCGATGTGGCGCGGCCACCCCTTCGACCGCGCCTGCCAAAGCCACGGCATCGAGCATCGCCTGACCAAGCCCAACCATCCGTGGACCAACGGGCAGGTCGAGCGGATGAACCGCACCATCAAGGAGGCTACCGTCCAGCGCTACTACTACGACAGCCACGACCAGTTCCGGCGGCACCTCGATGAGTTCGTCGCGGCCTACAACTTCGGCCGCCGGCTGAAGACGTTGAAAGGGCTCACGCCCTACGAGTTCATCTGCAAACAGTCTGACAGCCGAGCCCCAAAAGTTCAGGCTCGAACCACTCCACGAAATGCCGGGACTAAACACCTAGGCACCGGGCGTGTCCTCGAGGAAATGAAAAAGATGCGGCACGTCGTCAGCACGATGTACTGACCGAATTCGGGTGCATTCAAGGCTGACTTGATCTATTAAAGCCGGTGTTTGCCCCGTTCGGGGGAAGCTACGGAGCCGCAAGGCAAGGCGCGTTCAAACGCCAGGACCGAACCGGGAATGCTTGCCGCGTTCAAGTCGCTGCTGAGGTGGCTGGCATACGCTGGGCTGATCGGCCTCGCCGGCGGGCTGATGCTTCTCGGCAAAGCCGATATCGTTGCCGTGGAACGACTGAGTTTGCAAATCAACGACGCCGCGATACCGGTGCTGGACCTGCTTTCGCGGCCGGTGGACGGGGTCGCGGGCGGCCTCGCGCGGTTTGGCGCTTGGACCACGCTGGCAGAGGAAAATGCGCGTCTGCGCGAGGACAGAGATCGATTGATGCGCTGGCAGGCGGTCGCGCGGCGGCTCGAAGCGGAGAACGCCGAGCTGCGGCGGCTGATAAACTTAGCCCCGGAACCGGAGGCCCGAGTTGTCTCGGCGCGCGTCCTCGCCGAACTCGACCGGAGCTTTCGCGCACAGTCTGCTGCTGAACACGGGCCGCCTCGCCGGTGTGGAAAAGGATCATCTGGTGTTGGGCGGTGAGGGTCTCGCCGGCCGGATCGTCGCCGTTTCGCAGCGGGCGTCGCGGGTGTTGTTGATCACCGACATCGGTTCACGCATCCCTGTCGTCGTCGGTCCCGCCCGGGTGCGCGCCGTGCTCGCCGGCGACAACACCGACCGTCCGCGCCTCGTGCACGTCGCGCCCGGCGAGTCGATCGTGCCCGGCGACCAGGTCGATACCTCCGGAATCGCCGGCGTCTTCCCTTCCGGACTGCCGATCGGCACCGTCGATACGGCTGAAAACCTCGTCTTTACGGTCAAATTGCATGTCGAGAGGAGCCGCCTGGAGTACGTTCGCGTCGTCGACTACGGCATTGAACCGATGCACGTCGATATCCCAATGGCGGCGATCCAGCGTGGCGCATCCAGGCGGGTGAACGGCGAGCCCGGCGTGCACGCCCAGGCGCAATGAGCGATTGCTTCTGGCGGCGGCTGGATGCTTTGGCGCGCCAGCTCGTGCCAGGCGCGGTGACGATGATTCTCGTCATTGTCGCCGTCGTGCCGCTGCACATTCCTTCGTTCGAACCGGTCGCCCCGTCGCTTTCCCTGATTGCTACGTTTTATTGGGCCTTGCATCGACCGGACCTGATGCCGGTATGGGCGGTGTTCGTTCTCGGCCTTCTGCAAGATGCTCTGATCGGACTGCCGGCTGGCGTTAGCGCGTGCATGCTTACGGCAGCGCACGCCGCGGTCATCGCGCAGCGCCGGTTTCTCGTCGGCGGATCGTTCCGCGTTGTCTGGCTCAGCTTCGGGCTGGTTACGCTGGGCGCGTTCGCACTCAGCTGGGCGTTGACCTGTGCTTTCCATGGCGCGTTCCTCGCGCCTACGGCGACTCTCTTCCAGGTGCTGGTGACGTTCGGCGCCTATCCGCTACTCGCACGGCTGCTGCTAGGCTGCGAGATCGCGCTGCTCAGGCCAGTCTAGGCGATGGGCCGCGACCTGGAGCGTCAGAGGCAATTTACCCGCCGAGCATTGATTCTCGGGGCGGGCAAGGTCGCGGTTCTCGCTGTCCTCGCCGGCCGCCTTTATCAGCTGCAGGTCACACAATCGGCGCGTTATCTCACCTTGTCCGATGAGAACCGGATCAGCCTCCGCCTGATCGCGCCCAGGCGCGGCCGGATACTCGACCGGATGGGCCGCGCTCTCGCCGACAATCGGCAAATATATCGCCTCGTGTTGACCGCCGAACGCGTTCAGGGCGTGGATCGAACACTGAATGCACTGAGCACGCTGATCGCGATCGATGACAACGACCGCAAGCGCGTCGCGCGGGACATCGAACGGCGGCGGCCGTTCGTTCCGGTCACCGTGCGGGATGATCTGCGGTGGGACGAGGTTGCTCGGGTCGAGGTCGAGTTGCTGGACCTTCCCGGCGTGAGCGTCGACGAGGGCTTCAGCCGCCAGTACCGGTTCGGCGACATGCTGGCACCCGTCGTCGGGTATGTAGCGGCGGTTTCCGAGGCGGAAGCCGGAGATGATCCGCTGCTCGATCTTCCCGGTTTCCGGATCGGCAAGGCGGGAGTTGAGAAGCGCTACGACGTCCCGCTGCGTGGAGCGGCCGGCACAACGCAGCTCGAGGTCAACGCCGTCGGCCGAACAGTTCGCGTGCTGGATCGGAAAGAAAGCGAGCAAGGCGTCGACCTGACGATCAGCATCGATCTCGATCTCCAGCGAACGGCGGTCAGTCGCCTAGCCGTCGAGAGCGGGTCGGCCGTCGTCGTCGACGTGCAGACCGGCGAGATCCTCGTCATGGCCTCGACGCCGGCCTACGATCCGGATGCTTTCAATCGCGGACTGGCGACCGAAGAATGGAAGGCGCTTGCCGATGATCCAAAGGCGCCGCTGATCAACAAGGCGATTTCCGGCCTGTACGCGCCGGGATCGACATTCAAGCCGGTGGTGGCGCTCGCCGGTCTCGAGCGGGGCGTGATCAACCCGTCGACGACGGTTTTCTGCCCTGGCGTGCTGCGTCTCGGCAATCTCAGCTTCCACTGCTGGCGGCGCGGCGGGCACGGATCGGTTCGCTTGCGAGAGGCGCTGACGCAATCTTGCGACTGCTACTTCTATGAGGCGGCAAAGCGGGTCGGCGTCGATAAGATCGCGCAAATGGGACGAAGGTTGGGGCTCGGAGCGCCGCTCGGCGTGGACCTTCCTCATGAGCGCGGCGGCCTTCTGCCGACACGCGATTGGAAGACGGCCAGATTCGGAACGCCATGGTCGACAGGTGAGACGGTCATCACCGGCATCGGTCAGGGCTATGTCCTCTGCACCCCCTTGCAGCTTGCCGTCATGACGGCGCGAATAGCCAATGGCGGTCGAGCGGTCGTCCCGCGCCTGGCGCGCGATGCCGATTTCGCCGAGGCGGCCGGATTAGCAGAAACTCCGCGAACGACCGAGATCAGCTCGGCCCACCTCCGGGTGGTGCAGGAGGGCATGTACAACGTCGTCAACAGCGCCCGGGGCACGGCAAAGGGGGCGGCGATCCGCATGCCCGGTTTTGCGATGGCCGGCAAGACGGGCACTTCGCAGGTCCGGCGTATCTCTCGCGCCGAGAGAAGAGCCGGCGTGATCAAGAACGAGCACTTGCCCTGGGAAAGGCGCGACCACGCGCTGTTCATCGGATACGCGCCTTACGAACGGCCACGCTATGCTGTAGCCGTTGTCATCGAGCATGGCGGCGCCGGTTCGAAGGCGGCCGCTCCGGTGGCGCGCGACATCCTCCTCACCGCGTGCAAGCTGGAGAAATCGCGGGTCGCGGCACGCGAAGCGGAACCAGCTCTCGCAAAAAGGATAACCCGGATGAACTGGGCCTAGAGCGCCGCCATTGCAGCACCGCGAACTGAGATTGGTCGAGAAGGTTCGGCAGATTTGCTGGATTCTGGTGCTGGCGATCTGCGCCATCGCCGGCGTCGGAATGCTCATGCTGTATTCGGCGGCGGGCGGCAGCGCTCGAACCCTGGGCCATCAAGCAGCTGCCGCGCTTTGTCGTCGCGCTCGGCATGATGCTGATCGTCGCTCTTTCAGACATCCGGCTCTGGCTTCGCTGGGCTTACCTGGTCTACTTCGCGGGCTTGATGCTGTTGGTGATCGTCGAGTTGTTCGGCTACATCGGCATGGGCGCGCAGCGTTGGCTCGATCTCGGAATCATCAACCTGCAGCCCTCCGAAGTGATGAAGATAGCGCTCGTGCTTGCCCTCGCGCGCTACTTCCACGGGCTCGGCGGCGACGACATCGGTCGGCCTGCGAAGCTTCCTGATGCCGACGGTGATGGTCTTGATCCCGGTCGGACTGGTGATGAAGCAGCCCGACCTGGGGACGGCGATGATGCTGCTGTTGGGCGGCGCGGCGGTGTTCTTCGCGGCGGGCGTGCGGCTGCTGGATGTTCGGTGTCGTCATCGTCGCGGGGCTGGCGGCGGTTCCAATAGCCTGGGAGTTCCTGCATGACTATCAACGCCGCCGAGTTCTCACGTTTCTCGATCCGGAGAGCGATCCGCTGGGCGCCGGCTACCACGTCTTGCAATCGAAGATCGCGCTGGGTTCCGGCGGACTGTTCGGCAAAGGGTTTCTGCAAGGCACGCAGAGCCATCTGAACTTTCTGCCCGAAAAGCAGACCGACTTCATCTTCACCATGCTGGCCGAGGAGTTCGGTCTGATCGGCTCGCTCGGTATGCTCGCGCTCTATACGATAGTTCTCGGGTATTGTTTCTTCATTGCGCTATCCGCGAGGAGCCAGTTCGGCCGGTTGCTGGCGATCGGCATAACGACAACTTTCTTCCTCTATCTGTCCATCAACATGGCGATGGTGATGGGGCTGATTCCGGTGGTGGGCGTGCCGTTGCCGCTGGTTTCCTACGGGGGCACGGCCACCGTTTCACTGATGCTGGGGTTCGGACTGGTGATGTCCGTCCATGTGCATCGCAACGTGACGATCGGTCGCCATGCCACGGGCGGAGAATGCTGAAGGAAAGCGAATTGCGATGGCTTCGGAGAGGGGCCGTCGCCTAGCACCTGTAAGGCGTAGCGTGCATTATCGTCTAGAACGTACGCGACGCCGCCATTACCATGCGGCGATCTAATCCGATCGGCCGAAGGCGCCCTCCATGAAGTTCTACGATTGCGCTTCCGCGCCCAGCCCCCGCCGGGTGCGCATCTTCCTTGCCGAGAAAGGTGTGACGCTGCCGACCGTGCAGGTCGACCTGCGCTCAGGCGAGCAATTGCGGCCGGAGTTCGCCAAGCTCAACCCATGGCGCACCCTTCCGGTGATCGAGCTGGACGATGGCACGGCGATCAGCGAGGCGTCCGCCTGCTGCCGCTACCTGGAGGAGGTCTATCCCGAGCCGCCGCTGATGGGCCGCGACGCGAAGGAGAAGGCGCTGATCGCGATGTGGGACCATCACTGCGAGATCGAGGGCTTTCTCGCCGTAGCCGAAGCGTTCCGCAACCAAGCCAAAGGCATGAAGGGGCGGGCGCTGCCGGGGCCGGTCGGCTACGAGCAGATCCCGGCGCTGGCCGAGCGGGGCAAGGCGCGCGTCGGCCACTTGTTTCAGGCCTTGAACGAGCGCCTGGGCGAGAGCCCGTTCGTCGCCGGGCCGAACTACAGCGTCGCCGACATCACCGCGTTCATCTCCGTCGAGTTCGCCGGCTGGGCGAAGCTCAATCCCGAGGACGGGCACACTGATCTGCGGCGCTGGCTCGATGGGATGCGGGCCCGCCCGAGCGCTGCCGCCTAAGATCGGGAGTCGTCGGTGCCGGGATCAAGATTTGGTTATTGTCGCCCCGGACCCCCGCTCCACGTCCTTCTCGATCTCGCCCCTCTGCTGCAGCCACGACGCCGCTGTCCAGCACAGCAGCGCCCAGGCGGCGCCCACACACCATCCCGCCAGCACGTCGGTGGGCCAGTGGACGCCGAGGTAGACCCGGCTCGCGCCTATCAGTAGCGTCAACAGCACGGCCAGGGTGAGGAGGTAGACCTTTACAGCGCGCCTGGGCTGTAAACGGGCGAGCAGCGCGCCCAAGGTCAAGTAGGTGACCGCGGAAAGGGTTGCGTGGCCGCTGGGGAAGCTCTGCGTGAAAACCTGGACCGCGTGCGGCACCAGATCCGGCCTGGGGCGCTCGAACAGATCCTTCAGCCCGGAACTCAGCAGCATGCCGCCGCCGATCGAGACGAGGACCAGCAGCGCGGCGTGCCGCTTGGCCGCGATCATCAGGAAGCCGATGGCGCAGAGCGTCATCAAGATGACCACCGGATAGCCGCCGAGGCTGGTGATGTCGCGAGCGGTCAGCTCCAGCCAGCGGGGCCCCAGCGGATCCGCTGGGTTGCCGGACCCACGCAGCGCCAGCAGTACAGCCTCATCGAACGCGTGGGTGTCGCCTTCCAGAACCTCCTCGGCGAGCCAAAGGAAGAACAGAAGAACACCGGAGGCCGATAGCAAAGAGAGCAGTATCGCGAGCTCCTGCCGGCCAAGGCGGGGCCACAACCGGGATGACCGCGCGCCACGCAGCACGCCTATTATGCCGCCCGGCGCGGCCGCCTTCCCCGTGATGTCCGCTGGCCCTTCGCCGTCTGGGGTCTCGGAACCGTTGACCGCCATTTCTACTCCCAACTGGACTTGTCAGAATGGCGCATGGTGCCGCGCCTACCCAGCCGTTTGCGTAACGAACCTTAAGGCCCTCAAGAGGGAGCCTCGCCAGCCAGCAGCCTCGCCAATTCGTCGATTATGGCGACCTGGCCACGGTGCAGCTTGCGGCGGGCCGCTTCCAGCGGAAACCACGCGGCACGGTCAACCTCGGGAAAAGACTGTTGCCGCCCGGAGCGCGGCGGCCACTCGATGCTGAAGCTATTGCCGCGGATCGACGAAGGATCGAGGTCATGTTCGATAGCGAACGCGTGAATGACCTTGCCGCTCGGCTGCTTGCGAGGCTCGAGCGCGACGAAGCCGCTGCCGGTTATCGTCAACCCCGTTTCTTCCTCGAACTCGCGCATGGCGGCGGCGAGCGGATCCTCGCCGGCCTCGAACAGGCCTTTCGGAATCGACCAGGCGCGCTCGTCCTTGCGCGCCCAGAATGGACCCCCGGGATGCACGAGCATCACCTCCGGCTCGCCGGCGCGCCAGCGATAGAGCAGCAGACCCGCGCTCGTCGGCGCCGGCATCCGCTAACCCCCGCGCTCCATTTCTACTCCGGCCAAAAGCAGACGCTTCCCTTTCCGCGACGCTGCGCTAAATACTCGGCAGCCCTTCTGGTCGGACATCCTCATACGAAAGGAACCTCGATGAAAGTCTCCTTCTCCGCGCTGGACTTGCCGCAACAAGGCGTCGTGGTGGTCGGTGTGTTGGAGGATCGGGAGTTGAGCCCGAGCGCCCGCCGGCTCGATGAGCAGCTGGAAGGCGCGATCACGCGAGCAATGGGCGCCAGCCGGTTTCGAGGCAAGAAGGACCAGACCCTGGCGATCCTGGCGCCAAACCATTCGCGGCTGGCGCGGGTGCAGCTCATAGGCTTGGGTAAGGCCGGCGAGATCGACGCCCAGCGCGCGCAGGCGGTGGGCGGCCAGATCTACGCGGCTTTGGCCGGCAACGGCAATGACAACGCCTGGGCCGCGGTCGACGCGCTGGATGGCTGCCCGATCCAGCCCGCCGAAACAGCCGCCGAGATGGCGCTTGGCGCGCAACTCCGCTCCTATCGGTTCTCCAAGTACCTGACCAAGGAAGGCGAGGACGAGAAGCCGAGCTTGGCGCAACTGACCTTCGGCTGCGACGAGGACGACCGGGCGCGCCGGCTATTCGAGCCAAGGGCGGCAATAGCCGACGCGGTCAGCTTCACCCGCGATCTCGTCTCCGAGCCGGCCAACGTGATCTATCCCGAGTCCTTTGCCGAGCACGCGCGGACGCTCTCCTCGCTTGGGGTCGAGGTTGAGGTTCTGGGCGAGGCGCGCATGCGCGAACTGGGAATGGGGGCGCTGCTCGGCGTCAGCCAAGGCTCGGATCGCGAGGCGCAGCTCGTGGTGATGCAATGGTGGGGCGCCGGCAGGCCGGAGGGCTACACCGACAGCCCGGACGGCAAGCGCGGCGACCAGCCAGAGGTCGACCCAAACGGGCCGCTCGCCTTCGTCGGCAAGGGCGTTACCTTCGATACCGGCGGCATTTCCATCAAGCCTTCCGCCAACATGGAGGATATGAAGTACGACATGGCGGGCGCCGCTACCGTCACCGGACTGATGCGGGCGCTGGCCGGGCGCCGGGCCAAGGTCAACGCCGTCGGCATCGCCGGGATGGTCGAGAACATGCCCTCGGGCAAGGCGCAGCGGCCGGGCGACGTAGTCAAGTCGATGTCTGGACAGACCATAGAGGTCATCAACACCGACGCCGAGGGACGCCTCGTTCTGGCGGATGCGCTCTGGTACTGCAAGCAGCGCTTCCGGCCGCGGTTCATGATCGATCTGGCGACGCTGACCGGCGCCATCATCATCGCCCTCGGCAACGAAAAGGCGGGTATGTTCTCCAACAATGACGATCTCGCGGAGCGCATCGCCAAGGCTGGCGGCGCCGCCGGCGAGCCGGTGTGGCGGATGCCGCTGGGCGAGGAATACGATAAAATTATCAAGTCGGACATCGCCGACATGAAAAACGTCGGCAACCGCGGCGCCGGCTCGACTACCGCCGCGCAGTTTCTGAAGCGCTTCGTCGGCGAGACGCCCTGGGCGCATCTCGACATCGCCGGCGTCGCCTGGGCGAAGAAGGACGGCAGCGTCACGCCGAAAGGCGCCAGCGCCTTCGGGGTGCGTTTGCTCGATCGGCTGATCGCCGACAACTACGAGCAACACTGATGCTCAGCATCCGGTCGGGTTCCCCGTTCGTCGACATCGGTCGAACGGATACGTCTCGTGCCTCGATGACGTGCAACCGACGTCCCCGAGTGTTCCATGACAAGAGAGTGGCCCCTCCAGACGACCCCGTGCAACTCGCGGAGGAGGATATGAGCGAGGAATTCCTTGTCACCGAGACGCGGGATCGCGAGCCGACGCACCCTGGCGCGATTCTGCACGAGGACGTTTTGCCGGCGTTGAAACTATCGATCAGCGAGGCGGCGCGGCACCTGGGCATCACCCGACAGACCCTGCACCGGATTATCGCCGGCACGCACTCGATCACCCCGGAGATGGCGCTGCGGCTAGGCCGGTTCTGCGGCAACGGGCCCACACTCTGGGTAAGGATGCAGATCGAACATGACCTCTGGCAAGCCCGCCAGCGCCTAGGCGATCAGCTAGACAAGATCCCGCAACACACGCAATAAGGCCATGCTCCCAATCGTGCCCAAACTCTGGTTCGACCCCGATCCTCGCCGGCGCCGAGAGCAAGTCCCGTCCCCTAGAGCCTGATCGGCGGCGGTCGGTGACCGACATTGCTTTCTACCACCTGCAGAAGTCGCCGCTCGAAGCGGTCCTGCCGAAGCTGCTGGAAAAGACGCTGGCCGCCGGCAAGCGCGCCCTTGTGCTGGCGTCGTCCAACGAGCGGGTCGAGGCGCTGGCGGCGCATCTCTGGACCTACGATCCGGACGCGTGGCTGCCGCACGGCACGGCGCAGGACGGCTCGCCGGAGGAGCAGCCGATCTGGCTCACCGATCGCGACGACAACCCAAACGGTGCAGCTTTCCTGTTCCTCACGGATGGCGCCGATACGGGCCGGATCGCCGCCTTACGAGCGTTGCTTCGATTTGTTCGACGGCAACGACCCAGCCGCGGTGGAGGCGGCGCGCGCTCGATGGCAGACGCGCAAGGCCGAAGGCCACGCGGTCACCTATTGGCAGCAGACCGAACGCGGCGGCTGGGAGCGGAAGGCCTGATCGCTCCGGCCAATGCTTCTCAAGGCCGCTTGCATGCCCGCCGTCAATCGGTGGTGGATCGCTTTAGTCGCCCGTCCCGGAGCAGCGGCCAGGCCAAGCCCGCGCCCATGACACCGGCGACCGCCATCGGCAGATAGGCCGCGCCGGCCAACATCTGGTACAGCCAGCCGGCACTGTACAGCATGACGCCGAGGAACAGGCCGAAAACGATCGCCGAGTAGAGGCTCTGCGCGGTCGCCGACAGGGCGAGCGGAACCTGCTGGCCGATGCAGTGCATGGCGCCGAGATGCGCCGCGCCGAAGCTGATGCCATGCAGCGCCTGCATCACGATGATGGCCGGCAGCGCGTCGGTGAGGCCGGTGCCGGTCCAGCGGACGGCGGCGGCTACTCCCGCCAGCACGATCAGCCGGCCGGCGCCGCAGCGGCGAATGGCGGTGGTGCCGAAGGCGAACAACGCCACCTCGCAGATCACCCCTACCGCCCAGAGCGCGCCGATAATGTCTTCGGAGTAGCCGACGTTGCGCCAATGGATGGTGCCGAAGGCGTAGTAGACGGCATGACTGCCCTGGATCAAACCGCATGCGGACAGCATCAGCACGAACGCTGGCCGACGCAGGGTTTCGACGAGCGGCAGGGCGCGCGACAGGCTCCGCTCGATGCGGAGGTCGGGCAATTGCCAGCAGGCGAGCGCCGTCAACGCCACGCCACCCATGATCAACCAAAACACCGCGTCGGCCGACGCCCGGGCCAGAATCGCGCCGGCGGCCAGCGCGGCGACGATATAGGCGAGCGATCCCCAGAGTCGCACGCGTCCGTACTGGAAACCGCCCTGATGGGCGGCCCTGATCGTCAGGCTCTCGCCCAGCGACATCACCGGCGGCCACAAGGAGAAGAACAAGAGACTGATCAACACGAGCGTCCAGTAGCCTTGCGCGAGGGCGAAGAGCGTGAACGCGAAGATGCTGGCCGACGAGAGCGCCAGCATCGGCCGCTTCCGTTCGCCCCGACGATCGGCGACATGCGCCGCCAGCGGCAGCCCGATCACCTTCGCGCCGATGCCGATCGCCAGCACCAGGCCGATCTCGGTGGCGTTCAGACCCTTCCACGCGAGCCATAGCGGCCAGAACGGCTGCAGTGTACCGATGACGGCGAAGAAGGCGGCGTAGAACGCCGCCAGGCGGACGGCGGTCGAGGGCAAATGGCTCGGCACGGATGTAACAAGCGGTACGGTCGGCGGAGACCACTCAATCTACCCGAGTTTGCCCGGGGCGCGCGACCGCCGCGTGCCGAACCGGCAGTGGCGGCGGCCCCTGATCGTTCGCCGCGAGACGCCTCGACCCGTCACTCGACGCCCGCCCGCCCGACGGGAGCCGGCCCAGCGAAGCGTCAATTAGTAGCGGGCGTCGGAGCGGAATAGCCAGTCTGTCAGGTGCTCCGCGTCCAGCGATGCTTGCTGGTAGAGGAACTCCAACGCGTCCCGACGGGCGACGAGGCCGGCGAGCTTGCCGCCTTCCACCACCGGGGCTTGACGAATGCCTTTGTCCGCCATCCTCCGCAGCACGTCTTCCAGGTCATCGTCGAGCGAGCAGGCGGTTACGTCCGTCGTCATGACATCCTTGACCAGCATCTTCGCCGCCTTCTCCTCATGCTGGCCAAGCGCATGGCTGATGTCGCCGAGCGAGATCACGCCCAAAACCTGATCGTCGTGATTGGTCACCACGGCGAGCGAGAAGCGCCGACCGCCCACGGATTGCGTAAACCGCCGGGCGGCTTCCGCGAGGGTAAAGTCAGGATGCACGGTGAGCACGAGCATGCCATGCATTTTCAGGAGCTTGGAGACCTTCATGATTGCTTCCCCTTGTTCTTCTCTAGTGGGTTCTTCTGTAGTGGTCCCGAGAGTGGCGCCGGCGCGCCGCCGGGAGCGCGAATTTAACCCAAGCAACGGAGTTTTTCGACGGCAACCCGAGAGGTCGGCACAATCAGTGATGGGCGCTAGCGAACGCCGTTAAGTAGCCGAGGCCGTGCACGGCGCGGCTGCCGTACCATGAGACCATCTGCGCATCGATGATTTCCGCCTTGCCGGCATGCGCCGGATGCGATGCGCCGAATTCCGCCAGGTGCCGTTCCTTGAATGGAAACGGTTCGGTCGAAAACAGCACCAGCTCGGTCTGCCGCAGCAGGTTGGGCGTCAGCTCGATGGCGGGATAGCGCCGGTCCGATGTCGCGGGCATCGTGTGCAGGCCGACGAGCGCCAGCATCCGGGCGATATACGTGTCCCGGGCGACGGTCATCCAGGGATCCTTCCAGATCAGATAGAGCACCGGGCGTTCCGGCAGGCGTTCCGCCAGCCCACGAGCCGCGTCGTAGGCGCTCTCGAAGCGCTCGCACAGCGACTCGGCCTGCTCCTGCCTGCCGAACAAATTGCCCAAGAGCCGGTAGAGCGCCAGATTGTCGCGCACTTCGATGGGATGGGTGACGACGACGGTACAGCCGGCGGCCGCGAGCTCGCCGGCAATGGCGCGCGGCGTTTCATCGATGTTGACCAGTACGTGCGTTGGCCGCAGTCGGCGCAGCTTCTCGATATCGATGGTCTTGGTGCCGCCGACGCTCGGCATCGACCTGACCCGGGCCGCGGGATGTACGCAGAAGGCTGTGCGCCCGACCACCCTTTCGCCCAAGCCAAGGTCGAACAGCAACTCGGTCAGACTTGGCACGAGCGAGACGATGCGTGCCGCGGCCGCGGGTATGGGGCGGTGCTCGGCGCCGACTGCATCATGTAGTATCGACGGCATCATCAAGGACCTGAAGTGTTGGTTACTACTCACGCCCTGCTTATGGGACGGATTGGGGGGAATTTTCTAGAGCGTGATCGAGATCACAGTTTCGCTCCCCTTTTTCCACCATACTGTCTGCGGATGGAGGTTCCATCCGGAGTTCTCCCTTCCCTCAAGAGCACCAAACTCGGGCCGGCTTTCACCGGCCCTTTCTTTTTTTGGGCTGGGGCGGCCATAACGATGGATCGTAACACGCCGGTTCAGGTCCTTCCTCGTCATGCGCGGACTTCGATCCGCGCATCCACGTGGATCTACTCGGCATCTTACCTGTGGCCATGCGTTGATGGCCGGGACAAGCCCGGCCATGACGATAAGGATAGGTTAGCCCGCCGGGATTCGATCCAACTGCTCATCACGCGCAGGCGTCCGATGCGGTGACACCCATCCTTTAAAGAGCGCGTCTGTGTTGATACTGAATATCCATACGATCGGCGGGCCGTAAACCTGGCCAAGGAAGCAGGACCATGCCGGCGTGAGCGGATTTTCGGACGACGAATGGCGGCAGCTCCTCGACCTCGCCGCTCAGGCGCGGCTGGTCCGTAGCGCGGGTCCGGGCAAGTCGCTCACGGCCTTTCGCCGAAACTACGACCGAGTGTCGGCGGAGTTTGCGCATCCGCTCGCCAGCCGTGTGTACGCGCCGCTGATCGCTCGCATCGCCGCCGGGCCGCTGACCATCGCCCAGGTCGGCCAGAGCCTGGATGGCCGGATCGCCACCGAGAACGGCCATTCGCAATACATCAACGGCGAGGATGGGCTCGATCATCTGCATCGGCTGCGCGCTCTGGCCGACGCCGTCGCCGTCGGTGCCACGACCGTCGTCCTCGACGATCCGAGGCTGACGACTCGTCGGGTCATGGGCCCGAACCCAGTCCGCGTAATCATCGATCCGAACGGCCGCGTGCCTGACGGGCGTCTCGTTTTCGACGCCGCCGCGCCGACCCTGTCGTTACGCGCCTCACATGCGTACCCGACGTTGGCCGCATCGGCTCTCGGGCCAGTGGTGGTGCCGATCGAGGCCGAGCACGGCTTGCTGCCGCCTCGCCGTATTCTGCGGGCGCTGCACCGAAGGAACTTGCTGACCGTGCTGATCGAGGGAGGCGGAACCACCATCTCCGCCTTCCTGCGGGATGCCCAGGTGCACCGCCTGCACGTTGTCGTCGCGCCGATGTTGATCGGCCCCGGCCGCACGGCCTTTCTTTGGCCGGTGATCGATAATCTCGACGCGGCGCTCCGCTTTTCGATGACGGCTCACCCGCTCGGCGGTGACGTGCTGTTTGACTGCAACCTGGAGGCCGGCGCTTAACAGCCAGGCTTGCCGGGCCAGATCGCCAGCACGTCGAGGTGGCCGACGAAGACGCGAAGTGAACCCGCGCTCGACTGGTCGAGCCGGCGCGATGCCCAAGCCTCGATTGCGGCAGCTTGCTCCGGCTGCATTTCCCGGGCGGCTGTCGCCCAGCCGCCGAGCAGAGCCTGGAGCAGGGCCTCCTCGCCTCTGCCGAGGCGCCAGTCGCTGCGACCGACAACCACACGCGCCCCGGCCGCTGCCGCCAGGCGGGCGAGCATCGTCGCGGCGGTGGGGCCGAGCGCCGGGCCAAAGCCCTTGTCGCGTCGCTGGTGGCGATTGAACAGGGCGCGCATGTCCGGGTCGAAAGCATCCTCGGGATGCAGCGCGATCCGCCCGTCGTAGGTCAAGGCCGCGAGCAGCGCCGCGTAGGGACGCGCGACCTCGTGGATCAAACGCCGGCACCACGCTTCGGAAACCAGGTCGAACAGCGCGGATGCGGTGATCAGGTGTACCCCGGCAACGATATCCGCGAGCGAACCCGCTGACGCGAGATCGCGCACTACATGACGCACTTCCAGACCATCTCGATTGCGCATTGGAACAATGCATCCCCGTGGTGGGGGAAGCCGAGCCAAGGCCAGCAGGCGGGGGTCGTCGTCAACCAGGGTCCACGCCTGCCGCCCGGGCAGATGCGGCGACAGGCAGCGCAGGTTGCCGCCGGTGCCCGCGCCGAGGTCGAGGACGCGCAGCGTGCCGCCTCGAGTGGCCAGCCGGTCCGCCCACCGCCGCGCCGCCGCGAGTACCTCTGGAGATCGCGCGCTGCCAGTCGGCGGCTTCGCGCACGGCCAGCCACTCGGCCGCGAAGCCGGTCACCGGCCGGCCAATTCGTCTAGTGCCGTGACGAACTCCTGGCCGGCGCTGGCCCAGGATCTCGGCCTGGGATCGACCGGCGCGCGCCACCGTCCGCCGGCCATGCGGCGCGCGCTCAGCACGGGGCGCAGCGCATCCGTCAGCGCTAGCGGATCGCCCGGCGGCACCAGCCGATGGCGCGCCCCGGCGACCGCTTCGCTGATAGCGCCGGCATTGCTGGCGATCACCGGCAGGCCGTAGCCGGCCGCCTCGGCGGCGGCGATGCCGTATCCCTCATGGTGGGACGGCAGCACGAACAGATCGGCGGCGCCATAGAGCCGCGCGAGCTCGGCGTGCGTCGACGGCGCCGTGAAAAGCCACCCGATCGCGTGATCCGCAGGTCACGCGCCAGGCGTCGCAGCCGCCCGGCGAACGCCGCATCGCGCGCCGGGCCGGCCAGCAGCAGCCGCCATGCGAAGCGGCGCAAGCGGGCGAGCGCGCGCAGCAGCACATCCTGCCCCTTGCGCGGCGTCAGGCTGCCGACGCAGAGCAGCACCGTAGTGCCCGACGGGGCTGACGTTCGGCGCCTCGCCGCCCCGATGCCGGGACGGACCACGCGGATCCGCGCCGCCGGCACGCCGAAGTCGGCGAGGCGGGCGGCCGTGTGCCGGCTGGTAACGACGATGCCGCGGGCCAGCGCCAGCGCCCGACGCTCCGCGCTCGAACAGCCTCGCCCGCTGCCGCCGACGCCAGCCCGGTCTCGTCGCACAGCGGATGATGGACGAGGGCATAGATGCGCAGCCGCGCCGCCTCGGCCGCGAACGCCTCGAACAGCGGCGCGAAGGCTAGGCCATCGACGATCGTTTCAGCGCCATCCGGCAGTTCGCGCAGCAGCCGCGCGGCGCCCTGGCGTGCTTCGTTGGCGGGATCGGGGTAGTTGCCGGGCAGCACCAGGCAGCCGGCCAGCCGCCCCCGCGCCCGAAGCGCGTAAATCATGCGACGATCGTAGACGAAGCCGCCGGTCGGCGTCTCCGGCCGGCCTGGAAGAAGAAAGTAGAGGCGTCGCGCCGGTCACCCGCCTGCGCTTCCGTCGCGCAGGCCGGCTTCGTAGGCCGCCCAGGCGACGTGCGATTCGTGCAGCACCACCCGCAGCGACTCGATCGCCTCGGCTTCGGGTCCCAGCCGGCCGGCGCCGATCGCCTCGCGCATGCGGTCGAAGACGTGGCGGGCAAGCCGCTCGGTGGTGGTGTTCGCTCCGGCGAACGCCGGCTCCTCATCGAGATTGCGGTAGTTGATGCGCTCGAGGATCGCCCGGAGCGCGTTCCCGGCCGCGCCGATGTCGACGACGATGCCATCGGCGTCCAGCTCGCGCGCGGCGGAACTCGACATCGATGACGTAGGTGGCGCCGTGCAGGCGCTGCGCCGGCCCGAACACCTCGCCGTTGAGGCTGTGGGCGATCATCACGTGGTCGCGAACGCAGACGGTGAACACTCCGAGTGACTCCCTCTGATCAGTAGCGGATGCGGTGGCAGAGCGCCGGCAGTCTTGCCTTGCGGCCAGATCACGCATGACCTCGGGCAGCGACTCGAACGGGCTCTCGCCGGAGATCAGCGCATCGAGGCGATCGTCGGCCAGCAGCCGCAGCGCCAGCTCGAGCCGCCGCCGGTGCGTCCAGCGTGCCGCGGCGCGAGGCGGCGACCGTGCCCACCTGCGAGGAGCGGATGCTGAGCCGGCGGGAGTGGAATGCCTCGCCCAGCGGCAGCGAGACCTCGCGGTCGCCGAACCAGCTCATCTCGATGATCCGTGCCTCGAACGCGGCTATCGCCAGGGCCGTGCGCAGGCCCTCGGGATTGCCGCTGGCGTGCACGATGATCTCGAAGTCGCCGAGCGCCCTCGGCGTCCCTCTGAAACGGTAGCCCCAGTGCCGCCGGCGGCTGTCGCCTTCGCCGGATCGGTGTCGATCAGCAGCACCGACGACGCCGGGGATGCGCGGCCGCGAGCCAACCCGCAAGCAGGCCGACGACGCCGGCGCCGATGACGCAGACGCGGTCGCCGGCGATCACCTCGGCGTCCCAAAGACCGTTCAGCGCCGTTTCCATGTTCGCCGCCAGCACGGCGCGGCCGGGCGGCACCTCCGGCGGGATCGGTACCGCCGCCGCTGCCGGCACGACGAAGCGGGTCTGGTGCGGATGCAGCACGAAGACGACGCGGCCGAGCAGCTCTGCCGGCCATGCGACGACCCGGCCGACGACGCTGTAGCCGTACTTCACCGGCGCCGGGAACTCGCCCTCCTGGAACGGGCAGCGCATCGCGGCGTACTGGCTCGGCGGAACGCGATGCTGGAACACCAGCGTCTCGGTGCCGCGGCTGATGCCGCTGAACAGCGTCTCGACGACGACCTCGCCGGACTTCGGCGACGCCGGATCGCCGGCCCGAATCGCGCCGAGCGACCGGTCCTCGATCCAGAAGGCGCGAACATCATCACGTTCGTTCGGCACGTTGTTCGATCCCCGACTGCCGTCCTCGCTTGGTACCGGGCGCCTCCTTCCCAATCTAGGGGGAGATTATGTTCCGCAAGGAGGTGATGCCGATCATGACGCAGCTACGGTCTCTGGCGATACCGACAACACTCGCGCGGGGCGGGCAAGGCCCGGCATCGTCGCACCCCGGTTATCGTCCTCGGCGCGCTTTCGATCCTCGCCGGCGCCGTCCTGCATCCGATCCCGGCACGAGCCGCGCCCGAGCGCTACCAGATCGACCCCAACCACATGGCCATCGCCTTCCTTGTCTCGCACGTCGGCTTCGCTAAGACGCTGGGCCAGTTCACCCGCGCCGAAGGCTCCTTTGTCTTCGATCCGGAGAAGCCGGCGGTGAGCGACATCGTCGTGACTATCGACGCCGCCAGCATCGATACCCATCACGAGAAGCGTGACCAGCATTTGCGGGCGCAGGACTTCCTCTGGGTGGAACAGCATCCTCGGATCACCTTCCGCGGCACGTCGGCCGAGCAGACCGGCCCCAGAACCGGCAAGGTCATCGGCGATCTGACGCTTCGCGGCGTCACCAGGCCGGTGACCCTCGACGTGGTCTGGAACAAGAGCGACCAGTATCCGTTCGGCGACATGCATTACGCCACGGGCATCTCGGCGCGCGGCAAGATCAAGCGCAGCGACTTCGGCATGACCTATGCCGTGGAAGGCGGCATGGTCGGCGACGAGGTGGAGATCATTCTGGAGTTCGAAGGCGTCCGGCAAGCGTCCTGACGCTCTGCTCCCGTCTGATCCGTCCGCAATCGGCGAATGCCCCGCCTGGCGGCGCTACGCAAGGTTTACGGCGTCGGTCGCTCGCTCGCCATCTATTACGGCCGGCCTTGGCGTTTCCGCCGCATGGACGCATTCTACGCCCGCCTGATCGGGCCGGGCGACCTCTGCTTCGATCTCGGCGCCCACGTCGGCAACCGCGTCCGCTCCTGGCGGGCGCTGGGCGGGCGCGTCGTCGCCGTCGAACCACAGCCGGCGCTGGTCCGCGTCCTGCGGCTGTTGTATGGCCGGGACCATCAGGTCAGCATCGTCGCCGCGGCGATCGGAGAACGCGAAGGCACGTTGCCGCTGCTTCTGAACCTGGTCAATCCGACCATTTCCACCGCCTCCGAAATGTTCATCGCAAACGCCCGCGCCGCGCACAGCTTCCGCGGAGAGCAATGGGGCGAGCGGATCGAAGTGCCGGCGACAACGATCGACGCGCTGGTACGCGCCTACGGCGTGCCCCGGTTCGTCAAGATTGACATCGAGGGGCACGAGGCCGAGGCGGTGCGCGGGCTGTCGCGGCCGGTGTTCGCGCTCAGCATCGAATTCGTGCCGATGACGCGGATTATCGTCGAAGCGGCGCTCGACCGCCTGATTCAACTCGGCGACTACAGGTTCAACGCCTCTTATGGCGACGACATGCGGCTGCTCCACCCGGTTCCGCTGTCCGCCGAGAACACTCGCCTGTGGCTGCGCTCGCTGGGCGACGACGGCCCGGCGGGGGACCTCTATGCCTGCCTGGATCCGGAACTCCTTCGCCCCTGATCCTCATTCGCATCTCGGGGAATGGTGGCGAGCTGGATGCCGCCCGCCGGCCGAAGGGTCACCAGCGGAGCGCATCGCCCGGAGCATTTCGGCGGCATCGGTATTGCCGCTCTGCATCACCTCGTCAAAGGCGCGTTCGGCTTCATTCGTCCAATGCCACGTATCTTCAAAGGCTTCGATCTGCGCGCGTGATTTCTCTCCAGTTGGCGCGTGGAACAGGACGTTGTAGCTGGCTTGGGAATTGAATGGCGGGTCTAGGTAGATCAGATCGACGCTCTCGCTGGAGACATGCTCCCGGAGCACATGGAGGTTGTCTCCGTAGTAGAGTGCGTTCTTCATCGCTGCTTCCGACCTGTGGCACCGAATTCGCCTTACTGGAAGGTTACGCCATCCATATTAGCGGAATCTAAATTCTGAAAAGACGGGACGCTTAGCCGTAATCGCCATCACGTGCTCCGCCTTGGAGCGTGCGAGAGCCGCAGCTTAGCGTCCGCCAGCTCTCCACCGCCTTCGCCTTCAGCCCTCGCCGTTCTTGTCATCCGGCGGCGTTGACTCCGCATCTTCTTCCTCGACGGGAATGCGATACGCCTCGCCGAACCAGCGGCCGAGATCGATGTCGGCGCACCGCTTCGAACAGAACGGGCGATAGCGGACGACAGCGGGCTTGCCGCAGATCGGGCAGCGTTTGGCCGGGCGGGTCGGCGGCGCATTGCCGGCATCGGCGTTCATCCGCCGCGCTCCGCGCCCGCCGGGCGCTCGCGCACATGGGACCCTTCGGCGGGCCGGAGATCGGCCTCGACCAGCGCGATCTTCGCGCCCAGTTTGCTTTCGATCTCCGCCAATGCCTTGGCGAGAGGTCCGCGAAGCTGTTCGAGAACGGCCGGCGAGGCAACCAGCGAAGGCGGCGCGGCCGGCGCCCGGCGAGCTTCGGCGAGCATCGCCCGCAGCGCATCGCCCGCCACCCAGCACGCCGAGATTTCCCGGCCGTGGCCCCCGCAAGACGCGCAATCGACTGTGAGCCGGCCGGCCAGCGAAGGGCCGCGCCGCTCGCGGCTCATCTCCACCAGCCCGAGGCGGGTCCACCCGGCGACGCGGACTTGTCGGTCGTCGCCGGCGAGGGAGCTCCGCAGTGCGGTGAGCACCCGTTCCCGCTCGGTCCGGCGGCGGAGCGGGACGAAGTCGATCATGATGATGCCGGCGAGGTCGCGGGTCACGATCTCCCGCCCGATCGCCGCCGCCGCCTCCAGGTCGCATGCCAGCGCCGCCGAGTCCGGTGAACTGCCCGAAGTGCCGCCGATATCGACGTCGATGACGGCCAGCGCCTCCGTCTCCTCTATGGTCAATCGGCCGCCAGACCGCAGCGGCACCATCCGCGCCAGCGCCCGGTCGATCGCATCGTCAACTCCATAAGCGGCGAACAGAGGCGCCGGTTCCAGCCATGCCTCGAGCCTGTCCGCCAGTTCGGGCAAAGCGCCGCGAATTCTGGAGAGCTCCACGCCGTCATCGACGATCACCCGCCCAACGCCCGCCGCGACCGCATCCCGCAGCAAGCTCAAGATAGGATCGGGACCGCGAGCGAGCCGGCTTGGCGGACGGGCGCCGGCCAGCGATTCTCGTACAGTCTCGGGCAGCGCGGTCAGTCGCGCGGTCAGCTTCGGCCCCTTCTCGCCTACCGCCTCCCGCAGCACCTGGCAAAGGATGTCTTGGCCCTCGGAAAGGCGCTGTTCGCCCGAAGAATCATTGCGCATCAATATGCCATGCGGTTCGCGACCGAGATCGACGAAGGCGCAGCCGATCGAGGCCGCGACCTTCTTGATCCGGCCGAGGATGATGTCGCCCACGCGGATCTCGTCATCGCCGGCAACGGCAAGACGCAGCAGTTGGCCATCCGCAAGAGCGGCGGCTCGGCGATCGCCAGGCAGTACGGTGATCAGGACCTCGTCGATGCTCATCGTCGGCTCAGGCGCGGCGAAACGTCGCTCGCCGATGGCCAACCCCTTCCAGCAGAGCGTTCGTTTCAAACAGCGGCAGGCCAACGACGTTGGAGTAGGATCCGATGATCTGGCGGACGTATGCCGCCGCCAACCCCTGGATGGCGTAGCCGCCGGCCTTGCCGCGCCACTCTCCGCTAGCGATGTAGTCTTCGAGTTCGTCGCGCGACAGCCGTTTGAAGGCGACCGCGGTGCTCACCAGACGCTCGCGTATCCGCCCGTTCGGGACGATCAAGCGCAATGCCGCCGTAGACGCGGTGACGCGCGCCGGACAGCAGAGCCAGGCACCGCCGCGCCTCGCCTTCATCCGCGGGCTTGGGCAGGATGCGGCGGCCGCGGCCGACGACCGTATCCGCTCCCAGCACGATGGAGTCCGGCATGGATCGCGGCGACCGCCAGCGCCTTGGCGGAAGCCAGCCGGCGAGCCAGGTTTCGCGGCAGCTCCCCTTTCAGCGGTGTTTCATCGATGTCCGCCGGGACTATCAGGTCGGGCCGGCGACCGACCTGCTCAAGCAGCGAAACCCGCCGGGAAGATGCGGAGGAGAGGACGAATTGCAATGGCGGTGGCCGAGAATAGACGTGATTGCGAGCGGGCTGGATGCCTGACCTCGATCGAGGCGCTCACTTATAGCGGAACGTGATCCGACCTTTCGTCAGATCGTAGGGCGTCATCTCGACATTTACCTTATCACCCGCGAGGACGCGAATTCTATTCTTCCGCATCTTGCCCGCCGTATGCGCCAGAATTTCGTGATTGTTCTCCAGCTTCACGCGAAACATCGCGTTAGGCAGGAGCTCGGTGACAACTCCAGTGAATTCCAGAACTTCTTCCTTGGCCATGCCATCTCCTCGAAGATTGAACGTCCGCCGAGTAGATGTACGGCAATTGGAAACCGGTCAAGCGCTTTCGCCGCCCGAAACCGGGAGGACCTGTCGTGTGATGTGCATACAGAGTCTCAGGCCGCCATATGCGGCCAGCGGGCTGCGGCGCGAGATTATATGTGCATTCAACGGGCCGCCTGCGCCGCCCCGCCAACGCCGGTCGCGAATACCGGATCGACCTCCGGCAGCCGCGTGGTTGCTTGCAAGGCATCGACGTGCGCGCCCATGGGCACGACGTCGAAGCGCCGGCGGAGCGCGGCGATGAAGCCATCCAGCCACTCCAGCTTCATTTCCGATGGAATGTTCATGCCGGGAAAAAACTTCAACGGTTCGATACCGTCGTCCACGCCGAGGAAGTCGAGCGGATGCAGCAGCAGCGAGGGCTGCACTCCGGTCCAGCGGCAAAGCGTCAGCGCCGTCGCGAAGTAGAGCCGGGCCAGCGCCGGTGAAAAGCCGGCAAGGTAGATCAGATAGCTCGACGTGAAACGGCAGCCGGAAGATCGGCATCGTGGTTACCGGCAGCTCCAACAACTGGCCCGTCGCCGAGCCGCCAATGGTAGGGCCGGAGCGGCCTGAAGCCCTCGCGGACGCCGCCGAACAGTTCCTTCCGCTGCTCGCGCTGCTCTTTCTCCAGCTTCGCCGTGAAGAAGTAGTAGGCCCGCGCGAGGGGGCCCAGGAAGGTCGGGAAGGTCGAGGCGTCATAGCGGTAACCGCGCCGCTTCAGCGTCGTCAGCACCGCGGTCGAAATGCTGAATCCGGGGCCTCGGAAGCCGGTCGGCCGCTGCCCGGTCGCCTCCAGGATCGCCGCTTCGGCGCGAGCGATCTCCGCCTCCACCTCGTCGTCGGTATAAAGGTGCAGCCACGGCTCGTGCCGGAAGGAGTGATTGCCGACCTCGTGACCGGCGGCGGTAATCGCGGCGAGTGCCGGCCGGTTCCGCGGTTGCGCCGCGTCCTGCGCCGACGATGAAGAAGGTGATCTTCAGCCCGCGTTCGGCGAAGGAAGCCGAGGACGCGGGGAACGACGATGTCGAGGTATGACGGCAGGCTTTCCCAGGCCGGGTCGCCGTGCGTCTTCATGTACGACCACTGGTTATCCAGATCGAGCGACAGGCTTGCGACGGGCTTGCCGTTCGTGCTCATCAGGCCAACTCCTTCCGGCCTTGCATCGCCGGGGCTAAGGGATGCAAACGCTCGCTCAGGAGCGCGATGCAGGCGGAGGCGCGCTCGTCTTCTATCCGGCGCTGCGACGGTCGCCCGTGGGTGTGATCTCCGTCACTCGCCCGTTCTGCGACATGGTAGCCGAGTCCGCATGCTTCGCACGCCAGCATACCGGTGAAGTTCTCGCAGGTCTCGCGCCAGCGCGCCAGCGGTTCCCCGCAGCGGCAGACCAGACCGACGCTGCGCGCCGGATGTCCCAGCACCAGATGGAAAGCCGGTACGCTCCGGGTCACCACCGAACCCATGCCGACCATGGCGAAGCGGCCGATCTCCAGATCGCTGCCGATCACCGAGCGCGCGCCGATCGTGGCCCCGGCGCGGACCACGTCGGATACGTGTGCTCGTCGGGACCGGAGTCCCGCAATGCGGACAGGTCCGGCGTCGTCGCCCGGGGAAAGCGATCGTTGGTGAAGGTGGTGCCGGCCGCGATCATCACTCCGGTCTCGATGGTCACCGCGTTGCAGACGTAGACGAACGCGTTGATCTTGACGCGGTCACCGATGTCCACCCCGTAGGCGATGTAGGTCTTCTCGCCGATGATGCAGTCTCGGCCGATCCTGGCCGGCGCGCGGATGTGCACCGTGTCCCACACCGAGGTGCCGTCGCCGATCTCGACGCCGTCCTCGATCAAGGCGGTGGGATGAATGCGGACCGCCATCGCCGTCGCGCCGGTCAGCGACCCGCGCTAAACGCGGGCGCGGAGCAGCGGCGTCACTTCGGCGCCACCCGGCACCCGCACCCAGCCGCCTCTGCGTCGAGCGAAGTCGTAAGCCGCCTTGATGACCATCACCGAGGCGACCGCGTCCTCGTTGGAGATCAGCAGCGGCTCGGTGCCGATGATGCGGTTGCAGAAGTTGTCGACCTGGCGCCTGAACGCCGCGACCTTGTCGTAGCCCTTGCCGAAGACAATCCAGTCGGGGCTCGACGCTTGACGGAATTTCGATTCGCGCCAACCGACGAAGATGGTGCCGTTGGTGCCATAGATGCGGATGTAGGTATCGAGTTCCTTGTTCAGGCTCCACGACAGGTCGACGGTCGCGATCACCTGGCTCTGCGTCCGCAGGAACAGATTGACGGTGTCCTCGACGGCCGGGCTCTGTGTACGCTTGCCCTCGACGGCCAGAACCTCGGCGATGGGCCCGAGAAGGTACCGAGCGATGTCGACCGAATGCGTGCCGTTGTCGATCAGGACGCCGCCGCCGCTCATCGCCGGGTCGGAGTTCCAGCGCTTCGACATATCGATCTTCGACGTGAACGCGTTTTCGAACAGCAGAATGTCGCCGAGAACGCCCGAGGCGATCAGCGACTTCGTACGGATGACGTCGTCGACGTAGCGGAACTTCGACGCCATCGCCATCACCACGCCCTTCCGATCGGCCGCCTCGCAGATTGCAAGGGCGCCCGCGACGTCGACGGCGAGCGGCTTTTCGCACAGCACGGGAACGCCGCGCTCCAGGAAAAACAGCGCGACTTCCGGATGCGTGGCGGGCGGGGTGCAGATGATGACGGCGTCGCAGCCGGCGTTCGAACAGGTCTTCATGGGTGGCGTAGCTGTGACAGCCCATCGTCTCGGCGGCGGCCTCGGCGGCTTCGACGCGAACGTCGGCGATGCCGGCCCATTCGGCCGTCGGGCAATCTTCGACTGCCTTGATATAGGATTGCGCGATCGCCCCCGCGCCGACCAGCCCCAGCTTCAGTCGCTCTCGCATGCTCAGCGGCCCGCCCTGAGGCGCGCGTGCTGGCTCACCACCGCGGCAGCGATGAAGTCGACATGCTGCTCGGTAAAACGCTCGTTCCAGGGTAGAACCAGGACATCTCGCAGACACTCGAAGACGCCGGGAAAGCGGTCGGGCGCGTAGTCCACGGCTTCCGGGCTCGCCAAGGTGAAGGGGAAGCGGCTGCTGCCGAAGGTGCGCTGATCGCGAAAGATCTCGCACTGAAACGCCGGCTTCTGGATGTAGCGTGGCGCCGCGGCGATCCCCTGCCGCTTCAGGCCCGCGCCCAGGGCCGGCGATCCGCCAGGCACCTCGTTCTCGTCGACCCACAAGCAATAACGCCAGAAGACATGCACCGCGTCCGGCGCGTTGGCCGGCGTGGTGATGCCGGCAAGACCCGCGACTTGCCGGGAAAGCCGCGCCGCCATTTTCCGCCGCTGCTCTACGCCGGAAGCCAGCTTGTTCAATTGCGCCAGCCCAACCGCGCCTTGCAATTCGGTCAGACGATAGTTGAGCGCCAGGAAGTAGTGGTCCGGATTGGCGTCGCCGTAGCCCCAGGCTTTGTTGACGAACAGCCGGATACGCCGGGCCAAGTTCGGCGTCGTTGGTGACGCACAGGCCGCCTTCGCCGGTCGTGATGTGCTTGCCCTGTTGCAGGCTGAAGCAGCCGATGGCCCCGTGCGTCCCAACCAGCTTACCGCCGTCGCGCGCCAGATACGCCTGAGCGCAATCCTCCAGCACCGGCAGGCCGTGCTTCCGCGCCAGCTCGATGATCGGGCTCATCTCGCACGGATTGCCGAACAGGTGCGTGACGATGATCGCCTTCGTCCTGACGCTCAGACGCGCCGCGATGGTATCGGCGGTGACGTTGCCGGTGAGCGGGTCGACATCGGCGAAAACCGGGATCGCGCCTTGGTAGAGGATCGGCGCCAACGCACCCATGTCGGTGATCGGCGTCGTAATGATTTCGTCGCCCGGTTCCGGATCGATCGCGGCGACCGCGCAATGCACGGCGGCGGAGCCGGAGGCGCAGGCGATCACGTACTTCGCCCCGAGCAACTCCGCGAAATGCTTCTCCAGGGTCGCGCATGCCGCGCCCTTGGTGCAGGTAAGCGTACCACTTTCGAGAACCTTGATCACCTCCGCGACTTCTTCGCGCCCGAAGGACCGGCCGGACGATTCCTGATCGGAAGGCAGAACGATCACCGGATGTTCTTTAAGCATGGCCGGCTGTGTCACGGTAATTCTCCTTTGCGATACGAATCTGTGAGCGAATGACTTGGAACCAAAACCCAGCAACTGCGACATCAGCACCAGATGGCCCCATATCGTCTTGAAAATTCTCATCTTGGAGTTACCGAGAAGACGAACCTCCATGACCGCCGGACATTCGACGATGCGCCTGCCCTGTCTGTCCAGCCGGCTGAGGATTTCCGTAATGCCGACAAACCGGGGATTGCAAAGTTCCATGTCGGCGACGGCGCTGCGCCGGTAGACACGAAAACAGCTCGTGTAGGTGTACAGGCGATGCCGGTGAAAGAAGCGATAGATGATCGAGAGACCCTTCGACAAGATCAGCCGCCCGGCCGTCAAGTTCATCACGCGACCGTCCGGATGATAAGGCGAGGCGGTGACGAGATCGACGTCCGGCGTCAGCATCGAAATCATCTTGCGAAGCTGTAGCGGATCGTAGGTTCCGTCGCAGTCGATCGCGCACACGATTTCGGTGCGGCTTCTGGCGATACCGGTCAGCGTTGCCGCGGCTACGCCTCTATTCCGCGGGTGGCGCACCAAGACACAGTCCGGCGATTGGCCGAACAGCTCATTCAGACGCCGCCAGGTTTCGTCCCGACTGCCGTCGTCGACGAAGACGTAGGAAATCTCGAAATCCTTATTCATGGCGTCGGCGAAGCCCCGCAGCGTGTTCGCCGTATAGCCGAGCGTCGCCTCTTCGTTGTAACAGGGCACGACCACGGTGACCGGCAGGCGTGGCGTGGCCGGTGCGGCAGTACCGTCGCTCAACCCCTTCACCGCCAAGAAAGAGGCGCTGGCAGGTTGGGCCCCGGCGCTCATCATGGCCGGCATCGCCGCCGGTAATTGAAGGTGCTCGGCGATCGTGCCGAAGGTGTAACGGTTGAGGTAGTAGCGGATGCGATCCGACATCAACCTCAAGTTGCGATATTGCCGCATGTGCTCGAGTGCCGAGACGGCGCTGATCCTGGGCTGCTCAGGATCCAGTTCCCAAATATGGAAGTAACAGACCAGCGGCTCCGGCCCTTGGCGATCCCACGTCGCCATTGCGTTGCGGATGAGGAAGTTTGGTAGCTGCCGCATATAATTCCCGCCGGCAATCGGCACCGAGAGCGGACCCAAACTCCAGGTTGACAGCGGCACCTCCCAGATGCTCCGGCCTTGGTGCTGATGTCGATGAATGAAGCGGCGAAACGGTTGGCCGGCGAATTCGACGCCCAGGGGGCGTACGCTGGAGTCGTAATCGAAACCTTCCTCGGCGAGGATGTCCAGCGCCCACAGGTCACGCCTGCCCAGGCCGCCGCGCGGCACACGGTAGCCTCTCACGGCAACGCCGCACGCGCTCTCCAATGCTTGCCGCGAGCGTCGTACGTCCTCGCGGAACCGCTCTGGCGTCATCTGGTGAATGTGCTGGTGAAAGAAGCCCTTGCTGGCAATCTCGTGACCGCGCCGCAACACCTCCGCGACGACCTCCGGTTGATGCTCGGCGATCCAACCGAGAACGAAGAACGTCGCCTTGGCGCCCACAGCGTCTAGGAGATCGAGTGTGGCTTGCGTGTTCCGGTGAACACGGCTCTCAAATCGCGACCAGTAATCCGGTCGTATGACCCGGCTGACCGGGCCCACATGGCAATAGTCCTCAAGCACAACGGTTAGAATATGCCGCCGCCCGGCAGCTTCAGGCGCTGTGGCTATCTCTGTACCCGCGTGTGCAGCAAGAGTTCTCATGAAGCGCGATCGCCGCCGCTCTTGCGCCGGCTGAAGAAATGCTCTGGCCGGACGCGTTGCGGCAAACACGAGTCATGTAGTAATAACACCCTGGCCCCCAGCAATCAATCCTCACCGCTGACCCGACACGGCGATTGTGTGTCCTCAATGCCCCCCATTTAGAGGTTCGAAGCGCCGCTCGCAATGATCTTAGATGCCCCGATGGGGCCCAGCGAGCTTCGTGGCAAAATGGTCACAGCCGAGGCGGATCACGCGTTCAAGTTACCGAATGACGAGGAGGCCGGGCAGCCGGCATCCGATCGAACAGTCGCGCCTCCATCGACGATCTGGGCGCCTCATCGGCTGGAGTCACCCGGGAAGAGAGACCGCACGCGCGAGGCCCTGCGCGTTCGCCGCACTGCTGAGAAGAGTTTCCCGGCCCGTCAATGAGGCGGGCCCGGCGATGCGTCAGGCGGGCGCTCCGGTTCAGGGAGTTCGCGGCGAATAAGAGCACGTGCGAGCATCGGTCAGAGTCCATATATGCGACATCGCCGCTCACGCGGCCGAAGGAGGGTGATTGCTCATTGTTGCCAACGGCGATAGCCGATGTGGCGCCGGCAGGGCATCCGCCAGGAAGTGAATCGATGAACCTTAGTGCGCCGCCCGACGAGGGGCAATCGCTCGCGTCGATAGATGATGCCGGGAGTTTTCTGACTCTGCGCCGGCAGTTCCCAATTCTGTCGCGACGCCTCAACGGAAGCCCTCTCGTCTACCTCGATACAGCCGCGTCGGCGCAAAAGCCGATGCCGGTGCTGAATGCGATGCGCGCGGCTTATGAGGGTAGCTATGCCAACGTCCACCGAGGCGTGCATACGCTCGGGCCACGAGGCGACCGACGCATTCGAGGCGGCCCGAGACAAGCTCGCCCGCTTCATCAATGCGCGCGATGCTCTCGCGAAATCGTATTCGTGCGCGGCGCCACCGAGGCGATCAATCTTGTCGCGGCGAGCTTCGGCCGCGCCGAGTTGCGGGCCGGCGACGAGATTATCCTGTCGGAGATGGAACACCACGCGAACATCGTCCCGTGGCAGATGCTTCGCGACCGAAAAAGGCCTCGTGCTGACGCGTCATGCCGATCGACGACCACGGCGATCTGTCGCTCGACGGTTCCAGGACCTGCTGACCCCACGCACCAAGCTGGTCGCGATAACGCACGTCTCCAACGCGCTGGGCACGATCGTGCCGATCCAGGCAGATCATCACGCCAGGCGCACGCGGCGGGCGCCGCCGGTTCTCGTCGACGGCTGCCAGGCGGTGCCGCACCTCCAGGTCGACGTGCAGGCGCTGGACGCCGACTTCTACGTCTTCTCCGGGCACAAGATGTATGGCCCTACCGGGATCGGCGTTCTGTATGGCCGGCGGGAGATGCTGGAGGCGATGCCGCCTTACCAGGGCGGCGGCGAGATGATCGTCAGCGTGAGCTTCGAGGAGACCACTTTCAAGCAGCCTCCTTACCGCTTCGAGGCCGGAACCCCGGCGATCGTCGAGGCGATCGGCCTGGGCGCCGCCGCTCGACTACCTGACCGGCATCGGCATCGAGCGGATCGGCGCGCATGAACGCGCGTTGCGGGCCTACGCCTCGGAACGGCTGGCGAGAATCGCCGGCGTGCGCATTCTCGCGGGCGGCACGCAGCAGGCGGGGATCATTTCGTTCGTTCTGGAGGGGGCTCACCCCCACGACATCGCCACCATCCTCGATCAATCTGGGGTGGCCATCCGTGCCGGGCACCACTGCGCCCAGCCGTTGATGCGGCGGCTGGGCGTGCCGGCCACCGCCCGCGCTGTCGTTCGGCATCTACAATACGAGAGAGGAGGTCGACGCGATGATCGAAGCTCTCGGCGAGGTTCGGGAGCTGTTCGGCTGATGCGAGAAGACCTGCGTGAACTCTATCAGGCGGTTATTCTCGATCATGCTCGGGCGCCGCGCAACTTCAGGCGTCCCGAGCGCGCCAGCCGCCAAGCCCATGGCCATAACCCGATGTGCGGCGATCAGGTTTCCGTGTACCTCAGCCTCGACGAAGGCGGCCTCATCGAGGACGCGGCGTTCGAGGGCAAGGGCTGCGCGATATCGCTGGCCTCGGCTTCGCTGATGACGGAGACGCTGCCGGGCAGATCGGCGGAAGACGCTCTACGCCTGCTCGCCGCCGTTCGAGGTCCTCTGCAGCAAGGAACCCACGGGCGACGGCCAGACCGGCGCGGAACAGGATCGGCAAGCCCTGGAGCGTCTGCGGGCCCTGGCCGGTGTCCGCGCCTTTCCGGCTCGGATCAGGTGCGCCACCCTGGCCTGGCAGACCATGGCCGCCGCCCTGAGGGGTGATGGCCGAGGCCAGCTCGGAGTAGACGACGGATGCTTCAGCGCATATCGAAGAGTTCCTGGTGGAAGTGACGGGCTTGCAGGCCTCGCGCCATGAGGCCATCACGCAGCGCGTTGCCGAGAGCCGAAGGGCCGCAGAACCAGATGTCGGCGGCTTGCCACTGTGGAACGATGTCGCGAAGCTTCTCGGCGGTCAGTCTGCCCTTGCTATGCGATTCCCACAGATGCAGGCGAGCGCCCGCCTTGTCGGCGAGCTGTCGGACGTTGTCGATGAACGCCGTGTCCGGCGAACTCGTGGTGTAGACGAGATCGATGGCAACAGTCCGACCCTGATCGCCGAGAGCCTGCAGGCGGGCAATGAAGGGCGTGATGCCGACGCCGCCGGCCACCCAGACCTGCCGTTGGCGATTTCCCTGAAAGTCGAAGCGCCCATACGGCCCTTCGATGGTGACCGCCTGTCCCACGCGCAGCAGCTCCGGAAGCTTGCGTGTGTAATCGCCAATGCCCTTGATGGTGAACGTCAGTCGGCCGTCCCCGCCCCAGCCTGACGATATGGTGAAGGGATGTGCGCCCTCGCTCTTGTCGAAAGTCACGAACGCGAATTGACCGGCCTCGTGCCCGGGCCACGCCGTCTCGAGGCGAACCCCAACTTCCAGCACCGCGTTGTCAGCATATGTTCTCGCGTCTTCGACGTGGCCGGTCGCCCGCCGCGAGTGCCCGATGCGCCGGAACAGCGATGTCAAGGCCGCTACCGACCCGCCAGCCATCAGCAACGCCAGGACTGGACCTATCGGGGCGGTCCAGTACGAGCGGTTCATCAAGATAACCGCATGGAAGATCAAAATGAGATAAACGGCGGCCATCAGGCGGTGTGTCTTGAAGAAATAGCGGTAGGGGAAACGCTTCCACAGCGCGAGAACCACCAGAACGAGCAGAAGATAGAGGCTCCACTCTCCCAGGTCCGCGGCCAGTCCTCGCCAATCGCGAAACGGCTCGAACACCGCGGGTCCACCCCCTGCGCCGCCTGCGCCGGCGCCGCCACGCCGTGGCCGTTCGAGCCAACCCTGACGCACCATCCAACGCGGGATGATCTCCAGCAGCCAGTGAACTATCGCGATAAGAGATGCCGCGATGCCTAGCCACTTGTGCAGCCGGTAGAATTTGTCTAGACCGCCGAGCGCCCCCTCGATCTGCACCGGACGCGCCGCCAGTATGACGGCGACGGACATAGAACCGATAGCAAGTATCCCGGTGTAGTAGACGAGCGTGTTGCGCGTCTGCCAAAAGCCGGCGAACGCTTCTGACTGCACACTCAGCAGCCACAGCACCGTGAGCAACACAGCAACTGCTACAAACGTGAGTTTTAATCTCGTCATTTCCAGGACTAGGCTCCCAGGCTCGTGCCCCGGGATCGCGACCGACGAGCCTCGGGAGACCTTATATCACTGGCAGCGACGAGGGCGAGCAGCGCAACGTGCGCCACTCGGATAGCTCGAGAACCCGACAATCGTCATTGCGAACCTGCGGAGCGGGTGTGGCAATTTAGGACTAACAAGGCCTTACGAGACATGGATTGCTTCCCCCCGGACTGCGATCCGGGGGTCGCAATGACGGTGTTTTTCGAAGTCTCCACTCGCCCTGGAAGTGCAACCCGTTGTGCAGGCTCGATGGTCGTCTGCTCGAAGCTCACCCTGCCGACACTATAGTGCCGCAAGAAGATGCCGACGCCAAAGTCTAATGCAATTGAAGCCTGATCCCCGCCGCGCGTCTCTCAGGCCGCGCTTCGAGTGTCATAGGTGATGTTTGCCACGAAGGCGTTCTTGCTGATCTTCAGCTGTGATTCATCGGTAATCGAGCACGCCGTCACATCTCAGGTTGTGCCATCGGATGTTCTCGAGCAGGTGCGTGGCATCCGCGCCTTCATAGAGAAACTGTCTTACAAGAGATGGCGCCGTGTTGACGAAGGTGACGTTATAGAAGTCTATTTCCCTTATCCTCCCCGGCGACCACGGTTGCGCGGAAAACGCATTTTCAGTGCAGTCAAGGCGGACGCATTTCGATATGGATGGCGACGAACCGCGAAAACCGTCCACATGGAATCATCGTACAGCAGGTTGTAAACGTCGCAGTAGTCACCGTTGAAGATCGAGATGGCGGAGCGGATGCGCGGATTTACCATGTCGATACGGCGATATACGCCATTTCGGCAATACGCGCATTCCATACTCGCGCCGATTTCGAGTCCGCCGATGCCGTTATCAGGCATCAGCACACAATCCTCAATGGTGAAGTTTTCAATACTTCCCAGGCCCGCGAATGCCGCATTGATGCAACATGGGTCGTCAACCGTCCGCACGAAGCAATTCTTGATCGTGTAGTCCCTGCACGAAACCGAATTCGACGCCGTCGCGCACCACCTCGCAGCTGAAGACGTTGCAGCCGTCAACGGTAAATCCGGTGCAGTTGCGCGGCTTGAATGTCCAGTCGCCGGTTGTCCCTAGCGGCCGAACGATGGTCAACCCTTCGATCGTGAAGTTGCTGGCGCCATCGCCGCGAATGAAGTTCGAAGAGCTTTGGACAACGCCTCGCCCCTTTATGGTGAATCCGGTCTTGCCGCCGATGACGAACTGGCCGATTACCCTGGCGCCACCGGCGATGTAGTAGGTGGTGCCGTTGGCAACCGTGAGGGTTCCGATGGTGTGCGTTCCTGGTCCGTAGTAGACGACGCCGGGTGCGCTCGCAGGTAGGCGCGGTCGGGTCAACCGGATGTACGAACACGTGGCACGGCCGCACCTCCGTATCGTTGATCATCACGATATACTTGCCCGGCTTGGTCACAACAAAGTTGACCGTGTTGCCACCGGAAATAGTGGGCGTGATGGCGTGTCGGGCCGGGTACACCTTGGCGCTCGCCACAGTGCGGTCGTTGAAGGTGACAGCGACGGGCGCGCTCGCGCCGGAAAGCTCGAATGCCGTAAATCCGGCTATTTCGTTGCTCGCTTGAAGCGTATCGTCGTTCACCGCCAACGTGAGAGGATTATTCCGATACCACGTGTTGATGGTGACGGGGTAGACTGGCGAATTCCTGCCGCCGGCCCTTACGGTGTAATTGGTGTTGGTTGTTCCGGCCGCCGGGAAGACATTGGTCGTGTTAGCGAAATCTCTATCTATGGAGGCGTTTTCGATAGATGTCGGAACCTTGGCGTCCCGGATACTTGGCCAGAAAACGGGAAAGCCCGACATCTATCCGACGCCCAGCGCCGAGAGTGACAACCCGGCCGCGATCTCGGCGTGCCGCGTCGTGTGAACGCCGTCGCTTGTCCAGGCGCCCCCGGTGACCTTCCACTTACCGCTGTTGCGCGCCGCTTCAGCTATGTCGGCGACCTCGAGGAAGCCGGAACATGGGCCAGGGGTGCTGCGGATGAAATCGTTGATTTGAACACGCACCACCTCGTTGGCACCAACGGTCTGGTTGGTCGTGGTTGCCCACGCGTCGGTGCTGGTCGTGCGCGGGGTAAAGGTTGTCGGATAGACCTTGATGCCGAGGTTAGCGATCGATTGCCACAGCGCCAACAGATTGTTGAGGATCGTGTCGAAGCTGTTGCCGTTGCCGATGTCATTGGTGCCGAGCTGGCTAATGACAATCGACGGGCGGACCGCCGCCAGGAAGGCCAGCCGGCGCGACGGGTCCGCCACCCACTGCGCGGCCGACTGCGAACCGGCGGCGAGAACCGAATATCCGAAGTTGGTCGACACGAACCGCGCCAGATAACCTCGATCGGCCGGCGCGGTTCGTGTCGACCAACTTCGGATATTCGGTTCTCGCCGCCGGTTCGCAGTCGGCCGCGCAGTGGGTGGCGGACCCGTCGCGCCGGCTGGCCTTCCTGGCGGCGGGCCGCCCGTCGATTGTCATTAGCCAGCTCGGCACCAATGACATCGGCAACGGCAACAGCTTCGACACGATCCTCAACAATCTGTTGGCGCTGTGGCAATCGATCGCTAACCTCGGCATCTAAGGTCTATCCGACAACCTTTACCCCGCGCACGACCAGCACCGACGCGTGGGCAACCACGACCAACCAGACCTGTTGGTGCCAACGAGGTGGTGCGTGTTCAAATCAACGATTTCATCCGCAGCACCCCTGGCCCTGATGTTCCGGCTCCCTCAAGGTCGCCGACATAGCTGAAGCGGCGCGCAACAGCGGTAAGTGGAAGGTCACCGGGGGCGCCTGGACAAGCGACGGCGTTCACACGACGCGGCACGCCGAGATCGCGGCCGGGTTGTCACTCTCGGCGCTGGGCGTCGGATAGATGTCGGGCTTTCCCGTTTTCTTGCCAAGTATCCGGAATGCGAAGGTTCCGACATTTATCGAAAACGCCTCCATAGATAGAGATTTCGCGAACACGACCAATGTCTTCCCGGCGGCCGGAACAACCAACACCAATTACACCGTAAGGGCCGGCGGCCGGAATTCGCCAGTCTACCCCGTCACCATCAAACACGTGGTATCGGAATAATCCTCTCACGTTGGCGGTGAACGACGATACGCTTCAAGCGAGCAACGAAATAGCCGGATTTACGGCATTCGAGCTTTCCGGCGCGAGCGCGCCCGTCGCTGTCACCTTCAACGACCGCACTGTGGCGAGCGCCAAGGTGTACCCGGCCTTTCACGCCATCACGCCCACTATTTCCGGTGGCAACACGGTCAACTTCGTTGTGACCAAGCCGGGCAAGTACATCGTGATGATCAACGACACGGAGGTACGGCCGTGCCACGTGTTCGTACATCCGGTCGACCCGACGGCGCCTACCGCGAGCGGACCCGGCGTTGTCTACTACGGACCAGGAACGCACAACATTGGAACCCTCACGGTTGCCAACGACACCACCTACTACATCGCCGGTGGCGCCAGGGTAATCGGCCAGTTTGTGATCGGCGG
>CAWAYT010000003.1:0-80155 GCA_963786265.1 uncultured Alphaproteobacteria bacterium
TGGCCCATGGCGCCAAACGGATGGCGCAAGAAAAGGTGATTGTCAAACGGCTCGCCTCGATCGAAAACTTCGGCAGCATGAACGTCATCTGCTCGGATAAAACCGGCACCCTGACCGAAGGGATCGTGCACGTACAATCCGCCCTTGATGCGAAAGGCGCCCCAAGCGATCAAGTCCTTCTCTACGCGTACCTCAATGCTTTTTACGAGACAGGCTTTACGAACCCGATCGATGAAGCCATCCGCACCCATCGCCAGTTTGACCTGTCCGGCTACCGGAAGGCGGACGAAATCCCCTATGATTTTCTTCGCAAGCGATTGAGTATTCTGGTTTCCCATGGTGATACGCATCTGATGGTGACCAAAGGCGCACTGGCGAATGTGCTCGCCGTCTGTTCAGCAGCGGAAACTGGAGACGGAACCCTCGTCGATATCGCCGCGATGCGGGACCGCATCCAGCAACATTTCGAGGAGTTCAGTCATCAGGGTTGTCGCACGCTGGGCGTCGCATACAAAAATATGGGGGCTCGGTCACGCATAAGCAAAGACGACGAAGCGGGCATGACGTTCCTGGGATTCCTGGTTCTTTTTGATCCGCCCAAGCCCAATATCATCGAAACCATCGGCCAGCCTGAAAAATCTCGGCGTGTCACTGAAGGTCATCACCGGAGACAACCACCTGGTCGCGGCCAACGTCAGTCAACAGATGGGATTGTCGGAGACAAAGATCATCACAGGTCCGGACCTGCACCAGATGAGCGATGACGCGCTGCTCAAACGCGTGGTTGACGTGGACGTCTTCGCCGAAATCGAACCGAATCAGAAAGAGCGCATCATCCTCGCTCTCCGGAAGGCGGCAATGTGGTGGGATACCTGGGAGACGGCATCAACGATGCGTCGGCGCTCCATGCCGCCGATGTTGGCATTTCCGTTGACAGCGCCGTGGATGTTGCCAAAGAGGCGGCGGATATCGTTTTACTCGAAAAGGATCTGGGTGTTCTGGTGCAGGGCGTGCGTGAAGGGCGGACGACCTTTGCGAACACGCTGAAGTATGTGTTCATGGCCACCAGCGCCAATTTCGGAAACATGTTCAGCATGGCCGGAGTCTCCCTCTTCCTGCCTTTTCTCCCATTGCTGCCCAAGCAGATCTTGCTCACCAATTTACTGACCGATTTCCCGGAGATGACGATCGCGACCGACAGGGTGGACAACGAAATGGTTGACTATCCTCGGCGCTGGGACATCAAGGCCATTCGCAAGTTCATGATGACATTCGGCCTGGTGAGTTCGGTGTTTGACTACCTCACCTTTGGTGTGCTGCTGCTCGTCCTTCATGCGACTCAGGATCAATTCAGAACCGGCTGGTTTCTGGAGTCCGTTATTTCAGCGTCACTGATTGTGCTGGTGATTCGCAGCCGGAAACCTTTCTTCAAGAGTCGACCATCGAATATCTGTTGATGGCAACTCTGTTCGTGGTTGTCGTGACGCTGATTTTGCCCTTCACCCCACTTGGCAAGATTTTCGGATTCAGCCAGCTGCCAATGTCGTTCCTTCTGCTCATAGGGATAATTGTGATGGTTTACATTATTACAGCGGAAATGGCGAAGACGATTTTTTACAAGCGACGACGACAATAAATCGGAAACCGTCAGCCGGTGTGTATCAAAAACGGAACGTTTTTGATACACATCATACCCTGACACTCTCTTGATGATGAAATTGGCACAAACTCTTGTCCCGATGAGGAATTTACAGTGTTTTTTGATATTGCGTTGCCTGAAGAGGCAGAGCGCCACACGGCTTGCACTCGTGGAGTAGAGCGCCCAGTTGACACCCTGCCCATCCCAGGTGGCTCCAAGAGGGTGGGACTTGCCCGGACGTATGCTCGTTAACTCGATTGCGGGTTCTCCCGTGCGTGTGAGAATTGCGCCCGCATTGCCGGGAGAGAACCCGTCGGGCCAGCGTGTACGGCGATCGTAACGCGCTCCACGCAGGTCTGCCTGAAACAGGTTGGCTGTCGAGAGATTCCGCGCCGCGCAGATCCGTGCCGAGGAGCAGGGCGCCCTTCAAACTCGCTCCTTCGCGCATCGGCCCGGATCCAAGCTAGTGTTACTGAGATCAGCTTCCGTGAGATTTGCCTCCCGCAACACCGCGCTTCGGAGGTCGGCGCGGAGATGAGCCCGCCGAAGCATGGCGCTCTGCAGGTTCACCTGGATCAGGCTTGCTTCGTGCAAGGTGGCTTCGGTCAAGTCCGATCCAGTCAAACGAGCCTGCCGTAGATCTGCTTGACTTATATCAGGACCGCGCGCGCGAGGCGCGCACCTGCCAGGTTCGCTTCGCGCAGTTCAATGCGGCGCAAATCACCCCCCTCCAGGTTTGTCAGTACCGGATGAATTCTCCCTGAATGTGCCGATTGAAAATTCCCTGATTGGCGTTTGATGGCCCGCTCTGCCGGGACGCGTCCCGGCGGAGCGGGCGGCCGATCGATCGCCGAGGATCACTCCCGTCAAGGGACGACGACGGGAGGGAGGCGGTGGTCAAACTTGGGGAGCTCATGATGATACTCGACCTTCATCGACAGGGACTGTCGGTCTCGGCGATCGCCCGGGAGACGGGCAAGGATGCGAAGACCATCCGCCGATACATCGCCCGCGGCCTGGAGCCGCCGGTCTACGGACCGCGACCGCCGCAGGCGTGCCGGCTCGATCCGTACAAGGCGTACCTGCGGGAGCGGATCACGGCCTATCCGCAGCTGAGCGGCCGGCGTCTGTTGCGGGAGATCCGCGAGCTCGGCTACGCCGGCGGCTACACCGCCGTCACCGACTTCCTGCGCAACGTCCGGCCGCCGGCGACGCCGCCGTTCGAGGTCCGCTTCGAGACCCCGCCGGGCGCCAGGCGCAGGTCGACTTCGCCCAGTTCCAGGTCGTGTTCACCGACGAGCCGGCGGTGACGCGGATCGTCTGGCTGTTCTCGCTGGTGCTCGGCTCGAGCCGCTGGCTCTGGGCCCGCTTCGTCCTGCATCAGGACCTGCAGACGGTGCTGCGCTGCCACATCGCCGCCTTCGCGACCATCGGCGGCGTGCCGGGGGAGATCCTCTACGACCGCATGAAGACCGCCGTGATCGGCGAAGCGACGGAGGGCGGCATCGTCTACAACCGCTCGCTGCTCGACTTCGCCCGCCATTACGGCTTTCACCCGAAAGCCTGCCGGCCCTACCGGGCCAAGACCAAGGGCAAGGTCGAGCGGCCGTTCCGCTACATCCGCCAGGACTTCTTCCTCGGCCGCACCTTCCGCAATCTCGACGATCTGAACGCCCAGCTCGCCGACTGGCTCGAAACCGTCGCCAACGTGCGGCGTGCACGCCACCACCCGCCGGGTCGTCACCGAAGCCTTCGCCGCGGAGAGGCCGAAGCTGCAGGCGCTGCCGGCGTTGCCGTTCGGCTCGGTGCTCAAACTGGAGCGGCGCGTCTCCCACGAAGGCATGGTCTCGGTCGGCGGCAATCTCTACAGCGTGCCCGACGCCACCCGGAAGCGCGTCGTCGAGGTGCACACGCTCGCCGACGAGATCCGCATCTTCGAGGACGGCACGCTGATCGCCACCCATCCGGTGCTCGAAGGACGCAGCCAGCGCCGGGTCGCTCCCGGTCACCGCAAGCTGCCGCGTCGTCGCCGAACATGCGACGACCACCGCCGATGTCACGCTGATCGCTGCCGTACCGGCGAGCGCGTCGCCCGCCGGTCGCTCGACTTCTACGACGCCGTCGGCCGGCGCCTCGCCGGCCAGGGAGAGCGGCCATGACCGCCGCGCCCGAAATCGTCCCGGCCATCCTCGACCGCATCCGCCACAGCCTGGTCGGCCTGAGGATGCCCCGCGCGCTGGAGGTGCTCGATCAGACGGTGCGCCAGCTCGAGCGCGGCGAAGTCGCGCCGCTCGAGGCCATCGATACCCTGCTCGCCGAGGAGCTGACCTTGCGCGAGAACCGCCGCATCAAGACGGCGCTGAGGATGGCGCGGCTCACCGCCGTCAAGACGCTGGCCGGCTTCGACTTCTCCTTCCAGCCGTCGCTCGACCGCAACCGCATCCTGGCGCTCGCCCAGCTCGACTTCATCGACCGCGACGAGGTCGTCCATTTCCTCGGGCCGCCCGGCACCGGCAAAGCCACCTCGCGACCGCGCTCGGCGTCGAGGCGGTGAAGGCCGGCCGCAGCGTCTACTTCTCCACCCTGGCCGACATCATCGCTTCGCTGGCCAAGGCCGAGCGCGAAGGCCGTCTGCGCGAGCGCATCCGCTTCCTCGCCCGCGCCGCGCTGCTCATCGTCGACGAGATCGGCTACCTGCCGGTCGTCCCCGGCGGCGGCAACCTGTTCTTCCAGCTCGTCAACGCCCGCTACGAGAAAGGCGCCATGATCCTCACCTCCAACCGCGGCTTCGCCGAGTGGGGCGAGGTCTTCGGCGATCCGGTCGTCGCCACCGCGCTGCTCGACCGACTCCTCCATCACGCCGTCGTCATCCAGATCGAGGGATCCAGCTACCGCCTGCGCCAGCACGCCGATCTCATGCCGGAGCACGTGCGCTGCAGAGCGTCGATCACCCCACCAACGGCCCAGCCGCCACGCCGCCGCGGCCGACCGCCGAAAAATAGGAGCCTCGATCAACACGCCGGCTGATCACCGACACCCTGCCAACCAGGGATTTTTCGTCCGGCACTTCTCGGGAAAATTCAATCGGCGTTGACAAGGTTTACGTTGTGAAGGCTCGCCCGAGATAGCTGCGCGTCAGCGAGGTGCACCTGCTCCATTGATGCGTTGGACAGACTTGCACCTTCGAGGGACACGTTTTCCAGATTTGTCCCAGTGAGGTTTGTTCGGCCTAGGAAGCTTTCACTGAGATCGGAACCGCCAAAATCCGAATCCTGAAGATCGAGCTGGACAGATTAACCTGCGAAAATTCTCGCCGCGAAGTGTCTGGTGACCGGATGTGCGCGCCTCTTCCTGGATCTGTTCCCGCGTTAGCTTTGACATCCCATTCTGCCTAGAAACTTGGATGTACCTTCTGGGCCTTCAACAAGAAACACTTTGGGGTAAAGCTTAAGGGGTGGGTCCGGACATGGCCGGACCCGACCGTAATCTCAGCGCCCGGAATGCTCGGCCCTATTTCTCGCCTTTGACCTCTATTTTCTTGGCTTTCTGCTGGGCTTCCGGAGTCTTCGGTAGCGTAATGGTCAGGACTCCCTTCTGGAAGCTGGCGTCGACCTTGTCACGATCAATGCCCTCGGGAATTTGGAAGGAGCGCTGGAACGAACCGTAACGCCGCTCGGAGACGTAGTAGTTGCCCCCCTCCTCACGTTCTTCGCGTTCTTCCTTTTTCTCGCCGCGGATGATCAGGGTGCCATCGGAGAGCCGAACGTCGATGTCCTTCTCGTCCATGCCCGGCAGCTCCGCGCGCACCTGCACTTCTTTCTCCTTGTCGATCACATCGACCGCCGGCATGCCGGCACCCCAGGCAAGGGGAGTGCCGCGGAAGGGCTCCATAAGCCCGTGCCGGCGACGCCGAAACGGACTGAGCATTCCGCCAGACCAAATCTCATCGAACATACGATCAATCTCGTCTCGGAGGTTCATGAGCGACTCCCAAGGGCGCTCAAGGATACCGCCACCCGGCCGCTGTTCGCTCTTGACCGGAACTTTTCGGAATTTCTTCTGCCATGACCTTAACTCCCTTTCCCGTACTGTGTTGTATTGCTTGCTACCATCGGGGCCGGGTTGCCGGTCCCGTCTGCGAGCCGTGCCACCCTAGCCCAGTACCGGGCAGGTGCGTCGAGTGCGGTCCATTTGCGGACTGCGAGCCGCACGTGGGCCGGACGCTCTCAGCCGCCGTACTTGAACTCCGGCAACTTCTTGAGCTCATCCCGGCTTGCCCCCGGCAGCACGATCTTGTCGTCCAGAATGAGACTCTGATACGGGACAGCCACCAAGCGACCGCCCAGGCCCAGGAAGCCGCCGACCTGGATTACCGCAAAGAGAACCCGGTCCCGGCCGATGATGATGTCGTCGATCGTGCCGATCCGCTCGTCATGATCATTCACGACGTCGCTGCCCGTCAGCTTGCTTGCACGATAGCCCTTCGCGACGACTTCCACATCGACGACGACGAGTTCAACCGCCTGCGAACGCGCGGGCCGCAGGTCCGCGCCGATCAGAACCGCTGTGATCAGAACCGCGGCGGTCGCAAAGCTTTGGAACGTCCTCATGATGCCCTCGCTCTACGAGTGTACGGAATGGCACACGGTTTCAGCATCGAGCGGTCATTCACAGGCCGTCGTTCGCACTGCATGAGACGACGGGACGCTGTCCCGGGCCTGACACGCTGATTTGTAGTGCAGTCGCTCATCGCCGCCATGATCCGTGTCAATTTTTCCCGAATTTCAGCTCGCGCACGCGCCGGCTCGTCGTTCTCGGCTCCTCCTCGGCTCCTCTTCGACCGCCACGAACGGTGCTTGCCCCCGCCCCTGTTCCCGGGTGTTGTGCGCCTTGGCGGGTTCGGCAAACGCGCAGACCTCGCGATCGGGACTTCGAGCTTTACCTCCACGGCACGGCCGCGGCGGTCAAACTTGCGGATGCCGGTGGCCTTACGCAGCCGCTACGTGCTTCAGCGTGGAGTAGAGGAAAATCAGCGCCCAGCCATAAAAGATCAGGTCGATGCCGATGATCACCCCCAAGGCCCAGAGAGCGGTGCCGGGGAAACCGCTCCAGATGAGTACGCCGAGCGCGATGCTGATCAGCCCGCTGACGAGCGCCCAACCCCAGCCTGACGTCCCCCGGTACTGGAGAGCGTGGATAGCCTTCAGGATGCCGGCGGCGACGAAGTAGGCCGCAAGGAACATCGTCAAGGTGATCACGCCCGCGATCGGAAAGATCAGCAGGATAATCCCCGAGGCGAGCGTCAGTAGTGCCAGCAGAAGCGTCGCCGCGATGTTCCATCCGTCCCTTATGCCGAAGGCGTGGTAACCGTAAAGAACGCCGCCGATAACCAACAGCCAGCCGACGAAGCTGTTGACGACGAACGAGGCGACAACAGGCAGGATGATGGCCAGGAAACCAAGGACAACAAAGACAATGCCGAGGATCAGCAGCGTCCGCGGACTGATCTTTACCGAGGTTCGGAGCATACCGACCGGATCTTGAGTTCGCCTGGGTGTTGATCGCCATTGGTCTCTCCCTTAGCGCCCCTGCATCATCGTTGTCCCTGCTCGCCGGACGTATCCTTCTGGAGGCCAGATGATGGCGGTGGCAGCATCAGCGGGTCGCGGAACTTGACGATCTGCCGGATATCGTAGCCATCGATGACCTCCAGGCTCGTCAACTGTCTGGGCCAAGGTCGACATACATCTCCCGTGGCCTGTGGACCATGTGGTCCAAACCTTCCAGGGCGATCTCGATGATGTCGTCTTTGGGATCGTAGGCGATGCCCAGGAGCGGCAGCCATTCCGCCTCGACCTGGCTGCCGAGCGCCAGCGATGCGATCTCGATTTCGGCGCGGTTGCCGACGAGGGCTTCCGAGACGCGGTCGCAGAAGACGCGCCATTCCGTCTTATCGAGTCTCCGCAGAGCCATGGATGATCCAATCGGGTTTCGCTTACGGGAGCGTTCGGTGTGCGCCCGCGGCCGGGGTTCCTCCTGGTCGCGCTTCAAGCATGCCCAACCCGGGACGTGCCGACACTGATCCAGGTCAATTCGCCAGGGGTCGGAAGACGCTATTTTAGCTTATGCCCTTCGTGCAACCGCAACACGGCGCGCGCTGAGACTCTGCGATCCCTTTGGTCGTGACGGCGATGATATTGATCATACGGCTGCCAGTAAACGCATCGATAAAAGGGGGCACCGCCTGAATGTTCCCGATCCAAAATGCCGTGCCGTCACGCTATCCGCCGATTCGTCACCTGGACACTGATCGCGGCCAACTGCGCGGTCTTCTTTGTCGAAATCAGCCTGAGCCCGGCGGAACTCGAGTGGTTTCTGTCCCGTTTTGCCCTGATCCCGGCGCGGTACTTTGCACCCCCTCCCTATGCGAGCTCGGCGCTCGCCGATTACCTTCCCTTCGTCACCAACATGTTTCTGCATGGAGGCTGGCTGCATCTGATCCTGAACATGTGGACCTTGTGGCTGTTCGGCCCGACGGTCGAGGATCGGCTGGGGCCCATTCGGTATGCATTGTTCTATCTCGCCTCCGGCGTCCTCGCCTCGGTGACGCATTCGGTCTTCAACCCCGGCTCCACGATCCCGGCACTCGGTGCCTCGGGGGCGATCGCCGGCGTACTCGGCTGCTACATCCGGCTGTTTCCGTTTGCGCGGCTGGTCGTCATGGTCCCGATCCTGTTTCTCCCCCTTTTCTTCGAAGTGCCAGCGATCGTCTTTGCCGGGCTCTGGTTCCTGATGCAGATGCTGCAGGGGACGGCAGAGCTGTTCATGCCGGGCTCGGGCGGCGGCGTCGCCTGGTGGGCGCATGTCGGCGGCTTTGTTTTCGGCTTTGCGGTCGGCCCCCTATTGCGCCGCTCCAGGCGCAGCTATCGGACCTACTACGCCGATGAAGGCATCTTCGGTTTCGACCCCCGGGGACGCAGATGAGACGCCGCGCGCGGCGGGAGGCATCATGTCCATGATCGATCTCTTCTGGCTTTTCTTCCTGTTGTCGGCTCTCCAGCCCATGCTGCGGCAGCGCATGCTGGAGGCGATGCGGATGCGGAAGATCGCGAAACTCGAGCGAAAGCGAAACTCCCGGGTCATCCTGCTCGTGCACCGTCAAGAGACGATGCGGCTCCTGGGCTTCCCCATCATGCGCTACATCGACATGAACGAACTCCGAGGAGGTCCTGCGCGCAATTCAGATGACCGACGATGACGTTCCCTTGGACATCGTTCTCCACACGCCGGGAGGACTCGTCCTCGCGGCGCTGCAGATCGCCGGAGCGATCCGCGGCCACAAGGCGAAAGTGACGGTGTTCGTGCCCCACTACGCGATGTCAGGCGGCACGCTCATCTCCTTGGCCGCGGATGAGATCGTCATGAGCAAATACGCCGTTCTCGGTCCCATCGATCCGCAGCTCGGACAGTTCCCGGCGGTTTCCCTGATCAAGGTCATCGAGCAGAAGCCGATGGCGGAAATCGACGATCAGACCCTTATCCTGGCCGACGTCGGGCGGAAGGCGATCGCTCAAGTCAAGCAGGCCGCTCGCGAGCTCTTGGACCGTCGGCTTCCTGCCGATCAGGCGGAGGCGCTCGCGGAGAAGATGTCGAAAGGGACATGGACGCACGACTATCCGATCTCGGCATCGGAGGCCAAGGAACTCGGGCTTCCGGTCAGCACCGACATGCCGAATGATGTTCTGCAGCTGATGGCGCTCTATCCCCAGCCCGTGCGCATGCAGGCCGGCGGTGTCGAATACCTGCCGGTGCCGCGACAGAAGGAACCGGCGCGCCGGGAGCCGTAGGACATTGTACTCTCTTCGCAACGGACGGTCCGGCCCACACAGGCGCGGCGTCGGTTCCGCAAGGGGAGATCGCGATGCAGTTGAAGGAAGAATTCGCGGAAGCGCATGTGCGATGGCAATCCTTAACCGTGTACCAGAAGTTCGAGCATGTCGTCATTCTGATCCTGACTCTGCTGATCGCAGTCGTCATCGTCTTCGCGGTGTGGAGTCTGGCGGTCAAGATCCTGTTGAGCCTGCTTCTTTTGGAGACTTTCGATCTGACCGATCATGCGGTGTTTCAGGCGGTGTTCGGCATGATTTTCACGGTCATCATCGCGCTCGAGTTCAAGCGCTCGCTTCTGGTCGCCGCCGAGCGGAAGAGAGACCGTCGTGCAAGTTCGCGCCGTGATCCTGATCGCGATGCTGGCCATCGTTCGCAAGTTGATCATTCTCGACCTCTCGATGACCAACGCGCTGCAGCTGTTCGGGCTGGCGGCGGCGATCCTGTCGCTCGGCGGGGTGTATTGGCTGATCAGGGAGCAGGACAGACGTGGACCTTAGCTAGCAGTGCCTGGCGAGGTCGCGGGGAGAGATTGCGGACCGGATGACCGATGCGCTGTTGAGCGAAAGCCTTGTTGTCATTCTCGGGTCCGCTTGCGCGGTCGCTCTGCTCACGCGGGTCGGGCTTCCGGCCCCTGTCGGCTATGTGCTGGCGGGCTTGGTCATCGGCCCGCACGGGCTACAGCTCGGGGCCGTCAGTGACGAACCAGGTTTCTTGTCGAGCTCGGCGTCATCTTCCTGATGTTCATGGTGGGGCTCGAGTTCTCGCTGCCGACAATGATCGCGGCGCGAACCGATGTGTTTGGCGCGGGCGGCCTGCAGGTAGGCTTAACGTCGGTGATCGTGGCGCGTGGCGCCATGCTCGCGGGTGTGGACTGGCGAGCCGCCATCCTGCTAGCTGGAGCCGTGGCGATGTCATCGACCGCGATCGCTCTCAAGCAGTTGGCCGACCAGGGAGAGATCAGCAGCCAACACGGTCGGCTCGCCTAGGAGTCCTCCTGTTCCAGGATCTTGCCACCCTCCCGTTCCTCGTCGTCATTGGTGCGTGGCAGCAAAGCGGTGAACCAGACGCCTTGGGAGTTCTGCGTCAGCTCGCCATCGCCAGTGTCGTCCTCGGCGCCGCCGCCGTAGCTTCCCGGCCGGTGTTCCGCATGGCGCTTTCCTGGGTCGCCCGAGCGAAGTCGACGGACCTGTTCCTGCTATCCGTTCTGTTTTTGAGAGAGACATATGCCGGAGCAACGCAAGCCTTTCAATTAAGCCTGCGCCTGGCGCCTCTCCTAGTCAGCCTTATCACGTCGCCCCGCAGATCGTCACGTTCCACGCGTGGCCGGGGCCACCGCTGGATTTGTGGGATGCTATAATGGGTACGCAAGGATATGGCAACGCGCACTGGCCTGAGCACTAGATGTTGTAGCGTCTCAATTTTGCAACAGTGCCGGTCTACCAATACGAGCAGTCTCTTCGTTTTGGTTGTGTGGGCGAGCGCTGGCGGGCGTAAACTTATGCCAGTTCGAAAGAAGGATGGCCTTCGGACAGAAAAGAGTTCAAGAAGCCGGCGGTTTCTTTCTACGCGGCAAAGACGATTTTCGACAAACTTCAGGCATGGCCTGAACTACATTCATACGAGTATATGTTGCCGACTGTGAACCCTACTAAAGAAATCCATCGTGCTTTGCCATACGAATTAGAAGTCATCAGGTACTTTATCTCTCATCCAGAAAAAAGCGAATACAAAAACGTATACGATAGCACTGATGGCCCTGTTCTGAGGCTGTTCGAACCCATCAAAGTCGATCATGAGGGCTGTCTCGATTGTCACAGCGAGCCGGCAAAGGCGCCTCCGGCGATGCTGGCCGAGTATCAACTATTTGGTTCAAAAGCAAATAACGGTTTCGGGTGGAAGATGGGCGAGGTCGTAGGCGCGCAAGAAGTTTCGGTGCCGATGTCGGAGCCGCTCGAGCAAGCTCGTTCCACTTTTATGTACTTCGCCGGATTGCTCGCAGGTATCTTCCTGCTCTTGCTCGTGTTGTTGAACGTTCTCTTGCACTTCTTCGTTATCCGGCCTGTCACAGAGATGTCTCGAATAGCTAACGAGGTCAGCCTGGGAAAACTCGGCCTGCCAGAGTATGTGGTGAGAGGTTCGGATGAGATCGCCTCGCTGTCCGCCTCCTTCAATAGAATGCGACGCAGCCTTGAGGAAGCGTTGAAGGAATCAGGCTAGGCGTAAAGATGAAGAAGTAAGAGGATCAAAAGAAGGATGCTAAGGGAAAAAGGCGCCGGCGCTCTCCTTCATTCTGTCATCTAGCCCGATCTATGCACGGCGAAACGACACATATTGAGTGTTAAATCTTTGGTGCGAGTCATGGTTGTTGTTGGCGAGCGGGTTGGCTCCCGCTGCAGCGGTGTGGGGAATTGGGAGGGTAGAGAGGCGCTTGGAGATTGCGGGGAGCGGTCTGGTAGTTAGGGGGCGCACCGCCCCGGCGTTCAGGTGACGAGACGCGGCAGGCGGCCGAGGACGAGGTGCCAGACCGCTTGATCGGCGCTGCTGCTTGGCAGGTGGACCTTGATCCTGGATTTCAGCTCGACAATGCGGGCGGCGGTCTTGATCAGCCGCAGCCTGAGCGTGTCGAACTGCGCCACACGCCAGGACGAGGCCCTCGGCATCAGCGCCCGCAGGCTCCACAGCAGCCAGTAGGCGCCGGCGTGCAGGAACAGGCGGAACTGATTGGCGGTGGCCTTGGGGCAAGAGGTGCGGTCGGCGGCGAGATGGGCTTTCCAGGCCTTGATGTGGTTTTCCGCCTGGCCGCGGCGGCAATAAAGCTCCTGGTATAGTGATCGGCCGCTGCCGTGGCCGAGGTTGGTGACGATGAAGCGGGTATCGATGCCGTCGGCACCGGCCTCGACGCGGGCGACGATGCGGCGGACCCGGCTCCAGCTGCCGGCGGCGGCGTAGAACTCCTTGAAGCGGCGAACCTTGCCGGCGGCCGGCGCGGCCTTGAAACGGCCGGAAGTACTTTCCGCGAGGCCGGTGACATGGCGCTTCAAGGTGCGCGTCGGGGCGAGGCCGAGGACGTAGTCGAGGCCGTTTGCCTCGCACCAGTCGAGCACCTCCGGGCAGGCGTAGTGGCTGTCGGCGCGGACCAGGATTTGCACGTTCGGCCAGTTGGCGCGGATCGCGCGCACCAGGCGGCGGAGAAAAGCCCGGATCTCGACGCCTTTCGGCCGTTTCGCCGGGCGCAGGAGCGCAGTGACGAAGCGACCATCCTGATCGAAGACGACGATCGGCTGGAACCCGTAGTCGTCATAATGGGCGTTGAACAGCCGCAGTTGCTGGCCGCCGTGCACCGCATCGAAGGTATCGTCGAGGTCGAGGGTGATCCGACACGGCACCTGCCGGAAGGAGGCGCAGTAGAGATCGACGAGCGCCCGGCCCAGACGCAGCAAGGTTCGCGCATCCGGCAGGTTCTCCAGCCGCGAGATGGTCGACTGCGAACACAGATCCCGCTCCGACGGCGGGCGTTCGAGCGCCAGCTTGAACACCGGATCGGTGCGCAAGCCGGTGGCGTCGTTGCCGTCCTCGTAGCCCGCGGCGATCATCAACAGCCGGAAGCGGATGATGTCGGCAACCGTGTGCACGATGTTGTCGGGATCACGCGGATCGTCGATGCAGGCGGCCAGACGCTCGGCCACCTTGAGGCGGCGCTCGATCTCGCGCAGAACCAACAAACCGCCGTCGGACGACAGCCGGCCGCCATCGAACCGGGCGACAATCGCTTTGCCCTCGATCGGTGACAGGCCGGGTAGCGGCAGGGTAGGATCAACCATGGCGGGTGGGCACTCCGGAAACGACATGGACGGGCTTCGACAAGCGAATCCTATGCGAATCCAACGGATTACGCTACACCCGCCAACCCCCGTGCATAATCCGGGCTAGACAGCACCCGCTTGAGAAAAGCGGTTTCTCTCGCCATCGCCTTCGTCGGATGTGCGACTGGGACAGCGGCCGCGGTGTTGAGTCTATCGACGGTTTGTAGTTCGGCGCACATCCGCGCACAAGGGTTCTCGTACGGCTTCCGACCCGGGCGCAGCCAGCACGATGCGCTGGACGCGTTGGTGGTCGGGATCACCAGCACCAAGGTGAACTATATCTTGGATTGCGACATCCGGTCGTTCTTCGACGAAGTCAGCCAGGAATGGCTGATCCGCTTCTTGAACCACCGGATCGGCGATCCGCGCATCATCCGCCTGATCCAAAAATGGCTGAAGGCGGGCGTTCTCGAAGACGGGGTCGTGACGACCAGTGAGATGGGGACCGGGCAGGGATCGGTGGCCTCACCGCTGCTCGCCAACATCTACCTGCACTACGTGTTCGACCTCTGGGCCGAGCGTTGGCGACGGCGCGAGGCGACCGGCGACATGATCATCCTCCGCTATGCGGACGATATCGTCGTCGGCTTCGAGCACGAGGCCGAGGCCCGGCGCTTCTGGGACGCGATGCGCGCGCGGTTACAGGAGTTCTCCCTGTCGCTGCATCCGGATAAGACCCGCCTGATCGAGTTTGGCCGTCTTGCAGCGGACAGACGCGCCCGGCGCGGGCTCGGTAAACCGGAGACCTTCAACTTCCTGGGTTTTACCTTCATCTGCGGCCAGTCCCGCCGGGGCAAGTTCCTCCTCAAGCGGCGGACCCGGCGCGACCGCATGCGGGCAAGGCTCAGGGAGATCAAGGAGGAACTGCGACGGCGGATGCACCAGCCAATCCCGCAGCAGGGACAATGGCTGAGGCAGGTTGCGACCGGCTTCTTCGCCTATCACGCCGTGCCGACCAACAGCGCGGCACTAGGCGCGTTCCGCCACCATGTCACCAACCTCTGGCGGCGTTCGCTGCAGCGACGCAGCCAAAAGGACGGCTGCACATGGCAGCGGATCGCGAAGCTGGCCGACGCCTGGCTCCCGAAACCCCGCATCCTTCATCCTTGGCCGAGCGACCGCTTCGCCGTCAAACACCCAAGGTGGGAGCCGTATGCCCGAATTGGGCACGTACGGATCTGTGCGGGGGGCGCTCAGTAATGAGCGTCCCTACCGCGATCATGGGGTAATTGCGGTCGGCTGCTTTCCGGCGGCGTCAAGTCTGACAGGATTGGGCTTGGCATTGGCAAAGGAGAGCAGCCATGGGGCAGTATCTTATGGCGAGAAGCGGTCTCCAGACTGAGAACACTGCCCCCTGGGCAGCCAGCCACAGCTTGACCTGGCTGGATCTGACCGAGGTAGTTGATAACGTGTTTCTCGTGGCAAGGGTAATGTATAAAGCCGTATTAGGGCTGCATTTTCAACGACAACAACAGAAGAAGAAAAACGGCGGCGAATGGTCTTCGCATCCTTGCCCGTCTCACGGGCGATCGCAGCAACGGATAATCCCTGTCGATGAAGGTCGAGTATCATCATGAGCTCTCCAACTTTGACCACCGCCTCCCTCCCGTCGTCGTACCTTGACGGGAGTGATCCTCGGCGATCGATCGGCCACCCGCTCCGCCGGAACGCGTCCCGGCGGAGCGGGCCATCACACGCCAATCAGGGAATTTTCAATCGGCACATTCAGGGAGAATTCATCCGGTACTGACATCGCCCTCCGGAATGAATCAGACGTCATCAGATGCTAGAAAATTCGCAGCAGGTAAACGCAGATCTTATGCGGCGGACGCGCGCGCCGAGTTCACCTCCCGCGCAATGCGATCGCCGAGATCGGCGAGCACGGCCGCTGAGCGAAGCCGCATAAGCATCGTAGCCTTGGCCTTCGATGCGTCGCTGCAGCGTCTCGTCGGCGACGAGCAGCGCCCGCGCCGTCGACCGCGCGTAGAGCTGCCAGCGCGCCGCGAGGGTCGCCTCGCCGGTCGCGTCGACGTCGAAGCGGCTGACGTCGACGGCGATGCGGTAGTCGAAGCTGGCGTCGCCGATTTGCGGGAACGCGACGACACGGTCGGATGGCAGTCGCAATCGCCACGTCCTCGACGAGCACGCGCGGCAGCATATCGTACAACGGCGCCGCCCATTGGTCATAGGCGGCGAGCTCGAGCTGATAGGCGCTCTTGCGCGTGACGATCTGCGGCCGGTCGATGTAGTCGGGCAAGGTTACCGGGCCGACGGCGACGACGGCGGGCGGCGATTGCGGCGACCGGGTGTCCGCCGCGGGCGCGCGCGGCAGACAGCGTGTACAGGTTGGTGGGCGGCGATCCCGCGCAGCCGGCGACGAGGAGCGCCAGCAGGAGGCCGACGGGCCGGCGGATGATGCCGATGCGGGTCGTTCATGGGCGTTCAGGGAGCGGGCTTGCCGACGATGAGCGCATTCGGGTTCTTCTCCAGGAAGTCCGCCAGCGTGCGCAGCGAGCGCGCGGTCGTCGTCAGCTCCTTCAGCAGCCGCGCCAGGTCGTAGCGCAGCGCCGAGTCCGGCCCCACCGCCGCGCCGGCCGACTGCATCGTCGTACCGGCGTGCTCGAGCGTGACGCGGGCGGCCTCCGACGTGCTCTTCAGGCTTTCGAGCAGCGGCTTGACCTCGCGCAAGCCCTCGACGCCCTGCTTTACCGACGCGGACGCGAGCAGTCGGTCTGCCTGCTGCACGGTGTCGCGGAGGTCGGCGACCAGCTCGGCGACCGGCGCCTTGTCGAGCTTGTCGAGGAAAGCATTCACCTTGTCGCTCAGCACCTGGATGTCCGACGGCACGGTCGGAATTACGGGTATGTTGTCCTCGTAGGTCAGAGCCGCCTTGGGCGCGTCCGGAAAAACCTGGAGCGCTACGATCATCTGCCCGGTCAAGAGATTGCCCGATTGCAGTTGGCCGCGCAGCCCGTGCTCGACCCACTTGGCCATGCGCTGGTTGGCGATCGCCGGCGTCGCAGGGGGTTCTCCCTTGATCGTCCAGCGCTGCGGCTCGAGCGAGATGGTGACCGGAATTCGTATCGTCAGTTTGATCGGGTCGGTCTCGAGATGGACGTCGGTGACCTCGCCCAACTTCATGCCCTCCAATACGACGGGCGCCCCCGGCTCGAGGCCCGAGACCGATCCCTCGAAGTAGAGGACGAACGGCATCTTGACCGTGTACTGAGCCTGCTGGATCGCGTCGTAAGAGGCGAACAGCGGGAAGGTCGGCGTTGTCCTCGGCGAGCGGGCTGGCGCTTCCGCGGACCGGCGTGTCGAAGGCGATGCCGCCCATGAGGATCGCCTGCAACGATTCGGTGCGGACGTTCACGCCGGCGCCCGTCAGCGAGACATCGATGCCGCTGGCGTTCCAGAACCGGCTGTCCCGCCGGACGAACGCATCGTAGGGCGCGCGCACGAACCCGAAGATGCTGACATCCTTGCCGTTCTCGTCGAGTTGATAGCCGAGCACGCCGCCGACCTCGATGCCGCGGAAGTAGATGGGCGAGCCGGGGGAGACGGAGCCCAGCTTCTCCGCCTGCAACGTCAGGCGCTTGCCGGGAACGTCCACCTGGTAGACGGGCGGGGTTTCCAGCGCCACGAAGTCCCGCGTCGGCTTGCCGGCGCCCGGCCGCATGCCGATGTAGGCGCCGGACAGCAGCGTGCCGAGGCCGGAGACGCCGCCGGCGGTGATGCGGGCGCTCTCGATCCAGAACTGGGTTTCCTCTCGCAATTCGTTCTCGGCGGCCTTCTCCATCCGCGCGGTGACGACGACATGCTGAAGATCGTCGCTGAGCGTGACGGACTCGACCAGGCCGAGCTGGACGTCCCGGTACTTGATCGGCGTCTTGCCCGGCTCGAGGCCCGATGCGGACTGGAAGGTGATGGTGATCGGTCGGCCCGCGTTCGGCGAAGGTCGTGTAGACGAGCCACGCGCCGGCGATCGCCGCGACGATCGGGATCAGCCAGACGAGCGAGAAGCGCCGCTTGCCCCCGACGGCGGCTTGCGGAAGCTCGGGCGGCGTCTGCGGTGCTGTTCGGATCATCGCTCATCGTTGGCCCCGGCGGCGTCCCACATCAGGCGCGGATCGAAGACCAACGCCGCGATCATCGTAAGCACGACCACGCTCGCGAAGGCAACAATCCCGACATTCGGCGTGATGCCGGCGATGGACCCGAGTTGAACGAGGGCGACGAGAACCGAGACGACGAATACATCGACCATCGACCACCGCCCCACCGCCTCGACGATGCGGTAGATCAGGCGTCCGGTCCTTCAGTCGCCAACGCGATCGCCTGCGCACGGAGATCAGCAGATACGCCCAGGAAAACCATCTTGAGCATCGGCACGAGGATGCTGGCGACGAAGACGATCAGCGCGAGCGGCCACATGTTCGCGGCGATGAGCTCCTTGACGCCGCCGATGATCGTCGACGGTTCGCCGTGACCGAGTGAACTGAAGGTCATCACCGGGTAGACGTTGGCGGGGATGTAGAGCAAAGCCGAAGTGATCAGCAGCGCCCAGGTTCGGTCGATGCTGTTCGGCTTGCGCCGGTGCAAGGACGAGCCGCAGCGCGGGCAGAGCGCGTCATGCTCCGACGGTCCCTGCGGCAGGCGGGAGACGAGCTGGCAACAATGACACCCGACCAGCTGCCGGCGTTCCCGGCGGTCGGGCACCGCAACACGCGGCGCGCGGCACAGCCTCTCCCAGACGTCGTGCGGATCGACGGCCGAGTCGGCGGCGATCATTACCAGGATCAGGCCGACGAACGCGATCAGCGAGGGGCCGATCTCCACCGTGGCGAGGTCGATCAGCTTGGTGTAGGCGACGAGCACGCCGAGCAGGAAGATCTCCATCATCGCCCAGGGGTGCAACCTGTCGAAAAGGCGGTACAAGGCGTTGGCGCCGGGTAGTTTACGGCCGAATGTGAGCGGCCCGACGACAGCCAGGCCAATGAGGATCTTCAGCAGCGGGAAGACGACAACGAACAGGATGATGGCGACAGCGATCTCCGGCATGCCCTTGCGGTACAGATCGATGGCTCCGGAAATCAAATGGCTCGACTGCAATTGTCCCTGCACCTTCAACGTCAGGAACGGAAACGCATTGGCGATGACGAGAAGAAGCAGGGCCGCCAGATAGAGTATGAACGCGCGCTCGAAACCGTGCGGCTTGTAGGCGAACAGCGTGGCGCCGCATCGTGAGCACGTCGCGCTCGTATCCGGCGGCACCGATCCGACGCTCTGCAGGAGGTCGCACTCGTGACAGCGGATTAAGAGGGCTCCGCCATTAGATCCGGCCGTCCCGGCGCGTGGTATCCTGGTTTGAACGAACAAGTCGAACCTGCCGCAGTCCTCGATGGCGCCCTAGGAGAGGAGACGGGCGACGCTAATAGGTGATCCAGCGGGCGTCCAGTGCCGCTAAACGAAGATTGTGCCCCGGTTTGTACAGTGCCGGTCGCCGAGGACGTATCAACCGACGTGGTCGCATCATCGCTCCTGATTGAAGCTGCATTCTCGGCGTCCGCCGACGGTAATAGGGTGACCTATTCACCGTCGGTTCCCGGTCGGGGCTTGGGGATTGATCTAAAGTCCAGCGCCCCAACGGAACTGCCAAGCTACTCCAACCTGGTCGTAGTCGGTGCCGGTCTTCGAGTACACGCCCGTGCTGCCATACAACTTCACAGAATTGCGAATATTCACCGGGATAGTCAAGGTCAGGCCGACGCGAGCGTTTTCCTTGCTTTCTCCTTTTCTTCCGTCGATGGTCGGTTGGCCGCCGGCGTAATAAAGCCCGTCGAGTCCCAGCCACAAGCCGGGGGTGAAGGAATAAATGAGATGGGATTGCACCGAGTAGAGCGGGCTCAACTCGAGGGTTTTCCCGTCCAGAAAATCATTGTTGTCCGTGTAAAAGCGAACACCGAGCGGCGAGCTCCAGGGTTATCGGCTCTAAACTCTTGGAGATGCCGATCGCGGGCTTGAACGACCACCGATTGGTGCCGAGATTGAGCAGCTTATCCGAGTCGTATTGACTGAATGGCGCAGTGGCTTCGAGACTTACGCCGATGATCCAATCCGGCGTGTAGTCGCGAAATTCTTCGAGCGACAATGCCGGCCCGCCATAAAGCAGCGTGGAGAAGCGAAAGCGGGGATCGGCGAGCCCAGAGACGTCTCGCGTATTCTTCTGGCCGGCGAATTCGGCGCTCCCGAATGCCCAAGAGTAGGGCAATATGACATCGACCTTCCCCGACCGCCCCCAGACGTCTAGGCTGCGGACGTAAGCGAGGACAGCGGTATGGAACGTGACTTCGGTATCCTCCAGAGGAACCGACGGGTCGGTCCCCACGGTGCCTTCCGTATAAGCATAACCCCCGATCAGAAAGTTAATCCCAACCGGCGTATTGGCGAAGGCCCTCGGCTCGATATCCTGGGCATGGGCCGCAATGCTCGCCGACCCCAACGCGAGCGCGAGGATGAACCAGCGCAAGACGCGCGCATAAGGCATTGTCGCGGGCTTTCCGGGAATTTCTATCGTCCAATCGGCGGTCGGCAGACGCCTGGTCTGCCATAAACCGTTCGCAGTCATAATTGACGCTTTCGAGGTCCGCAAATCAGGACACTGTAGCCGTCCAATGCTGGCGAAAAATGCCAGCTCGGCCCGCGAACGCAGAGCCATCCTACCGACATGCTCGTGCAGCTTTCCGGTAGCTTTGACCTCCGCACCTGCGCCTGTTCCCCGGTGACCGCTGTCGTCGGCCAGGCGCAGATCTAAGAAAGCATCATTGGCAGTTAAGTCGCGCAGTGCGGGCGCAAGCGCGGTTAAGCTATCTGAGTGCTTCGGCCGCCTTCAGATAGGACTCGCATGCGATAGCCTTCGTCTGATCGCCACCCGCATCCTTAACGCAGTCCTGATACTTCTCTATCAACTCCAGCCGCTGCTCGGCGATCCGCTCCTGCGCCTCGTAAGCCCGTTCCTGGGCACGGTCAGCCTGTCTTGCGGATGAGCCACAGCCGGACATCAGACCGGCCAGACCGAAGCACGCGACCGTCACGAGGAGGCGCATCGGAACTTTTCCTCTTATAGCTGTTGCTTTGGCAATGGATTCCACCTTGCCAACTCAGTTGCCGCCGTCCTGGACGGCGGCATTACATCAAGCGCACGGCTCCTGCGCGTTGCGATCCTCCCGCGAGGTCGCCTGGTCGGTAGGGGCGATCCTAATCTGAGTCATCGGCTGCGCAACCAGGCAAGCGCGTCCTCTCGCTGCCCGGGCGCGAAGAACCGAACGACTGCCTGCTTGGCGATGTCGGCGAGCCGAGGTTCTTCATCGGCAAACTGGGCGCCGGCGATGACCGCCACCTTGCGGATGGCATCGCCGATCGTCTTGGTGGTCAACGTGCCGAGCGTCTTCGCACCTTTTTCCCACCCTTCGAGATCTTGCCAATCCACCAGCATGCTGAAGCCGCCGCGCTCGCCGCCCCGCAGATGCACGCCAACAGCAGGGTAGCGGGCCTGCAACGCGTCGATCGCTCCGTCGATATCGGATTCGCTGATCATCCCCTTCATCTCGACCACGAGCACACGAGCGGCATCATCGATCTTAAGGTTGATCATCGTCCCTCCTTCAGTCTCGCCCACACACGACGTTGGCCGGCATGGCGGTTGCCATGCGACGAAGTATTGCCATTTTGCTGATGCAAACGAGCATTTTCGAAAGGCGGGCGATACGATGTATATCGAGGGCGGTTCTCACGTCGTCAGCTAGCTGCAACGGCGCATTCAAAGTTCACTTCATCGTCAATGAAAGGACGGAGCGCGAATGCAGACTGATGACACTGTTTGAACGCGTCGACTGCCTTTTGAACCTCTCAGGATTGTCACCCCCCTTCCGAGGTTATGGCACACGTTGGACTATAAAATCCCCTTCAATGAGGGTGCGGATCACTATCACGGAAGAAAACGCATCATCAACATAAAGATATAATTCTGGCCGCTAGCCGGTGGCCACAGTATACTTAAATAAGTCATACTGGAGCAGCACCTATGTGGTGGTGTCAACGTAAATTAAAATTATTCTATCCTATTGTCTTCTTGCTGATTGTGGCTTGTATGTCGCCGGCGTTTGCCCAAGCGCCGCAAACAAAAGGGCCGTCGGTCGCGTGCGGAACAGGCAAAAAGCGTCATCCGCAACGCATTGAAAATAAAGCACAAAAACGGAGACGGTTAGATCGGGGTTGCTTTCCCTCCGCCAGTTCGACAGCTCGGGAAATTCTCTCTGCACTTTCGAGCGCGAGAAAAGCACGTTATATCAAAGGCACTTACCGAATGGGCTGAGTACCGCCCCCGCCGCCTGAAGCCCGTTTTCCCTCTCTCTTCGGCCGTTTTCTCCGCAGGCTGGGAACTGCGCCAATTTAGTACCCAGCTTGGGGTTTGCTGCTAGATCAAGCGAGTAGCCACCGGCGCAACCTGGCCAAGTTCGAGAGTGCGACTGGGTGTCGGAAGGTTCCGGGAATGTTCTCTCGCGTGCCCAGCTGTGACATCTTGTGGACCTCCGCATCATAAGCTGAGCAAGAGATGCGATTCGATCGCCGCAAGCAGAGACCAACATCATTCATCTTCGTAGTTCTAAAAGCTGCGGAAAATACACGTCGCGCCGATCATAGACAGCGGCCTTCTGGTACGGACAATCGGCAGCGAGCCGATGGCGAACATCGGGTAACCGTGTCTCTTTTCCATACCGCTCGATCATGCGCGTGAGGCGTTCGCGTCCATAGGGGTCGCATTTTGTGCAGCGGATCTCAAGAAGGTGAAGGCTGCCCTCGAGCTCACCGACGGTGAGTGACCCTTTCATTTTTGGCACCGAGAGCGCTGACTCCATGTCGCGGGGGCGTGCCCGCACGAGTGGTGGATCGGCAAGCCCGAAATTACGTCGCCGCAGTCCTCCGCCTCGCGAAGCGTCACTCGGGACGGGGGTGCGGGATGTCTCCCCAGAAGTACGGCGGACAAGGGCCTTGAGGGATGGTCTCAGCGAGCTGCACTTGTGCATACTTGGTGTCGGTCTACAGCCTTCTCGCCGGCTACGAGGACCTCAACGACGGCGAACGGCTCGCCGTCATCCGGCGAGGCCGGATTTGTCCGCTCCGGCACGACTGGGCGTCAGCCTGACGTCCGGAATCAAAGGCGTCGATATTGGCTGTCGGGCACCAATCTCGTAGCCCGGATGCGGCGCGTCGCCAATCCGGAAAGAAATTTGTCATGTCTTGGCAGCACTTGAACACACCAGCACGTGGAGGAAGTAATATGTTCCCTAGTCCAACCCGCATGTTCTTGACCAAGGGTTTGGGCGTCCATCGCCATGCCCTCGTTGCGTTCGAGTTCGCATTACGCGACGCTGATATCGAGCAGCAGAACCTAGTTTATGTGTCGTCCATTCTTCCGCCGCGCTGCGAGGTTATCACCCGCGAAGCAGGGGTCGAATTGCTCAGGCCTGGGGATATCACCTTCTGCGTCTTGGCCCGGTCAGAAACCAATGAATTCGGGCGCCATGTCTACGCCAGCATCGGTTTGGCCAGACCGGCGGATCCGGACATGTATGGATATATTTCGGAGCAACATGGATACGGCATGACCGCCGAGGCGAGCGGTGAACAGGCCGAGGATCTCGCCGCGACCATGCTGGCCTCGACACTCGGCCTGGATTTTGATCCCGAGGCCGCGTGGAACGAGCGCAAACAGATATACGAACACAGCAGCCTAATCATCGACAGTACGTCGATCACGGCCGCCGCCGAATGCGGCTCGGACAATCAGTGGACTTGTGCGATCGCCGCCGCCGTGTTCCTGTTTTCCTAGTCGCGCCTGCTCCATCCGCACTTGGTTCTATGTCAGCGTTCCCACTCACTTCCGCCTTCCTTTCGACACTCACTCTACCGCGTGTGGCTTCCAAGGCGGTCTGCACAACGTCCGCGTTTGATTAGATCTTACGGCGACCCATCACTGCGTGGTAGGCGACGAGCACGACGATCGCCCCGATGACGGCCACGATCATGCTGTAGACATTTAGTCCGGTGACGGGAGCAGCCCCGACGAGTGAGAAGAGAAAGCCGCCCACGACGGCCCCGACAATGCCGAGGACGATGTCGAGAATGATCCCCTCACCGGTCTTGTTGATGATCTTGCTCGCAATAAAACCGGCGATCAGTCCGAGAATGAGCCATCCGATGATCGACATATCGTTTCCTTTCGATACGATGTAGCGGGAAGCGCTCGAACGCCGTTCTCAGCAACGGCTTCGAGCCCGTCTAGGTCAGGACTTCTTCGCGCAACGAAATGCCACGGCGTCGGGCTCGCTCAGCGGCGTCGCTTGCGCTTAACCGCGGCTAGCCAAGCACTGGTCCAGAAGCGGGTTGCCTGCTTGGTTAGCGCAGCTTGTTGTCTGTTCGCCTCCGCCGTCGCGTGGCCGCGCGCACGGCTGGCCACCGCGTTGGCGGCGCTCAACCACATGCTCATGAAGGGGTTCTTCTTCGTCCATGGGTTCGCCACTGGCGAGGTCTCCGATCGGGGTCCATGCGCGCGCAAAGCCGCAACGCAGCAGAGTGCCAGACCGTTCCGGATCGCCCTATCTGTGCGACGACCATGCGTTCGCGGCATGAGAGCGGCCGGCGTTAGCTTACTCATTGCGATGATGCCGGCCTGATCCAGAGGAGGCCACCCTTCTGTCCCGCAAGCGCCCATTCGGCGGCCGGTGGCGGACGCAGCATCGCCTGAAGAAGCTTGGTATCGGGGATCCAGTATGGAATGTACCACTCGCGGTCCACGTCCATGATTAGGACCTGCCCAGCCTCCTGATCGTAGGCGGCGATCGGCGAAATATGCGGCCCGTCCCAATCGCCCGTGAATACGCCCTGATTAAAGTGGCCAGAATATGTCGTGATCCGTGGCCTCGTTCGTCGCGAGCGCGTGTTGCACCTTAGCGAGAGATTCGGCCGTGTTATGGGTAGGACGGATCACCTTGACGACATACTTCTGAAGCCGGAAGGCCGCGAGACTCGATATGAACTCAGCAAAAGTGACGCCGCTGCCTCGTTCGGCGGGCCTCTTTGATCCACTTCCGGTCGCGACCTTCTTCAGACGGCTGGAGCCACTGATCCGCGAGGCTTGGGAGCCCTCGGATGAAGTTCAGAGTCATCAAGGCCATACGCGCACAAATGTACCCTCAATGCCGAAGAGAAACTCTATGCGCTCGGGCGGCCGATTGGCCGTCCGGAACCCTTTCAACTGCCTAGTCCGATGTCAGGTTCGCCCAACTGGTTGGAGACCGGTGGCGAGGGTTGGCGACCGTCACTGCGGCTGCGACCGCAGCCATTCGATGAAGCGGGCAGTTTGCGGGTCCGTGCGCTGACCCACCAAGGTGACAACCGCGATCTTGTCGCCCGTCGCCTCGTAAATGCTCCATACGGTATGGTGCACGCCGGGGCTCCATTCGATGATTCGGTGCACGCCGGGGCTCCATTCGATGCTTCGGTGCACGCCGGACTTGTCAGTAAAGCCAGAGTCCCACCTTGGATTTAACCACCGCGACGTTGCCAGATACGTATTTGCCGATGATCGTGGCGTGGTTGTTAGCCGCCCACGCGGCGCTCCAGTTCCTTCCGGATCGCAGTCTTGCCGACACAAGGGGTCCAGCATAGGCCCCCTCCTTGGACGATCGCGTCATCGCTATACAGAGCGAGCGCCGCGGCCACATCGCCGCGGCTTTCGGCCGCCATATCTCGCTTCGCAAGCAATGCTGGATCTACCTGGGCTGGCGCCGGCGTGGACACGGCAAGGGCGAGCAGGGACGCTAACAAGGTCGCGAGACAGATAGTGCGCTCATTCATCGACTCGCCTCCTGTTCGAGATCTATCTCGGAAAATCAGGGCAACGCGACTTGCAGAAAGCGAGTTGCAGTCTGTCGAGGGTGCGCTCGACGCCTCGCGCACAACTTCAAGAGATTTCTCCATCCCAGAAAGATAGCGGCTACGACTTCGGGATGTCTGAAATCGATCGTTCTGGAATTGAGTTTGCTCGCGCGCGGAAATGATTGCGGGTTTGTTGGCGGCACTGCTTAGTGGATTGTGCTTTGGTGCTACGCCATCGTCAGCACCATCCGGAAGCGCGCATCGCCCCGCATCATCCGCGCGTAGGCCTCTGCGGCGCGCGCGCGAGCGGCATTGTCTCGATCATCGGACGCACGCCCGACAGCGCGCTGAACGCGAGCGTGTCCTGCGAAATCGATCGACGCGCCGGCGGCGTGACCGACGACGCTGCGGCTCGCGCCAATCAGTTGCAGCGGCGAGACCTGGATCGGCTCGGCGTCGACGCCCACCACGATGAGCCGGCCGCGCACCGCGAGCCCCTCGATCACGGGCGTCATCGCCTTGGCGCTGGTGACGGTCGCCAGCACCGCCCGCGCGCCGCCGAGGCGGTTGAGTGCCGCCGCCACGTCCTCGGTCGCGCTGTCGATGAAGTGGTGCGCGCCGAGCTTGCGCGACAGCGCCTCCTTGTCGGCGCCGCGTGCGATCGCGACAGTGCGGAAGCCGAGTTTGTTTGCGAACTGCACGCCGAGATGGCCGAGGCCGCCGACCCCCAGGATCGCGACCACGTCGCCCGGCATCGCCCCGCTGTGGCGGAGCGCATTGAAGGTCGTGACCCCGGCGCAGAGCAGCGGCGCGGCTTCGGCGGCGCCAAGCTCGTCGGGGATCGCGGCGAGCGCGTCGGCCGGGGCCACCATCGCTTCGGCATAGCCGCCGTCGTACGAGATGCCGGGAATGCGCAGGTTGCGGCAGTCGATCAGCCAGCCGCGCCGGCACGGCTCGCAATGTCCGCAATGCCCTCCAAACCAGCCGACGCCGACGCGCTGCCCGGCGCGCCAGCCGACCACGCCGGCGCCGAGTGCATCGATCACGCCGGCGATCTCGTGCCCGGGATGCGCGGGAAGGAGAGGCCGGGCCACTGCCCTTCGACGGTGAGACTGTCGCTGTGGCACACGCCGCAGGCCTCGACGCGGACGCGGACCTCGCCCTGCGCCGGCTCGGGCAACATCGCGCTCAACGAGTTCAAGCGAGCCGCCAGCCCGCGCCACCTGCACCGCCCGCATCTTTGCCATCGCCGCCTCCTGGTCGGGCGCACAGTGCCGCGCCCGGTGCCGGTCAGCCGAAAAGTGAGAGTCGATGGATGCGGTGTTCCCACCCCAGGCCCGACGGTGGGTGTAAGGATAGACCCGGGTTGATCCGGCGGCAACAGCACAGTCCGGGCACTGTGGCTTACTCATTGGTCCGGGTTTTTGTAGCGCCTGATCTGTCCGGATTTACAACCGCTCGAAACGGGAGCGGGCGATGGGCCGGGCGGAGGTGCTGCAAAGGGGTAAGGGAGATGGTGAAGTTCCCCCGAAAAAGTGGACGCTGGTTACGCGGCCTGAAGCTCTGCCTGTTCGGCGGTGAGGTAGCCGAGGGCGGAGTGGAGCCGCTGACGGTTGTAGTATCCTTCGATATAGGCGAACAGGTCACGCTTGGCCGCCTCGTGGGTCGCATCTCGAATGGCAGGCGGAAGGGCTGAAGGCGCTCTTGCCTCGGGACCGACGAACGAACTCGCGTGGATGATCCTCTCTCTTGGGCCGTTTTCTCCGCAGGCTGGGAACTGCGCCAATTTAGTACCCAGCTTGTGATTTCAATGTTCTCAATTGCTTGCGGGGGTGACGGCCGGGTACCAGTTCGAAAACGCGATTGCTAGGCGCAACGTTCTGCAAATGTTCCATGGAGGTGCCGCGCGGCGCTCTCCTCGGCTCGCACGCGGGTCAACATGAAAAGTTGCGGACGCCAGGCACGGCGGGGAGCGGACGAGCTGACGGCGGTTTGCGACCTCGTTTAGCGTCTGTTGCCGGGAGGGCTATTGCCGTCGCAGTACGAGCATCGTCGATATCGCGGCTGGCGGAAAGCCGACGCCCGTCCATAGGAAAGCGGAAACCAGTATTGGGCACACCTCGCCATGCGTGCAACGCGACGCTTCATCCCCACCAGGCGACTCCGAGTATCACTAGCAGGCTGTTGAAGAAGTGCCTGGTTCGGCCGACATCGGCATGATTCACTGTCAGTTTGGAGGTCGGGGGATTGATGCGCGGCGGAGACGAGCGGTCGGGGGAGTTGTTCAGCTACATCGACCTGGAGGCGCGGGTTCGGCGGGATCATCCGCTGCGGGCGATCCGGGAGATCGCGAACGTGGCGCTGGAGGCGCTGGAGCGCGGACTTCGCGGCGCTGTACTCGCGGATGGGTCGGCCCTCGATCCCGCCGGAGCGGCTGTTGCGGGCGATGCTGCTGCAGGCGTTCTACTCGATCCGCTCGGAGCGGCAGCTGATGGAGCGGCTGGAGTACGACCTGCTGTTCCGCTGGTTCGTCGGGCTCGGCATGGACGATGCGGTGTGGGACCACTCGATGTTCTCGAAGAACCGCGACCGGCTGCTGGAGGGCGAGATCGCCGGCGAGTTCCTCGCCGCGGTGCTGGCGCAGCCGCGGGTGAAGCGGCTGCTGTCGAGCGAGCACTTCTCGGTCGACGGCACGCTGATCGAGGCCTGGGCCTCGATGAAGAGCTTCAGGCCGAAGGACGGCACTCCGCCGCCGAGACGGTGGCGATGCCGGTACGGGCGGCGGCGGGCGCAACGCCGACGGCGACTTCCAGGGCGAGAAGCGCTCGAACGACGACGCATGCCTCGACGACCGATCCCGACGCCGGCTCTACCGCAAGGGGCCAGGCATGGAGGCGAAGCTGTGCTTCATCGGCCACGGGCTGATGGAGAACCGCACGGGCCTGATGGTCGATGCCTGGCTGACACGGCTGGCGGGCATGCCGAGCGGGTGGCGGCGCTGGACATGATCGAGCCTCGGGCCGATCGGCCGCGGGCGATCACGCTCGGCGCCGACAAGGGCTACGACGCAGGAGACTTCGTCGACGAGCTGCGCTCGATGAACGTGACGCCCGCATGTGGCGCAGAACACCAGCGGCCGGCAGCTCGGCGATCGACGGGCGCACGACGCGGCATCGCCGGCTACGCCGTCAGCCAGCGCATCCGCAAGCGCATCGAGGAGGCGTTCGGCTGGATCAAGACGGTCGCCGGCCATGAGCAAGACCAGGTTCCGCGGCCTGTGATCGGGTCGGACTGGGCCTTCACCTTCGCGGCCGCCGCCTACAACCTGGTGCGGCTGCCCAAGCTGCTCGCGGAGGCGCCGCCGTGAGCACACCCATGGACTGTCAGTTGATCGGCCGCTGGCGGATCGTCGAGGCGGATATCTGGGACAGCGACTTTCTCGACCTGGTCGAGCCGGCCATGATCGTCATCGAGGCCGACGGCCACGGCGAGATCGCCTTCGGAGCCATGCAGGCCGGCCTCGACGTCGACTACGCCCGGACGCTGGTCTTCTTCACCTGGGCCGGCTTCGACGAGAGAGACCAAGTCACCGGATCCGGATCGGCCGAACTCCAAGACGACGGCACGCTCGAAATCGAGTTCGCCTACCACTTCGGCGACGAGGCAGCCCTCAAGGCCGAGCGCGTGAATTCTTCAACAGCCTGCTAGTCTTACTCAGTCTGAGTCACAAAGCTGCAGTATGAAGTGTCTGCGGCCTCAGCTATCAGGATATGGTATTGCACGGGGTATTTTCCGACTATATCCGAGGCTGCGATGGACCGCCTGTCCCGTGACGAGAGTGAATCGCGCTTTTCGGCCTATGTCGAGGGTGCTTGTCGGCGTGATCGGCCATGCCGATCGGGCGGTGCCGCTGCGGGATTACTGCCTCGGGCTGCTGATGCCCGGCGAGCGCAAGAGCGTGGAGCCGATGGCGGCGGTGACGGCGCCGGCGCGGGTGGCGGCGCAGCACCAGTCGCTGCTGCATTTTGTCGGCAAGGCGCCGTGGTCGGACGAGCGGGTGCTGGCCAAGGTGCGCGAGATGGTGCTGCCGGCGATCGAGCGGCAGCGGGCCGATCGAGGCGTGGATCATCGACGATACCGGCTTTCCCAAGAAGGGGCGGCACTCGGTCGGCGTGGCGCGGCAGTATTGCGGCCAGCTCGGCAAGCAGGACAATTGCCAGGTGGCGGTGACGCTGTCGCTGGCCAACCACGCCGCCAGCCTGCCAGTGGCCTATCGGCTCTATCTGCCGGAAGACTGGGCGGCCGATACCGACGCGGCGCGACAAGGCCGGGGTGCCGAGGACGATCGGCTTTGCGACCAAGCCAGAGATCGCGCTCGAGCAGATCCGTGCCGCTGTGCGCGGCCGGCCTGCCGCCGGGCGTGGTGCTGATGGACGCCGGCTATGGCAACGACACGCGAGCTGCGCACCGAGATCACCGCGCTCGGCCTGGCCTATGTCGCCGGCATTCAGCCGAACACCACGGTCTGGCCGCCCGGGCACCGGGCCGCTGCCGCCGAAAGCCTGGTCCGGGCGCGGCCGGCCGACGAGCCGGATCCGCCGCGACCCCGAGCACCAGCCGGTCTCGGTCAAGGCGCTCGCCCTCGGCCTGCCCGAAGCGGCCTGGCAGACGATCACATGGCGCGAGGGCTCGGCCGATTGGCTCACCTCGCGCTTTGCGCGGCTGCGCGTGCGCGTCGCCCATCGCGATGACCGGCTGAAGCGAGCGCAGAGCCGAAGAATGGCTGCTGATCGAATGGCCGGACGGACGAGACCGAGCCGACCAAATACTGGCTCTCGACCCTCCCGGACCGACATCCCCTTCGATCGCCTGGTCGATCTCGCCAAGCTGCGCTGGCGCATCGAGCGCGATTATCAGGAGCTCAAGCAGGAGCTCGGGCTCGGCCACTACGAGGGGCGCGGCTGGCGCGGCTTCCACCATCACGCCACGCTCTGCATCGCCGCCTACGGCTTCCTGATCTCCGAGCGGGAGACGATTCCCCCCTCAGGACCATCGTGCCGCCCCGATATTCCCGGCGCCTGCCCTTCCCGATGGTTACCGACCCCGAGGCGCCGCCGATCCGGCCCGAACGGCACATCCCGAACTCGATCGCCACCATGCGCCGACGCCTCATCGCCGCTCTCGCCAGGAGCCTCGACCGATGTCCCTGCTGCAACGCGCCTGCGCAAACCCAGCCACATCCCTCGACGCTTATGACACAGTAAGACTAGGTACTAGCGCTTTGGGTCATAACCGCACACCTATCCCCCAAGAAGATAACGCTTAATGAATGGTGTGGTAGCCTGAGGCTTAACGGGCACAAGCTGACTTCCGCATCTCTCGAAGTAAACACCATCATATTGGCTAGGGTCTTCCTGTGCCTGGGAATCAAATACATATACGGTACGATCATAATAGCGAACCGCCTTTAGGTTCCTAGCAAGATATCCGCGAAGAGGTTCAGAAACAGGAGAATTTCGGATCTTCTCGACAACCATGTTAAAAAATTGATCAGAATTCTTCTTGGATGTTAAAATTTCGTGATCTATGCCAGTGATAAAAATCCCCCGAACGTCCTTGGCTTTGTCCTATATAGCGATTCGACTCTGCTGGCTGTGGCTAGTTTATCAATAATACCGATGAGCACATACCCCCTTGCCCCTCGCATAATATTTGCAATTCCCACACATGTCTGAAGTATTTTGGCGAAGCTATCGTTGTCGAACTGCGAAGATTGATCCAAAACTAGAAATCCCTGTTTGAAGTCATATGCATTCTGCTCGGTATACGATTGCGACAAAATATTTTCTAATTGGGTTACCCAATGTACTGTTGCGGGGTCTACAATGGTAGCCGGACCAAACGCCTTCCTATACATTCCGCATACGCTTTGCACAGTAGTCTGCCGAACATCGCTACCCCATCGACCTCCCTCAGGAATACTTATCTGGCTTCCATTGTCTCGCATCTTTTGTATCAGTAGATTCCTATCTGTAACCTCCATCTGCTCTCGTACGATCAGTTCGAAAAACGCCAAAAAAACAGCCTGAAAGTACCGAGGAGCCCTGGGTGGCTGTTTACCGAAAAGAAGAACACCAAACGTTAAACCAGAACGTTCCAGTGTAAGTTTGATCTCGTCCAACGTACGTTGGAAGTCATTTACCACCAGCTCGGCGGTGCGCTTTTGAACGAAAAACTCGACTTCATTAAAGCGCGCATGTGAAGCATCATCATCACCCATACCGAAAAAATCATCGATGAACTCAGAACGAGAAGAAGTCGGGCTCTCACTCACCATGTACGCTACAATATCCGCTATTAATTCTTCATCGCGGCTTGCGCGAACCTGATCCTTGGTTAATATTCCTTGAGCTACCCAGAAGATATCGTCGACACTTATCCCATACGGTAATTCTCGATTTGTGATACTGATTTTTTTCATATCGTTTAGGCGTAGAAGGTCCGACGATGAATCGTCCCCACGCACTTTTGCCGCGATCTTTCGTACTACCTCTGCGAAATGGCCGGTGGAGCCAGCTGCGCGTAGCTCCTGCCTTGACAGCTTCCGTCCTCCGGAATTGATGCGTCGGAATACGGTATCGATGCTACCGACGTCCGCCGATTCGTATATGGACAGAGGGAGCAAGTAAGACGCTACCTGAACACACTTGTCGCGGGCCATCACGGGTTGGCGCTGCTTAAGCTTGTCATCATCGAATAGGGCCTTTGTTATAGCCATTGTGTTCAGGTCGAAAAATGTGTCGTCAACTGCATAATCATTTTCAATGAAGGACATAACAGCGTTTAGTCTCTGCATACCGTCGAGAATCTCGAAGGCATTTCGCCCCCTAGTCTTGTTCTCAGCCAGCAATATGATGGGGACAGGATATCCATGCAATATTGAGTCGATGAATGCGATCTTTTCATCTATAGTCCATATTAGTTTTCTCTGATAACGGCGGTTGACGAGGTATCTATTATCGACGTAGTTGCCATAAGCGCGCTCGATTAATTCGCCACGAACCGTAAGATCTTGCGCCGAACTAGCGTCGGTGATCATGTTTGTAATTCCCCTAGATTAATCCTTCGCACCGGCAGTCGCGTGAAGGCTGGTTGCACCGGATCACTGGCATCGCATACCCCCTGGATCCAGCAGGGTCGCCCTTAGCCGAGACCAGAAAGTATAACAACCAGAGGCCGGTATTGTCTCCTTCTGGCGAGCCTCGTCGATTGGCGGGCGTCGCTTCCCTACCGCCCGGGGAATGAATCGATCGGATCAACAATCCCCTGCCGTGTTGGTCACTTCAGAAAGGCCGACAACACCGGTCGCCGCTCGACATGCTTCTGGACCGTGGCCCGCAGGCTGTCCATCGAGGCATCGAGATGGGCTGGCGTCAGATCGCCGCGCACCATGCCATATCGGAGAAAGACGCCGTAGGTTGCGAGCACGTCGGTCAGGCAGTAATCCGCCACTTCGCTCAGCCGGCCCGCTTCCACATAAGCCTCGACCTGACTGCCGTCGACGCCGTCGATCTTCACCGGAATGTCCGCCAGCGCCGCCATCTCGGCCAGGCTGGGCTTGGCTGAAGCACCATAGCCGGAGAGCACGTCGCAGAGATCGACGTGATCCTGTCCGAAGCGATGCCAGTAATCGCGACGACCACCGCCATGCAGCCCCGGCACCGGAACACCGAGTGCGAAGGCGCGATAGCGCAGCAGTGGCAGGTCGAAGCCGTTGCCGCCGAAGGTCACGAGGACCGGGCCGATCCCGCGGCCATCCATCGGCAGGGCTTTCACGAAGCCGAGCAGCACCTCGGCCTCGGTCTTCTCCCCGACCAATCGGCTGCCGATCTGGGTCACCGTCCACGCGCCGCTGTCTTCCCGCTTGGCGTTGAGGGTGGCGATGCAGACGATCCGATAGATTGGCACCTTGAGGAATGCCGTCGTGGGATCCTCGCCATCGTGCGAATAGCGCTGGCCCAACAGCCGCCTGATCTCCGCATGGGGCATGCTGTCGGACTGGCCGAACAGGCGACGCGCCACCTCATAGTCGGGAACGGCCTCGATATCGAAAACAACCAACGTGGTCATGGATCAATCCAATGCGTGACGGGAACCGTGCCGGAGCAGCACTTCCGACAACATCCAGGCCGAGGGCGCCGGGGATGGCGGCGAGCAGATTATTTGCGATCGAACCTCTTGGTGGTCAGTGCCGGTTGGTCGGTCATGATCGACGACCCCGCCTCATCGTCTATAATTCTGCAGCGTCATCTCACCTCCGGACGCTGACGGGGATGTAATATCGATGTCCGCTTGACCTCGGTCTGCGAAAGCCGCAGTCATGAAACTCGGTTTCATCTCATCGGGGATGGCTTCGCGGAGTGCGCAGCCCGATCAATGGGCCGTGAGGGTCTTCGCGGAGGTTCTTATGCGGATCCGTATAAGATGCGGTGATAACAGGCGGCACGAGAGGTAACAAATGGATTTTGAACGGATTTTCGGAGTTGCATGCGGCGCTTCATCGCGGGTTATACGAACCCGAACCCGGTTTTCCGCATCTTATGCGGATCCGTCTAATCATGTGTTAGCCACCACAGGAACACTTTGTGTCCAAACGCAAGACCCTACAGAAGACCCCACAGGAAGAGCGCGCAGTCGTCTTGGGTCAACCGAACAAGCGACCCTACGGCGTACGGGTGCGCATTCACCTGCAGACTGCAGGCGCGCTCGGCTATGTTGAAGAGGTCTGTGTGTCTCTCCATACAGGTGCGTTCCTTTCAATTGCGCCCACTCGTACCGCGCCTTGGGAAGGCGGGAAGAAGTACGTCGTCACATTGGAAGGCTTTCCTACGGCTGCCTCCGCTGAAGCGGCGGGCCGGCGCTTGGTTCAAGCGCTGCTCTGGGTGGCGGTAAGCACAGACGCACCACTCCGCCTCGAATACCTCAGTTACGTACCCGCCTCTGTGTTCGAGCGCAATCGCTCAACCGGCGCTACGTGCGAGGCCTACGCAGAGGTCGGCTATTCGCCCACGGTCGTACTGGGAGAGCTACAAGACGCATACGCGCTCCTTCCAGAGCCAGATAAGAAGCTTCTCCTGTCCATGGAAATCTTCTGCTCGGCGCGTCTCGAATTCGAGTTCAGAGGGCCATCTTCTTGACGCTCGTCTCTGCACTCGAGCCCCTCGCGCGCGAAGCGTCCCTTGGGGACAAGGTGGATGCGTTCGTCGCTGAATGCGTGGCCAAGCTGAAAACTTTGGGAGACATTCCGGCCGAACTTCGCGCTTCCCTTGAGGGTCGGCTGCTTAAACTGAGGAAGGAGTCAATCGGTCAAGCGCTAAGGCGCCTTGCGCGCGACACGCTACCCAATCAGCCAGACGCGGCGCAAGTGATAGACGAGGCATACGCCCTTCGTAGTCAACTGATCCACAGCGGCCTTCCAGCTGACCTCGACGTTGACCTTGACCGCGAGTCACGTGTTTTATCGCGAATTATCAGGGACATATATGCCGGCATGCTCAACAGCAGCCTTGCGCGTGGTGGCTAACCCTTCCATCGAGTGGACAGCACCGGCAAGGCGGTGTCTGCCGCTCATGTCAAACGTTAGCAAGTAGCCCGGATTGCGTTGCTACGCGGCGTGCCGCTCGGTTCCGCTCTTGCCCCAATCGCAGACGCTACGGGCGGCGGCTTTGCACCATCTTCATGTCTCTTATTGGCAATCCTGCGCCGCTGTCCCAGCTGCCTATGCGGCGCCTCGCGGCAACAGTCTCTTGCGCTGCTCTTCCCATCCGCTCGGAATCGCCCCCGTCAGCTCCTCCAGCTGCATGCCCTTCGGCTGACGGCCGTCAAGGATCGCCTCAACGATGTCCGGCGCCAGCAGCGTCAGCCGCAGCAGCCGGTTGACGAAGCTGCGCGTGACGCCCTCCGCTTCGGCGATCTCGGCCGCCGACCGATACTTCCCCTCCTCCAGCATCCGCTTCCACCGATGCGCCCGCGCCAGCGCGCGGATCAGCGTCTCGTCCGGCCGCGGCTTCGCCGGCGCCCACGCGTCGCCGCCGTCCGGCGCGATGATCACCTTGCGGCCGCCGCGGCATTTAAAGGTCGTCGGGATGCGGACGGTCACCAATCCGGGAGATGCTCAGCACATCGACGCTGCCGATTCGCCAGGGCAGCGCTGCGAACGCCATCGGTGCTCGTATGCCAGGAACATCGCAAGCCGCTCCCGCGCAACGGATTTGCAAGTGCCGGCGCGCGTCTGCTTGACGCGAGGATGTCAGACCCCGTCAACCTCTTGTCTCATCGTAAGCGCGACATAACCGGCGGCCGAGAGCGGCAGGTGGGCCGGCAGCCAGCAGAAGAAGGAGATGATGGTGTCGATCGGTCAGAACACGGCTGCAGCGGAGAAGCTCACGGCTTTGCTCGAGCGCATGGAGCATCTGCTCGATGAGATCGACGGACTGAAGGACGACCTGAAGGACCTCAAGGGACAAGCCAAAGACGAGGGCTTCAACGTTGCAGCCCTCGTCCGACTGCTCGCGATCCGCCGTAACAAGGGTCGGGTGGACCAGGAGAACGAGTTCCTCAACGATCTCCTGCTGTACGCACATGCGACCGGCACGCCGCTCGACATCGCCTTCGTCGACGACTCGGCCGCCGCCAACTCAACGAAGACCTCACCATTCGACCCGGCTACGGCGCCAGCAGAAGAAATTCATCAGCCGAATGATGACCTCGCTTCCGAAAGCCATCGGCCAACCTAATTGGCGCCGCAGCACCGCTTGTATTTCCGGCCCGAGCCGCACGGGCACGGATCGTTGCGTCCTGGCTTGGGCGTGCGTCCTGGCGCTTGGCGCCGGGCCTTCCAAAAGCGGTCGATGAGGACGACGCAGGGGCCGATCAACTCCGTCGCCTCACGTCTGAGCTGCCCGATCCCGTCTGCGTCACCTCGGATGATCGGATCGCCGTCCTCATCGTGCAGGTGCGCGACGATCGGCGCGAGCAGTTGCCTGTCTTCTTCCGAGTCCAACAACACCTGCCATGCCCCCGGCCGAAGCTCGACCGCCTCCATGAACCCTTCAGCCCAGTCGGCAGCGACGGCCTCTCCGTCCTTGGTCGTCCAGAAGATCGGCTCGAACTCATCGGGGGCGTGCTGGAGCAGATGGAGGATCTCGTTGTAGCGGCCCATGATCGCGTTGAGGATGCGCTGCGCTTCCTCCATGCTTTCGAACTCGGGCTCAGCACCGCCCCAAATCACTGGAAGCCACTCGCTCGGCATGATCAGCTCCGGGCCAATGGCGATGCCGGCGAGGAATCCATCGAGGTCGGAAAGCTGCATGCAGTCTTCCGGAGCACGATCGGACATCAGGAAGGCGTCGAGTGCGTCGAGGTCGAAGTCACTCGCGCCAAGCAGCGGCGAGCTCATGCCCCTCTCCTCCATCGTGTCGCAAGCTTTGCTGATTGCCGAAGGTTCTGGCATACGGTTGGCCAGATAACCAGCGTTCTCTGCTGATCTCCCGCTATCCAGAGCAACTTCGGCGCAAGTTTCGGGAGACCTTGCTGTCACGCAAATTTCATGCGCGGCCTGTCATCATTGATTGAGGATGCCAGTGCAGACAGGGAGACTCATAGAACCTGTGCAGGAAAGACAACGCAATGGCGAACGACGAGCTTGGGTCACAGACGGAAGAGTGCAGCAACCCGCTTACGGCGCCGACGATCGGTGACGTCTTGCTGGCCCGGCTCAGCCGTCGTGAGGCCTTAAGCGGACTGACTGCGGTGGCGGCGCTGGCGACGCTGGCACCGCTCAGCAATCGCTTTGCCGGCGAGGCGCAGGCGGCGAGGGCGCCGCTCGCCTTCGAGGAAGTGCCGCACGGCAATACCGGGACGCACGCGGTCCCGGCCGGCTACGAGGCCCAGACGCTGATCCGCTGGGGCGATCCGCTGGTTGAGGGTGCACCGCCGTTCGATCCGCTGCAGCAAACCGCTGCGAAGCAGGCCCTGCAGTGGGGCTATAACAACGACTTCATCGGCTGGATGCCGCTGCCGGAGGGCTCGACGAGCGCCGGGCACGGCCTGCTGTGCGTCAATTTCGAGTACACCGACTATTACCTGATGTTCCCCGGCATTAGGGAAGGCGAGCTCGCCAAGCTGACCCGCGAGCAGTGCGAGGTGGAGCTGGCCGCGCACGGCCACGGCGTCGTCGAGATCCGTCGCGACGACGCGACGAACGCGTGGTCGGTGGTCCAGGGCAGCCCCTACAACCGCCGCATCACCACGTTCGCTACCGAGTGTCGGATTTCCGGCCCGGCCGCCGGGCACGAGCGGCTGAAGACCAACGGCGATCCCACCGGCACAAAGGTGATCGGCACCCTGAACAACTGCGCCGGCGGCAAGACGCCGTGGGGCACGGTGCTGATCGCCGAGGAGAACTTCAATTTCTACTTCGGCGGCGATCCGAAGAAGACGCCGGAGGCGCGCAACCTCGAGCGGCTCGGCTTCAAGCCCGTGCCGCGGCACGCGTGGTATCTGCATTTCGACCGCTTCAACGTCGAGAAGGACCCGCGCGAGCCGAACAAGTTCGGCTGGATGGTGGAGGTCGATCCCTACGATCCGACCTCGGTCCCGGTGAAGCGCACCGCGCTGGGCCGCTTCAAGCACGAGGGTGCGACGACCGTGCTGAACAAGGACGGCCGCGTCGTCGCCTACGGCGGCGACGACGAGCGCTTCGAGTACATCTACCGGTTCGTCAGCGACGGCCGTGTCGATCCCGCGGCCGGCAAGGCAAACGGCGCCCTGCTCGACACGGGCACCCTGTTTGTCGCCCGGTTTCACGACGACGGCCGGCTGACCTGGATGCCGCTGGTCTTTGGGCAGGGACCGCTGACTGCGGAGAACGGCTTCGCCAGCCAGGCCGACGTGCTGATTGAGACGCGGCGCGCCGCCGAGCTGCTGGGAGCGACGCCGATGGATCGGCCGGAGGACGTCGAGGTCAACCCGGTCACCGGCATCGTCTACGTGGCCCTCACCTACAACGAGAAGCGCAAGGCGGAACAGGTGAACCCAATGAATCCGCGTGGCCCGAACATGCACGGGCATGTGATGGAGCTGATCGCCCCCGGTGGGAGCGCCGCCGAGCGCGACCATGCGGCACTGGAGTACCGCTGGGAGATCTTCCTGCAAGCAGGCGATCCATCGAAGCCGGAAGACGCCGCGCGGTACGGCTTGGGAGTGACCACGAACGGCTGGCTGTCGGCACCGGACAACGTCGCCTTCGACCGGGCGGGACGGATTTGGATCGCGACCGACGGCCTTCCCCGCTTCGGCGTGGCCGACGGGGCATACGTCGCCGAAACGCAGGGCCCGAACCGCGCCGTCACCCGCCAGTTCTACCGTACACCGCTCGGCGCCGAGCTGTGCGGGCCGGAGCTCAACACCGACGATACGGCGTACTTCGCCTCTGTGCAGCATCCGGGCGACAGTGAAGGCTCGACCTTCGATACCCCCTCGACGCGCTGGCCGGACTTCAAGTCGGACATGCCCCCACGGCCGTCGGTGCAGGTGATCGTCAGGCGAGGCGGCGGCACGGTAGGCGCGTAAGCCGGCCGCTCTCGCCTGCGTGCTTGCAGAGCCGAATCGACGCTCCTGGCGAGCTTGAACGAAGACGAACCAGGGCCGCTGGACCGGAGCAGGTGAGGTTTAGCGGCCGGCACGCTCGCAGGCAGCGCCTCGTTGCGCTTGACGGTGCCACCGGCGATGAGCTGGAGGCGGTCGAACAGCGCCGAGAGCACCTGCTCACGCGTGGATGGCATGGCTGCCCGCTCGTGGTTTACCTGGCCTTGCGATCGGCGACCTGTTACGCTGCTGCAATGCAGCAAATTCATGCTGCATTGCATGAAGGGCCGTGGTGCGACGATGGCGTTTTTGACCGAACTGGGAGAGGTGCTCCACGAAGAACATTTCCGCATTCTCTCGCTGATTTGTGGCCTCGAGAACCGTGTTATCGGCGCCGAGGGACGGCGGCCGATCGACCCGAGAGACGAGGACGAGAAGGAGCATCTCCAGGAGCTCATCGTCTCTCTCGACCAGATCATCGACCACAACGCCTTCGAGGAAGCGGTTCTGTTCCCGCTCATCTGCGCGCGAGGCGGCGGCGAGCTGGCGTCGCTCCTGACCCACGAGCACGTGATCATCGGGCCGCTGGCGAGGCGTGTGCGTGGGATCGCCGCCAGGATCCTCGAGGATGGTATCGATGCCGACCGCTGGGCGGAGTTCCAAAGTGCCGCAACCGACCTCGTCGCCGAAATGATGGCGCACCTGCAGAAAGAAGAGCTGACGGTGGTCCAGCGGCTGCGGGCCTTTCTCGATACGGACACCGATCACCGCCTGGCGCTCAGACACCGTGCCGAGCGGCCGCCGACGCGGATCAAGATTGCCTTCCAGCAGGCGGCGTAGGTCGGAGACCGCTACGCAGATCCAAACCAATGCCGCAGCACCAGCTGCGGCAACATCCTGATCCACTTCTCTGCAATACCGGCGACGTCCAGCCGCTTCCGGACCGTCACCTGCGGCACCAGGATGAACAGCGGCACGGTGGTGCGACCTGAGAGCCGGGTGTACGCCGCCCCCTGCCGCCGCCCGATATTCGCCGCCGCGCGTCCACGCTTCGTCAGCCGGGCGTTGTCGGCGACGAGCAGCGACGGCGCGCCGCGGCGATAACCGAGTTATGGGCTGGATTCAGTTGATAATCTCGCGTTGTTCCTCCCACCCGTCCGGGATCGCCCGGGTCAGCTCCTCCAACTGCATCGCCTTCGGCTGCCGTCCGTCGAGAATCGCCTCGACGATGTCCGGCGCCAGCAGCGTCAGCCGCAGCAGCCGGTTGACGAAGCTGCGGGTGACGCCCTCTGCTTCGGCCAGTTCCGCCAGCCGATCGGTACCTGCCCTCCTCCAGCAACCGCTTCCACCGATGCGCCCGCGCCAGCGCGCGGATCAGCGTCTCGTCCGGCCGCGGCTTCGCCGGCGCCCAGGCGTCGCCGCCGTCCGGGCGCGATGATCACCTTGCGGCCGCCGCGGCGTTTCCAGGTCATCGGGATGCGGACGGTGATCGTCGTGCCGTCGAACTCCCAATTCTGCCGGCGATCTTGCGCTTCGTCTCTCATGCCGCTTTCGCCTCCCGCGACCGGAGCTCCTCGACCAGCGTCTGCAGCCCCTCGGCGCGCAGCCGGACCTGCATGCCGTCGGGCGACGAGATCGACCCGCTCGACCAGCAGCCGGACGATCCGCGCCTGCTCGGCCGGGAAAAGCTCGTCCCACAGCGGCGCGAAGTCGGTGATGCGTCTTGACGACCTCGCGCTCCGGCATCTCGAACCTCGTCGCTTCGCCGCCGCCCACGTCCGCGCGATGATCTCGGGCGTGCGCAGCAGGTGCCGCACCTGCGCGACGACCGCTTCCTCGACCTCCGCCGCCGGCACGCTGCGCACCGGGCATTCCGAGTAGCCCTGGCGGATGGCGTCGGTGGCGACGTAGTAGCGGTAGAGCTTGCCGTGCTTTGCGCGTGTGCGACGGCGTCATCGCGTGGCCGCCGGGCGCGAAGATCAGGCCCCGCAGCAACGCCGGCGTCTGCGCGCGCGTGCCGTTGGCGCGAGCGACCGTATTCTCGGCGAGGATGGCGTGCACCTTGTCCCAGGTCGCGCGATCGATGATCGCCTCGTGCTCGCCGGGATAGCTCGTGCCCTTGTGCACCGCCTCGCCGAGGTAGATGCGGTTGTCGAGGATCTTGTAGATCGCGCCCTTGTCGATCGGCTTGCCCGGCCGGTGCTTGCCGTCCTGCGTCGTCCAGGATTTCGTCGTGTGGCCGGCGCGCCGCAGCTCCTGCGCCAGCTTGGTCGCCGAGCCGAGGCGCAGGAAGCGCCTGAAGATCAGCCGGACGAGCTCGGCCTCCGTCTCGTTCACGACCAGCTTGCGCTCGATCACGTCGTAGCCGAGCGGCGGCGATGCCGCCCATCCACATGCCCTTGCGCCGTGAGGCGGCGAACTTGTCGCGGATGCGCTCGCCGATCACCTCGCGCTCGAACTGGGCGAACGAAAGCAGGATGTTCCTCGTGCTTTACGATGCCGCCCTAGCGGCAACGTGGTAGGTGACTTGAAGATCGGCCTCAACTCCTCAGCGTGGCTCAGCAGTCGGGCATAGGCCCGAGGCTCGCTGCAATTCCTCCTGGGGCATCCGGCGCCAGCAGCGTCAGCGCAACAGTCGATTCACGAAGCTGCGAGTGATGCCTTCGGTCTCGGCGATTTCGCCGGCCGACCGACATGCCCCATCCTCCAACATTCGCTTCCACAGGTGTGCCCGCGCCGGCGCGCGGATCAGAGCCGCTGCGACTCCTTTCCACATACCCGAGGAAGCGTTCAGGAACGGACGGAACCAGATAACCCCCGGTTATGAGGGGCGGAAAGAAATTCACTTCGGTTTTCATTCCCTTCCCGTATTCGCGGCGCTTTAGTCGGGGTCGGACTTCGTCGCGCCAGGGCGACAAGATCCACGATATGTGGACGGTGCAGTGTTACCAAGCAATGCGCTGTTCATTCGACCTGCCAGGCTCGAGGACTGCTACAAGATCGCCCGACTGTTCTTGATGGCGTCTGAGGGCCTCGCGGAGTACATCTGGAGCCGGATAGCGGAGCCAGGCGAAAGTCTGATCGAGGCCGGTGCCCGCAGGTGCTCCGGCAACGCTATCGTGTGCTCCTATCAAAACTGCTTCATTGCCGAACTCGCGAACACGACGGTCGGCATGTTGAACTCGTTTCCGATGGAAGAACGAGACGGTCCTGATGACCTAAACGCCGACCCGGCCCTGCGACCTTTGGTTGAGCTTCGCGACTACGGCAGCCTTTTCGTCTCTGGCGTTGCCGTTTTTCCGGAACATCGCGACCGCGGCATCGGCACACGCCTTCTCGCGACCACCGAGCAACAGGCGGTATCGTATGGACTCACGCGGTTGAGCCTGATCTGCCTTGAGCAGAACGATGGCGCAATGCGGCTCTACAGCCAACTCGGTTTCCGAGAGATCGACCGACGGCCGCTCGTTCCCCATCCGGTCTGGCGGTCGTGTCAGGGCGATGCCGTGTTGCTGATAAAGCCGGCAGATCAGGATCGCCGCCCAGGCGATTGACAAAGCTGCGGTCGATACGCTCGGTTTCGGCGATTTCGGCTGCTCGGGTATCGTCCTTCGTGCAGCAACCGTTTCGCTTCTCGCACACAACGCGCACTTTCCTCGACGACGGTATGGTCCTATGTCACCGCCTGCGCAGGCCCCGAGTTGTTCGCAGGTTCAGTCGTCTGAAGATTTACCTAGCCGCAGAGGTTAGAAGCGCAGCCAATCCTACTGCCGAGGTCTTCAGAAGGGATTGCGATGGATTTTCCGGTTCCGGAAAACGAGCGTGAGCGGGTGAAGGCGATAGATTCCTATCGCATTATTGGAACGCCGCCGGAACCGGCCTTTGACGATGTGGCCGAGTTGGCGGCGCAGATCCTCGACTGCCCCGTCGGCATCATCAATCTCATTTCTGATACGCGCGAATGGCTGAAGGCAAAGTATGGCGTGACGCCCGAGCTTACCGAAATGCCGCGGGGAACCACCTGCTCGACCACCCTCTGCCAGAGCGATCTCTTGGTCGTGCCGGATCTGCGCGAAGATGACCGCTTCCGCGAGCTCTCAGACGCTCGTCGGTCACGTAATCGATAGCATTGATCCGAATAGTGCCGGCGAACTTCTCCCGAAATTCGCTCAAGGCCGCAAGCTCGGCTTCGATTTCCTCGAACCAGGGCCCAAGGGCGTTAAGCAGGCATTCGCCCGCTTCGTTGGCGAGACGCTGCGCGTGGTGCGCATCAGTAGGCGCACTCCAAGCCGCGCTTCTAGCTGACGGATGGTCTGGCTCAGCGCCGATTGCGAGACGCCAAGATTGGCGGCCGCCTTGGTGAAGCTTTGCTCGCGCCCGACGGCGATGAGGGCGCTGAGGTCATCGAGACTTCCGCGCTTCATTCATTCGTCCTGCTTATCGCGCCCCGGATAGCGGCGAAGGGTGTCGCGGTAGATCGCAACGTAGGTCGCGCCGGCGCCGACGTGCGGGCCGTATTGCGATAGGCCTCCTCCTCACGGCCTGCCTTGAGCAGCACGCCCTCACAGAAGCGGTCGATCTGTCGGTGATCGTAGGCTCTGGATACTCGCCTTCCGGCAGGCGTCGGCAAAGGCGAGCGCCGCATCGTAGTGTCCCTGGCGCGTTAAGGCTTCCGCACCGAAGCGCTGATCAGACCAGAACCGATTGCGGGCGTTTGTAAGGAGATCCAGCAACTCTTCGTAGCGGCCCGCCTCCAGCAGGCACGAGAGGCAGATCGTGTCGCCGGTGACATAGACGTAGGGTCGCCGGCTCGGTGCACCAGACCCGGCGCAAGAGGGGCAGCAGAAGGTCGGCATACTCGTTCATCAGCTCAGGAAAGACGGCGATCTCGCCCCAGCGCTCCTCGAGCGGATAAAGGTACTGCACGCCGTCCTCCTGGACGGCGTGATAGAGCCGTTCCAGCCAGGCGGCACGCACTTTCGGCATCGCCGGAGCGGCGATCAGGATCGGAATGATCTCCTCAAGCGTGGCGTTGACGGCGGTGCCCAAGGCGCCGGATGAGGTGTCGATATCCTGAAACGTGGGCCAGAGCCGCTCCATCAGCACGATGGCCCCTTCCCCGGCGGCGACCGGGTCTGTCCTGTTGACCGCCTTGATCTCCGAGACGGCCTCCTTCAGGCGCGCGATCGCCGTCTTCGAGCCCCGCCAACCGTAGGCTCGCGCGCGGAACCTGGATTTGAATGTCCATCGGTAGCCGCCGACCATGTCCGCGCCTTCGTTATCCGCTCAGCCGAGGCGACGCCTCGCAAGCAATCCGTATTTCAACGAGATAGCCTATGCCGTTAGGCCATGTCGTCATTGCCCGATCTCGCCGGTTCCGGTACTTCGTCGGCATCGCCGGTGTCCTTGTAGACCTCCTCGCGGATCACCTTGTCGGTGACCTGGGCCAGATACTCGGTCAGCGCGGCGTTGATCTCCTGGAACTCTGGCCAGAGAACCTTGTCGAGGAAACTCTGCGGTGCCCGCAGGATGACGCTTTGCCGGCGCATGCGGGGATAGCGGTACGGCCGCAAGCCATACCGCCGGCACAGCGCGATAAACATCTGCCGCGACCACGGATCGGGCAGGCTGAAGCGCATCTCGACCGGCTTCTCGCGCTTCTCCTCCTCCCGCAACCGGGCGCGGATCGGTCCGCCGCGGCGCCGGCGGCGGCTTTCTTCCCGGCCGTGCCAGCACATACCTCGCGCTGCGGACATCCTCGGCCGCCGCCCTTGACACGCCGAAGCCGCTGGACTAGGTGATTGGCGCTCGTCCGGAGAGAGTGCTAACAACCGGGCGCATGGTGATATTCCAGGTTTCTTAGGAGGAACAACGATGAAGTTTCGGCCTCTGCACGACCGCGTGGTCGTCAAGCGCATCGAGCAGGAAGAGAAGACCAAGGGCGGCATCATCATTCCCGACACCGCGAAGGAGAAGCCGCAGGAAGGCGAGGTGATCGCCGTCGGCCCGGGCGGGCGCAACGAGGACGGCGAGATCGTTCCGCTCGACGTCAAGGCCGGCGACCGGGTGCTGTTCGGCAAGTGGTCCGGCACGGAGGTCAAGATCGACGGCGAGGAGCTGTTGATCATGAAGGAATCCGACCTCCTCGGCATCCTCGAGCCAAGTTCGACCGAACCCCAGCTGCTACGGGAGACCGACAGACAATGGCTGCTAAAGACGTAAGGTTTGGTTCCGACGCCCGGCAGCGGATGCTGCACGGCGTCGATATTCTGGCCAACGCGGTGAAGGTGACGCTGGGGCCGAAGGGCCGCAACGTCGTGCTGGAGAAGAGCTTCGGCGCGCCGCGCATCACCAAGGACGGCGTGACCGTCGCCAAGGAGATCGAGCTCTCCGACAAGTTCGAGAACATGGGCGCGCAGATGCTGCGCGAGGTCGCCTCGAAGACCTCCGACGAGGCCGGCGACGGCACCACCACGGCGACCGTGCTGGCGCAGGCGATCGTCCGCGAGGGCGTCAAGGCGGTCGCCGCCGGCATGAACCCGATGGACCTGAAGCGCGGCATCGAGCATGGCCGTCGAAGCGGTGATCAAGGAGCTGAAGTCGCGCTCGCGCCAGGTCTCGACCAACGCCGAGATCGCCCAGGTCGGCACCATCTCCGCCAACGGCGAGAAGGAGATCGGCGACATGCTGGCGCGCGCCATGGAGAAGGTCGGCAAGGAAGGCGTGATCACCGTCGAGGAGGCCAAGAGCCTGTCGAGCGAGCTGGAAGTGGTCGAGGGCATGCAGTTCGACCGCGGCTACATCTCGCCCTACTTCATCACCAACGCCGAGAAGATGAACTGCGAGCTGGAGAACCCGCTACATCCTCATCCACGAGAAGAAGCTCTCCAGCCTGCAGCCGCTGCTGCCGCTGCTGGAGACGGTGGTGCAGTCCGGCCGGCCGCTGCTGATCATCGCCGAGGACGTCGAGGGCGAGGCGCTGGCGACGCTGGTCGTCAACAAGCTGCGCGGCGGCCTCAAGGTCGCGGCGGTGAAGGCGCCGGGCTTCGGCGACCGCCGCAAGGCGATGCTGGAGGACATCGCCATCCTGACCGCGGGCCAGGTGATCTCCGAGGACCTCGGCATCAAGCTGGAGAACGTCACCCTCGACATGCTGGGCACCGCGAAGAAGGTGGTGATCACCAAGGAGGAGACCACCATCATCGAGGGCGCCGGCAAGCACGACGACATCAAGGGCCGCTGCAACCAGATCCGCGCGCAGATCGAGGAGACCACCTCCGACTACGACCGCGAGAAGCTGCAGGAGCGGCTGGCGAAGCTGGCCGGCGGCGTCGCGGTGATCAGCGTCGGCGGCGCCACCGAGACCGAGGTGAAGGAGAAGAAGGACCGGGTCGAGGACGCGCTGCACGCCACCCGCGCGGCGGTCGAGGAGGGCATCGTGCCGGGCGGCGGCGTCGCTCTGCTGTACGCGGCGAAGGCGCTCGACGGCTTGCCGGCCGAGAACGACGACCAGAAGCACGGCATCGAGATCGTCCGCAAGGCGCTGCAGGCGCCGGCCCGGCAGATCGCCGAGAACGCCGGCGTCGACGGCGCGGTGGTCGTCGGCAAGCTGCTCGAGAAGAACGACCTGAGCCTCGGCTTCGACGCCCAGAACGAAGAGTACGTCGACATGTTCAAGGCCGGCATCATCGACCCGACCAAGGTCGTGCGCACCGCGCTGCAGGACGCGGCCTCGGTCGCCGGCCTGCTGATCACCACCGAGGCGATGGTCGCCGAGAAGCCGAAGAAGGAAGCGCCGCCGATGCCGGGCGGCGGCATGGGCGGTATGGGCGGCATGGGCGACATGGACTTCTAAGTCTCGCCCTTTCCTCCGGACCGAGCTCCATCGAGGGCCGTGGCGCAAGCTGCGGCCCTCTTGCTTTGCGCGCCGCGCTCGCCGAGCAAGAGGAACAGGACGACCTCGGTGACGTCCTCGGGCGAGCTGGCCAGCCTCCGATGCTGGCGGCCATGTCGAAAACGATAACTCAGTTACTCAGTTCGGCGGAACTATCCTGCGGCCCGTGCTGCTTGCGAAGACCCTTGTGTTCGTCGATCAACGCGCTGGCGCATCGGCGCACCTTTCCCGAGGAATGCGCATACCAAGCGAGCCTGTCGCTCAGGCGACCTCCTGACGTATCGTCATTACCCTACGTACGCTTCGCTGACTGGCAGGCTTTTCCTGCTGCACGACCAACGGGTGGGCTTACGCCCAAGGAATTCTTTCGGATCCCGGTCAACTGCCAAGTCATCCTCCCTTGCCGGGACGGAGCCGGCGGACTTGTCGGAGCGCCCCCAAGAAGCTGGCGGAGACAAGTCCGCCGGTCGGTGAGCCCCGGGTGCTCGGCCGTCAGCAGCGGCTGAAGGCCGCCCCCGCCCTCGGCATCGATCGGTCCGCGCTGACCGACGCGCTGATCGCATGCTTCGCGGTGAAGGTGTTAGCCAACCGGCAGCCGAAGGTCGCTGACGAGGTGGTCCTTTTCGCCCTCAACCAGCAGGTGTCCGCCACTTTCGCGAACAACAAAGATTCAGAAGCAAGCGCATGCCGGCCGCATGGCTCAGCGTGTTGCCCTCCGGCCAGCGCTGCTCGCCCAGCACCCCTCTCCGCTTCGTTTGCCCTTGAAGCGCGGCGCCGTCCCGATGCCTTCGGATCTGATCCCAGCGCCGGTTCGGCTGCGTCCTCACTGCCGTAGACCGCGTATATGATGCTGGAGGAACCCGCACTGATGGCGAAAAAGCCGGGATCCACGGCCGCTACCCGCCGCCGCCTTCAGCAGCGCGGCACCCCGGCGCAGCTCGGCCGCAAACAGCACGGCGACCGCGCAGGACGCGAGGCGTGCGTGGACGCTGTCGGCCCGGCTGGTCAGGATGATCGGCACGCGGGCGCCGATGACGATCCCGGCCGCCTCGGCGTTCGCCATGAATATCAACTGCTTCACCAGCATGTTGCCGGCCTCGAGATTCGGCACCACCAGAATGTCGGCCTTGCCCGCGACCGGAGAGACGATGCCCTTGGTTTTCGCCGCCTCTTCGTCTATGGCGTTGTCGAAGGCGAGCGGCCCGTCGATCAGGCCGCCCTTGATCTGGCCGCGATCGGCCATCTTGCAGAGTGCGGCCGCCTCGATGGTCGAGGGAATTTTCGGGGTCACCGTCTCCACCGCCGAGAGGATCGCCACCCTCGGCTTAGCGATGCCGATGGCGTGCGCGAGCTCGATCGCGTTCTGGCAGATGTCGGCCTTCTCCTCCAGCGTCGGCAGGATATTGATGGCGGAGTCGGTGACGATGATCGGCCGCGCGAACGTCGGCACGGCGATCAGGAAGCAGTGGCTGAGCCGTCGTTCGGTACGCAGGCCGCCTTCTTTTTTCATCACCTCATGCAGCAATTCGTCGGTATGCAGGCTCCCCTTCATCAAAGTTTCGGCCTCGCCGGCGCGGACCATCGCCACCGCCACCTCGGCGGCATGATGGCTGTGCTCGGTGGACACGATGCGATAAGGCGACAGGTCGATTTTTTCGCTCGCGGCAACCGCGCGGATCTTCTTTTCCGGGCCGATCAGAATGGGCGTGATCAGATTGCGCTCGGCCGCTTCGATCGCCCCCTTCAGCGCGTCGTCGCTGCACGGGTGAACGACGGCCGTGGTCAACGCCGACAGGCCATCGCACGCCTTGATCAACTCAAGTATCGGTCCTCGTGCCGCAACTGGATCGTCGGCAAGTCCCTCAGCGCATGGCGGATCTTCTGCCTGGCCGCCAACACCTCGAGGGTGCCGACGAGCAGTTCCTGGCCACTGTCGTCGGTGCACGCGCAATCGAGCACGACGGTGGCGCTTTTCGTCCGCTTTTCCTTGACGGTGACGGTCGCCGTCACACGCTGGCCGATCCGCACGGGCCTGATGAAGTGGATGTCCGCGGCCGTGGTCAGCGATCCCAAACCTGGCAAGCGCGTTCCGGCGACCGTCGAGAACAGCGCTGCCGCCCACATCGCCTGTCCCCCGCCGTACGGAAACATCGACGAGTTGGCCGGCGACGGGTCCAGGTCAATCAGATTAACGTCGCCCGTCAACGCCGCCCACGTCTCGCCGTCATCGCTGTGCAAGGTGCGAACTCAGCGATGCCGTGTCGCCGACACGGATCTCGTCGAATGTTTTGTTCTCGATCATTTCGTTCATGCGGACAGCTCCCCGGGAATGGCGCAGGCCGGACGCCAGGCAAGCGATCGACGGCTGCCTGCGGACTGCGGAGGGCGAGGCTGACGCCGGCCTGCTTCTGCAGGCTACGCCCGCAGCAGCGGTTTCCGGTCGACGATCGAGTACGGAAGACTATCGGCCGAGCCGATGGTGCGCAAGGTCGCCCGCGGCGATGCGATTGCTGAGTTTCGATGAACGCGGCGGGCGCCTCGGCATGCTTTCGGCCGCCGCGCGGCTGTGCGAGGATGGCGAAGTGCGGGCTCCGCGAGGGCCCTCCATGCGGGGCTTTCAGTTCAGTGTCCGTCGCCACTCTCGATACCCTGTTCCGGCCGCGATCGATCGCGCTCATCGGCGCCGACAATACGCCGCGTTCGGTGGGTGGGGTGCTGGCGCGAAACCTGTTCGCGGGCGGCTTCGATGGACCGGTCATGCCGGTACATCCTCGCGACGCCGCAGTGCACGGTGTGCTCGCTTACCGCTCCGTCGCCGACCTGCCAGTCATCCCCGATCTCGCCGTCATCGCCTCGCCGCCGGAGGACGTGCCTGGCTTGATCGCCGACCTCGGCGCGCGCGGCACCCGCGCCGTGGTGGTGGTCTCGGCGGGGTTCGATCGCGCGGGGCCGGCCGCGGGCGCAGCACTCCGGCAGGGCATGCTGGACGCGGCGAAGCCGCATCGTTTGCGGATCGTGGGACCGGCCTGCCTCGGCATGATGGTGCCGGGACTTGGCCTCGATGCCACGTACGCGCACGCGCGGGTCAGGCCGGGCGACCTCGCCTTCGTCAGCCAGTCCGGCTCGTTGATGACGCTGATGCTCGATTGGGCGGCCGCTCGCGGCGTCGGGTTTTCGCTGCTCGCGTCGCTCGGCGACATGGCGGATGTCGACTTTGGCGATCTTCTCGACCACCTGGCTCTCGATCCGCTGACGCGCGCCGTGCTGTTGTGCGTCGACCACGTCGCGCACCCGCGCAAGTTCCTATCGGCGGCGCGCGCGGCGGCGCGGCTGAAGCCGGTGATCGTGTTCTCGGCCGGCCGCAGCGACCGCGTCGGCGGAGCGGCATCGGCGTCCCCCCGGCAGCCGCGCCGCGCCGACGTCTACGACGCCGCGTTCCGGCGAGCCGGCATGCTGCCGGTGCCCAGTCTCGCCGATCTGGTGGCGGCCGCCGGCACGCTCGGCACCGGCATTCGCGTCAACGGCGACCGCATCGCGGTTCTGTCGAACGGCCGCGGCATCGGCGAGGTGGCGGGCGACCTGGTGCTGCGGGAAGGGGGCAAGCTCGCCCAGCTCGCGGATGCGACGCTCGCGGCGCTCGACGCGGTCTTGCCGGCGACCTGGGGGCGTCGGAATCCGGTCAATCTGTTCGCCGACGCGACCGCTGCGCGCTATCGGGACGCGCTGGGTCCGCTGCTCGCCGACCCCGGCATCGACGCCATCGTCGCCATCAACACGCCGACCGCCGTCGGCGACACCTTGGAAGCGGCGCGCGCCACGGCCGACAGGCTCGCCCACGAGCGCAAGCCCGTCGCCGCCGTCTGGCTCGAACAGAGCACACTCGAGGAAACGCGCCGGCTGTTCGCCGAACGCCGCATCCCGCTGCACGACGGCCCGGCGCCGGCCATCGAGGCGCTGATGCAGTTGGTCCGCTATCGGCGGAACCAGGACATGCTGATGGAGACCCCGGCCTCGGTGCCCGAGCTGTTCGAGCGAGACGCCGAGCAGGCGCGCGAGATCACCCGCCGGGCGCTGGCGGACGGCCGCAATCGGCTGAGCGAAGCCGAGGCGCTGCAGGTCGTCGCCGCATACGGCATTCCCGTTGCCGCCAGCCACCCCGCCGCGACCGCCGAGGAAGCGGCGGCGGTCGCCGAGCAGATCGGCTTCCCGGTGGCGCTGCAGGCGTTGGGCAGTGAGCTGGCGGCTGGCGATGCGACCTGGGTCGCCCCGGATCTGCTCAACGCGACCGCCGTGCTGGCCGCGGCGCGGCGATTAGAGCGCCGTTGGCAGGCGCGCGGCTACACCACCCCGCTCGCCAGCTTCGCGGTGCGACCATGGATCGACCGCAACGACGCCTGCGCGGTGCGCCTGGGGATCGCGCTGACGAGACCTTCGGGCCGGTGATCGTGGTCGGCCGCGGCGGCCTGATCGGCCAATTGCTGCCGGACCAGGCAGTGGCTTTGCCTCCTCTGAACCTCAACCTCGCCCGCCAGGTGATGGCAGAGACGGATGTCTCGCGGCTGCTGCAGGGGGCTTGCGGGGGCGCGCCCGAGGTCCTCGACGAGATCGCGCTAGCTCTCGTCAAGCTGTCGCAAATGGCCGCCGACATCGCCGAGATCGTTGCCCTCGAGATCGACCCGCTGCTCGCCAACATCCACGGCATCGTTGCGCTGACGGCCGACATCCGGCTCGCTCCCGCTCCTGCGCAGCCGGCCGAAGCGCGGCTCGCCATCCGCCCCTATCCCAGCGAGTTCGAGAAAACGGTGCACGCGCGCGACGGCCGGGCGCTGACGCTTCGGCCGATCCGACCCGAGGACGAGCCGGCGCTGCAAGCCTTCGTTCTCCGCCAGTCGCCGGAGGACCGCCGCCTGCGGTTCTTCTCTGCAAGTCAAGGAGTTGAATCATCAGATCGCCGCCCGGCTGACGCAGATCGACTACGACCGCGAGATGGCGTTCGTGCTCATCGATCCTCACGCGGAAAAGCCGGCAATCCTGGGAATAATGAGCATTTTCGCCGACCCGGAAGGGGCGCGCGCCGAATACGCCGGCGCGGTGCGCTCCGACCTGAAGGGCCAGGGTCTCGGCCGCCTGCTCCTGGAGGAGATCGTCGAGTGCTGCCAGCGCCGCGGCATCCGCGAGATTTGGGGCGAGGTGCTGAGGGAGAACGCGCCGATGCTGGGCCTCGCCCGCAAGCTCGGTTTCTCGATCAAGACGGACCCCGACGATCCGAGCGTCATGATCGTGACCAGGCCGCTGCAATGATCCTCAAGGGCGCAAGCGCAAGGCGCCTGCAAGCGCTCGCTGGCGCGAGAGTCCTATACCAGCGGTTCGGACAAGAGGCCGGCCTGGTCCATCAGGTGAAGGTGCCGGGCAGGGCGACGTCCAGGACCGCAGCGTAGTGGCAGGCGGCGCCTGCCATGACGAAACCATGCCAGATCGGCTGCTGGTAGGCGAGCCGCTCCCAGAGGTGAAACAGCACACCCACGCTGTAGAGGATGCCGCCCGCCGCCAGCAGGACGATCGCCGGCAGTGACGCCGAAGCAGCCAGCGGTTCAATCGCCACCAGAATAGTCCATCCGAGGAACAGATAGAGCATCACGGAGAGGCGTTCGAAGCGCTTCACCCAGATCAACTTCAGCGCCACGCCCAAGCCCGCCACCGCCCAGACGTACAGAAGCAGCCAGCGGCCCCAGCCGCCATCCATCTTCACCGCGAGGAACGGCGTGTAGGTTCCGGCGATCATCATGAAGATAGCAGCGTGGTCGAGCCGGCGGAGCAGATCGTTGCGGGGCCACGCGCTGCGAGCGTTGTAAACCGCCGAGCAAATCAGCATCGCCAGCAGGCCAAGGCTGTATACAAGCAGGCTGACGGTCAGCCTAGGGCTCCCCTGCGGGATCGCCACCGCCATCAGCACAATGACCCCGACGAAGCCGGCAACGATGGCGAGCCCATTGACCCATAGGTCCACGATTCGCTCCCCCCGGCTGAGCGGTCGGGGCACCGCTCTCCAGGCGTCCAACATGGGAATCGACTGGCCGTCCTCCGTAACGGTACTCCGATCCATCGCACCGCTCAGCGGGTCGAAAAGATTGCTGCTTTAGCCTATCCTTGGCAGCCTCCACCATCGTTACCGCCGAATTCAAGCTTCGGTGCACGCGGGGAGATTGAAAATGAGGAAAACCAGCGCACTACCGGGATTGATCTTTGTTGTCATTGTCGGCATTGGCTTGGCATTCGCATACTTCGAATATACCAATTCGGCTTATCGCGAAAGCCTGTCGATCGCGGTCGGCGCCTTCGTCATTGCCGTCGTTGCTTCTTACTCGATCAAGATTGCGGATCAGTGGGATAGGGCGGTGGTTTTGCGGCTGGGGCGCTTCCGCTCTCTGGAAGGGCCGGGATTGTTTTTTATAATCCCGATCATCGAAACGGTGCCCTATTGGATCGACACTCGCGTGATTACCAGTTCCTTCAAGGCAGAAAAGACACTCACGAAAGATACGGTGCCGGTGGATGTCGATGCCGTGTTGTTTTGGAAAGTCGTGGACCCAAAAAAGGCGGCGCTCGACGTTGCCGACTATGGCAGCGCCATTAGCTGGGCTTCTCAAACGGCTCTGCGTGACGTGATCGGCAAGACCATGCTTTCGGACATGCTGGAGGGGAGGGAAAAAATTAGCAACGATCTTCAGAAGATCATCGATATACGTACCGAGCCATGGGGCATCAATGTCATTTCGGTGGAGGTCAAGGACGTTCTTATTCCTGCGGCCCTCCAGGATGCGATGTCAATGCAGGCCCAAGCGGAGAGAGAACGTCAGGCCCGCGTGATTTTGGGGATTCGGAAAAACAGGTGGCGGAGAAATTTGCGGAAGCGGCGAAGACCTACGTCAATGATCCCATCGCGTTGCATCTCAGGGCAATGAACATGCTCTATGAGGGTTTGAAGCAGAATTCCACGATTGTCATTGTACCAAGCTCGGCCGTGGAAACGATGCAGCTCGGCGGCCTGGCCGGACTAACGGCGCTTACTATGGGATTGGGCCAAGAACGCGCAAAGCAAGGGAAGGAAGGCACGCAGCCGGGCCCGTGGTCTGAACCTGGTCCTGCGAAAGCCGTCGTTGGACAATAGGGCAGCCCACCCACAATGCGATCTGAAGGGAAAGATGGCTGGGGCACCCGGTGGGGACAAGACGCTTCCGCCTCATCGTCGACGAAGGAGGGAACGTCATCCAAGGGTCGATGATTGATTGACTTCGGCGATCGTGCGCTCCCTACCTCGGTGCGCAAACCCGGCGCATGAATGTGGCTAAAAGGAGGTCTTCGTTGATCATTCGATCCTCAGATCAAGTGCCTCGCGTCACGGCGCTGAAGCGGTTTCCGGTGCCGAGGAACTTTGTGTTCGCCGAGTCGCGCATCATGCGGCAGCGGACATGGCCGGCCCCAGCCAGTACCCGAGTGAAAGCCCTTGAAGTCTATCGCTACGATCCGAACTCACAGGGCAACCCGCATCTCGGCACCTCGCCGGAGCTTTCGGCGCCCTCGCGATTTGGGCCGCCGAGAGCGAATCACCTTACCGCACGCCTCGGCATCGGTATTGCTCCCGGCCTAAAGCCGAACTGGTTGCCCCCCGCATTGTCTGGGGCGGCTTATGGGGCTTCTGTTATGGGCGAGGTCACTGGTGGCTGCGCGGCACATTTTCAGCCTCGCGCCGACGGCATTCCAATTGCTGTACGTGTTTCCGGTCAGGCTGGTCAGGGCTTATTCGGCCTTGGCCTCGGTGCGCTGACGCCCGTTTTCATGCTCACTCGCTTGCCCGCCGCTTCAACCTCGGCTACGGCTAGGCCGCCATGGTTCCCGCGCTAGGCTAGGGCTGCCGTCCGCACCCCGCCAATGCCCTACCGGCTCCTCAAATTGGCTGAGGCTCATGCGTAATCCCGACGCGGCGGACCAATGGGGCGAGGCGAGCCGGAGCGCCAAGCCGCGCCGGCGCGCGTCCGCTCGTGGCTCGCCGCGGCCAGAGGGGGTTGAGCGCCCCCGCTGCGGCACATACAATCACCCCCGGCGCGGCCCCGGATCGACTCCTCGGTCCGAGCACGGCAAGTCCGCACGCGGTCTGGAAACTCTGAGATCGGACAGGAGGGTGAGATGGTCAGGTATTCGCCGGGAGTGGACCTGTGGGGTGAACCGCTGGCGCCGCTCCGCCGCATTCAGGAGGAGATCAATCGGGCCTTCGGCGAGCAGAGGTGGGCTCCCTCGGCCGAATTTCCGCCGATCAACATCTGGCGCGGCCCGGACGGGATCATCGTCATCGCCGAAATTCCGGGCGTCAGTCTCGACGCCGTCGATCTGACCGTGCATCAGAACACGCTCACGATCAAAGGTCGCCGCGAGCCGGAGGCGAAGGAGCCGGAAGCCGGCTTCCACAGGCGCGAGCGGACGTTCGGTCCGTTCTCGCGCACGATCGCTCTGCCGTTCAACGTCGACCCCGAGCAGGTGAAGGCAGCGGCGCAGAACGGCATTCTGACGGTCGATCTGCCGCGCCCCGAGAGCGACAAGCCGCGGAAAATCAAGATCAGCCAATCCTGAGGACGAGGAGTACGCGACATGGCCGACATGATTGCTCATCCGCAAGCCGGCGAGCGCGCAGAGAGCACGCGCAATGCGCCGATCTTCGTTCCCGCCGCGGATATTTATGAAACAGAGGACGACCAGAACGACCTTGTTCCCCAGGTCCTCCGGAAACACATCCGGGGAATCTTCTTCCCGCCCCACCGGGGAGGACGGCGCCCGCGGCAGGTAGAGCTTCACGCATGTGCCTTGCCCGACCCGGCTGTAGATGCTGACGTGCCCGCCCGACTGTTTGACGAAGCCGTAGACCATGCTCAGCCCGAGGCCGCTGCCCTGTCCCACCTCCTTCGTCGTGAAGAACGGCTCGAACACCCGCTGCACGATCTCGGGCGGCATGCCGGTTCCGGTATCGGCAACGGCGAGCAGCACGTACTCGCCGGGCGTCACCTCCTCGTACTGCTCGGCATAATCCTCGTCGAGGACAGCATTGCGCGTCTCCAGCGTGAGCGTGCCGGCGCTCCGCATCGCATCGCGTGAATTGACCGCGAGATTGACCAGCGCGCTGTTCCAGTTCGCCGCGGTCGGCGAATGCCTTCCACAGGTTCGGAGCCAACGACTCCTCGATGCGGATGCTGGCACCCAAGGTTCGGCGCAACAGTTCGGTCATGCCCCGAACGACGTCGTTGAGGTCGATGACGGCCGGCTTGAGAGGCTGTTTCCTCGCGAACGCGAGCAAGCGGTGGGTGAGTTCACCGCCGCGTTTCGCCGACCAGAGAGCATCGTCAAGGTATTCCCGAGCCTTGGCATCGCCGCTCACGCGCTCTTGCAACAGCTGCAGATTGCCCATGACGATGGCGAGCAGGTTGTTGAAATCGTGCGCGATGCCGCCGGTGAGCTGGCCCACGGCCTGCATCTTCTGCGACTGGCGGAGCTGCTCCTCCATCTCCTTGCGCTCGGTGATGTCCTCCTTCACCGCGACGAAGTTGGTGATCTTCTCCCCCTCCTTGACCGGTGCGATCGAGGCGAGCTCCCAGAACAGCTCGCCGTTCTTCTTCTTGTTGAGAAACTCACCGCGCCACACGCCGCCTGCAGATAATCGTCTTCCATAGTTCCGCATATTGTTCGGGCGGCGTGTGCCCGGACTTGAGAATGCGCGGATTCTGGCCGATGGCCTCCGCCAGCGTATACCCCGTGACCTCGGTGAACTTGGGATTGACGTATTCGATGTTGCCGTCCCGGTCGGTGATGACGACCGACATCGGGCTCTGCTGGATGGCTTGAAAGAGCTTGCTCAGGTCCGCCTGCGATTTCTTCTGCTCGGTGATCTCCCGCGCATAGACGGCCACCTCCGAGACGGGCTTGTCGGGCTGAAGCACCGGATAGAACCAGAACTCGAACCAGCGCGAGCGGATCGGCACATCGCAATGCACGAGCGTCGCCGTCGTGGCGACCTGCCGGACGATGGCCATCCTCTACTCCACCTGGTCCCGCGGCAACAGCCGATCGAGGTGAGCGCTGACCGGAGTAGACCCGCCCGTCCTCTTGGCCAACCTCCGCTCGGCGGCTTTGTTGATGGCGAGAACCTCGCCCTCGCGTGGACATCAGCAGGATCTCGTCCTGGCTCGCGTCCAACAGCGCGCGCATGCGGACTTCGCTCTCCCGCAAAGCCCGTTCGGCTTCTTTGCGCTCGGTGACGTCGGCCGCCATGCTCACCACCAGACCGCCGGCCGCGGTCATCGCTGCCCAGCGGCGCAGAGGAGAATGTCCAGACGCGCGTCCGGCCGTCGGCGGTGCGGATGAGGTACTCGCCCTCGTCGACCGCCTGGTCGAGCGCGTAGAGCTGGTCGATGTCGGCGCGCACCACCTCCTTGCGTTCGCCATAGGCCCGTTCCGTCCAGGCGGCGATGGTGCCGATCTCCTCGCGGGCATAGCCGGTCAGGTCCAGCCAAGCTTGGCTGAGATGCACGACTTCGCCGTCCTCGGCATGCACCATGATCGGGAAGGGAGCGTTCTCCACCGTGCGTCGCAGCCGCGCCTCGCTTTCGCGCAGCGCGTCCTCGGCTTCCTTGCGCGCGGAGATGTCGAGGTTGAAGCCGACCCATGAGGTGATGCGATCCCGGTCATCGCGCACCGGCCGGCCCAGGCTGAGAATGGTGCGATAGACGCCGTCCTTGCCTTTGACGCGGTGCTCCCAGGTCCACTCGGAACCGGTGCGCACGCACTCGTGCCAGGCGTCCAGGGTAGGCTTCAGGTCCTCGGGCGGCAGCCGGTCCAGCCATCCTCGTGGTTTCACCTCGTCCAGCGTCTTGCCGATGAGGTCGAGGAATGTCTGGCTCACAAACTCCACGCCACCCTCGGGATTGCACACCCACACGCCGTAACGGATGGCTTCGCCGGCGGTGCGATAGCGGGCTTCGCTCTCGCGCAGCGCCGCCTCGCTCCGCTTGCGCTCGGTGATGTCGTGGGCGACCAGTACGGAGCCGGCAATCCGGCCCTCGATCACCAGCGGCGCGTTGGAGCAGGCGACCGGGACCTGCGAGCCGTCCTTGCGGAAGAACACGTCCTCGTGCCTGACGAGCGTCTCCCCGGTCGCGTAGACACGGCTGAGCGGGCATTCGGACGCCGGATAAGGACGGCCGTCCGGGTGACGGTCGTGAATGGCGTCGTGCAGCTTTCGGCCCGTCAGCTCCTGTCGCGACCAGCCGAAAATCCGCTCCGCCGCCGGGTTCATCAAGGTGACGCGATCTTCGCCGTCGGAGACGAAGATGGCGTCCGCCGCGCTGTCGGTTATCGCGGTGAGCAGGCCGAGCTGTTCGGCGAGCCGCTCCTCGGCGCGCTTGCGGGGGGTGATGTCGGTGCCGAAGGTCTGGAACGAAACGATGTTGCCGGCGTCATCGAAAAATCCGTAGAGGTGACACAGGTACCAGCGCACCTCCCGGTCGGCCCGCGTGCTGCGGGTTTCCTCGTGCCGCTCCGGATGCTCGGGCGTGAACGACGACAGCTCGTCGAGGAACCGTGGCCGCTCGTCCCTGGCGCGCGAAGTCGAGCCAGCGCCTGCCGATCAGCTCTTCCGGCTCTCGACCGTAGAACTCGGCATACGCCCGGTTGACGAAGGTGAGCGTCGTGTCCGGCAGAAACCGGCAGATCGGGTCCGGTTGTGCCTCGACGAGCGTGCGGTATCGTTCCTCGCTTTGGCGCAGCGCTTCCGCTGCGGCCAGTCGGGCGCGATGCAGGCGATCGAGGCGCGCGGCATTCCACAGCAAGGCGTTTCGCCAGCAGCGCGATGGTGGCCAGCGTGATGAGCCCAACTTGGAAGTCCGGCCCGTAGAGCCCGGCTTGCTTTCCCGAAGTGAACAGCCAAGCGAGCAGTACCGGGCCGGCCACGGCAACGGGCAGCAGCATGCGGGCGGAAGTGGCACCTGGCATATCGCCGGAGAGCAAGGCCATCCAGCCCGTATCCGGGCGCAGCGCCAACGCGCCCAGGAAAAGGACGACGAGACCGAGCGCCGCGTGCAGGGCGATAGGGGTGAAGAAGGCCACGGATTGCAGCACACCGGCGCCGATCAGGTAACCTAGAAGCGGCGCGGCCATCAGGAGCAGCCCGACGGTGCCGATGGTGGAGAAAACCCCTCGTGCCCAGGCTCTCTCGACGCGAGCGAGCAGAAGCATCGTACCGAGCAAGGCGAAGGCGATCGACGTGGCCTCGGCGACCCGGCCCGGGTGCGGATGGCCCGGCTGATTGCTGACGGCCGTCGGGAAGAGCCACCGATCGGTGCCGAGGTCGAGCCCCGTCGCGTATTGCAGCAGCGTCTGCAGGCCGATGATCAAGACCGTGCCGGCCAGCGCCATGGACACTGCAGCCGCGATCCGGCCCGGAGCGGTGGCCGCCAGCAGGGCTCCGCCGGCGAGCGCGATGGCCGTGGCGGCCCAGGGCTGCATGGCGAACAGCCCCGGCAGCACGCTCTTGAGCGCTGTCACGTCGAACGCCCAGCCGAACAGGACAGCAAGGCCGAGCGCGAGCGCTATCAGCCCGCATGCTCGCGAGATCACGCGAGCTCGGGAACTCGACAGCCGCGCGCTCCCCTGGCAATTTTCCTGGAGCGCTCTCGGCAAGTCGCCGGCTCTCGGCGCGCAACGAGAGAGACTGCCAGAAGAGCATGCCCAGCAGCAGAAGAGCCGTGGACGCCCCGGCAAGCCATCCGATGCGCCCGGGAGTCCAGAACGACGGCGCCGCAGCGTACCACTCGGAGTAGAGCTTCCTGTATTCCGGAGGAATCGAGAAACTCGGCAACGGCCGCATCCAGCCGGTCGCGCAGACCGGGCAGGTCCTGCCGCACGGCAATGGCGCGCTTCACCTCCGTCAAGGGTTCTCCCACGACCTTGATCCGGTCGGCGAGGCGCGCCCTCTCGCTCACCTTCCACACCGAACTCTCGAAGGAGACGAGGGCGTCGACCTCGCCCGACAGCAGGCCGAACAGCGCGTCCTGCAGACGGGCGTACGGCACGAGACGCGCGCTCGTCTCCCGTTCGCTGAGGATTTCCTCCGATACGCCGCCTTCGATCACGCGCCACCCTGCGGCCGGCGAGATCGGTCCAACCGCGAATGTCGTCGGTATCTTGTCGGACGAACAGAGACGACGGGCGACGTTACGAGCGGGCGCGTGAACAGCATGCGGCCTTCGCGCGCTCGGGTGACAGAGACAACGGGAACGACATCGGCGTCGCCGCGTTCGAGCGCCGCGATGAGATCGGCCCAGGTTTCGAACACGCGATAGGTCACGCTCAGCCCGGCCCGCTTCGCCACCGCGTTCATCATGTCGATGGCGAAGCCTCCCGGACGGCCATCCGCGTCGACCACGTACTCAGGGTAGAAGTCACGAGCGACGGCGGCGACCACTTCCTTGGTTTCGGCCTGCGCCGCGTGCCCGGCAGAGGCGCCGACAATCAGGCACGCACCGATGATGACGAAGACGAGCAAAGCGAGGCGTTTGTATTCGCCCATGCTACCCTCCCACGCGGTAGGACCGCGTCCCTGGTTTTCTTGGCGAGCCGAGCCTAAGAGGATTCTTGCGATCCCAACACGGCTCGAAGCTCGCTGACCTCGATCGGCTTGTTCAACGTTGTCACCGGCCGGAGGCCTTTGTACTCCGCCAGCACCTTGGCGTGGGCCGCGTAGTCCGGCGTATATCCAGTGATGATGATCAGCCGCGCCGTGCATTTCTGCTTGCGCGAGCCAGAGAACGATCTCGTTGCCGTCCATGCCCGGCATGATCATGTCGAGGATGATCGTCGGTTGGCTTGAAGCTGTCGTACGCCTCGATGAACGCGCGCCCATCGGTCGTCACGCGGACCTCGTAGCCGAGGTCTTCGGCGACGTTTTGACGAAGCGGCCGAAGGCAGGCTCGTCGTCGCAGATCAACAATCGTTTGTCCTGCATTCCCACCCTATGCTCCGCTCTCGAATTGTCCCTGGGCGGCACGCCGCACGGTAGTGGATATGGCGAGAAAATCACACGGGGCTTTTCATCTGATAGTGGCCAGAGCAGCGCTGCACTGGCAGACGGTGGAGCGAAGGGAGGCAGGCTATGACCGAGAACAGCAGAGACGCGCAGGCGCCACAGTACAACGCTGCAGAGATCGGCGCACTTGCCCATCTCTACCGCGGCGAGATGTACCGCAGCACCGTCTGGCGCACCCGGCTGGACACCACCACGAACTGGGCCATCGTCACCACCGGCATCGCGCTTTCGGTGACGTTCAGTTCCGTCCAGGCGACGCCCTTGCCGATCGTCCTCGTCTCGTTCCTGCTTGCCGCATTCCTGCTGTTCGAGGCTCGCCGCTATCAGTATTTCGATATCTGGAACACGCGTCTCCGCGTGATCGAGTCATGTTTCTACGACCCGATCTTGCGCGCCAGAGGAATCTGCACCGATAGCGACTGGAACAAAGTGCTGGCCGATGATTTGAAGCGCCTGCGACTCCACATCGGTCTGCTCGATGCCGCCGGTCTTCGCCTTCGGCGGAACTACGGATGGATTTTTGCGATCCAGATAGCGAGTTATTGGAGCAAGATCGGAGTGCACCCGACACCGCTCGCGTCTTTCAGCGACCTATGGGAAAGAACGGCGGTCGGCCCTGTCCCTGGGCAGGTCGTCTTGATGGTCGGCGCCTTCTTTTATCTTAGCCTTTTCGCGATCGGTGTCATCACCTTCCGTCCGCTCAACCGGGTCAAACGAGACCCTGGCGCAATGCCCGCTCAGGATCGCCTTCGGATACTGGCCGGTACCGAGCAATACTGAACGTCTCGCGTTGCTCGATCGCGCGGCAGGGTCCAGGCCTTCACGTGCAGAACTTCCATCTGCGGCCACCTGCCGGTTTCGCTGGCGCACGTCGCGCGGAGGCGATTGCTCGCCACCCCTTGGCGGGCGAAACTACCGCGCCGCGCTCCTGCCTGGGTTATACCGCCAGTCGTTCGTTGGTCCTGCGCGCAACAGGAGGCGCCATTCACAAGGCATTGAAAACAAAGCATGAAAAACAGAGATGGTTCGATTCGGGGTTCGCTTCCCTCCGCCAGTCACACTACCCGGAACGTTCTCTCCACCGCGACAGCGCGAGAAAAACGCGTTATTTCAAAGGCATTTACCGAATCGGCTGGGTACCGCCCCCGCCGCTTGAGGCCCATCTTCCCTCTCTCTTCGGCCGTTTTCTCCGCAGGCTGGGAACTGCGCCAATTTAGTACCCAGCTTGTGATTTCAATGTTCTCAATGGCTTGCGGGGAGTAACGGCCGGGTAGCAGTTCGAAAACGCGATTGCTAGGCGGAAAGTTCCGCAAACGTTCTTGGCGAAGCGACCGCTAGGCGGTCTTCGCGTCCTGCTCGGTCCTACCCCGGCTGGCGAAATGATAGTTGCCACCGCGAAGGAGTGGGAAGCCGAAGCCGGGGGGGAAGCGGCAAAAGGCGTCGGCTTCGGGCGACCGGACGCCTCCGCGATATGAAAATTGCGGGCATTACGGGCGGCGGGAAGCGGACGGACTGAAGGCCGTTTGCGACGTCGTTTAAAGTCCGTTTCCAGGAGAGATATCGTCGTCGCAGTGGAGAAAATCGTTCGATATCGCGGCTGGTGGAAAGCCGACGCCCTTCGATAGAAAGGCGGAAATCAGTGGTGGGCATGTCCCCCGGCGGCCGGCATCCCTGCAATCCGACGCTCGATCCCCAGGGTGCAAAGCCCATCACCGCAAAGCGGAAGCGGCTGGCGTCTGGCATCGGGGGTCGAACGGAAGCCGCGGGCTCGTCTGCATGGTAAGACGATAGCGCAGGGTTTGTCGCGGCTGCTGGCCGATACCTACACTCTGTACGTCAACACACGCAATTTTCACTGGAACGTGACTGGGCCGCAGTTCAACACCCTGCATCGGATGTTCGACGTCCTGGCCCACAACCTGGCCAGCTTCCTGCGGACCCTGGCACTGCCGGTGCGAAATCCAGCACTGGTCGCTGACGACGCTCAGGGAGAAGGTGGTCAAGATTGGTGCGAGATTGGTCGAAGTGTTATCGCCCATGCCCGCTATTCGGTATTCCAGATGGCCGAGGTAGCCGTGCCCGTGCCTTGTTCCGCCACATCCTGGAGATGATCCACGACCTCCGGCCAAGGCAAGTGGCGCGATGCCGGCGAGCGCGATCCTGCATCGCATGCTCGACCACCTACGTAAGGGGGATGCCGTCGTGGTCTGGAAGCTCGATCGCCTGTCCCGCTCGCTGAAGGACGTGCTGCACATCATGGAGCGCATCGCCAAGGCCGGGTCGGCTTCCGCTCATCACCAAGAATATCGATACCACCACTCCGGCCGGGCGCATGATGATGCAGATGGTCGGCGCTTTCGCCGAGTTCGAACGCGCCATGATCAAGGAACGGACTTCCGCAGGTTGTGCCGCTGCCCGCGCTGAGGGCTGCATTGCGGCAGACGCAAGAGCCTCGAGGCTGCCAAGCGTCGCCGAGATCGCCGAAAGCGTCATCACCGGCCGGGAAGTCCGGCGCCGAGATGGCCCGGCTCTACAACGTCAGGGCGTGTCACGCATTGTGGCGCAACATCGAATGGTTCATCCTTAGACTGTGGGTGACGAACCCTGAAGTCCAGGGGGTAACTGATGCCGGTCTCGAAGAAGCCGTGCCGAAAAGCTGCGCGGAAGCCCCAGCGGAAGGTCGAGGCCATCGGGGCGTTGCCGGTTAAGGTTCCGTGGCTACTGTGGGGGCGAAGGAAGGCGCAGATACTGTGGGCGGCGCGGCAGGTGGAGATTGGGAGCAGCCTGAGCCAGGATCCTCTGGGCGAGCGGGCGGACAACCTGGAGCGGGCGATCGCGCACTACGGCAGGCGCTCACGGTCTATACCCGCGAGGCCTTCCCCGAGACTGGGCGGCGACCCAGAACAACCTGGCGGACGCCTATGCGACGCGCATCCGCGGTGAGCGGGCGGACAACCTCGAGCGGGCGATCGCGCACTGCCGAGCAGGCGCTCGCGGTCTATACCCGCGAGGCCTTTCCCGGCGACTGGGCGATGACCCAGAGCAACCTGGCGAGCGCCTATCGGGATGCGCATCCGCGGCGAGCGGGCGGACAACCTGGAGCGGGCGATCGCAGCACTACGAGCAGGCGCTCACGGTGTATACCCGCGAGGCCTTTCCGCGAAGACTGGGCGATGACCCAGAACAACCTGGCGAACGCCTATCAGCAGCGCATCCGCGGCGAGCGGGCGGACAACCTGGAGCGGGCGATCGCGCACTCCGAGCAGGCGCTGACGGTCTATACCCGCGAGGCCTTTCCGGAGGACTGGGCGATGACCCAGAACAACCTGGCGGCACGCCTACAGCCGAGCGCATCCGCGGCGAGCGGGCGGACAACCTGGAGCAGGCGATCGCGCACTCGAGCAGGCGCTCACGGTCTATCACCCGCGAGGCCTTCCCCGAGCACTGGGCGATGACCCAGAACAACCTGGCGAACGCCTATCGCGAGCCGCATCCGCGGCGAGCGGGCGGACAACCTGGAGCGGGCGATCGCGCACTATCGAGCGGCGCTGACGGTCTACACCCGCGAGGCCTTCCCCGAGCACTGGGCGATGACCCAGAACAACCTGGCGCATCGCCTACGGCGATCGCATCCGCGGCGAGCGGGCGGACAACCTGGAGCGGGCGATCGCGCACTATCGAGCGGCGCTGACGGTCTATACCCGCGAGGCCTTCCCCGAACACTGGGCGATGACCCAGAACAACCTGGCGAACGCCTACGGGGATGCGCATCCGCGGCGAGCGGGCGGACAACCTGGAGCAGGCGATCGCGCACTACGAGCAGGCGCTCGACGGTCTATACCCGCGAGGCCTTCCCGGCAGACTGGGCGATGACCCAGAACAACCTGGCGAACGCCTATGGCGAGCGCATCCGCGGCGAGCGGGCGGACAACCTGGAGCGGGCGATCGCGCACTACGGCGCAGGCGCTCACGGTCTATACCCGCGAGGCCTTCCCGGCAGGACTGGGCGAGGACCCAGAACAACCTGGCGAACGCCTATCGGGATCGCATCCGCGGCGAGCGGGCGGACAACCTGGAGCAGGCGATCGCGCACTACGACGCGGCGCTCACGGTCTATACCCGCGAGGCCTTCCCCGAGCACTGGGCGATGACCCAGAACAACCTGGCGAACGCCTATCGCGAGCGCATCCGCGGCGAGCGGGCGGACAACCTGGAGCAGGCGATCGAGCACTCGAGCGGCGCTCACGGTCTGTACCCGCGAGGCCTTCCCGGCGGACTGGGCGATGACCCAGAACAACCTGGCGACCGCCTACTGCGGACCGCATCCGCGGCGAGCGGGCGGACAACCTGGAGCGGGCGATCGAGCACTACGGCGCAGGCGCTCACGGTCTATACCCGCGAGGCCTTCCCGGCCGAGTACCGAAGAACGCAACGCAATCTCGGCGCCCTGCACTTCGGCCGGGAGGATTGGGCGCGCGCTCATGCGGCCTTTACCGCGGCGATCGAGGCCGGCGCGGATCTGCTTGCGGCGGCGTATACCGAGACCGGCCGGCGCGCCGAGGTGGGTGAGAGCGCCCGCCTCTATGCCGAAGATGCTTACACGCTGCTGCGTCTGGAACGGCCCGGGGATGGCCTGGTGCGTCTGGAGCAGGGCAAGACCCGGCTTTTGAGCGAGGCCCTGGCTCTGGCCGCGCTCGATCTCACGATGCTGGCGGAAGCCGACCAGGAGGCCATGCGGTCGGCGCGGCAAGCCGTCCGCGAGCTCGAGGCGGAGATGCGCCTGCCCGCGGACACGCCGGCCCGCCGCAGCGACCGGGACCTGGCGGAGGCGCTGCGCCAGGCCCGGGCCGACCTCGACCGCCTCATCGCGAGCATCCGGGCCGAACGGCCCGAGTTCATGCCGACCGGCCTGGATCTGCCGGGACTTCTGGGTCTGATCCCCGAAGGTGGCGCACTGGTCGCGCCGCTGTTCACCTCGAAGGGCAGTGCGGTGTTCGTGCTGCCGCACGGGACGGCGACGGTGACCAAGGAGCATGTCATCGAGCTGGATCGGTTCACCGAAGCGGACCTCCGCGCCCTCCTGCGGGGGCCTGACGATGAACCAGAGCTGGGCGGCTGGCTCGGGGCGTACGCGAACGAGCACGTGCCGACTGGCAAGGCTGGCTCGCGGCGATCGAGACCAAGGCCGGGACCTGTGGGAGGGACTGATCGGCCCGGTCCATGAGCGGCTGGCCGGCCTTGGCCTTGCCCGGGGGCGCCGGTGCTGCTGATGCCGCAGGGCGGGCTGGGGCTGCTGCCGCTGCATGCCGCCTGGCGAAAGGTCGATGGGCAGAAGCGCTACTTCCTCGACGACTGGTCCGTCATCTATGCCCCGAGCGGCTATGCCGTCTCGGTCAGCCGGGAGCGGCTCAAGGAAGCCAGCAGCGGCAGGGACAGGCGCTGCTTGCCGTCGTCAATCCGACCCAGGACCTCGCCTTCACGCCGGCTGAAGCCAAGGCGGTGATGGCGCTCTTTGCCGATGCGCGACGCCGCTCAAGGAGACGAGGCGACGGTCAACGCGGTGATCGAGGCCGCACCCGGGCGGCAGTATCTGCACTTCTCCTGCCACGGCTTCTACAATTGGCAGGATCCATGCAGTCCGGCCTGGTGATGGCGGAAGGAAAGCCGCTGACCCTGGCCGACGATCATCTCCAATCTGGATCTCAGCGCGTGCCCGGCTGGTGACCCTTTCCGCCTGCGAGACCGGCATCACCGACATCGCCAGTCTCCCGACGAGTTCCTCGGCCTGCCGGCCGGCTTCCTGCAGGCGGCGCGCCGGCGGTGGTCAGCACGCTATGGCCGGTCAACGATCTGTCGACGATGCTGCTGATGGAGCGCTTCTATCGCCGCCACCTGTCCGAAGGCCAGGAGCCAGCCAAGGCTCTACGCGGCGCACAGCTATGGTTGCGCGACAGCACAGCCGCCGAACTGCGCCTCGCCAACAGATTACGAGCGGCTGTACCGAGTTTCGGGCCGGACTGACAAACACGCCTACAACTCGATGAAATATTACAAGAACAACCCAGATATAAAGCCGTTCGCACAGCCGTACTATTGGGCTGGATTTACGTTTAGTGGCGCTTAATTCGGCATCTCCCGACAACGATGCCTGCACGAGTGGAGGAAGACCATGCTAATGACAAGTGATTTGCCTGATCCAGAACGTCGGGAATACGCGCTTCGGATAAGCGTCGATCGCCTGCGGCGTCAGGTCTACCAGCAGACCGATCCCTCCGCAGCGCCCGAACTCATGGAAGAACTGGCCAAGACCGAGCAGGAACTTAGAGCAGCGGAACAGCAGCGGATCACCACTAAAGATGCTGACAGCGGGCTCATCCTGAATACGAAAGACACTTAGACACGGGCGAGGGGCTGAAACGACAGGCATCGAAGTGAAAGTCTACGTCAACATGGCGCGATTGCCGACGTCGATATTGCCACTTGTTGGACGCGGCCATGACACCGCTGCTCACGTGCACCGTTAAAGCAACCCAACGCATTAAAGATAAGCCCCCTAAGCGACGCATTCGCATCAGCTCCTTTTATCGATGGCTATTCGGCAACAGCGGTAAACACGTTCGAGTTGGCAATTGGAGAGACGCACGAGTTTCAGCAGCTGCCAACGCTCTTCCCAGATCGCATTCAGAATTTGAGCGAATTGACCCGGGCGACGCTTAACGTCGTTGCCGAGGACCTGGACGGCGCCATCGAACTGCATGAAACGCAGCCGATCTGGCTGTTGGCCCGCACGAGCGCGCCGTTGGCGGTGATGAACCCGCAGACCGGCGAATGGCAAAAACTCTCGCCCTACCTCGGGGCTTTCGTCACTCCCAACGCGCCCAGCCTGATGGCCTTCCTTCGTGAGGCTGCACGCCTCCACCCGCAGGGTTATCTCGCCAGCTACCGGGAGCCCGGACCAAGTCTTTCCGCAAGTCAAGGCGCTTTTCGATGCACTGAAAAACAAGGCGGAGATCACCTACGTCAACTCGGTCATCAGCTTTAACCCGCACCAAGGCTTCCGCCATCCGGCGGGCCGCCTGCCCCGTGAGAGTTTGGCCGATAAGGAAGCCAACTGCATCGACGGAACAGTGTTATTTGCAAGCCTCTTGGAGGGGATCTCCATGAACCCGGCGATCGTGCTCATGCAGCACATTGTCGCCTGGGAGACCTGGAGCGACAGTCAAGTGGTGCTACCTGGAAACGACGATGATTCGATCGAGCACGTGCGAGCAGGCATGCGCTTCTGCCACGAAGACCGCCGAAGTGCACGCTAGCGCCAATACCCTGGACGTGCTGCCCCTGAGCGTGTTGCGTATGAAGTGGGGCGTTACACCGATGGAATGAGAGGGGGTGCCATGCTTTATAACGTGATGGATCGTTCCTTCGTCCTTGTGAGGGCAAAGTGGTTGATCGGGCAAGTTCGCCAACTCGCCCGCAAACTTACAGCCCTCGCACATTATTGTGAGTGGCGCTGCGGAGGAACCGGAGGTGTTCATCTGTTCCGCGTGGTGGAGATAAATGATCTAGTGGAGAGGGCGGAAGATCAGACGCCTACGCATGTCGCCCTTGCCCTCGATCAGCACGAAGCCGCGCCGGTCCTAGACGCCCTTGACGACGAGATGATCGCACCAGACAAGGCGGTTGTCGTGGAAGAGGGTCGCGTCATCGGCTTTGTGGATGCGCGCGCACCACCTCCCGCAGGTCACCAGGTCGCGCGGCTTTGAGCCCCCTGACTGGCATTGCCAAGCCTGTCACCCCGCGCGGTTGTTACCAATTTTCCTCCTAGCGTCGTTATTGGTGATACCAATCTCCTAACCGTCTTCCACTCGCTAGATATATCGGCTGGACAGTTCGTCTATGCATTCGAGCCTGGCTCGACCGTCGATGTGCGCGTGGAGGCATTACGTTGTTTTGAGTTGCTCAGAACTCAGCGCCGGCGAAATCGTGGTGACAGATGCCTTGCCGAGTCGCCGCGGCTCCAGTTCAAACTGAAGGCAACGAAGTTGGGACTGGGGGTAATCCGCATCTGCATTGGCGCCAATGGCTATTCACTCGGAAGCGTGATGCTTCAGCGCGGACATCATTGGACTCTCTCCCCTGCCCAACTGTCGGACGAGCCGCCACTGTCGGCGCAGCAGCCGCTGCCAATTATCCAGGGACCCGCGCCGGACCTGTCTCTGATTATTAGCGAACGGCTGATCGAGGGTGAGCAGTGCCTAGTGCTCAAGCTAAAGACCCGCGAGCAATTTACATCACCCCGGGTAGAGCAGGACTTTCCGCCCATTCGTCTCCGGCTTAAGCCATTGCAGTATTTCCACAGAGTTTTGGGGAGATCCAAAACCTCCCGTATGGCAATGACCATGAGAGGCGCGCAGCCCAGCAGTGCCTTGAAGCCAAGGGTTGCGATCTTTACAAGGACCTGTTTCCAGAGCCCCTGCGGGATGTTCTCTCGGGCGGTAAGGGAACGCATTCGATACCGTTCCAGATCGAATCGGATAATCCTGGATCCCTGGGAGCTGTGCAGGTTCCTCAGCCGAGACAAAAAGGCAAGATCAAGAGCGGGCCGTTTTTCTGCGAAACGTTCGACGTGACTCGCTGGCTACCGCAGTATTCATCTAAGTCAGTGCTGTCGTTTCGACGGATGGCATTGGTGGTTCCAACGAGCTCCGGACTGAAATACGCCAAAGATAAACCCGAATACATACAATCCATCGCCAGTGGCGGTCGTATAGTCAAACCCATCCAAGCTCCTGGAAGACATCCTGCCCGAGCTAAAGCGAGGAGAATATGACGTCTGGCACTTCTCGTGTCATGCCAGCGCCAGCAATAAAAGTCCCGATCGGGCCGAGTTGGAGCTAGATAGTGGTGACCCACTCCGACCCGAGTTGCTCGGCGGAGAGGTGGAGAACCTAGGTTTGGCGAAGCCGCTCGTCTTTCTCAATGCATGCCAAAGCGGTCAGAGCGGTCTGTCACTCCACCGAAATCGGCGGCTGGCCCGACCGATTTCTGCGAGCGGCGTCCGACATGACGCATCCCGATTGCGGTGCCGCTGCATTCATCGGTACCTACTGGGCAATCGAAGACGAGGCCGCGTATACCTTCGCGAAAACCTTCTACACAGCACTGATCGAGGACAAGAAGACAATCGGCAAGGCGGCACGATCCGCCCGGCTAGCAATAGACCCCGGGGCGATCCGAATTGGCTGGCCTATACCGTGTTCGCCCACCCGCTGGCAAAGGTGGAATAAAGCTGGATGTCCGAATGGAGCGACGCAGGTTGGCTTCCTCACAGCGGCTGATCGCAATTTACACGCCACTACAGGTGGACCCGCCCAGTAGTAGGGGTGTTCGAACAAGGGGACTTTGCCTTCGGGTTGGCCCTGTAGTGGCGCATAGGAGTCGTATGCATCCTTGTCTGCTCGGCCGGAAGCTAGATACATCCGTTGATAAGTGTCAGCGAGATGCAACTCATCGGCGGTGCCATCGCGCAGCCATAACTGTGCGCCGCGTAGAGCCTTGGCTGGCTCCTGGCCTTCGGACAGGTGGCGGCGGTAGAACTCGTCCATCAGGAGAGCTGTGGACAGGTCATCCACGGCCCACAAACTGCTCACGACGGTACGTGTGCCATGTTCCAGAAATGCCGCCGGGAAGCCCAGGAACTCGTCAGGAGTAGCAGTGACGCGCGTAATGCCCGTTTCACAAGCGGATAATACGACAAACGATGGCGATTGTTTCTGTAAGTAGGGCGTTAGTTCGCCAAGGGTTAATGGCTCGCCTTTCGCCATCCATATGCAGGACTGAAATGGCTTTAGAGATTTAAACATGGCGTAAGTCGCAAAATGCGCGAGGCTGCATCCGTTCAGCGCTGCCATCACCGCTTCTTTCATTTGCCGCATCACCGCGGAGGATTTCCACTTGTTGGGGAGCAAGGCTTCGCTGGATGCACACGCATTCGAGATCACTGTAAACCAAGTCCCCCATCGGATTCGAAACAATCACCGTGGTGCCAGGCCGCACGGCTCGCTTCACCGGCAAGAAGCGCTTGCACGGACAGCGCATAGCGGAGGGCATAATCTTCGATCAGCCAGCGCCTCTGCCCTGCTTCTGCTTGCCACGCCGCATGCATGGGAAACACGCCACTTCCGCCCTGAGGAAACCAGACCAGTTCAGCACCCCGCGCAATCCCAAGCTCTTTCAGTTTCGCGAGAACGGGTGACCAGACTTCTTCGTGCAGGATTCCCCCAATCGCGTGGATCTTCGCGTCTCCAGTTTTCCGGCTGCGAGTTTCGGAAGCAGTAGGCGTTCAGCCGGCCGCCCAGCTTGCCAGCCGCAGCATCACCGCGCTGAAGTTCCATCAACCTCAGTGGGCCGAACTTCGGGAGCCACACTACTTCGCTCCGTGCCGCTTCGCGTTCACGCGAAACAACTACCACGGCTCCCGAGCGACCAGAAAAAACCGGAAAGAGCAAGGCTCCAGCTTCGGGGAATGCAATCCGGCAAAGCTTCTAAACAATTTGGCTGAGCTCCGCTGTTCCATCTACGGCGCGTCTTTCCGCGGTCGAGAACCTCCAATGCCTTCTGAGGCTGTCCTAGTTTTAGATAACAGTAGCTCAGGAGTGCGGATAAATCACGGAGCTGGAAAATCCGCTCCATGCGGCCCGCGTTTGTTGTCGATTGCGCGAGGGCCGCTTCCCCGAGTTGCACTGCGCTCTCAAAGGAGCCAGTTGCTCTCGAAAATTCCTCGGCCTCGAGCAAGGCCTCGCCCTGCACCTGAAAGACTGAACGGCGCTCGTTGAGATCGATCTGCAGATCGGATGCGCTCGCAGCGCCGCTTCGAGGAACTGGTGATCAGCGGTTCCAGCCACTTCGGTTCGCCGAGGCGCATCAGTTGCAGGTAAACGCTGGTCGTAAGGCTTCGACATTCGCGAAAAGCTCTGGCTTCGGCCGGAGTCGATCAAACGGCTCGCCTGTTCAAAATGTGTCAATGCCTCATGAAGACCTGCCCAGCCTGCTCCGGGCCTTCGCCGTTGGAAAGAACACGCCCCACCGAAAGCAGCGCTTGACGTGTGAGATCGGCATTGTTGACGACCGCACAGGCAGACAGTGCCTTGCGAGAGTACTCTTCCGCCCGGTAAAGATTTTCGTGACGCTCTCCGGCAACGCGGAACAGGTGGGATTCGCTCAGGTGAAGACACGTCTCGATCCAGCCAGCATTTTGTGCCTGGCCCAGAGCGGGCGAGCGCCTCCTCGTGGCATCGGATGCGCTTCTCGACAGCCTCTACGGTCGGATCGGGGGGACAGATCTGGGACGGGCTCGGCGTCCGGAAGTCCGCATGACTCGGGTCCGGCTGCTGCGCGTAAGCTTCGCCAATTTCATTCTTGATCGCCGCCCAGTTTCCGGGTTCCTGGTCGCACGAAACTTGCTGAAGAGCAAGTTCGAGGTATTTCACCCGGCGCTCCCAATTTTCGGCCGGATCACCAGTACACCGATAACGATACAGAAACGCGAGCGTATAAGCCAGGACTGGCTGATCTGCGATGACAAGCTCGATGTGCGCGATTGCTTCATCTGCTCCGGTGGAGCCAGGCGGATGAAGTTTAGCAAGATGTCAACCCGATTCCGCTGTGACATTGCACCCAGAAAATGCCGTGTCACCTCCGGTTGCCAGACCGGGGTTCAAAGCGTCCTGGTAGGCTGCGACCGCAGCTTCCGGATTATCGCTCTCGGACATTTGTGCGAACATGCTGCGGAGCGCCGCCCATTTCTTCGGCTCCGCCTGGCGGTCCACCACTTGTGCCGCCTCCGTGAGAATTTGCCGTCTCGGAAGTGCGTCGCGCAGCCGGTCGAGGCGTCGATATTCAGAAATGAGCGCGGCTAGTCTTTCGGGATCGGGCATCGAGCCTGCGGAAACGGGCATTGCCAAACCTGTCAAATTAATTATGGTTCCTGCTGATCAAGTCAAACGCAATCCCTCGCTTCTCCGATGGAACCCATCTTCCACCCAACTTCGCCAGGCAAAGGATGTGGCGATCGGTCAGGTCTCCAACCGCCCCTAATATTGACCTGTCCGCGTCCCGTCGCGGAGGCCGATGGACATGATGCGCCAGGGTCTATCGAGGACGGCGGTGCAGATGCCCCGCCTCGGCTGGGCTGCCCGTCCCAACCGCTGCCGCCGCGGTGTCGGTGCTGAGAGGCCGGCTGCGCCCGCGAAGAAGGGCCCACCAGTTTGACGTACTCCTTATGCGTGTAAAATAGCGGTTGTATATGGACGGGAATGTAAGTTAAAAATTGCAAAATTCTCTCGCATTTCTAGGAAAAAGCGCTGGGTAACTAACCTGAAGAGCTAGAGTGCAGGTCTAGAGTAGACGTCCAAGGGGACAGTTCACCTTCGCTGGGTTTTGGGGTTTCTTGTTGTGCCGGGCTGGCGTGTTCTCTTCGCGCTCTGTGCGAGAGTGCCGCCTGAGGGCTACTGGTGTGGGAAATCTATCGGAAGTACAACGTGTCGTCTACAGGCATGATTGGCAGTGCGTTGCCGAGTGGGCTAGCGCTCTCGGTGAGCTTGCGTACCTGACCGACGATGAGATCGACGGCTTGGCTCGCAGCGATCAACAAAGAGAACTCCCTCAGCTTGTAACGGACCCTCACTGCCTGCTGGGCGTGAACCTCAGGCTTCGCGGGGCGCGTTGCAGGCAATTCGTCGCAACATCGGATCGCGGCTTCGATCAGGGGCGAGCAAATCTTTCGCGCTGCTCCTCCCACACGCTCGGCATCGCCCGCGTCAACTCTTCCAGCTGCATGCCCTTCGGCTGCCGGCCGTCGAGGATCGCCTCGACGATGTCCGGCGCCAGCAGCGTCAGCCGCAGCAGCCGGTTGACGAAGCTGCGGGTGACGCCTCTCGGCTTCGGCGATCTCGCCGGCCGATCGGTACCTGCCCTCCTCCAGCATCCGCTTCCACCGATGCGCCCGCGCCAGCGCGCGGATCAGCGTCTCGTCCGGCCGCGGCTTCGCCGGCGCCCAGGCATCGCCGCCGTCCGGCGCGATGATCACCTTGCGGCCGCCGCGGCGTTTCCAGGTCATCGGGATGCGGACGGTGATCGTCGAGCCGTCGAACTCCCAATCCTTGCCGGCCACCTTCCGTTTCGTCTTCATGCCGCCTCGTGCCTCCCGCGACCGCAGCTCCTCGACCAGCGTCTGCAGCCCCTCGGCGCGCAGCCGCACCTGCATGCCATCGGGCGACAGGTCGATCCGCTCGACCAGCAGCCGGACGATCCGCGCCTGCTCGGCCGGGAACAGCTCGTCCCACAGCGGCGCCAAGTCGGTGATGGTCTTGACGACGTCGCGCTCGGGAATGGCCTCGTCGCCCTCCCGCTTCGCCGCCGCCCACGTCCGCGCGATGATCTCGGGCGTGCGCAGCAGGTGCCGCACCTGCGCGACGACCGCTTCCTCGACCTCGGCCGCCGGTACGCTGCGCACCGGGCATTCCGCGTAGCCCTGGCGGATGGCGTCGGTGGCGACGTAGTAGCGGTAGAGCTTGCCGGCTTTCCGCGTGTGCGACGGCGTCATCGCGTGGCCGCCCGGCGCGAAGATCAGGCCGCGCAGCAACGCCGGCGTCTGCGCGCGCGTGCCGTTGGCGCGAGCGACCGTGTTCTCGGCGAGGATGGCGTGCACCTTGTCCCAGGTCGCGCGATCGATGATCGCCTGCGTGCTCGCCGGGATAGCTCGTCCCCTTGTGCACCGCCTCGCCGAGGTAGATGCGGTTGTTGAGGATCTTGTAGATCGCGCCCTTGTCGATCGGCTTGCCCGGCCGGTGCTTGCCGTCCTGCGTCGTCCAGGATTTCGTGGTGTGGCCGGCGCGCCGGAGTTCCTGCGCCAGCTTCGTCGCCGAGCCGACCCGCAGGAACCGATTGAAGATGAGCCGGACGAGCTCGGCTTCCGTCTCGTTGACCACCAGCTTGCGGTCGACGCACGTCGTAGCCGAGCGGCGGGCATGCCGCCCATCCACATGCCCTTGCGTCGCGAGGCGGCGAACTTGTCGCGGATCCGCTCGCCGATCACCTCGCGCTCGAACTGGGCGAAGCTGAGCAGGATGTTGAGCGTCAGCCGGCCCATCGAGGTCGTCGTGTTGAATTGTTGAGTTATGCTTACGAACGAAACGTTATGCTTGTCGAATACTTCGACAATCCTTGCGAAGTCGATGAGCGAGCGTGACAGCCGGTCGACCTTGTAGACGACGATCACGTCGATGGCGCCGCTCTCGACATCGCGCAGCAGCCGCTGCAGCGCCGGGCGCTCCATGCGTGCCGCCGGAGAAGCCGCCGTCGTCGTAGCGGTCGCCGACGAGGATCCAGCCCTCGCTGCTTCTGGCTCTGGATGTAGGCCACTGCCGCCTCGCGCTGGGCGTCGAGCGAGTTGAACTCCAGCTCCAGGCCCTCTTCGGAGGACTTGCGGGTGTAGATGGCGCAGCGGATCTTGCGGACGGGTGCTTTCACTTGCCGCTCCGGTGATTGCGCAATGAACGTGGGGGAGGGGCGCCGTTGTCGGGGTTACCCCCGCCGGTTTCCCCATCCCCCGTTCCCGAACCCGGCGTGCACCTTTCGTTATGCACCGGGCTCTCCGGTATCGGCTCCGCGTAGGCGGGATACCGCAGTCTGACGAGGTTGTGACGCCCCACCTTGAGATCGGCAACGAACGCAACTGGCCGCTGGTCGATCCAGCAATATCGGTTCCGGTCTGGCAGTTTTCGCCAGTACCGTCGCCGTATCGCCATGCGGGATGTCTTGGGGAACTTCTTACGCAGCCATCGCCGAAGCCGGTCCCACACGTAGTGGTCGATCTTCGCGAACACCGTCTTGGCGCCGTAGCAGTGCTGGTAGAAGCGCCCCCAACCGAGCAGAAGCGGGTTGAGATCGTCAATCACCTGCTGAAAGGACAAGCGCTGGCGTCCCAAGGTGGTCCACTGCTTGATGCGGTAGCGGATGTCCTTGATCCGGTGCTTGGGGATTTCGATCCGGGGCCAGTAGCCCCAGCGGTCGTCCCAGCGCAGTCGGACCCGGTGTCCGAGGAACGTGAACCCCTCGGTGAGCGCGGTGATCCGGGTCTTCTCCGGTGACAACGTCAACTTGAGGTCGTCGGCGAGAAACCCGGCCAGGGCATCCTTCTCGGCACTGGCATGTTCTTTTGTGCCTGTGACGAGCACCACGAGGTGAGTCGCGCGGCGGAATCGCACCACCACGCGCTCGCAGAACCGGACGTGAGGCTCTCGCCTCATCCGGCTCCCATTGTCCAGCCGCGTCCCTGGAGCAGGCTCCAGTGAGCGAACAGGCGTGGCTGTCGTCGCGCAACGCGCTCCAGCCAATGCCGTGATCGTCGCCGGTGCCGTCGTAGGGACTTGAACTTCCGATGAGCCCACCGAGCCAGGATGCGGTCGATGTGCCGTAGGGTCGGGTTGAGAGCCGACTTGTAGTAACGGCCGTAGTAGTTGATCCAGCCTCGGATGTAGCAGTTGAACATCCGTGCCAGATCGTCCAGCGATTTGTCGCTGCGTTCGTGCAGCGACCAGCTTCGCACCGTCTGTCGGATCGCTTTCAGAGCCTTGTCGCTGGCTGCGGGACTGAACGAGACGCCGATCCTTCCCCGCTGTCGTCGCGACAGCCGCGGCCGGAATGTATAGCCGAGGAAGTCGAACTTGCAGTCGGGATAGTCGCCGCGTCGGTCCTCATCCTTGCAGTAGACGATCTTCGTCTTCTCCGGATGAAGCGTCAGCCCGCAGTCGGCGAACCGCCTCTCCAGCGAGGCGCGCAGTACCTTTGCTTGCTCCTCGCTGCGACAGTGGCAGATCACGTCGTCGGCATAGCGCTCGAACGGAATGTCCGGATGGTTCCGCCGCATCCACATGTCGAACGCATAGTGCAGAAAGAGATTCGCCAGGATAGGGCTGATCACCCCGCCCTGCGGCGTCCCTCTTTCCCTGACGATGAGGCTGCCGTCCGCCATCTGCACGGGTGCCTTCAGCCATCTCTCGATGTACAGCAGCACCCACGGGCAGTCGGTATGTTTGCGGACCGCCCGCATCAGCAGATCTCTCTCGATACTATCGAAGAACGATTTGATGTCGAGATCGAGCACCCAGTCGTAGCGCCAGCAGCGCTGCCGCGCCACGCCGAGGGCATCGAGCGCCGATTTGCCGGGCCGGTATCCGTAGGAGTCGTCGTGGAAGTGGGGTTCCACGAGCGGCTCCAGGTCCCGCTTGACCACCATCTGGGCGATGCGATCGGCGACCGTTGGAATCCCCAGCGGCCGCGTCCTGCCATCGTCCTTCGGTATGTCCACCCGTCGCACCGGCGGCGGAAAGTAGCTCCCCGAGGACAGCCGATTCCAGAGCTTGTAGAGGTTGTTCGAAAGATCAGCCTCGAAATCCGCAATCGACTGCCCGTCGACGCCAGCCGCACCTTGGTTGGCCCTCACTCTTTTGTACGCTTCCCATACTTCCCGTTTCGGAATATCGAACGGCTTTGCTCTATCCACGGGGTTCCTCCCATCGCTGGTTGACCCCAGGCCTGAGCTGAACAACGCAGCCCCTTCGGTCCAGCCCCATTACAGAGCCTTCATCCCTACTACGGGCTGCTCCGCCCCTGTGCCCCGCATCGGTACTCTGATCCTCACGGGGGCCGCCCGTTTGGGTTTCTCCCTTCGCATCGGGGCGACAGGTTCCCACGTTCCGTGCAAGAGCCTGGTCCAGAGTCACGCCGCCTTCATGCCGGATGCCGTCTGGGCCGAAATCAGGACACCTCCCAGACTTGTCCCGGGTTAACGACATCCCCCCGGTTTCGACATCGTCCATACGCTTTCGACACGTCATCAGCGGTTCGCTCGCGCTCGTCTCTCTGAGCCATACCTGACGGGATCATGTCCCGCCTTTTCCGCAACGCTCACCACCACGGCTTTTGACCGTCGCAGCTTGCGGTGGTTTGAAGCCTGCTCCTGACCGCCGGCTTCGAGGGGCCGCCCCTCATCTCTCACACAGCATCGCACCTCCTTCTGCGTCAGTGCGTTCGTGGCACACAATCGTCCGCGTATCGAATGGGCAGGTACACTGGCCGTCCCGCCTCGCGTTCACGATGACGGAACTTCCTGAGTTCATTGCCGGGCCGCACATATGGTTTGCCATCCTTGCGGCGGGACCATTTGACGTACCGGGCATATCGCTCCTCGATCACCGACAACGTGATGTTGGCGAGGAGGGGCGAAAGAACGCCGCCCTGCGGCGTTCCCGCCTTGGTGCGCACGAGCGCACTTTCGCTGAGAACTCCTGCTTTCAAGAACGCTCGGACAAGTCGACACACCTTCCGTCGGCGACCCGCCGTCGCAGGCGGTTCATCAGATGATGGTGGTCGATGTTATCGAAGGAGCCGGCGACACACTGCCCATCTCCGCGAGCTTCCGCGCTGGGTAACGGTCATTCGCCAAGGTCACGCCTTCGAAGGTATGGCATTGGAAGTCATGGGGCAGATGCGGCGGGACGGCTTGCGTCTGCTGCTGGTTCTTCCCGACGGTAGCCGTTCGCTCATCCCCGCCGAGTGGACCGATTTGGCGGCCGGCCAACAGCCGGTCGCCGTCGATGCCACCGCCGTCGCACGCCGCAACCTCGGCACGCTCGCCGAGCTGTTGCGGGCGCGCGCCGTCGTGAACGCTCTCCTCGACCGCCTCGTCCCGGTGCGGGATGGGCCGCCGGCTTCCGTCGAAGAGGAGAGCTCGCGTGCAACTGAACCTGGCGTTTCTCGACGATCCCGAGCCGCCCACCAGCCCGTGGGACCAGATCGATCCCGAAGCACGGACCACCGCCATCGATGTGCTGGCGCGGCTGCTCGCCCAAACGGTGCTGACCGAAATACAGGAGGCGCTGCGTGATGACTGAGCTCGCCAAGATCAAGCCTGGGCATCTCCGGCGCACCGGACGAACCGAGGGCATAATCGACGTTGTCGCGAATCCAGTCGCAGACGCCGTTGACGCGATGATAGCCGGGCGGCAGATCGCGGAACGTGCGGCCGGCAAACCGCACCAGCTTATCGGACTGGCAGTAACGGCTTGGATAGAGGTGCGTTAGCACGAGGCTGTCCGGCGGAGATCTCGGTAATCGCATCCGGATCCTCCAAGTGCGGCGACAGCTCCACCTCCGCCTCGTAACGGACGCGGAGTTCGCCCGGTTCGGCCGGGCGAACCCGCGCAACCGCCGGACGCAGCCCAGCCCTTCCGGTCGCGCCGTGTAGCAGAACGAGAAACTCAGAAAGAGGAGAAGCCAGAGATGGAACCCATGAAGCCGATGGAACCCATGAAGCCGATGGAACCCATGAAGCCGATGGAACCCATGAAGCCGATGGCTGGTGGAGAGAAGTGGTGGCCCGATGATCTTGGCCGGCCGTCCACGAGCGGGTCGCAGAACGAGATGCGCTACGCGTTCTTTCCCGAGAAGCAGCGTTTGCTGATCGAGCAGGGCGGGAAGCTGACGACCTACGACAGCGGCGATCACCGCATTAGCGGCGTATCGCAACAGAACAGCCAGGGGCAGTCGCTGGCGTTCACGAGCCAGAACGGATCAGTGAAGCTGGACGAGTTAAAACAGGTCCACTGAGCTCGACTTTCCGAATTTTGATCGGACGGAGGCGGCGCGACCGGAGATGACGGTATCGGTCGCCATGCCGCATCATTTGCTTCTCGGCGAGCCCAGGAACACGGCGGCGTTATACAAATCAGGGCGGCGCGCTCTGGTAGGCGCGCCGCCCCCGTGCTATGCGGGCCGGCTCGATCGCCAGCGACAGGCAACGGCGCCGTCGATCTTGCCCAACCGACTTGTGCTTGGCGAATTTGATGTTGCCGGCCGCGTCCGGCTCGACGCGGATGTTGGCGATGTTCCACCGCAGGATCGGATCGCCGCCGGTCTTCAATTGCCGATCGAGGATCGCCCGCTCGATCTCCTTGCAGGGCGCCGACATGCTGGCGAAGCCCTGGCCGAACTGGGCCACCGGCAAGCCGTGTTCCTGCAGCCGGGTGAGGAAGCCCACCGCACCCCAGCGGTCCACCGCGATCTCGCGCACGTCCAGCTCGCCGCATAGCTCCGGG
>CAWAYT010000004.1:0-80364 GCA_963786265.1 uncultured Alphaproteobacteria bacterium
AGGTCGTCAAGGCGTTCTCTCCAATCGGGCCCAAAGGGTAACGCATAAGAGGCTCGTATCTTCGTACGCTTGTCGTCTAAAAAACGATAGTGCATATCCCCTTCACACACGTCGACGCTAAGGATAGCGTTTGGGGATGGAAAGCCCAAGACATCCCGTCGCTGGGGTTGATTACCCTCGGACATTTCAGGAGTTCGACGCGTGGTTTGGCAGCGAAACGGCGTGCCGAGGGTATATCCGGCGGCTTCGCTGGCCGGATGGCTTTGTCTGCCCCCACTGCGCGGCAGTGGGGGCACCGTGGGAAATGTCGCGCAGCCTGCTGCGCTGTCGAGCCTGCGATCGGCAGGTATCGCTGACGGCCGGAACTGTGTTGCAGGACACGCGCAAGCCGCTGCGGATGTGGTTTCTCGCCATGTGGTTCGTCACCAGCCAGAAGAATGGCGTCAGCGCGCTGGGCCTGCAGCGGGTGCTCGGCCTGGGCAGCTACGAGACGGCCTGGACCTGGCTGCATAAGCTGCGCCGGGCGATGGTCCGGCCTGGCCGCGATTGCCTCGCGGGCGCTATCGAGGTCGACGAGACCTACGTCGGTGGCCCGGAAGAGGGAAAGCGCGGACGTCAGACCGAGGACAAGGCCATTGTCGTCGTGGCGGCAGAGAAAAGCGGTCGTGGCATTGGCCGCATCCGCCTGCGCCACGTCGCGGACGTATCGGCGGACAGTCTGATCCCCTTCGTTCAGGCGGTCGCCGTGCCCGGATCGACCATCCACACTGACGGCTGGAGCGGCTATGCTCGCCTGCCGACGTTGGGCTACCAGCATCAGGTCAGCGTCATCAGCGGCGGTTTCGATCCGGCCCACGTGGTCATGCCCCGCGTTCATAACGTTGCCTCGCTGCTTAAGCGATGGCTGATGGGAACCCATCAGGGCGGCATCCAGGACCAGCATCTCGACTACTACCTTGACGAATTCACCTTCCGCTTCAATCGCCGGCGCTCCCAGGCCCGCGGGCTGCTCTTCCATCGCCTCGCCCAGCAGGCCGTTGCCGTAGGGCCGGCACCGTATCATCAGATCATTGCCACCAACGATCCAGCCCCAGTCCTAGGGGCTACGTGAGTGAAGGGGATACGCACTAAAACGATTTAAGTGATCAAACATCAAATTGATGAGCACTTCACCCGGCCGATGACATAATAAGGGCTTCATCCGCTGCAAATCAAACGTCCAGCCTTTGGGATCGATAAAGACTAAGGAAAACGCGTTCCCGATAAGATGCCCGACCTCCTGGACACCTTCCTCGAACCGTCCGTGAATGGCTGTTGCTTCGATGTATGTCGTGGATTTCACAGCCTGTTCCAGACGAGCGAACGCGCGCGCGCCTTTTTCGACGAAAATACACCGCACGCAACAGTCGCGGCCGTGCCGTTTCCACTCATCGCGAACGTCTCCGAGGCAGTGGATCGCTTTGCGAAATGAAGTGTCGTCGCAATCGCTGGACTGTGACGCCCACGGCCCAGAAAACCCATCGACAAAGACGAAATCCTGTTTAAAGGATAGGATATTGAAGGCTACGCGTTTAAGATAGCGTTCAAGTATTAAGTGTTTTATGAAAGTTTGCTCGCGGCCACGATAATCCTTCGGAAGCGTATCGGCTATATGCGGCGGCTTCATTTCCCCTGTCACTCCGCCGCTGTAGATGGCGACTTCAAGCATCGTAGGCTTTGAGCGTGCGGGAAGTCGTTCCACTCGCGGCCATCCAGCAGTCGACCTCCCGATTTCGGCCGCACACCGCCCCACTGCTTGAAGAAGAAAGCGACTTTTTGGTGAACGCATCGGTCGCGCACCTCGCGTACCCATCCTACCTGCATGGGGCGCGCACCCGGTCCGCTTTCGCCACCAACGATGACCCAGTCGATGCCGGCCAGATCAATGTCATGGATCGGACCGAGTAGTGGTTCGATTGATAGAAAGCGCACGCCCGCTGGTGCCTCGAGCAGGTGAGCCACCCGACTCTCGGCTTGGCTGTCCTCCACGGACACGCCACACCAGATATGCTCTGGGCCGGGCCGCATTCCATACCGGCAACGGAGATAATCACGCATTAGGGAGCTACGCTTCGTCAAGACCTGAAATGTGTGCCACGACGCCTGCTCCATCGTGCTGAACACTTCGTCGATGAACGGCTTGGGAACCTCCTTATGAAAGAGGTCGCTCATTGAGTTGACGAATATCATGCGCGGCCGTTGCCAGAGTAGCGGCTTACGCAGCCGCTCGGGACGCAAGGTCAGGTCAAAGCCTGTCGCGAAAGGATGGCCGGAGACACCGCGGAAGCGCTCTGCAAACCGCTCGGCGTAGCAATTCTCACAGCCGCGACTGACTTTGGTGCAACCCGTCACGGGGTTCCACGTGGCATCCGTCCACTCGATCGCGCTGCCGTCAGCCATCAGCACCTTCGGAACATATTAATATGCACAACGGCGGTGTAGATGATCTAGGGCGAGGGCTGGATGACCCCTGTCCGGGGTGCATGGCGGAAGGCGAGGAACGATGGTGCGACTTCCAAATTAGGGTTCGTGGGTTGCCGTCGGATTGATGGACCTTTAGCGTCATTGCGAACCCGCGCGGGCGCGGGTGAAGTAATCCACATTCAGAAAAGCTGACTAAAAGTGGATCGCTTCGCTGCGCTCGCGATGACGGGTCTTCGCGGTCTCCGTCTTGCGGAGCTCAGTTGACGGATGTGGTTGGACGCGCCGGGCATGAGGCGCGAGGTGAAGTCGTTGCTCTGGCTCCGTTGAAGACGGTGCAAACCCGCGGGAAGCCCTTACGGGAGCGCCGGCGCGCTTCACATCATACCCAGAAGGGCGTCGGCGCGCTCCTTCTGCTGCGGACTGAGCGCGTCGTAGAGCGGTACGGCCGCCGCGTTGAGCTTCTTCAGGGCGTCCAGTCGCGCCGACATCATCTGTTCGTGTCGCCGCATGCGCTCCGGTGCGCTCGCCGGCATGCCGCCCGACATCATCTGTTCGTGTATGCCCTGCATCGCCGACGCGGACGCGCGGAACGGCTCGGCATAAGCGTTCCAGACTTGCTCTTGCGCGGGCGTGATCCCGAGTTCGGTCTTCAGGAAAGCAAGCCGGCCTTCGATGTGCTGGCCCGGGCCGCCCATCATCATCGGCCCCATGCCCATCATGCACCCGCGCCCCATGCCCTGCGTGGGCATCTGGATCATCATGCCTGAACCGCGCATCATCCCCGGTTCCATCATCGGGCATGCTCCCATCCCGCCCGGCTGTCCTTGCTGCTGCTGGGCGGCCGCGGGCCATGCCGCACCGGCGAACGCTAGGGCGAGAACGGCTGCTTTTCTCGTGATCATCAGGAACTCCTTTCCCTTGGTTGATCGGTCAGGCGCCTTCGGCAAAGCGTATGACACCTTCGTTACGGCCGGCTTGCGAGACTTGCGTTTTCGCCGCCTTCTCCTCATAAAGCGGGATCGCCACTTTGACGGGACATCTAGGCGAGCGCCAGTGGTCACGGCGGCGCGGGAGAGCCGGGCGTGCAGCCGGGCCGCTCGCGGAATTTAGTGAAGCCAAACAATCCGAGGGGAGGATAAGCCATGCCCAGCGTCAGAACCATCGATGACATCGACGTCGCCGGCAAGCGGGTGCTGGTGCGGGTCGACTTCAACGTACCGATGAAGGAAGGCAAGGTCACCGATACCACCCGTATCGACCGTACCGTTGGCTCGCTGAAGGAGTTGGCGGACAAGGGCGCGAAGGTGATCGTCCTCAGCCACCTCGGCCGGCCGAAAGGCAAGAAAAACCTGGAATTCACGCAGAAGCCGGTGGCCGACGCGCTCGCCGAGGCACTCGGCAAGCCGGTGGCGTTCGCGCCGGATTGCATCGGTCCGGAAGCGAAGAAGGTGATCGACGCGCTGAAGCCCGGCGAGTTCGCCATGCTGGAAAACGTCCGCTTCTACCCGGAGGAAGAAAAGAACGACGCGGAGTTCGCGAAGAAGCTGGCGGAACTGGGCGACGTGCTGGTCTCCGACGCATTCTCCGCGTCGCACCGCGCGCATGCCTCGGTGGAGGCGCTGGCGCGGCTGATCCCGTCGGTCGCCGGCAGGCTGATGCAGGCGGAGATCGAGGCGCTTACGGCGGCGCTCGAGGCGCCGAAGCACCCGGCGGCGGCGCTGGTCGGCGGCGCTAAAATCTCAACCAAGCTGGACGTGCTCGGCCACCTGACCGACAAGGTGGATGAGATCATCATCGGCGGCGCGATGGCCAACACCTTCCTCGCCGCGCAGGGCAAGAATGTCGGCAAGTCGCTGTGCGAGCACGACATGCTGGACAACGCCCGGGCCATCATGGAGAAGGCGAAGAAAGGCGGCTGCGAGATCGTGCTGCCGACCGACGCGGTGGTCGCCTCCGAGTTCAAGGAAGGCGCGCCCTCCAAGACCGTGCCGGTCGACAATGTTCCGGCCGACAAGATGATCCTCGATATCGGACCGGATTCGATCGAGGACCTCAGCGGCCGCCTGAGCAACCTGAAGACGCTGATGTGGAACGGCCCGCTCGGCGCCTTCGAGGTCTCGCCGTTCGATCAAGGCACCAACGCGGTGGCGAAGGAAGCAGCCAAGCTCACCAAGGAGGGCAAGCTGATGAGCGTGGCAGGAGGCGGCGACACAGTAGCCGCGCTGGCGCACGCCGGGGTCCAGGACGACTTCTCCTACATCTCGACGGCCGGCGGGGCTTTCCTAGAGTGGCTCGAGGGCAAGACGCTCCCCGGCGTCGCGGTGCTGCGGAAGTAGGCGAGGCGCTAAGTACGCCCACTCTTCCGCGGCGGAAGAGGGTCGGGGTAAGTGATGGCCGCGGCAGCGCCCGGCCTTGCCTAGGCGCGGCGGCATCGCCAAACTGTGCGCATGACCGAGAAGCGCATCTCTGGCCCCTCGATCCAGCGGGTTCCCGAAGGCGACAACCGCACGCGGCTGGTCTGCCCGGATTGCGGCTACATCGAGTACGCCAACCCGAAGATCGTCGTCGGCGCCGTCTGCTGGTGGGAGACGTCGATTCTGTTGTGCAGGCGGGCCATCGCCCCTTCGCTCGGCCTGTGGACGATCCCCGCCGGCTTCATGGAGCTGGGCGAAACCACCTCGGAAGGAGCGGCGCGGGAGGTCTGGGAAGAGACGCAGGCGCGGGTGGTCATCGAGGATCTGGTCGGCATATACGAAATTCCACACATCAACCAGGTCAGCATCATCTACCGGGGGCCGATGACCGCGCCCGACTTCGCGCCCGGCGTGGAGAGCGAAGCCGTCGATCTGTTCGCCTGGGACGACATCCCGTGGAATCAGCTCGCCTTCCCGTCGGTGCAATGGTCGCTCGAACGCTTCCGGGCCGGCGGTGGCCCGAGCGTGTTCACCGCCCTGCCCCCGAAGCCGCTGGCGCGATCGGCGATGGGCTGAGGCGCGACCGCGTCCGCCCTGTTTCGCCCGGCGCCGTGGCGGGAAGTCTCAGCGGCGCGGCAGCATCGGCACGAAGGCGACCGGCAGCTTGCGCTCCTCGTACAACGTCCCGTCCGCCTGTTTGACGCAGCGGTACAGCATCTGCGTGTCGCCCCGTGGGCCGATCGGGATCACCAGCCTGCCGCCGACCGCGAGTTGCTCCGCCAATGCCGGCGGAAGCGCGTTCGGCGCCGCGGTAACGATGATCGCGTCGAACGGCGCTTCTTGCGGGCAGCCGTGAAAACCGTCGCCAATCAGCGCCTCGACATTATCGTAGCCAAGCCGGGAGAGCCGGCTCCGTGCCCGTTCGGCGAGTTCGGGGACTACCTCCAGGCTGACGACCTGCGCCGCGAGTTCCGCCAGTATCGCCGCCTGGTACCCGCAACCCGTGCCGATCTCGAGGACCTTGTCGGTCGGCTCGAGATCGAGGAGATCGGTCATCACGGCGACGATGTAGGGCTGTGAGATGGTCTGGCCGTGGCCGATCGCCAGCGGCCGGTTTTCGTAGGCGAAAGGCCGCTCGGGCACAGGCACGAACTCGTGTCGCGGCACTCGCGCGATCGCCTGCATGACACGATCGGAAAACGCGGCGCGCCCCGTCCATGACTGGGTTTCAGCTGCCTCGTTGGCGATTTCCGCAAGCAGACGGCGCTGTGCTCGGGCGAGTTCGTCGTCTTCGCTCATGGTGCCCCGCGTTCAGTCGCCAGCTTGCGTGCGCATCTCGGTTCGGTCAAGCTTCCGCGGTCGCCAGTGATGCGGCGAGCTGGGCCGAAATCAGCGGGAGTAAGTACCAACCAGCACCGCCGACACGCACCGTCGTCTAGGGGTTGCGGCGCATTTTGGCCTCGCACATATCAGCCCACGATAGACCCTTGCTAAACCAAACCGGGAACGCAACGCGTCATGGCCCAAGAAACATTCACGTTCCAGACGGAAGTCGGCCGACTACTCGATATCGTCGCGCACTCCCTCTACTCGCATAAGGAGATTTTCCTCCGCGAGTTGATCTCCAATGCATCGGACGCCTGCGATCGGCTCCGCTACGCGGCACTCACGAATCCGCAGCTGACCGATGGCGACGGCGACTTACGGATCCACATCCTCGTCGATCGCCAGGCGCGCACGCTCGCCATCGTCGACAACGGCATCGGCATAAATCGCGAGGACCTGATCGAGACGCTCGGCACCATCGCCCGCTCCGGAACGCAGGCGTTTCTGGCCCAGCTCACAGGCGACGGCAAGAAGGATCTGGGCCTGATCGGCCAGTTCGGCGTCGGCTTCTATTCGTCGTTCATGGTCGCCGAGGGGGTCGACGTTCTCACCCGCAAGGCCGGCGAGGAGCAAGCCTGGTTGTGGTCATCGGACGGCAAGGGCGCGTTCACCATCGAAGAGGCGGCGCGCGACGGCCGCGGCACGAACGTTACTTTGCATCTTGCCGAGGGCGCGGATGAGTTCCTCGAGGAAAGCCGCATCCGGCAGATCGTCAAGACCTACTCCGACCACATCGGCTTTCCGATCGCACTCGGCGAAGGCGAGGCAGCGCCTACCCTGAACGCCGCCTCGTCGCTCTGGACCCTACCCAAGAAGGACATCACCCCCGAGCAGTACAAGGAGTTCTACCACCACGTCGGCCACGCCTTCGACGATCCCTGGCTGACCATTCACAACACGGTAGAGGGCGTCGTTACTTACATCAGCCTACTGTTCGTGCCGACGTCGGCGCCGTTCGACTTGTTCGATCCACAGCGCAAGGGCCGGGTGAAACTCTATGTACGGCGGGTGTTTATCACCGACGATAGCGAAGGCCTGCTACCGCCCTATCTTCGTTTCTTGCGGGGCGTCGTCGACTCCGAGGACCTGCCCCTTAATATCAGCCGCGAGAGCTTCCAGCACGACCCACGTCTGGCGAAGATCCGTTCAGGGCTGGTTAGACGGGTGCTGGACGAGCTAACAAAAAAGGCCCAGGAGGCGCCCGACGAGTACGCGGGGTTCTGGAACAACTTCGGCGCGGTGCTGAAGGAGGGCATTTACGAGGACTTCGAGAACCGCGACCGGCTGCTGGCGCTTGCCCGTTTCCGCTCGACGGCGGGCGACGCGCTCACCTCCCTCGATGCCTATGTGGAGCGGATGAAACCGGGACAGGATGCGATCTATACCCTCTCCGGCGAGCAGGTGGACGCCCTTTTGCGCAGTCCGCAGCTCGAGGGCTTCAAGGCCAAGGGGGTCGAGGTCCTGCTGCTTACCGACCCGATCGACGAATTCTGGCTGCCGTCGGTGCGCAGCTACAAGGACAAGCCATTCAAGTCGGCCGCCGGCGCCAACGCCGATCTCAGTAAGATAGCGGAGGCCGGCGAGACTCAGCCGGAGCCGAAGGCGACAGCGCCCGATGCCGATCTCGATCGCTTGACCGCCGTGCTCAAGGAGGCGCTGAAGGACACCGTCAAGGATGTGCGCGTCTCAAGCCGCCTGACCGAGAGCGCCGTTTGCCTGGTGGCGGCGGAAGGCGACATGGACATGTATTTGGAGCGGCTGCTACGGCAGCATCGACAACTACAGGCCGACGCGATGACACCGCGCATTCTGGAGATCAACCCGACGCATCCGCTCATCCGACAGCTGGCGGCCAGAGCCGCCGCCGGCGACGGCGAGGCCGATTTGCGCGATGCCGGCTGGCTGCTGCTCGATCAGGCGCGCATCGTCGAGGGGACGCCGGTTGCCGATCCGGCGGCATTCGCCCAACGCCTGGCCGCCGTCATGGCCCGAAGCTTCGCGGCGGCGCCCTCGGCGGCCTGACCCACTCGTCTCGGGAGTGGTTATGTCGAGAACCGCGGCGGAAGGTCGCCCTTCGACGGGCAAGCCGACTGCGCGGACACCGTGCCGCGCAGTCGCTTCCGGTCGCGTTTCTCGGGCGCCACGATCACGATCTTTGACGCAATCTCTTGCGCGTGCTGTTGATAAGTTCACGCAGGCTAGAGACGCTAACCCCGTCGCGGCGCATCACAGCTTCCGTGAGAGGGTCGCGCAGCAATTCTTCTAATTTCGGCTCGATACCACCTTCCGCATACATCTCCTTGCGCGGTGGTCGGGGGCGTGGGCCATACGCCGACCGCGGCAAGATGGTCCGCGGGGGCTGGCGTTCGAGAGCAACTTCTAGCACTTTTGCCTCCCTGGTTGGGCGGGCTCTCCGTCCCGACAACCGTCATTCGACCAAGTTCTTCACGTGTTGCGCTAATTCAGTGCGATACCTTAGCGTTTCGTGTCCTGGTTTGTCCCCGTACCAACTTCACCTCTGGCCGTACGCGTTTTTGCTCACGTTTGCGGCCTATGGAGCTGGTTTTCGCCCTTGTACTCAGCAGTAGTACCTGAATGACAACAGTATAGCGGCTTATCGCGGGGCAAACAAGCGCGTCGGTAGATTAGAAAGGGGTTCGTGCTTACCCTTGGAAGAGTTCAGCCGGCAGACACTGCAACGCGAGCCGGCGCGCGAGAATCTGACCGCCTACACCTTGTTGTAGAAGCAGGGCGAACATCGCTTGCTCTCTCTCGCCAGCAGGATCGGCAAGGATATTGCTTAGCCGTTCCACATCGCAATGCGAATTATCCGAGAACTACTTTGTAGCTGTGCAACCGACGCCCGCTATTCTCCGCGATTGATCACCGTCCTGCCGCGGGTCGAGGTGGACCAGCCCGATGTGGTTGGGCGACGGCAACGCCGTCGGTTGCAATCGGGCGATGATGTCATAGGTGACTTAACCGCGGAGGCCGCCAGCGCTGGCTCGCTCGGCGATAGGCAGACAATGGCGAGCCTACGAACCTCGCCAGCAATGCGAGCAGGAGTAGCCTTGCCCCGTCAATTCTCGCCCGTTAAGGCCTGCTCAGGTGCGGCTCAGGCCTGGCGCGCTTAGCCTGGGTCGGCCGGTCAGCTAGCCGCTAGGCGGCGCAGGACGTACTGCAGGATGCCGCCGCTCCGGTAGTACTCGACCTCGTCGAGCGTATCGATGCGGCACAGTAGCGGCAGTCGCTCTTCGCGCCCGTCCGACCGCTGCACGCGCATTCTTACCTCCATCAGCGGCTTGATCTCGCCGGTAAGGCCGGTGATATCGAAGCGCTCGCTGCCATCGAGGCTCAGCGTCTTGCGCGTCATGCCGTCCCTGAACTGCAGCGGCAGCACGCCCATTCCGATGAGGTTGGACCGGTGGATGCGCTCGAAGCTCTCGGCGATCACCGCCTTGATGCCGAGCAAACGCGTGCCTTTCGCGGCCCAGTCGCGCGACGACCCGGTACCGTACTCGGCGCCGGCGATCACCACCAGCGGGATGCCCTCGGCCTGATACTTCATCGCGGCGTCATAGATCGACATCGGCGCGCCATCCGGCATATGCCGGGTCACTCCGCCCTCGGTTCCCGGCGCCATCTCGTTGCGGATGCGTATGTTGGCGAAGGTGCCCCGCATCATCACCTCGTGATTGCCGCGCCGCGAGCCGTACGAGTTGAAGTCAGCGGGTCTCACCCCGTGTTCGATCAGGTACCGCCCCGCCGGACTTTCCTTCTTGATCGAGCCGGCCGGCGAGATGTGGTCCGTCGTCACCGAGTCCCCGAGGATGGCCAGCGGACGGGCGCCGGTAATATCGGCGAAGCCGACGGCGCCGTCCTGCTCGAAGAATGTCGGATGCCGGACGTAGGTCGAGTCCTCCATCCAAGCGTAGGTCTGGCTCTTCGGCACCTCGAGGGCGCGCCACTCCTGCTCGCCACCGAACACGTCGGCGTAACGCTCGCGGAACATCTCGGGCGTCAGCACGGCGTCGATGGTCGACTGGATCTCTTTGTTCGACGGCCAGATGTCGCGAAGATGGACCGGCTGGCCCTCTTCGCCCGTGCCGAGCGGCTCATTCAGCAGGTCGACCTTCATCGACCCGGCCAGCGCGTAAGCGACTACCAACGGCGGCGAGGCCAGGTAATTGGCGCGGGTCTGCGGATGGATCCTGCCTTCGAAGTTGCGGTTGCCGGACAGCACCGAGGTGACGACCAGATCACCCTGATCGATGGCCTCGGCGATCTGATCCGGCAACGGGCCGGAATTGCCGATGCAAGTGGTGCAGCCGTAGCCGACCAGCTGAAATCCGAGGGCGTCGAGATCTTGTTGCAGGCCGCTCGCCTCGTAATAGTCGGTCACCACCTTCGATCCGGGCGCCAGCGACGTCTTGACCCACGGCTTCACGCCAATTCCCGCCCGCCGGGCGTTGCGGGCGAGCAAGCCGGCGCCGATCAGGACGTTTGGATTGGAGGTGTTAGTGCAGCTGGTGATCGCGGCGATCACGACGTCGCCGTCCTTGAGCTCGTAGTTGCTGCCGGGCACGGCGACCTTGCGCGGCTCGCCGCCCTTGCGCTCCTTCGCGAGGTATTCGTTGAAGGCGCTCGCGGCTTGCGACACCGGCACCCGGTCTTGCGGCCGCTTCGGTCCGGCGAGCGAGGAGACCACCGATCCGAGATCGAGCTCGAGAGTATCGGTGTAGACCGGGTCAGGCGTGTCCGCGTCGCGCCAGAGGCTCTGCTCCTTGGCGTATGCCTCGACCAGCGCCACCCTCTGCGGATCGCGGCCGGTAAACTTGAGGTAGTCGATCGTCGACCGGCCGATCGGGAAGAAGCCGCAGGTAGCGCCATATTCCGGAGCCATGTTGCCGATCGTCGCTTGGTCGGCGAGCGTCAGGTGGTCGAGACCGGGACCGAAGAACTCCACGAACTTGCCGACCACCCCCTTCTTGCGCAACATCTGGGTGACGGTCAGCACCAGATCGGTGGCGGTGGCGCCCTCCTTCATCTGTCCGGTCAGCTTGAATCCGACGACCTCGGGAATCAGCATCGAGATCGGCTGTCCCAGCATCGCCGCTTCCGCTTCGATGCCACCGACACCCCAGCCGAGTACGGATAGGCCGTTGATCATCGTCGTGTGGCTGTCGGTGCCGACGAGCGTGTCCGGATAGGCGACGGTTGCGCCGTTCTCGCGGCCGGTCCAGACGACCTGCGCGAGATATTCGAGGTTGACTTGGTGACAGATGCCGGTGCCCGGCGGAACTACACGAAAGTTGTCGAAGGCGACCTGTCCCCAGCGGAGGAATTGATAGCGCTCGCGATTGCGCTCGAACTCGATACGCACGTTCTCGGCGAACGCGCCGGAGTTGCCGAACGAATCGACCATCACCGAGTGATCGATGACCAGATCGACCGGAACCAGCGGATTGATCTTCGCCGGATCGGCGCCGGCGGCCACCATGGCGTCACGCATCGCCGCGAGGTCGACCACCGCCGGAACGCCGGTGAAGTCCTGCATCAGCACGCGCGCCGGTCGGAACGCGATTTCCCGGTCCGAGGTGCGCTGGTCGAGCCAAGCGGCGACGGACTTTACGTCGTCCACGGAGACCGTTCGGCCGTCCTCCCAACGCAGTAAGTTCTCCAGCAACACCTTGAGCGAGAACGGAAGCTTGGAGACATCGCCAAGTCCAGCGGCGCTCGCGGCGGCAAGGCTGTAATAACTGATCGTTTGTGCCGCCGACATCCAGGATTTGGCGTGTTTGCAGGGTGTCTTTGCCGAACTGGGACACTGTCCGCTCCTCCTATCGGGATCATCTTATATGCGTGCTCGTAAAGCATAGTTCCAGTTGAGTGTCCACCCGCTTGCAAGCCCCATGGAGCGACCACCGGCTGCTCTTCCAGGTAGCAACGGCGATTAGTGCCTTACCCATAGGGGTAAAATACGTTCTGGTGCCCTCCCCGGCGATGGTCAAGGTCACATACCTTGATTCCCGCGCTCTTCGGTCAGCCGGAGCATCGGCTGCAAGATGTTTCGACATTGAAGACGGCACAATTTGCGCGGAGTGGTTGAAAGAATCGGTTCCAGAAAGCAGTAGACAATGCACATGACGGTGGCTATAAGGCTTCGTGGGGGCGGGGGTTCAAGAAACTTTCCAGCGCAACAACATCCGTTCGGGTGATTGGTTCACGTCGTGTCGAGTGCTAATTGTGGACCAGTAGCCCTGTCGTGCTTCTACAAGAAACTAGTCGCCGCGGCTTAGTCTCTACTTGGGAGAAGACCTTGATGATCTTGGTCGGCGGTCTCGCCCTAGCTGCTCTGGGTATCGATCGGAGAGCAAAAAGCTGCGTCGTCCGGGCAGATCTGAATCACCACTCAACACGAAATTGTATCCAGGGCTGATTTTGAGTAATGTCAGAGCCGGCTTTTCTTCACCGCGATGCTGCGTCGAGGAAAGAAGTAAGACCGCTCCGTGGCCGGCAAATTCGCCATTGGCGCCGGGCGCTGGTTCGAGAAAGGAAGCCGACCGATGATGGATGGCGTAACAGCGGGTAAGAAACGCGGGCGAGCATCAGGCAGCGCAACGACCACTATCGAAACGTCGGTGGAAGCAGAACCGAGTAGTCGATTGGCCCATCTTCCGACAGCTCCCCGTCGCGTCATATCCTGGTCGGAGAGCATCGTTTCCGGCCTGGTCGGCGCCGCCGACGCACTCGCGCTGGCACTTGTGGGTCTGTTTTACTACAGCTTGTTTCCCGGTTGGAGCGCCGCGACCTACCAGACGTACTTGACCGAAATCGCGGTCAACGTCGGCCTGACGCTCAGCGTTTTCCATTACGCCGGGCTATACGACTGCAACACGATCGTGTCCTGGCCCAGCCGCATGCGCAAGATGGTCCTATTGAGCGCGCTGGTAACGCTCGTGCTGTTGACGCTGGCTTTAGCGCTGAGGATATCCGACCATTTTTCGGAGCTCTGGTTCTTTGCGAGCTTCCTGACTTCCTCGGTGATCATCTTTGCCCTGCGCGGATGTGCGAAACTGCTGATCCGACACCTCGCGACCGCCGGCATGCTTTTCCGCAATGTGGCGATCGTCGGCGCGAGCGGTCAGGCGCAGCATCTGGTATCCCGGATGCGCCTCGAAGACGCCCCCTGGAAGCGAATCATCGGCGTTTTCGATGATCGACGCACCCGAATTGCCCGCGACGTCAACGGATATCCGGTGCTCGGCACTCTCGAAGACCTTGTTCGCTACGTCCGCGCGGGCAAAGTTCATGATGTCGTCATCACCTTGCCGTGGAGCGCCGACGAGCGGCTGATCGGCATCATCGGCAACCTGCGCGCGTTGCCGGTGCACATCTATCTCGGCTCAGACCTGATCGGCTACCATTTCCCCCGGCATCGGGAGCAGATGCTGGAAGGCGTGCCGGTACTCGAGATCGCTTCGGCGCCGTTGACGGGCTGGAGCGGGCTGATCAAGAACATCGAGGACAAGGTCGTCGCCGGCGCTTTGGTCGTGCTGCTCTCGCCGCTGTTGCTGCTGATCGCGCTCGCCGTCCGGCTAAACGACCCAAGCGGCCCGATGCTGTTCCGGCAAAAGCGCTACGGCTTCAACAACCAGGAAATCGTCGTCTACAAGTTCCGCACGATGTACCATGATCGCCCGCGCGAGGAGGGCGTGCCGCAGGCGCGCAAGAACGATCCGCGGGTCACGCCGCGTCGGACGCATACTGCGGTCGACGAGCCTCGACGAGTTGCCGCAGCTGTTCAATGTCCTGCAGGGCAACATGTCCATGGTCGGACCGCGACCGCACGCCGTCGAGCACAACGAGCGGTACGCCCAGTTGATCGGCGGTTACCACGGGCGCCACAAGGTCAAGCCGGGAATCACCGGCTGGGCGCAGATCAACGGCTTCCGCGGCGAGACCGACACCCTCGAGAAGATGCGGGCGCGCGTCGAACACGACATCTTCTACATCGAGAACTGGTCGCTGTGGTTCGACATTGAAGATCATGATGCTGACAACGCCTGGCCGGCTGGACACACAAGAACGCCTATTGACGATGGACGGCCTGAAGATCGTTTGACGGCCACCTCGCATTCGTCACCTGCTACTCGACGCCGGAGCCGCAAAACCGCGGAGCTGCCAGCGAGTGCCACATCGCCTGCACGAAGGGTCGGGCGGCGCTACGCACCGACGCGCGGCCAGCCCAAGCTATCGTTGCCGTGCCGCACCGGCCAGTTCGCGCAGCCGCTGGTGGGCATCGTTGGCGCGCGGCCGCCACAGCTCCCGGTCCTGCGCCTCCAACAGCCGCTCGCTCATCTCTCGAAGCGCCTCGGGGTTGTTCTCCTGGAAGAACGCAGCGCACCGCGTCATCCTCGACATAGGCGTCGTAGACGGCGTCGAAGTGATGATCCTCGACGCAATGCGCCGTCGCGGCGAAGGCGAACAGGTAATCGACGGTCGCCGCCATCTCGAAGGCGCCCTTGTAGCCGTGGCGCATGACGCCCGCGATCCACTTCGGGTTGACGACGCGGGCGCGGACGACGCGCGCCACCTCCTCCCGCAAGGTGCGGATGGCCGGGCTGCTCCGGCCGCGAGTGGTCGTTGTGCCAGACGGCGGGCTGCGTCCCGACAGCACCCGCACCGCCGCCGTCATGCCGCCCTCGAACTGGTAGTAGTCGTCGGAGTCGAGGATGTCGTGCTCGCGGTTGTCCTGGTTCTGCACCACCGCCTCGACGGCGGCGAGCCGGGCCTCGAACACGCCGTGCGCCGCCTTGCCCTGCAGGCCGGCGCCGTAGGCGTAGCCGCCCCAGGCGACATAGGCCCGCGCGAGATCGGCGTCGCGTCTCCCAGCCGCGCTCGTCGATCAGCGCCTGCAGGCCGGCGCCGTAGGCGCCCGGCTTCGAGCCGAAGACGCGGCAGCCGGCCAGCGCCCGCGCCTCCTCCGCGCCGGCGCCGGCCGTCGGCCAGCACTGCCTCGTCGTCGCCGCGCCCGGAGCGCAGCGGGTTCTCCTCCTCCGGCTCGTCCAGGGCGGCGACGGCGCGCGCCGCGGAGTCGAACAGGTCGATGAGGTTGGGAAAGGCGTCGCGGAAGAACCCGGAGATGCGCAACGTCACGTCGACCCGCGGCCGGTCGAGCACCGAGGCCGGCAGGATCTCGAAGCCGATGACCCGGCCGCGACGCGCTCTTCCCAGGTCGGGCGGACGCCCATCAGCGCCAGCGCCTGCGCGATGTCGTCGCCGCCGGTGCGCATGTTGCTGGTGCCCCAGGCGGTGACGGCCAGGCGCTTCGGCCAGTCGCCGTGCTCCTGCGCGTGGCGCTGCACCAGCAGGCTCGCCGACTTCCAGCCGAGCGTCCAGGCGGCCGGCGTCGGCACGGTCCGGGTATCGACCGAATAGAAGTTGCGCCCGGTCGGCAGCACGTCGGGCCGGCCGCGGGTCGGCGCGCCGGACGGCCCGGGCGCGACGAACCGGCCGTCGAGGCCGCTCAGCAGCCGCGCAGTCTCGCTCTCGCCGGAGCGCGCTACCGCCGGGCGCAGACGCTGCTCGATCTCGTCGAGCACGGCGCGCGTGCGGGTCCAGCTCCGGCTGGGCACGGCCGCTCGCCCGCGACCAGCGCCAGCCGCCAGCGCCTCCAGCCGCTCGACGGTATCGCCGTCGGTGCGCCATAGCATTCGACGCCCTCCAGCGCGGCCGGGCGTGGACCTGTCCAGAGCATCGCCGAGATCGGCCGCCAGCGGATCGAAGCCGAAGCCGAGATCGTCGGCCAGCGCCCGGATCAGCGAGGCATCGCGCTCGCCAGGCCCGCGCGGCGTTCGCGCGAGCGCCACCAGCAGGTCGCGCAGCTTGCCAGCCCTCGGGCGACGCGCCGAACACGTGCAGCCCGTCGCGGATCTGCATCTCCTTCAGCTCGCACAGATAACCGTCGAGCTTGACCAGCGCGTCGGCCGCGTTCTCGTCGCGGCCGATGCCGCAGTCGAGGTCGAGGCCGGTGATGCGCATCAGCGACAGGATCTCTTCCGAGCAGAACCCGCAGCCGGCGCGGGTCGACGCCGGCGGCCTCGTAGTACTCGTCGACCAGCCGCTCCAGCTCGCGCAAGCGGGCCGTAGCTCTCGGCGCGGGTCAGCGGCGGCGTCAGATGATCGACGATCACCGCCTGGGCGCGGCGCTTCGCCTGGGTGCCCTCGCCGGGGTCGTTGACGATGAACGGATAGAGATGCGGCAGCGGCCCCAGCGCCGCCTCCGGGAAGCAGCCGGCCGACAGCGCCAGCGCCTTGCCCGGCAGCCACTCCAGGTTGCCGTGCTTGCCGAGGTGGACGACCGCGTGCGCTCGAAAGCCGTCGCGCAGCCAGGCATAGAAGGCGAGATAGCCGTGCGGCGGCGCCAGGTCGGGGTCGTGATAGCTCGATGCCGGGTCGATGTTGTAGCCGCGCGCCGGCTGCAGGCACACCGCGACGTTGCCGCAGCGGAAGGCGGGGATGGCGAAGCGGCCGCAGTCGAGCTCGCCGGCGAGGAAGAACGGGTCGCCCTCCGGCGGGCCCCAGCGCTCGGCAATGCGTCGTTGCGTCTCGTTCGGCAGCGCCGGCGAAGAATAGCCGTACTCGGAGCGCGGGTAGGTCTCGACGATCGTTCGGCGCGGCAGCCGGTGAACGGCGTTGGTCGGCCCGGCCGCGAGCCGCTCGATCAGCGCGTTGCCGTCCTGCGGAATGCCGTCGACGGCGTAGCCGGCGTCCGCCAGCGCGCGCAGGACGCCGACGACGCTTGCCGGCGTATCGAGGCCGACGCCGTTGCCGAGCCGGCCGTCCCTGTTCGGGTAGTTGGCGAGCACGATGGCGATCCGCCGCTCGGCCGGCGGCGTCCGCCGCAGCCGCGCCCAGTTGGCGGCAAGCCGCGCGGCGAACGCGATCCGGTCGGCCTCCGGCTCGTAGGCGACGATATCGGCCTCGGTCAGCGGATCGCGCCGCGCCACCCCCTTGAACGAGACGGCGCGCGCGATGATGCGCCCGTCGATCTCGGGCAGCGCCACGTTCATCGCGATGTCGCGCGCCGGCAGGCCGTGCGTGCCGTCGCGCCAGGCGGCGATATCGCAGCCGGCGAAGATCACCTGCAGCACCGGGCAATCGCAAGCAGCGAACGGCCCGCCGGCGCTCTCGGCGGCCCCTGGAGTGGCGACAGCGAAACCGGTCGCGTTGAGGATGATATCCGGCCGGGCTTCGGCGAGCAGGCTCCGCAGCATCGCCGCCGAGATCGGGTCCTTCAGGCTGGTGACATAGACCGGCAAGGGCGATAGCCCGACCGTCGCCAGCGCCTCGATCAGCGCGTCGACCACCGCGAGGTTTCCGGCCTGCACCAGCGCGCGATAGAACACCAGCGGCGCGACCGCGTTCGCCTCACGCCAGTGGCGCGCCCGCAGCATAGCGATGTCGGCGACGCCGCCGTCCGGCCAGTACAGACCTGCATGCGGCAGCGGCCTGGGCTCCCGCCATACGCCTTCGTGGCCAATCAGCGAGGCGGCGAAGCGCAGGAACTCCACGGCATTGTCGAGGCCGCCCTCGACCAGGTAGCGCCACAGGCGGTGCCGCGCGTCCGGCGGCAGGCTGGAGAGCGCCGCCAGTTCGGCGTCCGGCTGGTCGTCGCCCGGCAGCAAGGCCAGCCCGATGCCGCGCTCGCGGCAGACGGCGGCAAGCTGCTCGACGCCGTAGGGCCAGTAGCCGCGACCGCCGAGCAGCCGCACGACGATCAGCCGCGCCCGCGCCAGCGTGTTCTCGACGTATAGGTCGACCGACATCGGATGGCCGAGCCGCAGCAGGCTGGCGAGGCGCAGGCTGGGGAACGCGTGCTCGTCCCCTAGCCGGGCGCGCGCCGAAGCCAGGCAGGCGAGTTCGCTGTCGGCGGCGGACAGCACGACGATCTCGCCGGGGCTCTGCCCAAGATCGACCGCTTCGGCGCCGTCGCTGATGCTTCCCGGCCTGGTCGCGAGCAGGTGCATCAGCCGCCCTCACCCGTTAGACTCGCACTCGCTTTCCCCCTCTCCCCTGCGGGAGAGGGTCGAGGCGCGGGGCAACGACATGAAAGGAGGTTCGGCGCACGGCCTGCGTCATCCTGCAGCGCCAGGCGAATGGCCGCCGCGTCGAGACCCTTCTGGCCGATCACCACCAGCTGGCTGCGCGGCGACTCGTCCGGCCGCCAGGGCCGGTCGAAGTAGCGCTCGAGCCGGCTGCCGACGCACTGCACGACGTGCCGCATGGCTTTTCCCGGCACGTGCAGGAAGCCCTTGACGCGCAGCATGTCGTGCTCGGCCGCAACCGCGCGGATGCGCCGCTCCAGCGCCGCCGGGTCGGCGACCGGCCCGAGTTCGGCGACGAAGCTGACGAACTCGTCGTGGCCGTGCTCGCCCTCCTCCTCGTCATGGTGCGACCAGCGGCCGTCGATCGTGCCCTCCACAGCGCCGTCGATCCCGAGCACGACGCGCGGATCGAGCGCGCCGCGCACCGCCAGCACCACCTTGGTCTCCGGCCGCAGCCGATCCTCGAAGCTCGGCGCTGACCTCGCCTAGCAAGCGGGCGTCGAGCTGGTCGGTCTTGTTGAGCACGATCATGTCGGCGCAGGCGAGCTGATCCTCGAACAGCTCCCGCAACGGCTGCTCGTGTTCGAGCGCCGGGTCGGCGGCGCGCTCCGCGTCAACGGCTCCGGATCGTCGGCGAAGCGCCCGGCCGCCACCGCCGGCGCGTCGATCACCGCGATCACGCCGTCCACCGTCATCCGCGCGCGCACGTCCGGCCAGTCGAACGCCTTGACCAGCGGCTTCGGCAAGGCCAGGCCGGAGGTCTCGATGACGATGTGGTCGGGCGGCTCCGGCCGGTCCAGCAGCTTCTGCATCGTCGGCAGGAAGTCGTCGGCGACGGTGCAGCAGATGCAGCCGTTGGGCAGCTCGATCAGGTCGTCCTCGGCGCAGCCCTTGACGCCGCAGCCGAGCAGCAGCTCGCGGTCGACGCCGAGGTCGCCGAACTCGTTGATGATCACCGCGAGCCGGCGGCCGTCCGGCGTTGGCGAGCAGGTGGCGGATCAGCGAGGTCTTGCCGGCGCCGAGGAAGCCGGTGACGATGGTGGCGGGGATCTTCACGGGGCTGGTATCCTTCAGCATGAGGGGAAGGCCGGCGGCGACGAAGACAACGCGATCGGCGACCGCCGCGATCTCCTGGTTGAGCCGGCCGGCGTGGTCGCGAAAGGCGCGGCCGAGCGGGGTCGCCGGCACCAGGCCCAGGCCGACCTCGTTGGAGACCAGCACCAGCGGGCCGGGCATCGCGCCCAGCCGTTCGATCAGCGTCCGAGTCTCGGCCTCGACGTCGCGCCCGGCGGCCATCAGGTTGCTGAGCCACAGCGTCAGGCAGTCGACCAGCACCGGCCGATCGGCGCCGGCGTGCTGTTCGAGCGCGCCCGCCAGATCGAGCGGCTCCTCGACCGTCTCCCAGCCGGCGCCCCGCCGCTCGCGATGCGCGCCGGATGCGCTCCGCCATCTCGTCATCGCCGGCCTCGGCCGTGGCCAGATAGAGGCCGCGATCGCCGATCAGCCGCTCGGCATAGGCGCTCTTGCCCGAGCGCGCGCCGCCGAGCACGAGCGTGATCACGCGCTCACCCGCGACGCTTCGCGCCCCCTCTCCCGGCGGGAGATATCGGGTACATTCCTTTGCTCGGACATTCGGCACCGCCGCGCTCTGGAAAGCGCATCCTGCTTCAATGCGATGGGGCAAGGGTGCACGGCGAAAGCCGCTCACAATCGCGGGGGCAGCGCCCGCTTTACGGGCTCATAACAAGTGCACCGTCTTCTCTGTCCAACCGCAACCCGCGATGTCCGGGGATCGAGAGGCGTTGGCGGTTCTAGGCGCGGCTTCATCGCAGGGGCCGAATATGGTACTTGGGGTCGTGCACGAACTTACACCTAATCTGAGCGATTTACGTTTCTCTCTCGACGATCGCGATTGGAAAGGCTGCGCTTCTTTTCGGCTGAGACCGGTCGTAAGGTGGGCCATCTAGACCGTCACAATCTCGCAATGCGTTTGGTAAACATTCAATAAACGGCAGCGCGCGCTGGTACAGTCTGTAAATTTCCTCGAGCGTCTTCTCCATCGGAAAAGTCGCATAGTCTTGGTGGACGAGCTTGTTTCGCTCGTTTCCGACCTCTAGAAATGCTCGGATGGAGGATTGTAGATCGCCCGAGTTTTTCACGCGAATACCCATTCTTGCCCTGAAGTCATCGCCGAACAAGCCAAAAAACTGGTTAGCGTTCTTCTCGTCCCATCTGAACCATGTGTGGTATTGGCGAGCTATAGCTCTGTTTCGGACAAAGCTCTCAACCAACTTCGATCCATTCGCCCGTTGTCGAACGAAGTCTAAACAGTCGATAATCTTATGGAATATGACGAAGAAAGATTGAATGTGACTATTATGAAGGAAAGCTTGGATTGTGGGTGAGCAGTCGCCTCCTCATACAGGCGGTCCACGGGTGTATAGTCCGCCATCTTTAGAGCGAACCTAGGATGGCCCTCGCGCGGTTTAGGCGCATCTTCACATTTTTCGTCTGTGTCGTTCCCTCGATCGTGGCGCTTACGAAGTCCGCATCCATTTCAAGTTGCGCGAGCGTAACGGCGGAAATGGTTCCTTTGAGTAGCCGCTTGTCATGAAATGCGGCGTTGCAGACTGCGGCAAACGCCGCTTCGTACAGTGCGATGTTAAATCTGCGGTTCTTTTTGTTCAAAAATGCATCCTCAGGAAGTACTGAGCATACGCTAAGAAACGACTCGAAAAGCTTTGACAGATAATGAATTCGTTCTTCGTTTTGTGTTCGGCATTTTCTGGAAAACTGGTTTAAGAACTTTAGCATAGAGGGCGCATAGTTAACTCCATTGATAAGCATAGCGAAGCCCCTTAACATAATTTCTACATCCTTCATGTGTAGATCGGGTTTCTGATATGCGAGAAGATGGCGCCAAGCTGGCCACGAGTTCGCCCGGTACAGCATCTCGTAAAACTGTGAGTGGTACATGCTGGTTCGGATCTCTTGTGGTTTTAGGTTTATGCCCCCGGTGTTTAAGCGATTGAATACTTCATACATCGAAAATCATCACCTTGAGGTACATTTTGCTTGATAATAACATTTCTGATAGTTCGTAAATCTAACTGGGTTTTATAGGAGCCTAGGGTTTCATAGCTAAGTCCCTTAAACCGATTTGGGTGATTAGGCAGCGCCTCAGCCAGCTTGAGCCTAAAATTCTCAAAGAAAGCGTCATCATGAACAATAAAATCCGGTAGCTTTCCATGCTCGTCAAATATAGCCCGCAGCTCCGCGCGTTTGTCTTTTTTAGGAAAGCGCTGCTTCACGAAGTAATAAATTGACATAAGGCGCTGCTGCCCGTCAATTACCAAAAACCTATTGCGCTCGAACTCGTAAAGAAACACTTGCGGAACCGGGAATCGAGAATAAGTGATTCGATTAACTTCGATGCACGCCCAAGATCCCAAACGTAATTACGCTGAAAGCCAGGTACGCGAACTGCGCCAAATTCAAGAAAGCTATAGATTGTAGCCACATTGAAGTCATTGGGCGCGGCAGTGATATCGTATTCCTCTATTTGGATCTCATCTGCACCATCAGCATAATCGTCGAACCATTGTATTATGTTGTGGTCCGCCTTTGTGGCACCGGCTGGCTCACTCGTGGCCGTGCCGACTTCAAGAGAATCTCCCAATCTAGCCCCCTGTTACATTCTACTCTGTCTAGGATTTTATATAGCCCGATTGAGTTCGTAAAGTATATTGGCGTAGCGAGTTTGCTTGCCATCGGTGAGGGCATTGACCCGATCCGGAGGCTGAAGCGAAGCCTCAGACCGAGTACTCAACCTTCGGCACGGCACGTTGACAGCCTGCACCAGCCAGGTGGCGCGGCCGGGGGACAGCAGGCGGTCGTGCACCAGCGACAGGCGGGTGAGCGAGAGATTGTCGATGACGATCGCCATCGCCGCCTCGGGGGTGAGGCCGAGGGCGTGGGCGATGGCGGCGCGGATGGTGCCGCCGTGGCTTACCGAGACGATGTCGCGGCCGGCGAACTCGATGTTCAGGCGCTCGATGGCGGCCGCCGCTCGCCGCATCTGCGCCGCGAAGCTCTCGCCGCCGGGGGGCGCGTTGCGGGTGGGGTTCTCCCAGAAGGCGGCGTAGGCGTCCGGATCGCGCGCCTGCATCTCAACCCAGCTCAGGCCTTCCCAGCGGCCGAAGCTCTGCTCGGCGAGGTCGGGCTCGACCACCGGCTCGGGCATGCACGCGCCAGCGACGGTAATGGCCTCGAAGGTTTGGCGGGTGCGCTTCAGCGAACTGATGATCGAGATCGCATCACCCGGCAAGCATCGCCGCGAGCGCCCGAAAGGAACGCTCATCGGACGTGTCGCACTCGACGTCCCGCTGTCCCGTCAGCCGCCCCTCGGCGCCTTTGACCGGCGCGTGCCGGATCCACCACCAGCTGGTAGGCCGGCTCATCGGCGGGCGGGGTCATTCGACGGCGGCGATCGCCGCCAGCGCCGCGACCTCGGCCACCACCTGCACGGCGCCCAGCACATCGCCGGTGTGTCCACCCAGCGCGCGTTGGGCGAGGAGGGCAACGGCCAGCGCGGCGAGGCCGGCGACCACCGCCACCAGCAGGCTCGCCCAGAAGCCCACGGCGAACAGCCCGATCAGCAGCGCCAGCACGACGGCGGTCGCCACCTCGGCGTTCGACGGAGCGCCCGTCGCGGCGGCGAGACCGTCGGCGCGCGCCGGCCGCTGCCAGCGCATCACCCCGGGCAGCACCGCCCGCGAAATCGCGCCCGCCGTGATGAGAGCCAGCGCCGCCGCCTCCGGCGAGGTCAAGCCGCTGAGGATCGAGGCGCGGATGCCGACCCCGAACAGCAGCGCGAGCGTGCCGAAGGTGCCGATCCTGTTGTCGCGCATGATCCGCAGCCGATCTTCGCGGGTGGCGCCGCCGAGGCCGTCGGCGAAGTCGCCGAGGCCGTCCTCATGCAGCGCGCCGGTGAGCGCGATCGATGTGGCCAGCGCCACGAAGGCGCAGGCGAGCGGATGCAGGCCGAGCTGGAACGCGCCCATCAGCGCCAGTCCGGCAACGACACCGAGCGCCGCGCCGATCAGCGGGAACAGGCCGGTCGCGCGGGTCAGCTCAGCCGGCGTCCGGGTTGCCGGCAAGACCTCTTCGCCCATCGCCGTCGGCGTTTTCGGCGCAACCGGCAGACAGGTCAGGAATGAAGCGGCCAGCAGCAACCGACGCCACCACGCGGCGGCGGCTCCGGAAATGTCCACTACGTCCGGATGCTTGAATGAGGTCGCCAAGGGATATGCTTTCCGACCGGCAGGCGAATGCGCTGAGCAGCGTGTGTGACCGTGCTTTATAACCGTGCTTTATAAGAGAAAGCTCGGCCGAAACAAAACGGCTATTCCGGCAGTGGCGGCTCGCATGCAAATGTCTCGATGAATGGGCTGAGCGAAATCCGCCGTCTTCTGGCGGCGCTTCCAGAGGCGGACCCGGAGGCTGTCCGGCGCACGCGCCAGCGTGAACGCACGCTGACCAAGCCGGAAGGCGCGCTCGGCCGGCTGGAACAGCTCACGCAGTGGCTCGCCGGCTGGCAAGGCCGTCATCCGCCGCGGCTGCAAAGCGTGGCGGCGCGAGTCTTCGCCGCCAATCACGGGATCGTCGCTCATGGCGTGTCGGCCTACCCGGCGGCGGTTACCGCGCAGATGGTCGAGAACTTCGCGGCCGGCGGCGCCGCGGTCAACCAACTATGCGAGGCGTTCGGCGTCGAGCTAAAGGTGCGCGCGCTCGATCTCGATAGCCCAAGCCGCGACTTCACGCTCTCAGCGGCGCTGTCCGAAGCGGAGTTCGCCGAAGCCTTCCGTTGCGGCATGGAGGAGGCGGAAACGGGTCTTGATCTGCTCTGCCTCGGCGAGATGGGCATCGGCAACACCACCGCCGCATCGGCGCTGGCGTGCGCGCTATTCGGCGGGCGGGCATCGGCCTGGACCGGGCCGGGTCGCGGGGTCGCCGGCGAGCGGCTGGCGGCGAAAGCGCGGGTGGTGGCGGCCGGCGCGCGCCGCCACCGTTCCGAAGCGGAAGACGCGCTCGATCTGCTGCGGCGGCTGGGCGGCCGGGAACTGGCGGCGATTGCCGGCGCGGTGGTCGGGGCGCGGCTGCGCCGTATCCCGGTGCTGCTCGACGGCTTCGTCTGCACCGCCGCCGCGGCGCCGCTTGCGGCGATTCGCGCCGACGCGCTCGACCACTGCCAGGTAGCGCACGTCTCGGCCGAACCCGGCCACCGTATGCTGCTGCGCCGCCTCGGCCGACGGCCGCTGCTCGACCTCGACATGCGCCTCGGCGAAGCCTCGGGCGCCGTCCTCGCCGTGGGGCTGCTGCGGGCGGCGCTCGCCTGCCACGTCGGAATGGCAAGCTTCACCGTGGCGGGGGTCAGCGGACGAGAGGAATGACCGATCGGCTGTCTTGCGATCGCCCCTGGAATCATTGCATACCATGAAGATGATGCGCGCGCTCGCCTGCCTGTCGTTGGTTTTTGTCCTGACCGCCGCCGCCGGCTGCAGCACCAACCCGGCGACCGGCGAATCCAGCTTCACCGCCTTCTTGTCGCCGGCGCAGGAGAAACAGGTCGGCGCCGAGCAGCACCCGAAGCTGGTGCGGGAGTTCGGCGGCAACTACGACGACGCCAAGGTCGCCGCCTATGTCGAGCGGGTCGGTCAGTCGCTCGCTAAACATGCGGAAGTGCAGGACATCCAGTATTCGTTCACGGTTATCGATGACGACGGCATCAACGCCTTCGCGCTGCCGGGCGGCTATATTCACGTCACCCGCGGGCTTCTGGCGCTGGCCAGCAACGAGGCGGAGCTGGCCGGCGTGCTCGGCCACGAGATCGGCCACGTGACGGCCCGGCATGCGGCGCAGCGCTACAGCACGGCGACCGCGACGAGCCTCGGCATCGGCGTTCTCGGCATCCTGGGCGCGATCGCCGGCTTACCCGCCGAGCTGTCCGATCTCGCCGGTAGCGGCCTGCAGACCGGCGCCGCCGTCTATCTGCAGAGCTACTCGCGCGATCAGGAGCTCGAGGCCGACCGCCTCGGCATCCGCTACATGACCGCCGCCGGCTATGATCCGGACGCGATGGTCAGCTTCTTCCGAAAGCTCGATGCCTACACCCGCCTCGAGGCCGAAAAGGTGGGCGATCCGGGCGCTGGCGAGCGCTTCGACATCATGGCTTCGCATCCGCGCACCGCCGATCGGGTACAGCAGGCCGCGCAGCTCGCCGCGACTACCCGCGCGCCGGGGGAAGGAACTTCGATCGGCAGCGTTACCTGCAGGCGATCGACGGCATCATCTACGGCGATTTACCGCAGCAAGGTTACCGCCGGGGCCGCGACTTCATCCATCCGGGCCTGCGCATCGCCTTCCGCGTGCCCGAGGGCTTCGTCCTGAAGAACGGACCGCGGCAGGTGGCGGCGGCGGGGCCGGACGGCGCGCTGATCGTCTTTGACGCCGATGCCCGGCCCGATGTCGCTCGGCGCGTGCCCGACATGCCGACGTATCTCACCCAGGTCTGGGCGGCGCGGACGCAGCTCGCCGGGGTACAGCGCTTTCAGGTGGACGGCATGGAGGGGGCCACCGGCGCGGCGCGACTGCAGACGAAGAGCGGCATCGCCGATGTCCGCCTGGTCGCTATTCGCGGCGATGCCGATCGGATCTGGCGATTTATTTTCCTGTCGCGGCCGAACGCGCCGGCAGGGCTGCAGAGTGCTTTCCAGAGCACGGCGATGAGCTTGCGCCAGCTCTCGGCGCAGGAGGTGGCGGCGATCAAACCTTGGCGTATCGACGTGATAGCGGTGAAACCGGGCGACACGCCGGAGACGCTAGCATCGCGCATGGCCGTGGATACGTTCAAGCTGGAAACATTCCGGGTGCTGAACGGGCTTGCGTCCGGCGACCGGCTTGAGCAGGGCCAGCAGGTAAAGATCGTCAGCGAATAGCCCATCGGTCGGTATAGCTGGCATGGCCCACCCCTCGACTTGCCGCACCGCTACGTATCTAACCCGCTCAACCAACCAGGATGCACGCGTCATACAAGAAGTGATAAGTAGTTATCTGCGCTTTTGCTTATCGGGGCGCAATAGTTTTTCGCCGATCATCTCATCGTTATGATGAAGCTTATCTAGTTCTATTCTTATATCTGCGATTTTATCTTCCAACATTGTCTGACCGAGGCTTACACGGGCATCGGTTGATTGGGCAACATAGTCCATCTTAGCGTTTACCTTGGCGACGTCTGTTTTCAGCTCAGACACGCTTGCACCTAACCAGCCAGCGTATGCCATAGTAGTAGCTATCATGATCGACGCCATTCCGCCTATGAGCCAGGCGGCTGAATCAGAGATCGTTAGCCAGTTTCGCTCTTCTGACATCGCGCAAATTCCCCCTGCATAATTCGCCTTTTCAACACACTTCAGCCACCCGCCCTCAAGGGCCACAGGTGTAAGAGAACGTAGCCGCCGCAAAATCCGCCGCGACTTCGTGAAGCAGCAGCCGGCAGCTTTCCTCGCCCTGGCGGAACAAGCGCACCCCGCCGATCGGCATTGCGCTCTCCCGACCGTTGCGGCGGATGGTAATCGTATGTGCCGCGCCATCCTTCGCCGGGCCAAGGTAGGTGAAGCTGTCGTCGCCCCCGGGCAGGAAGTAGGCAATCCCAGGTGCAAGCGTGAACTCGCGAGCCTGCAACCGATAGGGTGATATCGGCGTCTGTTCGAGAATCGTGCCGAGCTTTTGGCCCAGCGCCCGTGCCTGCTCATGCGACGGCGAGCGTGCGCCAACCTCGCCGATCAGGCCGTCGAAGACTTTCAGGATCTCGTCCCGCAATTGCTGCTTCGCCGCTGAAGCCTCGTCAGTGGCGCGCACGACTTCGACGCGAAAGGCGTTGTTGTAGAGGACGAGATTTCGCGAGTAGTCCTGCGCGACGTTGCCGGTCACCGTCTGCACCGTGCCCAGCGTCGCATCGCGGTTGATCTCCGCTCGCGACCCGTGATCCTGAGCGATGCCGGAGGCTTGTTGCCGTGGCCCCAGCAACACCTCTTTCCACTGCTCCCCGACCTCCACCGATCCGATCGCGGCGGCGGAGGCGGCGGCGGTCCAGCCGAGAGCACGAATTGCGGACCACCACCGGACCGTCGGCTTGTGTTCACCCATTCCGCTTGGCCTCGAAAAACGCATCGACCTGACTCTACCACAAATGCTTGACTATTACGAATATATTCCTAGAAAACTTTAGAAACTTCCTGAGTTGCGTGAGTAAATGGCACTTACTCAAAAACACTTGCGTCCTCGCATTGGACGTCGTAGGGTCGCCCATGCTTCCCCGATTACGCAGATACGAGTTTAGCGAGCGGGTAGCCGAGATCCTCGGCGAGTCACGACGGGACCTCCGGTTCCGCGTCACCTTATTGATCACCGGCGGGCTGGTGCCGCCGGGCCCGCGTGGGCCGGGCTCGCCACCCGCCACCCCCGACTACGCCGCCGACCTGCTGATCGGGGTGATGGCCGCGCCGCGGCAGTCGCACACGGTCGATGCGGTCCGTTGCTATCGTGAGCTGCTGCCGACGGTGCTGGCCAGCGAAGCTGGCGGTCCCGGAATCGTGACGGGCCCGCCTGCGCGCCGCCAGGTCGCAGACCTTCCGGAGCTGCCGCTGCTCGCCGGCCGGCCGCGTTTTGGTGATGTGCTGGCCCGCTTGCTGGGGCAAGCGAGCGATGCCGGTCGCCGCGGGGCACTGGCCCGCGAGCTGTTCGGCATCTGGCTCAGCCGCGGCTTTCCCGTCGCCGCCGTGCAGCTTGCGGCGTGGTCGGAAGGGCGGCGGGCCATTCTCACGCAGCGTTACGAGCTGCCGGAAGGCGGACGGCCACCGGCCTGGCTCGATCCCGACCGGGGCGGCACCGCCGACCCTGGGCTTTTCCACAGCGTGTTCCTGCCGGTCGGCAAGCTGATCGAAATCGGCGCGCTCACCATTCCTCGGACAGAAAGGAAACCTCTCGTGCTCGGAAAAACAATCTCCAGCCTCGCCGATCTCGCGCGTCATCGCGGCAATCGCCGCCCCTGGGAGAAATTTCTGTCCAAGGCGGCGGAAGCGGAAGCAATGGCCGAAAGCATCGACGCTCGCGGTCGCCAACTGCTCGAGGTGACCGGCTTTGGCGGCAATCCCGGCAACCTGCGCATGCTGACCTACGTGCCGCGGACGCTGCTGGAACCGCGCGCCCTGGTCGTCGTCCTGCATGGCTGCACGCAGACCGCGAGCTCTTACGAACTCGGCACGGGCTGGTCGACGCTGGCCGACCGGCACGGCTTCGCCCTGCTGCTGCCGGAGCAGAGCCGGTCGAACAATCCGTTGCGCTGCTTCAACTGGTTCAAGGCGGAGGACACCAGCCGCGATGCTGGCGAGGCTTTATCGATAAGGGAGATGGTCGAGCACATGGTCGCCGAGCACGGCATCGACCGACGCCGCATATTTGTCACCGGATTGTCGGCCGGGGGAGCGATGACCTCGGTGATGCTGGCGACCTACCCCGAGGTCTTTGCCGGTGGCGCGATCATCGCCGGCGTGCCCTATCGCAGCGCCAACGGCTTGCAGGATGCGTTCGACGTGATCTTCCAGGGGCGCAGCCGCCACGCGCGCGAGTGGGGCGACCTGGTACGCGCCGCCTCGCCGCACCAGGGACCATGGCCGAAAGTTGCCGTTTGGCACGGCGCCGCGGACTCGACGGTGAAGCCGATCAACGCCGACGAAATCGTCAAACAGTGGGCCGACGTACACGGGATTGGCGCCTCGCCGAGCGTCGAAGACACGGTCGACGGCTACCCGCGCCGCGTCTGGCGCGGCACAGATGGCCGGAATCTGATCGAGTTCGTACAGCATCACCGGCATGGCGCACGGCGCTCCGATCGCGCCCGGCGCCGCCGACGGCTTTGGCAAGGCCGGCCCATTCATCAACGATGTCGGCATCTCGTCGACACAGCACATCGCCCGCTTCTGGGGATTGACCGAGAAGCGGGTCGAGGCGCCCGCGACACGCGCCGGCCAGCGGCGGCGAGCGCCGGCCAGCCGGCGAAGACGCGGACCGCGACAGAGGAACCGACGCCCGCCCCCGAGATCGTCGCCTCGGAGGCCGGCAATGCGGTCATCTTGGTCGATGGCGCCGGCCGCGCCCGCGCCGAGGAGTCACGTTCCGAACACCATTCCGACCAGCACTCGAAACGACAACGGCGATCGAATGAACGTGCGGAACGATCCGAGGCCGGCGCCAGGCCCGGAGTCGATGTGCAGGCGATCCTCGCCAAGTCGTTCGAGCTGGCCGGAATCGCCGCGGGTACCGCCGGCGGCCTCGGCAAAGGTGGCGTCGGCGGCGTCGATGTGCAGGCGATCCTCGCCAAGTCATTCGAGCTGGCCGGGCTGGTCGCCAAGCCGCGCGAAGCTGCGTCCGAGCCGCCCACCGCCGGCTCGCCGGCGCGGGCCGAACCGCCGACGATCGACGGCGAGGCAACGGCGGCGCCCGACATGTCCGAGGCATCCGAAGCACCCGGCGGGCGAGCCGTCGAAGCCCGCGCGTCGAAGCGCGAGCCGCAAGCACGGGCGGCGGACGTTTCCGGCGATGCCGGCGGTCTCGCCGGCTCGGGCTGGGAGGCGGACGGCTGGGAGTTCGTCGCCGGCACACGCTCCGGCTCCCGGTCCGTCGTTGTTCGGCTACGCTTCGTCGGGCGTCGGCGGCGATGTCGGCAACAAGATCCGTTCGGCGTGGCGGCGGATGTCTCTCGGCCAACGGCCGATGCTGAGCTACGTCCGCAAGCTCGAACTGAACGCGGCGGCCAACATCCTGACCAGCGCCAGCTTCACCGTGCTGGTGGACGGCGTACCGGTGGACGAGGTCTCGGCGATCGGCATGGACTACGCCGAGGCGGATTGGACCGAACGCGCCGACATCGACCTCGCGCCCTTCGCCGGCCGCACGGTAACACTGAGCTTTGAGGTCGCCGCCAACTCCAACGTCTGCATCGAAGTATTCGCCAAGGCCTGGCTGCGGGGCGTGACGGTCAGGGATGCCGTCGCCGCGCCCGCCTGCTGATATCCCAAGGCGGAGATGCAACGGCGGCTGAACAACAATTCAGCCGCCGCTGTGCTCATACAGGTTACCCGGCGCGATGGCCTGAACCTGCGCCACCCGGCGAAGGATAAATGAGCCAGGCGCCGGGACAATCGGCGGCCACCCGCGGCCACCAGTCCCAGATCATGTGGCGATTGAGCAGCGCCACCACAGAGCCGCCGAAGCTGTCGCCGGTCAGACGGGCGCCGAGCGCGCCATGGCGGAGCGCCGCCTCCACCAGTGCATCCACCGCCGGCACGGACAGTTGGTAATCATCCCGTTGCGAGCAGTAGCTGTCCACCATCAGCGTTCCGAAGGCCGGCAGGTCAGCGGACCTCAGCGCCGCCACCCCCTCGAGCACGCGGCTGTTCTCCGTGACGATGTGGCGGGCGCGGCTGTTCAACGGGTGAGGCAGGGCGTCGATCGAGCCGAGATCCGAGATACCGACATCGCGCAGACTGATTACGCGCAAGGCGGCCGCCGCCGCACGGACCTCCGCCTGCCGCGCAAGATAGCCGCCCTCGCTGGAGTCGGGAGAAAAGCCTGAATGCGCCACGGCGATGGCGCACCCGGAGGGTAGCGGCAGCAACTCGCGAGAGAGATCGCGGGTATCCAGAAACATCGCCTGGCCCGGCTTGCCGAGCGCGCTCATCATGTGATCCATGATAGCGCTAGGTACGCCCACGTACTCCGCCTCGGCGCGGCGCGCCAGCCGGGCGATCTCCTCGTCTCCGAGGTCGAGGCGGAGCCAGCGCTCCAGGGCGCGCAGCGTCGCCACCTGCAGTGCCGCGGAGCTGGAGATGCCGGCGCCGATCGGCACATCGCTCTCGACGCTCGCCCGTAGGCTCTCGATCCTCGCTCCACGTTGCTTGAGCACCTCGACGCAGCCGGCGACGTGGTCGAGCCAGTCGCCCCGAGCGGCGGCTGCGAGGGGACGTAGCGCCGGGCCGAAGCGGGACGAGTGTCCTTCGAGCACACCCGGCTCGACGCCGGGCCCAACACTTACCGTCGCAAAATACGGCAACGGCGTCGGCAGGACCAAGCAGTCGTCGCAACCTGTGTACTCGCCCAGCAGATTGATCCGCGCCGGCGCACGTTCGGTCGCCGATGCCGGCTCGCCGAACACCGCCGTGAACAGGTCGGTTATGCGCGGATCCGCCTTCATAGTGCCGAGACCCGGTTCGGCTCAGGGCAAATGCAAGGTGAGCAAAACGAGGCCGAGCAGCTGCATTCCGAACAGAACGCCAAAGCCGCACGCGGTGACGCTCAGTGTGAGAAAAGGATGGAGGTCAAGCCTTGCTGTCGCGAAGATGATGAAGGCCGTGGCGAGAACGACGAAAACGATCAGGTACATCGGATCCCCTCGGGCGGATGGCCGCGTCGGCCCCGGGCGCGGGACTCGCCCTAAACCGAAGTGAACAAGCCATCCCGCCACAACGAAGCGAAGTAGCATAGGAATTCGATATTCTATATAAACGAGAATCTGACCTGCGTCAGTGACGGGTGCGCGACCATAGTCGGCGCCCAGGCGACCGGCGGAGCGCCGCCAGGGCTGGCGGACGAAGAAGTGCCATAAGAGCACGAACATGGGAGACGGAACGTGACGGGCGAAATCCCGCTCCTCGAGATTCGGGATGTTTCCCTGAGTTTTCGCGGCGTCCGCGCCCTCAACCGCGTCAGCTTCGGCGTGAACCGCCGCGAGCTGTTCTCGATCATCGGCCCGAACGGCGCCGGCAAGACCTCGATGCTGAACTGCATCTCCGGCCGGTACACGCCGTCCGACGGGCGGATCGTCTTCGACGGGCGAGACATCACCGGTCTGAAGACCAACGCCCGCGCTCCACTCGGGATCGGCCGGACGTTTCAGAACCTGGCGCTGTTCAATCACATGAGCGTGCTGGACAACATCATGGTCGGCCGGCACCACCTGCTGCGGAACAACTTCCTCACCGGCGCCCTCTACTGGTTCGGCGGCGCGCAGAAGGAAGAGCTGGCGCACCGTCGCGAGGTCGAGGAGATCATCGACTTCCTGGAGATACCGCATATCCGCAAGGCGCTGGCCGGCACGCTACCGTACGGCTTGCGCAAGCGCGTCGAGCTCGCCCGCGCCATCGCCTTGAAGCCGAAGCTGATTCTCCTCGACGAGCCGATGGCCGGAATGAACCTGGAAGAGAAAGAGGACATGGCCCGCTACATCCTCGACCTCAACGAGGAATGGGGGATGACGGTGATCATGATCGAGCACGACATCGGCGTGGTCATGGACATCTCGCACCGGCTGATCGTCCTCGATTTCGGCCGCATGATCGCCGAGGGACAGCCGCATGAGGTGATGGAGCATCCGCAGGTGAAGAAGGCCTATCTCGGCGAGGACGACGCGCTCGCGACACCGGCCACTTCGGCCGCCATGGGCAAGGTCGGATCATCGCGGTGAACGCACAGCGGGGGCCCGAGTACCCGGATCTGGAGGTCCTGGACACCTTCCCAAAGCTGCTTGCCCATAACGCCGCCGCCTTTCCCGAGCAGGTGGCGATGCGCGAGAAGGAGTTCGGCATCTGGAACGTCTTCAGCTGGGCGGACTACCAGTCTCGCGTGAAGCGCATCGCGCTGGGCCTGCGGAAGCTGGGCGTGGGGCTGGGGGACGTCGTTGCATTGATCGGCAACAACCGGCCGGAGTGGATTTGGGGGGAGGTCGCGGCGCATGCCCTGCGGGCAATGTCGCTCGGCGTCTACCAGGACGCGATCGGCGACGAGGTGACCTACCTGCTGGCCTACGCCGAAGCGAAGATCATCATCGCCGAGGACGAGGAGCAGGTCGACAAACTGCTCGACCTGATCGGCACTGTGCCCAGCGTACGCTACATCGTCTATGCCGATCCGCGCGGCATGCGCAAGTACGCCGATCCACGGCTGATCGGCCTGGACCAGCTCTGCCGCGACGGCGAGGCCGTCGAGGCCGCCGACCCCGGCGTCTATGAACGCGAGGTGGCGGCCGGCAGGGGCGAGGATGTCGCCGTCCTCTGCACTACATCGGGCACCACCTCGCGGCCGAAGCTGGCGATGCTGCAGAGCGGACCCTTTCTTCGGCATGCGCTCGCTTATCTCCGCCGCGACCCGAAGTGGCCGCTCGACAACTACGTCTCGGTGCTGCCGCTGCCTTGGGTGATGGAGCAGGTCTACGCCGTGGCGCAGGCGTTGATCGGCCGCGTCATCGTCAACTTCGTCGAGGAGCCGGAGACAATGATGGCCGATCTGCGCGAGATCGGCCCGAGCTTCGTGCTGCTGGCGCCGCGCGTCTGGGAGAGCATCGCCGCCGACGTGCGATCGCGAATCATGGACTCGACGCGGCTGAAGCAGCGGCTGTTCGAGCTCGGGATGACGATGGGCAGCCGGGCGCTCGCCGGTGGCCGGCGCTCGCCGCTCGCCGACATGCTGCTGTTTCGGGCGCTGCGCGACCGGCTCGGCTTCAGCAATCTGAAGTCGGCCGCGACGGCGGGCGCCGCGCTCGGCCCGGACACCTTCCGTTTCTTCATCGCCATGGGCGTGCCGCTGCGACAGCTCTACGGCCAAACCGAAATGGGCGGCGCTTATACCGTGCACGCCGCGAACGATGTCGACTTCGATACCGTCGGCACGCCGTTCGAAAACTCCGAGTTGCGGATCGACGATCCCGACGAGAACGGCGTCGGGGAGATCGTGGCGCGCACCACAGGCATGTTCGCCGGTTACTTCAAGAACCCCGAAGGCAGCCGCGAAGACGTGCGCGATGGCTGGATGCACACCGGGGACGCCGGCTACATCAAGCAGGACAACCGCCACCTGGTCGTCATCGACCGGATCAAGGACATCGCCACCACTTCCGCCGGCGTCCGCTTCTCGCCGATGTTCATCGAGAACAAGCTGAAGTTCTCGCCTTACATCGCCGAGACGGTGATCCTCGGCCACGGCCGGCCCTGGCTGGCCGCGATCATCTGCATCCGTTTTCCGATTGTCTCGAAATGGGCGGAGCAGCGCCGCATCGCCTTCACCAACTACACCAACCTCGCCAGCCGGCCGGAGGTTTACGAGCTGATCGGCAGCGAAATCGAGAAGGTCAACGGCTCGCTGCCGGAGGCGCACCGCATCCGCAAATTCCTGCTTCTCTACAAGGAGCTCGATCCCGACGACGGCGAGCTGACGCGCACGCGGAAGGTGCGGCGCGGGGTCATCAACGAGCGCTACGGCGAGATCATCGACGCCGTCTACAGCGACCGGGAAAGCGTCCATGTCGATACCTGGATCACCTTCCAGGACGGCACCAAGTCGCGGATCGTCACCGACCTGGCGGTGGCGGCTGTCGCGGGATCGGCGTCCGGACATCGGCGGGCAGCGGAGTGACCGAGCGCATGTCGCATGTGGCTCGACCCTCGATGCGTCACCCTCACCCGGCTCGCTTTCGCTCGCCGCCCTCTCCCATCGAGGGAGAGGGACAAGGTGTCGCAACGCCGCTGCTTCCTCTGCCCATGCGGGAGAGGGGGCGAGCGCCGCGCGCGGGTGAGGGCGGAGCGAGGGCAGTATGAACTGGGAACTGCTGCTGCAGCTGATCGTCAACGGGCTGATCCTCGGCACGCTCTATGGCGTCGTGGCGATGTGCTTCACCTTGATCTACAAGGCGTCGCAGGTGGTCAACTTCGCGCAGGGTGAGTTCCTGCTGATCGGCGCCTGGGTATGCTGGTGGCTGCTGGCCGACCTGCAACTGCCGTTCTGGGCCGCCTTTCCGATGACGCTCGCCTTCATGATGACGTTCGGCATTCTGCTGCAGATCGTCGTCCTGCGGCCGATGATCGGCGAGCCGATCATCTCGGTGATCATGGTGACCATCGGCCTCTCGATCTTCTTCCAGGCGATCATGAAGTGGATCTTCGGGGCGATCGTGCAGCCGTTCCCGCCGATTTTTCAGGCCGACGCGATCAGCGTCCTGGGCCTCAACGTGCAGCCGGCCTACCTGATGAGCCTGATCGTGTCGCTAGCGATCATGGGCGGCTTCGCGCTGTTCTTTAAGTACTCCCGCCTTGGACTGGCGATGCGGGCCACCGCCTTCAATCAGCAAGTGGCGCAGAGCCTGGGCATTTCGGTGCAGAAGATGTTCGCCTTGTCCTGGGCGATCTCGGCGATGGTCTCGGCGCTGGCCGGCGTCGTGTTCGGCATCGTCAACGGCGTCTCCTCGGCGCTGTCGCTGTTCGGCATCAAGGTGTTCCCGGCGGTAATCGTCGGCGGCCTCAACTTCGATCGTCGGCGCGATCGTCGGCGGCTTGATCATCGGCCTGCTGGAGAACCTCGCCGAGTACGTGGACGGACAGTGGCTGAACATCGGTAATCTCTACAACATCGCCCCCTTCTATGTGCTGGTGATCATCCTGATGATCCGCCCCTACGGGCTGTTCGGCACCGAGAAGATCGAGCGGGTGTAGGAGCGCGGTCGCCGCCGACGGGAAGGAGAAGCGGATGGCGGGATACGCGCGGATGCGGTGCGGTGACTTCAAGAGCAGCTATGCCGCCGATACCACCATCTTCGCCACGCCGGTCTCCCGCGGCTTCATGCTCCTCGGCATCGCCCTGCTGGCGCTGCTGCCGCTCGAGGTCGCCGGCTTCGCTCCGGTCAGCGATTACTGGATCACGCTGTTGATCCAGATCGGCTACCTCGGCATCGCCGCGCTCGGCCTCAACATCCTGGTCGGCTTCACCGGCCAGATCTCGCTCGGCCACTCCGCCTTTTTCGGCTTCGGCGCGTTCGCATCAGCGTGGTTGAACAACAGCTTCGGCATTCCGGTTGTGCTCAGCATGCCGCTCGCCGGGCTGATGACGACGGCGGTCGGCATGATCTTCGGCATTCCGGCGGCGCGCATCAAGGGGCTCTACCTGGCCATCGCCACCCTCGCCTCGCAGTTCATCCTGCAGGACTTCTTCGCCCGCGCCGATTGGTTTTCCGGCGGCAGTTCGGGCGCGCTGGCGGCGCCGTTCTCGCTGTTCGGCTACGAGGTCAGCGGCGACCGGCACTACTACTACGTCGTGCTGGTAAACGTCGTTGTCTGGTATCTCGCGGCCGCCAACCTGATGCGGACCCGCGACGGCCGGGCGCTGGTCGCCGTTCGCGACCATTACCTCTCGGCGGAGGTGATGGGCGTCGAACCTCACCAAGTACCGGATCCTCTCCTTCGGCATCTCGTCGTTTTATGCCGGCATCGCCGGCGCGCTCTACGCGCATTACCTGCAGTACGTCTCGATCGAGGGCTTCGACCTGCTGCTGTCGATCCAGTTCCTCGGCATGATCATCATTGGCGGGCTCGGCTCGATCTCCGGCACCTTGATGGGCACCGCCTTCATGGTGCTGCTGCCGGAGGCGATGGGCGCGGCCATCGGGCTGCTGCAACAGACCGAGTGGGGCAACGTGCCGGCGATCACGCAGGGCCTGGTTTTCCTGAAGCAGGCGGCGATCGGGCTCGCCATCGTGCTGTTTCTGATTTTCGAGCCCGACGGGCTGGCGCACCGCTGGCAGCTCGTCAGGTCTTATTGGCGGCTATACCCGTTCTCGTACTGAACGGCACAAGGTCCACACACAGCGGAAGCAGGGGCTTGGAAACGACAAACATCACGGTCTGATGAGGGAGCGTTCAATGAAGAGTACGGCACTGGCATCCTTACTGGGCTTTCTCGCGTTTGCCGTGGCGGGCGCGGCACAAGCCGCCGATCCGCTGGTCGGCAATCTCGGCGACTTCACCGGGCGCACCGCGGCGATCAGTCCGCCCTACACGCAAGCGAAGAGCGACGCCGCGAAATGGGTGAACGCGCACGGCGGCGTCAACGGTAAGCAGGTCAACCTGCAGACCTTCGATTACTCGTACGAAGTCCCGCGCGCGATCGCGCAGTACAAAAAGTGGAAGCAGGAAGGCATGGTCGCATTACAGGGCTGGGGCACCGCCGACACGGAAGCGCTGGTCGGCTTCGTCGCCGATGACCAGATCCCCTACTTCTCCGCCTCCTACTCGGGGCATCTCACCGATCCGACCGGCAAGGGCAAGGAGACGAAGAAGCCCACTCCCTACAACTTCATCATGGGGCCGTCCTACTCCGACAGCATCCGCGCGATGTTGCAGTGGGCGAAGGCCGACTGGGAAAAGAGAGGCGGCCAGGGCAAGCCGAAGTACGTGCACATGGGCGACAACCATCCCTACCCGAATGCACCGAAGAGGGCCGGCGAAGAGTACGCCAAGGAAATCGGCTTCGACGTGCTGCCGGCGATCCAGTACTCGCTCGCCCCTGGCGATTTCAAGGCGCAATGCCTGAGCCTGAAGCAGTCGGGCGCCAATTACGCCTTCCTCGCCAACAGCTCGGATTCGAACGTCTCGATGCTGAAGTCGTGCGCCACCGTCGGCGTCGACGTGCAGTTTCTCTCCAACATTTGGGGCTTCGACGAAAGCCTGATGAAGGCCGCGGGCAAAACCGCGAACGGCGTTGTCTTTCCAATGGGGGCGCAGCCCTGGACGGCCGATGTTCCCGGCATGAAGCTGGTGCACGACATCGCCAAGGCGGCCGATCCGAAAACGACCTACAAGCCGGTTCACTACGTCCGTGGCGTCTGCGCCTATTACTACATGAAGGAGGCGATGGAGTGGGCGGACAAGAATGGCGGCATCACCGGCCCCAACATCAAGCAAGGGATGTACCAGAAACAGGACTGGGTGCCGGTGGGTCTGGAGGGCGTCTGCCCGAAGGCGACATGGACCGCGGAGGACCACCGCGGCTTCACCGAGGTGCTGGTCTACCAAGCGCTCGTCAAGTCCGACCCGCCGGCGGATGCCAACGCAGGTCAGCTGATCGCCGATGGGACACTTGGACTTCGACAGGTCTACAGCGTCGACATCCCGCGTCGGCCGGAATGGCTGGGGTGGTGAGCTCCCCTCACCCGCGCTTCGCGCCTCCCTCTCCCGCCGGGAGAGGGTTTTGCGTCGCTTGCTTGGCTCCCTCTCCCGCCCGGAGAGGGTCGGGGTGAGGGCGATCGCGAAGGAGACACGGCATGACCGCCGCGCCCATTCCTGCCGCCCACCCCGCGCCGCTGCTCGCCGTCAACAACATCGAAGTCGTCTACAACGATGTCATTCTGGTGCTGCGCGGCGTCTCGCTCCAGGTGCCAAACGGCGCGCTGGTAGCGCTGCTGGGCGCCAACGGCGCCGGCAAGTCGACGACGCTGAAGGCGATCTCCGGCCTGCTGAAGACCGAAGACGGCGAGATCACCCGCGGCGAGGTGATCTTCGAAGGCGAGCGCGTCGACAAGCTGGTGCCCGAGGCGATCGTGCGCCGAGGCCTCTTCCAGGTCATGGAAGGGCGGCGCATCGTCGAGGACATGACCTCGGTCGAGAACCTGCGGCTCGGTGCCTACACCCGGCGCGACGCCGAGGTGCGGCGGGACATCGACATGGTGTTCGAGTACTTCCCGCGCCTCAGGGAACGGACCGGGCTCGCCGGCTACCTCTCCGGCGGCGAGCAGCAGATGCTGGCGATCGGGCGAGCGCTAATGGCGCGGCCGAAGACGATGCTGCTCGACGAGCCGTCCATGGGCCTGTCGCCGCTGCTGGTCGGCGAGGTGTTCGGCATCATCCGCAGGCTCAACCGCGAGCTCGGCATTACCATGCTGCTTGTCGAGCAGAACGCGCGGATGGCCCTGAAGGCCGCGGACTACGGCTACATCATGGAGAACGGCAAGGTGGTGCTGGACGGCTCGGCCGCCGAACTCGCCAACAACGAGGACGTCAAGGAGTTCTACCTCGGCGGCGGCGGCGAGCAGCGCAAATCGTTTAAGAACCTGAAGTCCTACAAGCGGCGCAAGCGCTGGCTGTGAGCTCCGACGATCACTCACTTCTCAGGCGCGATCAGCTGCATTTCCGAGAGATGGCGACAGATGGCGAGTCGACGATGACCATAGACTCCACGCCGCGCCCTGGGTGGCCACATCCAGGATGACATCGCTGACAAGGACGGCCGTCACGGCTCGTCATTGCGGGTCAGCGACATCATCGCATTTCTTAGCCGCTAGAGTCGCAGCGGAAAGGCGATTCGCGCCTTGGCGCCCGGGAAATTGTTCTCTATCGCAAACGTGCCGCCGAGCTGGCTGGTCAATCGATTGACCACCGAAAAGCCGAAAGATTGCCTGACCGGTCGTTCCGGGGGAAGGCCGACGCCGTCGTCGATCACCGCCAGTTCGCCGATCCCGCCGGTGCTGTTTTTCAAGGTGACGTGGATGGTGCCTGAGCGTTCGTTGGGGAAGGCGTGCTCGCAACAGTTTGTCAGCAGCTCATGCAGAATAAGGGCGAGCGGAGTCGCCTTCTCCGCCGAGATGCCGATATCGTCGGCTTCCAAAACGATGCTGATGCCCCTGTCGAATGTCAGATGCCGCCATAGGTCTGTCGCTTCCGCCAAGTAGTCGCGGAAGCCGTCCGAACCCGCAGCGGCGAGACGCTGTTGAAGTAATCCCAGCGACGCCACGGCGTCCTGCAGGCCGGCCAGTTGCCGTTTACTCTCGCCGTCCGGCGTTTGCGTCAAACGGAACTGAATTAATCCCGTGAGCAGCTGGAAGCAGTTGGCGAGGCGATGCCTGATCTCGACCACCTGCAGGTCGCCGCCGGCTTGCTTCAATTCCCGCGCTCCGTCCATGTCACCCCCGATGGACACGTTCGCAAGAGTTTAGCCAGTCACATGGACGCGTGACGATCGTACTCCTGCAGTGTTCGTTGCTCGTTAAATCGACGACCCGGAGAAACCGCGCACCGAAGTTCCGTCTCCCCTCGTCGCGTGCGCGCATCCAGACTTACCGTTACCGGGGAGTCTACCCTCAAATATAGAGCAGTGAAAGGAACCATTGCTGGCTGATTCCAGGAGTTTCCAATAACCAACAGCCCTTTTATCCCATTAGGGTGGCAAAAGCCAGCACATGCCGAGTTTGCAAGCTGAGATTGATGTATAGTACCCACATGGGGCAGTCGATCGAATGTTCGGTAATGATGAGTTGCGCTCTCAGCTCGTGCAGCTTGCCGCTGGGATCGCCAAAGCCTCATCAAGACCATATATTTGCCACATTAGCTGTCTATGCGCCTCTACAACTAGAGACTCAACGAGAAGTGTCGGCAACTCCCCCATCGCCGGCAACCCCGATCGGCCAACAGCCGACTAGGCGGCGGTCAGTCAATGGCCGCCGTTCTTCTATCCGGTACGGCTTTGCTTGCTTTCGATTTTGTGACTGGGTTGCGCGACCGAACGGCGGGTCGCAATGGCTGAATTCACTGGCGAGGGCTTAGCCTGCGTTCGTGGCGAACGTGCGGTTTTTACCGCACTATCGTTCCGGGTGACCGACGGGGGTGCGCTGATTCTCGCCGGTCCGAATGGGGCTGGCAAATCCAGTTTGTTGCGTCTGATGGCGGGCTTGCTGCCGCCGGTGGATGGGCTGCTCGTTTGGGACGGCTCCCCAATCGCCGCCGATCCTGAAGCGCATCGCCGCCGCGTGCGCTATATCGCCCACGCCGATGCCGTCAAGCCGGCGCTCACCGTCGCCGAGAACCTGCGAAATCTGGGCCGTGCTCTGGGGCGGCCAGGGCGGGGCCGAGGAGCGCGGGACGGCGGCGCTGGCCGCCTTGGGGATCGACCGGCTGTCCGACCTGCCCGGCCGCTATCTATCGGCGGGACAGAAGCGGCGGTTGGCGCTCGCTCGCTTGCTTGTAGCTCCCGCGCCGCTGTGGCTGCTGGACGAGCCACGCGCCGGCCTCGATGCGGATGCCGAGCGGCGTCTGGATGCCGTCATCGAGCGACACCGTGATGGCGGCGGCATGGTGGTGATGGCGCTGCACGGCGGCAGGCGGCCGGTAGACGCGCCGACGCTGAACCTGAGCGGAATGGCGAAATGCTGAGCGGCGCGCTGGCGATCGTCCGACGCGAGGTGCGGCTCTCGAATTCGGCAGGGCATGGACAGCCTGATGGCCGTCGTCTTCTTCGTGCTAGCCTGCGTGTTATTCCCGCTCGGCGTCGGGCCGGAGCCCCAGATACTGTCGCGCATCGCCGCCGGGATTATTTGCGTGTCGGCCCTGCTGGCGGCGATGTTGTCGCTGGAGCGGCTGTTCCAAACCGACTTCGACGACGGCTCGCTGGAGCAGCTGGCGCTGTCGCCGCAGCCGTTTGCCGTCATTGTCCTCGCAAAGGTTGGAGCGCACTGGCTGACTACCGGGTTGCCGCTGATCGTGGCGTCACCGTTGCTCGCCCTTCTTTTGCATCTGGACCCCCGCGCTTTTCCGGCGCTCGTCGGCGCACTGGCGATCGCAACTCCGACTCTGAGCCTAATCGGCGCCGTTGGCGCGGCGCTGGTGCTGGGCGCCCGGCGGGGCGGCGTGCTGCTCGCGCTGCTGATCCTGCCGCTCTACATCCCCATCCTGATTTTCGCGGTGGCGGCGGTGGACGCCGCCGCGTTTGGATTCGCCGTGCGTCCTCACCTGCTACTGCTGACCGGACTGTTCTGCGCCGCATTGGTCTTGGCGCCTTGGGCCGCGGCGGCGGCGCTGCGTCAGGCGCTCCCCTGAAGCGGCAGACTCTCCGATGTTGCAGAAGGCCTGTGCTCCAGCGTGAGCCTTAGATCCATTCGGTTCGCGCGTCGAACTTCATGCGATGCAGCATCAGCCAGCCGTGGCCGATTGGGCACGGAGCGGTCGAAGAAACAACGCAATCATTGCGAAACTTCTCCGGCCGCTTGCGCCGCATCAACATTGGTTTAAGTTAGAGTTCTCCAAGTGGCCTAGGGGTCTCGTTGAAAATACGGGACCCCTTTTTTTCGAACGCGGCGCGTCCGGGCTGCTTGTTCGCGGATGCGAGAGGCAGCCTCGACCAGGTGTCCGGCAAAATTGGGGCGGAAAGCAAAAAATCAGCTTCACGTTCGTCTATTGCTCATGTCCTTATTTTACCCCTTATGGGGGACACCCTACATTACGCGCGAGAAAGTGTCAAGGACCACAGTACGTTGTCTCTCGTTACCGGCGGATTGGAGGCTGGTCTCGGCGTGACGCGCGCGTCGTTTAGTGCTTAGGCCGCGGCGGTTCTTGCGGCTAGAATTGGTCTCGGCTCGGGCGCGCACGAGCCGCGATTGTCCTGGCCTCGAGCCCTTGGCCCATTGCCGCCGGTGTCGTCAACGACTTCGGTCATCTCGACGCGCCGTTCCGGGGTCGCCATCTCCCGGTCGGTTTTTGGCCCATACTCGGCCCGTGTGGTGGCAGGAGGAGCGATGCAGGAGATTATCCCGGACGTCCTGACGTGGTCGCGATTTTCGGAGCGCCATGGCTACGACTTCAACGGCCACCTTGTGCGTCACCCGGACGGTGATGTGTGCGTCGACCCGGTCGAGCCGAGCGCGGCCGATCTCGATCAGCTCGCCGCCATCGGAGCGACGCGGGTTGTGCTGACCAACCGCAATCATACCCGCGCGGCCAACCTGCTGCGCGCCCGGCTCGGCGCTCGTACGGTGATCCATCCGAAGGACGCCGACTACGCGCGCGGCCAGGGAGCCGAGATCGACGAAAGCCTGCAAGTGGGAGACCGCGTTGGCCCTTTGCGGGTGGTCGGCGTTCCCGGCAAGTCGCCGGGCGAAATTGCCCTGTTCTGGGAGGAACGCAAGCTGCTGATCGCCGGCGACGCGGTGATCGGCAACCCGCCCGGCCGATGCTCGCTCTTGCCTGAGAAGCTGATGGATGATCCCGCTCAGCTCAGACAGAGCCTTGCGGAGCTGCTGGCCCTCGACTTCGATATTCTCCTCATGGGCGACGGAGTGTCGATCCTGTCGCATGGCAAGGATCGGCTGAAGGAGCTGGTGGCGAGCTACCGGAGTTAGCGGCGTGCACGCCGCATCACCATCTTATGGCCTTAAGGCGGCATGCGGCACACTTCGGATTTACCGGGGATTGGGGAGCTGCCGCGGATGAGCCGGAGCATGCGGATTGTCTATCGTTCACTGGCCAGCGACCGCGACCAGCGCTTCGTGCGCGTCGCCAGCCTCGACGAGCTGCGCGCGAAGCGGATGATCGTGGTCAAGGGCGAGCGCTGCCCGATCCTGGTGATCTGGCACGGCGACCGGGTTTTTGCTCTCGACAATCGCTGTCCGCACCTGGGATTCCCGCTGCATCGCGGCTCCGTCGCCGACGGCGTCCTCACCTGCCACTGGCACCACGCCCGCTTCGACCTTGCCTCCGGCGGCACGTTCGACCCTTGGGCCGACGACGTACCGACCGCCGAGGTTGCGGTGCGCGACGGTGACGTGTGGGTGGCCAGCCGCACCCGCTACGCCGACGGCGAGGCACACTGGCGCAACCGGCTTTGTCAGGGGATGGAACACAACATCGGCCTGGTCATCGCCAAGGCGGTATTCGGTCTTATCGGCGAGGGCGTCGATCCGCACGACCTGCTGCGCGAGGCGGTGCTGTTCGGCGCGCGGCATCGGGACAGCTGGGGCGCCGGCCTCACGGTGCTGACCGCACTCGGCAACCTGCTTCGCTATCTGCCGGAAGACGAGCTATGCCTGGCGCTGTTCCAGGGCATTCGCCGGGTAGCGAACGATTGCGACGGAGCGGTTCCGCCGCGGCCGAGGCATCCGCTCGCGGGCCATGGACAGACCCCTCCGATGCTGGAGCGCTGGTTATGCCAGTGGGTCTTGGTGCGCCATCGCGAGGGCGCCGAGCGCACATTGCTGACCGCCATCGCCGCCGGCGCATCCGCGGCGCAAGCCGCTGAACTCATGCTCATTGCCTCGACCGAGCGCTTCTTCGCCGATGGCGGTCATGTGCTCGACTTTGTCAACAAGGCCTTCGAAGCTCTCGAACTGATCGGCTGGGAGTACGCGACGACCGTTCTGCCGGCGCTGGTCCAGGAGATGGTGCAGGCGCGAGGCGCCGAGGAAAGCGATTCCTGGCGCCATCCCGTCGATCTCGTTTCGCTGGTGCGGGCGGCGTTGGCCGAAGTTCCCGCCGCGCTGGCCGAGGGTGAGGCGAAGCGGGGCGAGTGGCGGGAACACGCGGGCTTGGCCCAACAACTGCTGAGCGAGCAGCCGTGCGATATCGTCGGCGCACTGTTGTCTGCCCTGCGAGCCGGAGCTTCGGCGACCGATCTCTCCCGTGCCCTCGCTTATGCCGCCGCGCTGCGCGTGGCGCGCTTCGGTACCGCCAACGAGCACTCGGACTGGGACTCCGTCCACCACGTGTTCACTTACTGCAACGCGCTGCATTGGATGCTGAACCGCGTATGCAACGGCAAGGAACGGGTCGCGCCGATGGATCCCCGCTGGCTGCGCGGCGTCTTCCACGGCGCCATCAGCGTCTATCTGGTTCGCTTTCTCAATGTTCCGGCCGCACCACTTCCGGGTGAGCCGGCCCACGCGCTCAATGATCTGCCTAGCGATGGCGATGCACTGCGGGCGTGTTTCCTCGAGGCGCTAGATCGGCGGGGCTCGGTCGACGGCGCGGCGCGGCTCGTCGCCCGTTATCTAGCGCTCGGCCACCCACCCGACGCGATGGTCGCCACGCTGGCGAGCGCGGTGCTGCGCGAGGACGCGGAGTTCCACACACATCAGATGCTCGAAGCGGGCATCCGGCAATATCGGGAGTGGGGGGTGAGCCGCGAAGGCAGCCACATCTTGATAGCGATCGCCCGCTATCTCGCGGCCCATTCTCCGACCGAACGGGCGCAACTGCAGACGGCGGATGTGGCTCGCAGGCTGAGTCGCGGCCATAGCCTGCACCGGGCGGCCCAGGCCGAGACTGAAACGTAGATGCGTAATGGTGGTCGAATTCTTCCCGCAGCCTGGCGACCCGGAGCGCGGTAGATGTGCCGAACACAACGATAGAAACGGTGGATAAACTCGCTGGGCGGCGAGGCGCGAGCGTCCTGCTCGAAGTACTGCGCAGCGAGGGAGTGCGCTACGTGTTCGGCAATCCGGGCACGACCGAGTTGCCGCTGATGGACGCGCTGCTCGAAATGCCGGATATCAGCTATATCTGGGCCCTTCAGGAAGCGAGCGTGGTCGCCATGGCCGATGGCTACGCCCACGCGGCGCGCCGTCCCGGCTTCATCAACCTGCATACCGCGGGAGGTCTCGGCCACGGCCTCGGCAATCTTTTCAACGCCAGCGTCTCCGGCACGCCTCTGGTGGTCACGGCGGGCCAGCAGGACTCCCGGCACACCGTCACCGATCCTCTTTTGTTCGGCGACCTGGTGCGGATGGCCCGCCCAATAATGAAATGGGCGCAGGAGGTAACCAGCGCGAACCAGATCCCCATTCTCGTCCGGCGGGCCTTTCACGACTGCAACGCCGCGCCGACCGGACCCGTCTTTCTCTCGCTGCCGATGGATGTGATGGAAGAGATGAGCACGGCCGGCATCGCCGAGCCCTCGACCATCGACAGGAACTCGGTCGCCGGCTCGCTGGAACAGCTGGCCGACTATCTGGTGGCGGTCGAGCCCGGGCGGCTGATAATGATCGCCGGCGACGAGGTCTCGGCCAGCGACGCCGCTCCCGAGGCTGTTCTCGTGGCGGAGGCGCTGGGCTCGCCGGTGTTCGGTTCGTCCTGGCCGGCAACGATTCCGTTCCCGACCTCGCATCCGCTCTGGGCGGGCAACATGCCGACCAAAGCCACCGACATCGCACGCCGGCTGGAGTCGTTCGATTGCATCTTCGCGCTCGGCGGCAAGTCGCTCATCACCGTTCTCTACACGGAGGGCTCGGCCGTCCCCGGCGGGTGCGACGTCTTCCAGATGTCGGCGGACGTCCGCGACCTCGGGCGGACATACCCGACCAAGCTGTCCGTGGTGGGCGACATCAAGGCATCGCTCAATGCACTGATTCCAATCTTGCGAGAGAAGCTAGCGGGCCGCGTGCGACGCCTACACCGCGTTGCGCGAGCGCGCGGCCGGTGAGCAGAAGCTGCGGCGGCGGCGGCTCGCGGAGGCGGTCGAAGCGGAGATGGACGCGCCCGTCACCACGCCGCTGGTCGCGGCGCGGCAGGTCACGCGCGCCATCGGTCCCGACATCGCCATTGTCGACGAGGCGATCGCCACGTCCAGTCACGTGCGAGCTTTCCTCGACAGCGCCTCGTCGCGGCAATACTCGTTTCTCCGGGGCGGTTGTCTGGGATGGGGCATGCCGGCGGCGGTCGGGCAGTCGCTGGGGCTGGACCGCCGGCCTGTCGTGTGCCTGGTCGGCGACGGCGCCGCCCTGTACTCGCCGCAGGCACTATGGACCGCCGCGCACGAGGAGCTGCCGGTGACCTTCGTGGTGATGAACAACCGTGAATACAACGTCCTGAAAGGCTTCATGAGGTCGCAGCCGAACTACCTGTCGGCGCGAACGAACCGCTTTATCGCCATGGACATCGAGCAACCGGCGATCGACTTTCTGGCGCTCGCCCGATCGATGGGTGTCGCGGCCTGCCGGGTCGAGCAGGCCACCGACATCGCTGGCGCCGTCGAGGCTGGAATTGCCTCCGGACACCCGAACCTCATCGAGATTCCGATCAGCGCGACGTGAAGTCATCCCCCGTGCCTCATCGGTAACGCACGCCGGAGACCGGCCGGCGCGTTTTACTTGCCTTGCGCGAGCGAGAAGTCGTCGAAGCTGTAGGCGCCTCGGTCGATGGCGATGATGCCGACCTGTCCTTGCAACGGCGTGCCGGCCTCGGCTGAGTGCCCATAGACGCGCTCGCCGTTGACCGACAGCATGGCCTGGGAACCGCTGAGTTCGACCGAAAGGTGGTTCACGGACGCGACCTGAATAGCCTTGTTGGTCGCCTTGCTGAGCTGCCGCAATCCATCCGCGCCGCCACGATAGAGCGCGTAGCCGCTGTTGGCCATCACGACGAACGCGTAGTAACCGCCGTCCGGCTGGTAGCCGTAGGCCAGGCCGGCCCCCGCCTTCTGGCCCTCGAACTGGCCGATTATGCTCACCCCGATCTTGGCCGCGCCGGGGACCGGCTTCGGAAGCACGATGACCTTCTCGGCCTCCGGCGTCTCCCGATTGATCAAGAAGTAGGTGCCTTTCTTCACTTCCCCGGTCCAGCCATCGGCTTCTCCGACGAGCAATCGCCCCTGGAACATCTCTTGCGGCGGGCGTGTCTCGTCGAACGCCTCGCGGTACTCCTCCGCCGCGAGCGCCGCGCCCGCGACGAGCAAGCAGGAAAGAACCCAAGCCAGTGAATGTAAGCCGTGTCGCACGATCGACCCTCCTCATCTCAGGCGTTGCGCCCTCTGTCGAGCACAAGACGCTTCATCGCGCCAGTATGTTTCACGATCGCCGGCGGTAGAAGCTTGCTTCCGGAAGGCAAAGGCGGATACAGGTGGGTATAGCAAGTGCGAAAGGGGATCGGCGAAGCATCCCCGGCGAACGGGTCAGGGAGAGGCGGCCATGGCGATCACGCCCCATACCGGGCAACCTCGCAAGGCGACGAGGTTCACCGATCGACTGACCAAATCCGCGGCGCGCAATATCTTCTACGGCGGGTCGATATTCTTCTTCGTTGTGTTTGCCGCGCTGGTGGCGCACAGCCACTACTACATCCGGACGGTGAGCACCGACGAATCGAAGCTCACCCCGTCGGTGGTCGCCGGCAAGCACGTTTGGGAGAAGCACTCCTGCATCAACTGCCACACGATTCTCGGCGAAGGCGCCTACTTCGCCCCCGAGCTGGGCAACGTCTGGGTGCGCTATGGCGGCCGCGAGGATCCGGAGTCCGCGCGCGAGGCGCTGAAGGCCTGGATGCAGGCGATGCCCTCCGGCGTCGAGGGTCGCCGGCAGATGCCGCAGTTCAACCTCACCGATCAGGAGCTCGACGAGCTGATCGACTTCCTGCGAGTGGACGAGCACGATCGACACGCAAGGCTGGCCGCCGAACACGGCCGGCTGAACGGTTACGGCGTGACCGCGGGCGTCACCTGGATGGAATTACGGCGGATGGAATTACGGCGATGAAGTACGAGACGCAAAAGTCGCTGCTCTATTTCTGGGGCGCGATGACCCTGTTCCTGGCGCAGGTGACATTCGGCGTGCTGGCGGGCTCGATCTACGTGCTTCCGAACCTGCTGTCGGAGACGCTGCCGTTCAACATCCTGCGGATGATCCACACCAACGCGCTGATCGTCTGGCTGCTGCTGGGCTTCTTCGGCGCCACCTATTACCTGATCCCGGAAGAAGCGGAGCGGGACATCGAGAGCCCGTTGCTCGCCAAGCTCCAGTTCTGGATTTTCTTCATCGCCGCGGCGGTGGCGGTGGTCGGCTACCTGTTCCGCATCCACGAGGGCCGCGAGTTCCTGGAGCAGCCGATCTACGTCAAGATCGCCATCGTCGTCGCCGCGCTGATGTTCCTCTACAACGTCAGCATGACGGTGCTGAAGGGCCGCAAGACGGCGGTCTCGACCGTCCTGCTGATCGGCCTGTGGGGCATCGCCATCTTCTTCCTGTTCGCCTTCTACAACCCGGGCAACTTGTCGTCGACAAGATGTACTGGTGGTGGGTCGTCCACCTCTGGGTCGAGGGCGTGTGGGAGCTGGTGATGGCCTCGGTCCTCGCCTTCCTGATGATCAAGATGACCGGCGTCGACCGCGAGGTCATCGAGAAGTGGCTCTACGTCATCGTCGGGCTGGCGCTGTTCTCCGGCCTGCTGGGCACCGGTCATCACTACTACTGGATCGGCACGCCCGGCTACTGGCAGTGGATCGGCGACGTTTTCTCGGTGCTGGAGGTGCTGCCGTTCTTCGCCATGGTGGTGTTCGCCTTCTACATGGTCTATCGCGGCGGGCGCGACCACCCCAACAAGGCGGCGCTGCTGTGGGCGCTCGGCTGCGCGGTGATGGCCTTCTTCGGCGCCGGCGTCTGGGGCTTCATGCACACGCTGCACTGGGTCAACTACTACACCCACGGCACGCAGGTGACGGCGGCGCACGGGCATCTGGCCTTCTTCGGCGCCTACGTGATGATCAATCTCGCGATCATCACCTATGCCATGCCGAACCTGCGCGGGGTGCAGCCCTACAACCAGGTGCTCAACATGTGGAGCTTCTGGATGATGACCTCGGCGATGGCGTTCATGACCTTCACGCTGACCTTCGCCGGCGTGGTGCAGAGCCACCTGCAGCGGGTGCTCGGGCAGGCCTACATGGAGGTGCAGGACCAGCTCGCTCTTCTTCTACTGGATGCGGCTCGGCGCCGGCGTCGTCGTGATGCTTTCGGCGCTGCCTGTTCGTCTATTCGGTTCTGGCGCCGGGGCGCGAGCAGGCGCCGGTGGCCGTCGCGTCGCAGCCGGCGGAGTAAGGGTCGCCCGGTGAGCGTACTGTCCGGCGCGAGCATGTTGGAGCGAGCGGCGGAGCGTCCGTCCAACGATGCTCCGTTCTACCTCGCCATCGGCGACGAATGCGCGCTGTTCGAGATGGCCTTTCGGGAGCGCCTGCCGCTGCTGCTCAAGGGACCGACCGGCTGCGGCAAGACCCGCTTCGTCGCCCACATGGCGGCGCGGCTCGGCCTGCCGCTGCACACCGTCTCCTGCCACGACGACCTGACCGCCGCCGACCTCACCGGCCGCTACCTGCTCAAGGGCGGCGACACGGTCTGGACCGACGGCCCGCTGACCCGCGCCGTGCGCGAGGGCGGCATCTGCTATCTCGACGAGGTGGTGGAGGCGCGCAAGGACGTCACCGTCGTGCTGCATCCGCTGACCGACGACCGCCGCATCCTGCCGCTGGAGCGCACCGGCGAGACCCTGCGGGCGCCCGACGACTTCATGCTCGTCGTCTCCTACAACCCCGGCTACCAGAACATCCTGAAGTCGCTGAAGCCCAGCACCCGCCAGCGCTTCCTCGCCATCGACTTCGACTTTCCGCCACCGCAGGCGGAGGTGGAGATCGTCGCCGTCGAAAGCGGCCTTCCCGAGTCTGCCTGCCTGGGGTTGGTGCATCTGGCCGGACGGCTCCGCGATCTGGAGGGTCAGGACCTGGAGGAGGGCGTCTCGACCCGGCTGCTGGTCTACTGCGCCAAGCTCTTTCGCGCCGGTGTACCGCGCATGCAGGCGATTCGGGCGACGCTGATCGAGCCGCTGTCGGACGACGAGGACGTGCAGGAAGGCCTGATCGCGGCGGCGCGCGCCGTCTTCGGCTGAGCATCGATGTCGATTTTCGACCTGCTGGAGCTGGAGGAACAGGTCGGCCACGCCTGGCACCGGCTGGCTGGCCGGCCGGCGAGCTTCGCGCACTATCCCGAGGCGGCCGTTGAACTGGCGTCGCTGCGCGGCGCGCTCGGCGTCTTCTTCCGCGCGCTGGGCGGCGACCGGGCGCTGCGGATGGTCGAGAGCTGCGGCCAGCCGATCCGATCACCGCCTGTCTTGGCGGCAGCGTCTGGCAATGACGGAGGAGCGGCTGCCGGTCGCCAAGCGGGACACCGAGGCCTTACAGCTTCCCGCGCGCCTCGACTGTTTCCCCGATCGCGCGCTCAATCGCCAGCTCTACTTCTGGCTCGCCGCTTTTCTCGGCGACGGCGGTTGGGACAGCGGCAAGGCCCCGGCGGATGCGTTGCAGGCCGATGTCTTGTATCTCCGAAACGCCGCGGGCGCCGCCGAGCGCACGTGCCGCCGCTATCCCGGCCTCCGCGACGCCTATCGCGAATTGTCCGAGGCGGCGCTCGCCATGCGGCCGGCGCGTCGTCTGCCCGAGCTGGAAGCGGCGGTAGAGGCGGCCATCGTTCACCTGCTGGGAGGGCCGCGCCCCGATGATCCGAGCGGCAAGGCCATCTTTGCGGCGATCGAAGGGGAATCAGCCGCTCTGGGTGCGCTTGCGAGCGCCGGCAGGCTATCGCCGGCTTCTGCCGCCGCCGGTTTGGGGGATCGTCGAGGTGGATGGTGCGCGGATCGGCGCGCCCCGACGACGACGCGGAGTTGCCGTCGCCCGCCGCCGGCGACAGCGACGAGGACTCTCGTTACGCCGCGAAGCGCGAGGAGAACGAACAGAGTGAACGAGACGATCCGCTGATCCTCAACCGGTTCGAGAAGATCCTCGGCTTGAGCGAGATGGTCAACGTCAACCGGCCGACCGAGGACGAGGACGAGGACGCGGCACGTCGGGCAGCCGACGATCACGACTACCTGAGCCTCGGCCGTCAGCAGCGCCGGCCGGCGACCCGCCTGAAGCTGGAGCTGGAACTCGCCCCCAGCGCCGCCGACGGCGATCGGCTTGCCGGCGGGGTGACTCTATCCGGAGTGGGACTTCCGCCGCGCCGGCTATCTTCCCGACTTCTGCCGCGTGCTCGAACGCCCGGCCGGCATCGAGGGCGAAGAGTGGCGGCCCGACGAGGCGACCCGCCGACGCATCCGCCACGTGCGCCGGCAGTTCGAAGCGCTGCGGCCCGCGACGCCAGCTGCAGCGCCGACAGCTCGACGGCTTCGAGCTGGACACCGACGCGGCGGTCCGCGCGCGCTCGGAGCTGGCGGCGACCGGCGCCGGCTCCGAACAGATCTTCGAGGCGCACCGTTCGACGGAGCGGGATCTGGCCGTCGCCATCCTCACCGACGTATCGCTGTCCACCGATGCCTGGGTGGATAACCGCCGCGTCCTCGACGTGGAAAAGGAGGCGCTGCTGGTGCTGGCGCATGGTCTCGCCGGCTGCGGCGACGCCTACGCTCTGCATACCTTCACCTCCCGCCGCCGCGAGGCCGTGCGGATCGAGACGATCAAGACCTTCGACGAGCGGCTGAGCGAGATGGTGCAGCGGCGCATCGCCGCCCTTCGGCCCGGCGCGTACACGCGCATCGGCGCGGCGCTCCGGCATGTCACCCGGCAGATGCGCGACCGGCCCGAGGCCTTCCGGCTGATCCTGCTGCTGACCGACGGCAAGCCCAACGACATGGACCACTACGAGGGCCGCTACGGCGTCGAGGATACGCGCATGGCGGTACGCGAGGCGCGGCAGTCCGGCGCTCAGGGTGTTCGCCATCACCATCGACAAGAAGGCGCGCGACTACGTGCCCTACCTCTTCGGCCGTGGCGGCTACGCGATCATCAGCCACGTCGCCCGCCTGCCGTCGGCGCTGCCGCTGCTCTACCGGCATCTGACGGCGTAGCCGCCCTTCAGCTACGGACCGGCTCCCCTCGACATCGGCCGCCGCCTGCACGATGCTCTGCCCAACTCGCAACTCGTCATCCTCCCGGAAACCGGCCACATCCCGCAGGAGGAGCGGCCGGACGCCACCCTCGCCGAGATCGAAGCGTTCATCGGCCAGCACTGAACGGCAGATCGCAAACTCTTACGAATGGCCGTCACACTTTAACGCAGCCAGCGGAGGTGGTACCCTACGGGGGCGTTCACCTGACAATACGGCACATTACCCGATGATCCGAACATGGCTGAGCCACCGTACGGCATCATCTGCAACCGCCTGAAGGCAGGCAGGGTTATCCCGTTCCTTGGCGCGGGTGCCTCCTTCATTGAGCGTCCGCCCGGCGGCAAGTGGGAGGCTTCCGAGCCGCTGTTTCTGCCCAGCGGCCTCGAACTTGCTCACTTCCTCGCCGAGGAAGCGGAATTTCCGTCGACCGATCCCGGCGATCGGGGCGATCTGGCCAAGGTCTCGTCCTACTACGCCGATATCGCCGGCCGCCGTGCCTTGCGGGAGCGACTGCGCGAAGTCCTAAACCACGTGTATCCGGGAAGCCTGCTCCACGAACTCCTCGCGGCCGTTCCCGCGCCGATGGTCATCGTCGTGACCAACTACGACACCCTGGTCGAGCAGGCCTTCCGCGCCGCCGGCAAACCCTATGACCTGGTCGTTTACCCCTCGGACCGTAAAGACATCGCCAATGCGATCCTGTGGTGGCCGCAAGGTGCCCGAGAGCCGCTGGTCAAAGCGCCGAACGAGCTCGATATCGACCTTACCAGGACGACGGTCATCTATAAGATGCACGGTACCATCGTTCATGAAACAGAAGAGTGGGATAATTTTGTTATCACCGAAGAGGACTACGTCGAATTTCTATCCCGCATGATGGCCAGCGCCGCCATTCCATCGATGTTGTATCCTTACTTCCGCGACCGTAGTTTCCTGTTTCTCGGTTACAGCTTACGTGACTGGAACCTGCGAGTGATATTGAAGAATCTCAGCAAGTACTTTTACAAACGTGCCGCCGGCAGCGACGACGACGACGATCAATTGCCTTCATGGGCAATACAACGCTCTCCTTCGGAGTTGGAGAGACAATTGTGGAAGAAACGCAAGGTCAATATCTTCGACATTTCCTTGAACGAGTTCGCCAGCAGGATGCAGCAGCGCATGGAGAAATAAGGTGCTGTCGGCGGAGGATGTTTGCCCATACGTAGGCCTGCAACCCTACACGGATGCCGAGCGCGACTATTTCTTCGGACGCGAACGCGATCAGCGCGTCATTTCCTCTAATCTCTATGCCGCCTCGTTGACCATCCTCTACGGCGAAAGTGGGGTGGGGAAGAGCTCCGTGCTGCTGGCGGGCGTCGTGCCTTATCTACGTGCCAGCCACGCTCGGCCGTTGTCGTCTTTCGCGAATGGCAACGGCCTGATTTTCTGGACGCAATCAAGTCCGAGTGCCTGAAGGCCGTGGAGCTGGCACGGCAACAGCCGCTCGACATAGCCCCGTCACTGCCGTTCGATGATCTGTTGTGCGCGAGCGCGCAGGCACTCGGCGGATCCATCCTCGTTCTGTTCGACCAGTTCGAGGAGTACTTCCTCTATCACCCGGACTCGGGCGCCGGCACTCCGTTCGACAGCGAATTCGCCCGCGCCGTCAATCGTGAGGATGTGGACGCGGGCTTTCTCGTCGCCATCCGCGAGGACGCACTCTCCAAGCTCGACCGCTTCCGTGCGCGCATTCCGAGCCTGCTCGGCAACACCTTGCGGCTGCAGCATCTCAGTGCCGCGGATGCCGAGGCGGCGATCCGCAAGCCTCTGGATGTGTTCAACGCGCGATCGTCCGAAGGTGCCTCGCCCGTCCTGATCGAGGACGAACTCGTCCGGTCGGTCCTGTTGCAGGTCCGTACCGGGCAGGTATCGCTGGGGCAATCCGCCGGGGTGGGTCAGGCGCAGACCGGGGAGGAGACGACCCGGATCGAAGCGCCGTTCCTGCAGCTCGTGATGACGCGCCTGTGGGAGGAGGAGAGGAAGGCCCATTCCCATATGCTGCGTGCGAGCACCCTGCAGCGGCTGGGCGGGGCGCAGCAGATCGTCGCGAGCCACCTGGACAGCGTCATGGCGAAGCTGGACGCCGTCGAGCAGGAGGTCTGCTCGCGCTTCTTCGACCGGCTGGTGACGCCCTCCGGCAGCAAGATCGCCTGCGGCGCCGACGACCTGACCAAATGGGCGGGAGACCTGGCGTCCCACGTACCGGCTGTTCTGCAAACCCTCTCCGATCGCCGTCTCTTGCGCGGCGTGGCTGGCCCGGCGGATCGGCCACAGGCGCAGCGCTTCGAGATCTTCCACGACGTGCTGGCGCCGGCGGTCCTCGCCTGGCGGACGCGCTACATCGAGGCGCGGGAACGCGCCGAGGCCGAGCGGCGGGCCGAAGAGCACCGGCGGCGGGCGGAAGAGCAGGCGAAGGTGGCGAAACGCTTGCGCCGGCTCTCCTTGGCTCTGTTGGTCTGTTGGCCGTCGTCGTGCTGGCGATCGGAGCGGCGTCCTATGCCTGGGTACAGAGGAATGAGGCCGAGCGGCAGAGGGGCCAGGCCGAGTACCAGTCGCGCCTTGCTACCGCCCGGTACCTGGTGGCAGAAACCCGGCTGCACCTCCATGACCAACTCGACCTCGCCCTGTTGCTAGGCCTCGAGGCGAACCGGCGGGCGGACACCGACGAGGTGAGAAGCAGCCTGGTCGACGCGCTCCTCGCCAATCCCTTTCTCACTGCGTACCTGCGCGGCAACCGCGAGTTCACGAGCGTGGCCTTCAGCCCGGACGGCAAGACCCTGGCGGCAGGCGGAGGGGATTCTACTGGCGGAGGGTCGCGTTATTCTTTGGGACGCGAAAACGCACCACCCGCTCGGCCCGCCTCTCGTCCAGGCGAGTGCGGCGTTGGCCATGGCCCTGAGCCCGGACGGAACGACCTTGGCCTCGGGAGGCTGCGGGAAGATCGAGGACAATTCATGCAAGCAGGGAGAGATCCGTCTCTGGGACATGGCGAGTCGTGAGCCCTCCGGGCAACCGCTCGAAGGCCACACAAACTTCGTGAAAGCCCTGGTTTTCAGCCCCGATGGCAGAACATTGGTTTCTGGCAGTTGGGACGGCAGCCTGATCTTCTGGGACGTCGCCTCCCGGGAGCCCATGGGCCCGCCCTTGACCGGTCACCGCGGCTTGGGTTCTGAGCGTCGCCTTCAGTCCCGACGGCAAGACGCTGGTCTCGGCGGGGTGCGGGCGGCTTGGCGAGCATGGTCTCCGATTGCAAGCAAGGGTGAGATCCGGTTCTGGAACGTCGACACCCGCGAGGCTCTCGGTGCGCCGCTGAGAGCTCATGATCATTATGTCGTGAAGGTGGCCTTCAGCCCCGACGGCAAGATACTGGCTTCCTCCAGCGTCGATGACACCCTGATCCGGTACTTCGAGGGCATCAACTCCGAACGCGGGATCGAGTGGCGGTGCGCGAACTCGCTGTCGCTGAGGGAGTTTTGCGTCTGCGGACGGCGGACCGGGTGCGGATCACTCCTGGTTGTCGAAGACGCGTGAGCCGCTGCCGCAAGAGGTCACGAGAAGGTGTTCGGCTGGGTTCTGGCGCTTATCGCCGAGCACGGTCTGGTGAAGGGCGAGCGGATCGGCGTCGACGCTTCGACGATGGAGGCCAACGCCGCGCTCCGGACGATCGTCCGCCGGGAGACAGGCGAGACCTACCGGGAGATGCTGAAGCGGATGGCCGAGGAGAGTGGGATCGAGACGCCGTCGTGCCGACGATCTCGTTCGCATCGATCGCACACGCAAGGGCAAGAAGCTGTCCAACGCGGACTGGGTGAGCCGGACCGATCCCGAGGCGAAGATCGCCAAGATGAAGGACGGCACCACGCATCTGGCCTACAAGCCGGAACACGCCGTCGATCTCGACACCGGCGCCGTGGTCGCGGCGGCGATTCACCCGGCTGACGACGGCGATACGACGACGCTCGACAGGCACGCTGCAGGCGGCGGAGGGGAACCTGGCGGCAGTCGGCATGGCACCGACCGAGGCCGTGCCGGCTGAACTCGTCGCCGACAAGGGCTATCACTCACGTGCGGTGCTGAAGGATCTCGACGGCGGCGTCTGGAAGACGCGGATCGCCGAGCCGCGGCGCACGGCGTTACTTCGTTGGCACGACGATACAGAGGCGCGCGACGCCGTCTACGCCAACCGCAACCGCTTTCGCTCCGAGATCGGCAAGGCGGGGATGCGAAAACGAGCCGAGATCGTCGAGCGATCCTTCGCTCACAATCTGGAGCGCGGTGGTTTGCGCGGACTGGCTGAGAGGACGTGAGAACGTCCACAAACGCTACCTGATCCACGTCGCCGGCCACAACCTCGGCATCCTGATGCGCTTGCTGATCGGCGCCGGAACTCCGAAGGAGGCCCTATGGGATGCAACCACCAGGCAGGCGCTCGGTGCGCCGCTGAGAGGACACGCCGGGGTGGGAAAGGGCCTTGCCTTCACCCCGGATGGAACGACCTTGGCTTCGGGCAGCGTCGACAACTCCATCGAGTTGTGGGATGTCGCGACGCGTCAGCCTTTCGGCGCGCCGCTGACCGGTCATACCAGCTTCGCGCACGATCTGGCCTTCGGCCCCGACGGCAAGACCCTCGCCTCGGCGAGCGCTGACGGTTCCGTCATCCTGTGGAATGTCGGGGCGCGTCTGCGCGGGCAGACGACCAAGATCACCTCCGAAGGCTTCAGTCCCGATGGCAACACCCTGGTCGCGTTCGCCGACGACGACACCATGCAGCTCTGGGATGTCGGGTCGCGCCGGTTGCTCGGGCCACCGCTCAATGGGCATAAAGCCAAGATCGCAGGGACGCTCTTCAGCCCGGACGGCAAGATTCTCGCGTCCATGGACGAGGACGGCACTCTGATCCTCTGGGATGTCGCGACGGGCCTGCCGCTTGGCCTGCCGCTTACGCACCATTCAAAGAAGATAGAGGACATGGACTTCACTCCGGATGGCAGAACTCTCGCTTCCGCCAGTGACGATACGACTGTCGTTTTGTGGGATGTCGCTACTCGCCAACCGCTGGGCTCGCCTCTCCAAGGCCATGATTTACCCGTGATGGATGTGGCCTTCAGCCCCGATGGCAAGATATTGCGTTCCGTGGGGATAAACGGCATCATAATCCTCTGGGATGTCGGCACCCACGAGCGCCTGGGTTCTCTCGACCACGGCGGTACCCCATCGCCGGTCACCGCACGCTTCAGTCCGGACGGCGCGGTGCTGGTCTCGGGCAAGCTGGACGGCACCCTGGTGCTCTGGGACGTGCCCACGAGACAGGCGCTCGGACCAGTTCTCACCGGCGATCAAGCCGCGATAGTTGACCTCGCCTTCAGTCCGGACAGCAAGACCTTCGCCTCGATCAACATTTTCGGAACTGTCGTCCTGTGGGACGTTGCCACCCGCCTTCCTGTCGGTTCACCGTTCATCGCGTCCTCCGCGGGGATGAACAGGATCCGGTTCAGTCCGGACGGCAGAGTGCTTGCCGTATTGGGCATGGACAACAGGGCTGCGTTCTGGGATGTCGCGACCCATCGGCGGCTCGGCCAGCCCCTCGGCGGCGAAAATGGAGTTGCCTTGAGCAAGGACTTCAAGACGGTGGCCTCGCTCGGCAACGATGGTATCCTGCTGCGCGATCTGAGCTTCCTCACCGATGCCACTCGTAAATCATGGCAGGCGCGCGCCTGCGAGAGGGCCAACCGCAACCTGACCCGCGCCGAGTGGCAGCACTATTTCGGAGATGAACCCTATCGGGCCACCTGCCCCGGCCTCCCCCTGGACGAGGACGCCGCCGCAAAGACCAAGGCAAGTGGCCAATGAGTATTTGCATCCTCGCTGAAGGTCATTTGATTTCGCGATGGTAATTCGCTCCGGTTCCCGCTCACCCCCGCGTGCCGTTCTTGGCGAGCATGAACACCGCCTGTTCGCCCAGAATGTTGGCCAGCGTCAGGCCGGGGCCCAGGCGGCGGGGGGTGCCGAGCGGGTCGAGGAACAGACCGCGTTCGATGCGCGCGTCCAGCTCGCGGCATAGTGCCACGAAGTCGCGGATCGTGCAGAGGTGGATGTTCGGGCTGTCGTACCAGGCGTGCGGCAGCGCCTCGGTCGTCGGCATCTGGCCTTCCGTAAGCAGCCGCCAGCGCAGGCGCCAGTGCGCGAAGTTCGGCATCGAGACGATCGCGTGATTGCCGATCCTGAGCAGTTGCCGTAGCGTCGTCTTCGGCGCGCGCATCGCCTGTAAGGTCTGGCTCAGCACCACGTAGTCGAAGGCTTGGTCAGGGTAGTCGAAGAGATCGGTGTCGGCGTCGCCCTGAATGACCGATAACCCCGAGCTGACGCAGGCGTTCACGCCGTCGCTGGACAGCTCGATCCCACGTCCGTCGACCTGTTTGAACTGCGCCAGATAATCGAGCAGGGTGCCGTCGCCACAGCCGACGTCGAGCACCCGCGAGCCGGGCTCGATCATATCGGCGATCAGTTGCAGATCAACGCGAATGCTGGAAGAAGCCGCGCTCATGCCGCCGACGAGAACAACGGCAGTCCGCGATGCTGCGCCGCGCCGTTCAGGAAGCCGCCCAGCACCCGCCGGAAATCCGGCTCGTCGAGCAGGAACGCGTCGTGGCCGTTGTTGGAGACGATCTCGGCGAAGCTGACGTTGGCGGCGACGGCGTTCAAGGCGTGGACGATGCGCCGGCTCTCGATGGTCGGGTAGAGCCAGTCGGAGGTGAACGAGATCACGCAGAAGCGCACCGGCGTGTCGCGAAAGGCGTTGGCCAGCACGCCGCCGTGCCGCGCCGCCATGTCGAAGTAGTCCATCGCCCGGGTGATGAACAGGTAGGAGTTGGCGTCGAACCGCTCGACGAAGGATTGGCCCTGGTAGCGGAGATAGCTCTCCACCTGGAACTCGGCATCGAAGCCGTACTTGATGTTCTCCCGGTCCTGCAGCTTGCGGCCGAACTTCTCGTGCAGCTTGGCCTCGGAGAGATAGGTGATGTGCGCCGCCATCCGCGCCACCGCCAGCCCCGCCACCGGCTTCTTGCCGTAGCGCCAGTATTCGCCCTCGCACCATTCCGGATCGGCCATCACCGCTTGCCGGCCGACCTCGTCGAATGCGATGTTCTGCGCCGAGTGGTGCGCGGCGGTGGCGATCGGCACGGCGGCGAAGACCCGCTCCGGATAGAGCGACGCCCACTCCAGCGCCTGCATGCCGCCCATCGAGCCGCCGATCACCGCGAACAGCTTGTCGATGCCGAGATGATCGAGCAGCATGGCCTGCGCTCGCACCATGTCGGCGATGGTGACGATGGGAAACGCCAGACCCCACGGCTCGCCGGTGTCGGGGTTGATCTCGCTCGGCCCGGCGGAACCCATGCAGCCGCCCAGCACGTTGATGCACAGGACGTAGTAGCGATCGGTGTCGATCGTCTTGCCCGGGCCGACCATGGCGCTCCACCAGCCCGGCTTGCCGGTGAGCGGGTGCTGTTCCGCCACGAACTGGTCGCCGGTCAGCGCATGACAGACGAGAATGACGTTCGACTTGTCGGGGTTGAGCGTGCCGTAGCCCTGGTAAGCGAGCGGAAAAGCGCGCAGTTCGGCGCCTGAGTCGAGCTTCAGCGGCCGGCGGCGGCCTAGCATGACACGATGTCCGGGCAGTACGAATTCTTCTCCGGAGGCGGAATGACGCAAGCCGGCGTGGGTGATCATCGACGTGGCGAGGCGACCTTTCCCGCTGAGCTAAAAACCTGGCGCTTGACTGTCAACGTTTCCTTTGCCTTGAACGAACCGTATCATTATGAGTGAGCGATCGTCGATAGCGGGACGGCCGTTCGCCAGACATGGCCTTCCGGAAGGAAAGATGAGCAGCGCAACGAACTCTCGACGAAGTCCGCGCTGAAATCGATAGCATAGACGACGCCATCCAGGATCTGCTGATCCGCCGCACCGCGCTGGTCGAGGAAGTACGATCGATCAAGCGCGACTGGCGGGTAAAGATCCAGCCCTCGCGCGAGGCGGACATCATCTATCGCCTGGTCGAGAGGCACCGCGGCCCGTTTCCGAAGCGCGACCTGGTGGCGATGTGGCGCATTTTGATCTGCGCGACGCTGTCTTTCGAAGGGCCTTTCTCGGTCGCCGTCTACGTCGTTCGGGAGGGCGACGGATTCTGGGACATCGCCCGCGACCACTTCGGCCCGTGCACGGCGATGCGCCGGCATGGCTCGGCAGGCTCGGTGATCGACGCGGTGCGCCGGCAGGAGGAGATCGTCGGCGTGCTGCCGATGCCGCGGCATGACGACGCCGATCCCTGGTGGCGGCACCTGATGACGAGCGATCCGAACGCACCAAGGGTTATTGCCCGGTTGCCGTTCGCCGACTTCAGCGATGGAGGCACCGGCGGGCCGGAAGCGCTGGTGATTTGTCCGGTCAACGTCGCGCCGACTGGGCGCGACCGGTCCTATCTGGCGGCCGAGTCGGAAAGACAGCTCGAGTTGGACCAACTCAGGCGAGCGCTGCGGCAGGCAGGACTTGCGCCGAGCTTCGCCGCCCGGTGGCGAGACGAGGAGACGCCCCGAGCTTGGCTGTACCTGGCCGAGGTCGACGGCTGGCTGGCGCCCGACGATTCCCGGTTGCGGCAGTTGCGGCAGACCATGGACGCGCCGCCGAATCGTTTGTTGCCTGTCGGCGGCTACGCCACGCCGCTCACCAGGGAAATGCTCGGCCCGCCGCCCTCGGCGATGCATCGCCTTCGAGCGGCGAAGGGCGCGAACGCGGCCGCCCTATGACCCTGCTGAGCCCCCGTCCGGGGATCCTTGACATCACGCCATACGTCGGCGGCGAGTCGACCATCCCCGGCCTCAACCGCGTCATCAAGCTGGCCTCTAACGAGAGCGCGTTGGGGCCGAGCCCGAAGGCGCTGCAGGCGTTTCACGATACCTGCTCCGTCTTGCACCGCTACCCCGATGGGGCCTGCAAGGCGCTGCGTGGCGCGCTGGCCGACACCTTCGCGCTCGATGCCGAGCGGATTGTTTGCGGCGCCGGGTCCGACGAACTGTTCGGCCTGCTGGCCCGCGCCTACACCGGTCCCGGCGACGAGACTCTGTATACCGAGCACGGCTTTCTGATCTACCCGATCGCCACTCGGGCGACGGGAGCGACACCGGTCGCCGTCCCGGAGCGCGACCGGACCGCCGACGTCGACGCGCTGCTGGCGGCGGTCACGCCTGCGACCCGCATCGTCTTTCTCGCCAACCCGAACAATCCCACCGGCACTTACCTGCCGGCCGAGGAGTTGCGCCGCTTGCGCGCCGGCCTGCCGGATAGCGTGCTGCTGGTTATCGACGCCGCCTACGCGGAGTACGTCGATGCCGGCGACTATCGGACGGGCGTCGATCTGGTTGACGCGTTCGGCAGCGTCGTCGTTACCCGCACCTTCTCCAAGATCTACGGGCTGGGCGGCATCCGCTTGGGCTGGGCCTACTGCCCGCCGCCAGTCGCCGACGTGCTGAACCGCTTGCGTATGCCCTTTAACGTCTCCGGCCCGGCGCAGGCGGCCGGCATCGCCGCGCTCGCGGATCAGGGATCGGTCGAGCGGGCGCGGGCGCACAACCGGCAGTGGCGGCGATGGACCCGCGAGGCGATCAGCGGTCTCCGCCTGGCCGTGCCGGAGAGCCACGGCAACTTCGTGCTCGTCCGCTTCCCGGCGGATGGCGGCCGAGACGCGCCCGCCGCCGACGCCTACTTGAAAGCGCGCGGCATTATCGCCCGCCGCGTCGCCTCGTACGGCCTGCCGGATTGCTTGCGCATCACCATCGGTCTGGAATCGGAGATGCGCGCCTGCGTCTCGGCTCTCTCGGACTTCATGACGAGCGGCGGATGACGGAGAGCCCGCCCTCGCGCTTCGAGCGCGTCGCCCTGATCGGCATCGGCCTGATCGGCTCGTCGCTGGCCCGCCTCATCCGCCGCGACAATCTCGCCGACCATATCGCGGTCTGCGCCCGCACGCGCGCGACGCTGGACAAGGCCAGGGCGCTCGGCTTCGCCGACTCGGCGACCACCGACCCGCGCGCCTGCGTCGAAGGCGCCGACCTCATCGTGCTCTGCACGCCGCTCGGCGCTTACACCGAGATTGCGCGGGCGATCGCTCCCGAACTCCGCCCCGGCGCCATCGTCACCGATGTCGGCTCGGCGAAGGAGTGCGTCATCGCCGATGTCGGCCCCCATCTCCCGGAGGGGGCGCACTTCGTCCCCGGCCATCCGATCGCCGGTACCGAGTATTCCGGGCCGGAAGCCGGCTTCGCCGAGCTGTTTCAGGGTCGCTTCTGCATCCTGACGCCGCCGCCCGGCGCCGATGCGGCGGCGATTGAGCGGGTCGCGGCACTCTGGCGGCATGCCGGAATGACCGTGCAGACGATGTCGGCGCGGCATCACGATCGGGTGCTGGCGATCACTTCGCACCTGCCGCACCTGATCGCGTACACCATCGTCGGCACCGCCACCGACCTCGCCGACGAGGCCAAGTCCGAAGTCATCAAGTTTTCCGCGGGCGGCTTCCGCGACTTTACCCGCATCGCGGCCTCCGACCCGGTGATGTGGCGGGACGTGTTCCTCAACAACCGCGACGCAGTGCTGGAGATGCTGGCCCGGTTCACCGAGGACCTCACCGCCCTGCAGCGGGCCATTCGCTGGGGCGAGGGCGAGGTCCTGGAGGACAGGTTCACCCGCACCCGCGAGATCCGTCGCGGCATCGTCGAGGCCAAGCAGGCGTAGCATCGAAGCGGCTGTTCAGAGACTCGTTGCTGGCGGTTCGCCGCGACAATGCCAAGGCCGCTCGGACAGCTCGAATAACCTGATAATCGTCATTGCGAACCCGCAAAGCGGGTGCGGCAATCCAGCATTAACAAGGGCTTGCAAGACATAGATTGCTTCGCTTCACTCGCAATGACGGGTTTTTCGAGGCGTCCGCTCGCGAAGCGGGTTCAATCCACCGTCCAGGTTGGCGCCGCCGCCCGCTTCGGGCTCGCGACGACCGTGTTGACTCCGGGCTTGATGCCGGCCCTCACTCCTGGCTCATGAACGCTTCGATTTCGGCGAGGGTGGCTTCAGGCTGCTCCTCTTGCGGGATGTGGCCGGTTTCGGGGAGAATGACGAGCCGAGCGTTGGGAATGGCCTCGTGCAAGCGGCGGCCGATCTCCAGGGGAACGATCGCGTCTTGCTCGCCCCACAGGATCAGCGTGGGATAGCCGATCTCGGGATAGCGGGTGGTGAGGCTATCGAGATCGGGCGGAATGATCTGCCGGGCCGTCCGCACGAGCGCCTGCCGGGCCGCTGCGTCGTTCAATACGGCGGCGTAGCGTTCGACCGCCTCATCGGGCACCGCCTCGTCGTCGAAATAGGCCAGCTGCATGATGGTCCGCACTTGCAGAACATTGGGCACGGTCGCGACGACCAGCGGACCCAGCATCGGCCTCGCCAGCAGCTTAACGAATAGCGGCATCTCCTGCTGGTAGGCGATGGTGTCGACCAAGATCAGCCTCGCCAGACGCTCCGGCGCATGCGCGGACAGGTAGAGTGTCGTGGCCAGCGCCACGCCGCCACCCAGCGAGTTTCCAACGAGTGTGAGATTCTTCAGGTCGTGGTCGAGAATGAACCGGCAGATCAAGCGCGCCTGATCATAGATTGAGTATCGGTCGTCGTCGGGCTTTGGCGAATAGCCGAAGCCTTTCAGATCGACTAGGATCACCCGATGCTTCCGTGTCAGCGGCTCGATCAAGTCTCGCCATGTGAACGAGCTCATTCCCAGCCCATGAACGAACACAATGGGATCGCCCGCGCCATACTCCTCGTAGTAAAGATCGATGCTTGCGCCGTCACAAGGACCGCCGAGGAACTCGCTGTAGGTCGAGAGATGCTTGCTGGGCATGGCGCAACCAGACACTGTGCTAATCAACATGAGGAGAGCTAGGCGGCCGAAACGCATTGAGTTTCGATGCGTCTGAAGACGATTATATGTACCCCAACTTACTCGATACCACCCAGCCATCGAAAAACGCTCCGGCGAGGAAGCCGAGTAGACAAAACAAGGGCAGGCTGGCGATGGACCATGCGGCGAATTTCATCCTTTGCAGATAGACGGTATCCTCACACACCATATAAGTCGGAATCTGAACGACGATGACGGCGACAATCAGCACAAACAGGCAGATACCGAGGGACAGCGGCAGCAGGTTCGTCAGGTAGAGTTCGAGCGGACCAAGCAACTTACCTTCGCACCTGCCGCATTCCTCGATCAGCGCGAAGATTTTGTCCCGGCGATCGTTGATAATGCTAAACGCGCTGAGAACCGAGCCGACCGCCCCCCACAAGGTCGCCAACAGGACCAAGGGAGCGCCCAGCGTGGGCATGTTCGTATCCTTGGCCATTCGCGTATCCTTGTTCAGGAGTGTAAACGAACCTGTGGCAACCTTCGTTTTCATTGTTGGCGATTTGCATTGGGTTGGCAACGCCAGAGGTCGGATTCGCTGTGAAGGTGCAGCTACAGGAGCTTTGGTAAGCCAATGGCCAGACTGAAATACACGTTCGTCGGGACCTTCGTTTTTCTCACTGCGATGTGGCTGCTCAGCTTGTCGCCGGGAGCATTCGCGGATTTTTGGTCCACACGCAGTACACTCATTTACTATACTGGGATTTTGGCGATCGGCTTCATGTCGGCCGGCGTGATGTTGGCGGCGCGCCCGGTGCAGGTCGAGGGCGCGCTCGGCGGTCTCGACAAGTTTTACCGGCTGCACAAATGGCCGGCATAGCGGCGGCCCTTCTCGCGTTCATGGCTGCTGGAAATTGTCCGCGCTGGATCGTGCGCCAGGGTTGGTTGGAGCGCCCGGCGGGGCGGTGGTCAAGGCCATTGGCAAGGCGCCAAGGGGTTAGCCGTTTCGATCTGCGGGAGATAGCCGCGGATCTGGGCGAGTGGAGCCCTATCTGCTGCTGGTTCTGGTCGCACTCGCGAAATGGAAGCGGTTCCCCTACCGTTACTTCATCAAGACGCACGGCTAAGGCGGACGTCGATCTGGTGTTGGTCTTTCACGCGATCATATTGATGAACCGTGCCTATTGGACCGCGCCGCTCGGTCCGGTCATGGCGTTGCTCTGGCGGGCGGGTCGGTGGCGGCGCTTACTTCGCTGTTCCGGCGCATCGGGCACTCGCGACGTGCCGTCGGCCGTGTTGAAGAGGTGAGAAGATACGGGAACAACGCCGGCCTGGAGGTGCAGTCCGGCTCGATACCGCCTGGCCCGGGCACGATGCCGGCCAATTCGCCTTCGTGACCTTCGATGATAGCGAGGGGGCACACCCGTTCACGATATCTTCTGGTTGGAGCGGCGATGGCCGACTGACGTTCACGATCAAAGGAATTGGCGACTACACGCGCGCGCTGCCCGAGCTGCTGCGAGTCGGGCAGGCGGCGACGGTCGAAGGGCCGTATGGCCATTCACTTCCAAAGTAATCGCGATCGGCAATCTGGGTGGCGGGCGGCGTCGGCATAACGCGTTCATTGCGCGCCTGCAGGCTTCGGCAACTAGGGTCGGGACGTTCCGATCGATCTGTGTACAGCCCGCTTCGCCAGACTACCGCCTTCGTCGACAACATCCGGCAACCGCCCAAAAGGCGGGCGCTCGGTTGCACCTGTGGCTGTCGCAGCGGAAGGCGGTTGACGGCAAAGCTCTGTGACATGGTTCCGCAGCTGGGAAGACCGATTGTTCTGCGGTCGTCGGCTCGGCAATGTCGCGCCAGGTTGATGTCGCGGGCCTTCCAGGCGGCATTCCATCAGGAATGATCGCAATGATCGGTGATCGGCTCAAGCCAGTGTTGCATCTTCCACAACCCAGATGAATCCTCGGGCGCGCAGTCGGTAGGCGTCCGCTTGTTCAATCCGATAGGCGCGTGATCACGCCGGTGAGGAGGTCCCCCGTCGCCGGGTTGATCTCGCGCACGATGAAAAACACCTCCTGGCCAAGCTTCACGTCGTCGACAACTTCGGCTTTGGTGATGACGAAAACGATATCGCTCTCGCCGGGCGGCTTCGCGGTTCCGATGCCATCCGCATCGACCGTGTACGGCCTGACGAAGGGAGCGGAAACAAACGATCTTTCGCCGTACCTGGAACCTGGTACATTCACGGTGGCGCGGCCGGAAAACTGGCCTTCGCCGTCGTAAGTCATCAACCCCAGCCCGGCTTGCGGCACCGGCCCGCCGTGCCCCAGTAGCGTGTACGCATACTGGCCTTTAAGGCTGGCGTTGGTGAACTTGCCCTCATCGGGCAACCTGGTCGCTTCCAGCGTGAGAAGATTTGCCGTAGTCGGAAACAGCTGCTCGTGCATAAAGGCGAATTTCTCGGCTACCGTAGCGCCATTTTTCTTCGCCGACTTGGTAATGACCAAAGCAATCCTGACCTCATGCGTGGAGCCGTCCGGCATCTTCGTCGTGATGCTGCCGGCGCCCTCGCCACTCTCGCTGACGCTGTAGGTGCCCGTGAAAGGCACGGTTACGAAGACGCGTTCGGTGAACGTGTGTCCCGGCACGTCTTGAATGGTTACGCCGGAAAAGGATCCCTTGCCGTCGTAGGTGGCCACGCTGACGCCCGCCTGCGGAGTCTGACCACCGTGTCCGATATTCGCGACCGCGTAAGTGCCGACCAGACTCGCATTGTTGAACTGTTCCATCGCCCTTGCTCCTATCGCTCAAAAGTTATCGATTCAAACCGCCGAAATACGGCGTCGCTTCTGCGTCTCAATATAGAGGCACGAGGTACCCCGGATATGTTAGCTGGCTTACGGTAACCTGCGGCTCTGCGCCACATCGACGATCTCGATGGGGTTGGGGTCGGCACTTCCGACCTGCGCTGGACAATTGTCGCAACGGCGTGTGCGCGAGCCGGTAACGACACTCTCTGCCCGCTCGCCCTTTGGCTTTTCAGCGGGTGGCGGCCGGCAGATAGACGCGGCGCTGCCGGGCGCTGGCGGTGGCCCAGGTGCCTTGGCCGGCAAAGATCTGCTTGCTGGATTCGAAGACGACGACGCCGGCGAACGAGGTAAACCAGCGCTGGCCGATATTCTCCCAGGCGCCGGCCGATGACAGCAGCATGCGGGAGCGGATCGGCGGTATGTAGAGGGCGGTGCCGGAGCGATAGGGAGTGAACATCGTGTCGCGCAGCACGCGCGAGAGTTGCGCCGGCGTATAGGGGCGACCGTGGCCAAAGGGGGTGCGCTCGAATCGCGCCCACAGGCCACGGCGATTGGGAACGACGACGATCATTCGCCCGCCGTCGGCGAGAACCCGCCAGATCTCGCGCATCATCGGCCGGGTATGCTCGGCGCACTCGAGCGCGTGTATCAGCAGCACGAGATCGATCGCCCGGTCGGCTAGCGGTAGCGAAGTCTCGTCGGCGAGCGTGGTCAGGCCGGGCGCTTCGGCCGGCCAGTGCAACACCCCCTGCGCCGCCGGCATCACCGCCAGCACGCGCTCCGCCTCGGCTCGGAACACGCCGAGGAAGGGCGCCGCATAGCCCAGGCCGAGGATGCTGAGGCCGCGCGCATCCGGCCACAGCGCGCGAATACGCCGAGCGATCATCCGGCGCGCCACTCGTCCCAGGCTGGAGGCGTAGAAGTCGCGGAGATCCACGGCGTCCGTCCACATAGCCAGTCAATCTAGCGCAGCCGCCCGCGCGGATGATAGTCTCGGATCAGGTTAGCGCGGCCCCTGACCCGAAGAGAGCAAGCGCAGCTATGGCGAACTTGCAGATCGAGCTAATCCCGGTGCTGCGGGACAATTATGTGTATCTGGCGCGCGATGCCGTCAGCGGCGCCTGCGCGGCGGTCGATCCGTCCCTCGCCGGGCCGGTTCTCGCGGCGCTCGATCGTCTCGGCTGGCGGCTGACGCACATTCTCAACACCCATCACCATCACGACCACACCGGCGGCAATCTCGAACTGAAGCGCGCCACCGGCTGCACTATCGTCGGCAACCGCGATGACGCGCGCCGCATCCCCGGTATCGACGTTCTCGTCGGCGACGGCGAGGAGTTCACGTTGGGAGAGCAGAAGGCACTCGTATTCGACATCTCTGGGCACACCATCGGCCACATCGCCTACTGGTTCGGCGACGCCAAGGCGGTGTTCTGCGGCGATACGCTCTTTTCGCTCGGCTGTGGCAGGCTATTCGAGGGCACGCCCACGCAGATGTGGTCTAGCCTCTCGCGCCTGCGGGCACTGCCCGGCGACACCAGCGTCTACTGTGGACATGAGTACACCGAGAGCAACGCGCGGTTCGCGCTCACCATCGATCCGGATAACGCGGCGCTGCGGCGGCGTGCGGATGAAGTGCGGATGCTGCGCGCCCACGGCCGGCCGACGGTGCCGTCGACGATCGCCGTCGAGCGGACGACGAACCCGTTCTTGCGCGCCGATGATCCAGCCTTGCAGCGCGCGGTTGGCCTGGAAGGCCGTGACCCCGTTGCGGCCTTCGCGGAGATGCGCCGCCGCAAGGACGTGTTCTGAAGGAAGGAGCCCAAGCTTCGCTCCCCGCCCCAGCCTCTCGCAGCACCTTCGCCCTATTCGGCGGGAGAGAGGGGCGAGTCCCTCACCCCGACCCTCTCCCGACGGGAGAGGGAGGCGCGAAGCGGGGTGAGGGTTGGCGATCGGGAGATCGGGGAAGGAGCGCGCCTGGCGGGAACGTGATCGCATCGGTCGCTATTATGGGAACCAAGGGAGATAGACAATGAAACTTCGCTATTCGCCGACATCGCCCTACGTGCGGAAGGTGACCGTCACCGCGCACGAAACAGGCCTGCACGACCGCATCGAGCGTGTTCCCACTGATATCCGCGAGCCTCGCCCGGACTTTCTCGCCGATAACCCGCTCGGCAAAGTGCCGACGCTGATCACCGACGACGGCCTGCCGCTGTTCGACTCGCGGATCATCTGCGAGTACCTCGACAGCCTGCACGACGGCCACAAGCTGTTCCCCGTCGATGTCCCGGCGCGCTGGCGAACGCTGCGGCTCATGGCGCTCGCCGACGGCATCCTCGACGCCGGGGTTCTACGGCGGATGGAGACGCTGCGTCCGGAAAAGGAGCAGTCGCCGGCCTGGATAGAGCGACAGAAGGCCAAGGTCGCGCGCGGTCTGGACATGCTGGAGCGCGAGGTCCCGCGATTTCACCGGCTGGTCACGATCGGCCAGATCACCGTCGGCTGCTGCCTCGGCTGGCTCGAGTTCCGCTATGGCACCGCCGAGGATTGGCGGATAGGCCGGCCGCTGATCACCGACTGGTACAGCATGTTCATGGTCCGGCCATCGATGGCCGCAACGGTGCCCAGCGAGGAATTCGTCCAGCGACTCGATGCCTGCTCAGCGAGGCCAGTCGCGGGGGCGTTGAGAACTCGTGCGCCCGTTAAGGCGCGAAGGTCAGAGCGCCGGGCGCGTACAGCGCGGGGGGTCGTCCACCGTCAGTGGCTACTGCGCGGTGGCCGGCGCCCGGCCGTAAAGGTCCTCGAAACGCACGATGTCGTCCTCGCCGAGGTACGGGCCGGATTGAACCTCGATCATCCTGAGTGGGATTTTACCCGGATTTTCGAGGCAGTGCCTGGTGTTGTGCGGGATGTAGGTGGACTGGTTCTCGGTGACAAAGAAATGCTCATCGCCGCGGGTCACCTTCGCCGTGCCGCTCACGATAATCCAGTGCTCGGCGCGATGATGATGCAACTGGGCGCTCAGTTTGTGGCCGGGAGAGACGACGATCTCCTTTACCTGAAAGCGATGCCCGTTCTGCATGCAGCGATACCAGCCCCACGGGCGGAACACCTGGGTGTGGATGTAGTGCTCCGTCCGGCCGGCCTTCTCCAGGCTGGTGACGATCTTCTTTACATCCTGAGCGCGATCGCGCGGTACGACGAGCACGACGTCGTCGGTGGCGACGATGATCGAGATCCTCGACACCGATCGCCGCCACGAGATTGCCGTCGCCGCGAACGTAGCAATTATGCGCGTCGAGGACGACGACGTCGCCCGTGAGAACGTTACCGTCGCCGTCCCGCTCCTTGATCTCCCATAACGCCGACCAGGAGCCCACGTCGTTCCAGCCCATGTCGGCGGCAACCACCGCGCCGCGGTCGGTGTGCTCCATCACCGCATAGTCGAGCGAGATGGCCGGCGTGGCGAGGAAGTGGGGGCGCGCCAGCCGCATGAAGTCGAGATCCGACGTGGCGTCGCGGATTGCGGCCTGACAGCGGACGAGCATGTCCGGGGCGAGCCGCTCGACCTCAGACAGCAAGAGACCCACCGGCAGCACGAACATGCCGCTGTTCCAGACGTAGGTGCCGCCGCTTACATAGCGCTCGGCGGTAGCGACATCGGGCTTTTCGACGAAGCGATCGATGTGCCGGCAGCCGGCGAGACCGTTCCACGGCTGGCCCATGCAGATATAACCGTAGCCCGTCTCCGGCCGCGTCGGCACGATGCCGAAAGTGACCAGCGCGCCCGATCGCGCCGCCTCGGTGGCCGTGCGCATCGCTTCCAGGAATGCCCCGACGTTGCCGACGACGTGATCGGACGGCAGCAGGGCCATCATGGCGTCGGGATCATCGCGCGCCAGCAGAAGCGCGGCCACGGTCGCCGCCGGAGCGGTGTTGCGGCCCTCCGGCTCGAGCACGATCGCCCGCGGAACGGTGCCGAGTTCGCGCAGTTGTTCGGCGATGAGAAACCGGTGCTCGTCGTTACAAATCAGCAGCGGCGGCGCGAAGTCTTCGCTCGCCACCCGCAGAATCGTCTCCTGCAGCATGCTGCGCTCGGAAACCAGCGGCAGCAGCTGTTTCGGCCGGAGCGCGCGCGAAAGTGGCCACAGGCGGGTCCCAGCGCCGCCCGAGAGAATGACTGGGTGGATGACGCCGCTCATGCTCGCCTCAGCGCCCCCGTCAGGGCGAAGTTCGACGAAACGTACTCATCGAGATGCGACAGACATTCTTCGATCGTGCTACGTGCGGTATCAAGTCGCAACTCGGGCCTTGTAGGTGGCTCGTACGGCGCGGAAACGCCAGTGAATTCGTGGATCTCGCCCTTGCGTGCCTTCCTATACAGCCCTTTCGGATCACGCGTTTCGCAGGTCTTCAGGTCGGCGTCGATGTAGATCTCGTGGAAGATATCCGGCGCGATCGCCCGCACCCGATCCCGGTCGGCCCGGTACGGAGAGATGAACGCGGTCAGCACCAGAAACCCGGCATTGGCGAACAACTCGGCGGCCTGCCCGACGCGGCGGATGTTCTCGACGCGATCCCGCGGCGAGAAGCCGAGGTCGGAGCAGAGACCGTGGCGCACGTTGTCGCCATCGAGCACATAGACGAGATAGCCCTTGCGGAAGAGGTGCTGCTCGAGCGAAAACGCCAGAGTCGATTTGCCGGCGCCGGACAGGCCGGTCATCCACAGGATGCCGCCCCGATGGCCGTTCGCCTTCCAGCGCTCTTCGATCGGCACCCGGTGCTCGACACGGAAGATGTTGGTGGATTTGACGCCCTGTTGCCGCTGATCGGCATAGCCGTCCATGCTGATGAGGCCGCCGCCGACGATGTCGTAATCCTCGACGAGGACGAAACGGCCGGTGAACATGTTGTGGTCGAACGGGTCAAGTGCCAGCGTTCGGCGCGAGCGCAGCACGACCTCGGCGATGGCGTTGCGGTCGACGCGGTCCGGCTCGCTGATGCCGAGGTCGTTGGCGTCGATCACCTTCTCGATCTTCTCCACTTCGACCAGATGTTCGCCGGTGCAAAGCTTCATCTTGTAACGGTCGCCAGGCGCCAGCGGGCGGCGGCCGAGCCAGAATATCCGGCCGCGAAAGACGTTGGTCAGCATCGGCGGGCTGGATTCCAAACTGGCGATCTCGCCGCGCTCGACGAAGATCTGCTCGTCCAGCGTGACGCCGATCGATTCTCCGGCGCGCACCGCCATGACCGGTTGCCTCGCATTCCATTCCTCGATGCTGGCAATCCGCGCCTGCTTGTTCGACGGCGAGAACAGCAGGGTATCGCCCTTGCGCAAATAGCCGCTCTCGATCCGGCCGGCGATGATCCGCCGGTCGTCGAACTTGTAAACGTCCTGCACCGGGAAGCGCAGCGCCAGGTCCTGCGAGGTCACCGGCGGCTGTAGCTGATCCAGCGCCTTGGCGAGCGTCGGGCCCCCGTACCAGCGCATGCGGGTCGATGCGGCCACGATGTTGTCGCCGTCGCGGGCGACGAGTGGAATCATCATGGTGTGCCGCAGATCGAGCCCGAGGTCGGCGAAATAGTCGCGGACGTCGGTTACCAGCTGCTGAAAGCGCGGCTCGGAGTACTCGACCATATCCATCTTGTTGATCGCGACGACGATCTGGTGAATGCCGAGCAGGTGAAGCAGGTAGGCGTGCCGGCGCGTCTGTTCCTGCATGCCCTCGCGCGCGTCGATCACCAGCACCGCCGCTTCCGCTTGCGCCGCGCCGGTGATCATGTTCTTGACGAACTCGCGGTGCCCGGGCGCGTCGATCAGAACGTAGTTGCGCATCGCCGTGCGGAAGAAGATCTGCGAGATGTCGATGGTGATGCCCTGGTCGCGCTCCGCCTGCAGGGCGTCCAGCAGGAACGCCCATTCGAACGGCATGCCGCGTTTCTCGCACATCGCCCGAACCGCCTCGACCCTGCCCTCCGGCAGAGTGCCGGTGTCGTGGAACAGGCGGCCGACAAGGGTGGACTTGCCGTGATCGACGTGGCCGACGATGACGATCTTCAGCGGCAGGGTGGTCTGGATTCCGGGCTCGATCTTGCCCGGCGCTGCGATATCCATGGCGATGGCTCCGCTCCGCCTACATGTAGCCTTCGGCGCGCAGGCGCTCGAAGGAATCCTCGGCCTCGTGGTCCATCGCTCGGCCGGCGCGTTCGGCGACATTGGTATGCATCAGCTCGTCGATGATCGCATCGATGGTATCGGCGTTGGATTCGATCGGGAAGGTGATGTCCTTGTCGCCGAGAGAACGGTAACGTTTGCCATCTTTGGCGAAATAGAGCGGAATCAAGGGGATGTTCTCGCGTTTGGTGTAGCGCCAGATGTCGAGTTCCGTCCAGTGCAGTAGCGGATGGACGCGGACGTGCGTTCCCGGCGCGAACTCGGTGTTGAACTGGTCCCAGAACTCCGGCGGCTGATCGCGGAAATTCCAGGTATTGTGCTGGCCGCGCGGGCTGAACACCCGCTCTTTGGCGCGAGTTCCCTCCTCATCGCGGCGGATGCCGGCGATCAGCCCGCTGAAGCCCTGGCGCGCCAGCATGATGTTGAGTCCGGCGGTTTTGCGCGCCGCCGAGCGCGCGGCGGGGGGCAATGACGGGTCCATCTCCTCGACCGGCGGGCAGGTGCCGACGATGCAGTCGAGCTTCCATTCGGCGATCACCCGGTCCCGGAACTCGTAAACCTCCGGAAACTTCTTGCCGGTGTCGATGTTGACCAGCGGAAACGGGACGTAGCCGAAGAACGCCTTGCGGGCGCACCACAGCATGACGTTCGAATCTTTGCCGATCGACCATAACATCGCCAGCTTGTCGATCTTGTTGAAGGCCTCGCGCAGGATGTAGATCGTCCTGCTTTCCAGAACGTCGAGGTGGTCCATTCGGTGTTTCCGCCGGGCAGGTCTCGGGATTGTCGTGAAGGTGTGCCTTCCCATACCAGACATGCCGCCGCGGAGTCCACATATTGCGCCGCAGCAAAGGTTGGGCAACGGTGGTGTCGCTACGCCACCATCCCTCACCCGACCCTCTCCCCGGCGGGAGAGGGAGGCGCACAAAGCGCGGGTGAGGGTAAGACGTCTTGTCCGAGTTTATCGCCTAACCAGAATGGGATGGAAGGATCACCGTGGCGGCAGCGTTGCTCCCTGCTTTGCGGCAACGGCGCGAACCGCGCTCGAGAGGATCGTAAACAGATACGCGTTGGGAAACATCGTGCATCCGGCGCGGGCCAGATTACCGAGCTCCACGCCCGTCTGCTCGCTGTCGTGCAGCGAGATGCCGTAGTGCCGGGCGGCGTTCTCAGCGAGGAACATGCCTACGTTCCTGCGCTGCTGCTCGCTCATCTGCTGAGCATCGAGACATGTCACGTACGCCGCCTCCTCGAAACTCATTGTCTGTGCCGGCACATCCTGTGCTTGCACCGGCAACGACAGCAGACCGCCGAGCGCGCCGGCAACCAGCACTTGAGCACGGGTCATGTGTTCCTCCAGATTAGTTTCGAAGTTCGAGCCTTGGCGGGCCCGGCCTTTCGGGACTCAGTCGTTGCCCAGGGCTGCGCCGCCGACGTAGCCCACGCCGGCGCCGATCAACCCGCCGCCGATGGTGCGGGCAAAGCCGCCGCCAGTGGCGAGCCCGATGCCGGTGCCGACGGCGGCGCCCGCCGTGGCGCCTTTGCCCCCGGAGCTCATGTTATCGAACGTACCGCAGGCGCCGACCAGAAGAACGCCAGCGAGCGCCGCGGGGAGCGCGATGCTGAACCGACCGCGGCTCTCGGAACCCGTACCCATCATCTTGCGCATCGTTCTGTCACCTCGCATTGCCATTACAGTCTCGTAAATGCCGCCTCTCGCATCCAGGGCTAGCATACGTACAAAGCAGCTCAGCAACAACGCCGGAGCGTGCCCCCGCGATCCCGATCCCGCCCGCCTTGGCCGGGGGTGGGAGCCTACCGTCGTCAGTAACCAGCGGCCGCCGCTTCCCGGTGAATTGCCTCGACGAGATCCTTGCCGATGCGCAACTCCATTTTTTCGTGCACGGGAAGAAGCGCCGCTCGCCACGCCGCCTTCTCCTCGGCGGTCAAACGATAGACCTCGGTCTTGCCGGAAGCCTCGATGCCGGCCAGGGCAGCGTCGTTATCCTGTTGAGCAATCTCGTTGGCGTATTCCGTCGCTTCCGCCATCGCCTGTTCCAGCTGCGCACGGATAGGGGCCGGTAGACCGTCCCAGAACTTGGCGTTCACGATGACCGCATAGCCGATGTAACCGTGCTGCGAGACGGTCATGTGCTTTTGAACCTCGTGCACCTTTTGCGTATAGATGTTCGAGGGGGTGTTCTCGCTGCCGTCGACGACGCCCGTTTGCATCGCCTGATAGACTTCGCTGAAGGCCATGACCTGGGGCAGCGCCCCCAGTGCGCGCATCTGCGCCTCCAGAACCTTCGAGGATTGGACCCGCATCTTCAGCCCACGGAAATCCTCCGGCTTGCGGAGCGGGCGGTTGGCCGTCATGTCCTTGAAGCCGTTGTCCCAGTACGCCAAGCCGTAGACCCCCTGCGGCTGCAGCTTCTGCAATAAGTTTGCGCCGATAGGGCCTTGTATTACCCGCTTCAAGACGGCCTTGTCGGGAAAAGCGTACGGAAGATCGAAAACTTCGAATTCCTTCACCCCCAGCGGCCCGAATTTGGCGAGAGAAGGCGCCGCCATCTGCACCGCGCCGAGCTGTAGCGCCTCCAACTCCTCCTTGTCTTTAAAGAGCTGGCTATTCGGATAAACCTCCACCTTCACCGCGCCGCCTGTCTTCGCTTCGGCGAGTTGCTTGAAGCGCTCGGCGGCCTTGCCCTTGGGCGTATCCGGGGCGACGACGTGGGTGAACTTGATGACAATGGGCTGGCTCTGGCCCCAAGCCGAGACCGCGACCAGCATGACAGCCAGACCGAGCACAGTTCCGAGGATGTGTCGCATGTTCCCGCTCCCTGTTTCGCTGGTTATTCGATCCCATCTACCACGTGTGGATTGCGGTACCGCCTTGCTAATGAAAGCTTCGGACACTGCGGGGAAGGACAGCACGTGGACGCCGACGAAACCTTTCCGGAAATCCGTGACTCCGTCCGCAAGCTGTGCGACGGCTTTCCGGGGGAGTACTGGCGGGAGCTCGATCGCGAGCGCGCCTACCCGCTCGAGTTCGTGCGCGCGCTCACAGAAGCGGGGTTTCTGTCCGTTCTGATCCCGGAAGAGTACGGCGGGCCGGGCCTGAGCCTGGGCGCCGCGAACGCCATCCTCGAGGAGATTCATCATCGCGGCTGCAATGGCGCCGCCTGCCACGCGCAGATGTACACGATGGGCACCATTCTGAGGCACGGAAGCGAGGAACAGAAAGCGGCCTATCTGCCGAAAATCGCCACCGGCGATCTCCGATTGCAGGCATTCGGCATCACCGAGCCCGGCAGCGGCACCGATACCACCCGCATCCGCACCTTCGCCCGCCGCGAGGGCGACCGATACGTCGTCAACGGCCAGAAGGTATTCATCTCGCGCGCCGAGCATTCGGATCTGATGGTGCTGCTGGCGCGCACCACGCCCCGCGACCAGGTGGCGCGGTCGACCGATGGGATGAGCGTGCTGCTGGTCGACATGCGGGAGGCGGTCGGGCACGGCCTCACCATCCGGCCGATCCGCACGATGCTCAATCATGCCACGACCGAGCTGTTCTTGGATGATCTCGAAGTGCCGGCCGCCAACCTGATCGGCGAGGAGGGCAAGGGGTTCCGCTATATTCTCGACGGCATGAACGCCGAGCGCATCCTGATCGCCAGCGAATGCATCGGCGATGCCCGCTTCTTCATCGACCAGGCCAGCGCCTACGCCCGCGATCGCCAGGTATTCGGCCGCCCAATCGGCCAGAACCAGGGCGTGCAGTTCCCGATCGCCCGCGCCTACGTGCAGGCCGCCGCCGCCGCGCTGATGGTGCAAAAGGCGACCGAGCTGTTCGAGGCCGGACGACCCTGCGGCAGCGAGGCGAACATGGCGAAGCTCGCCGCCTCCGAGGCGTCGTGGTTCGCCGGCGACACCTGCCTGCAGACCTTCGGCGGCTACGGCTTCGCCGAGGAGTACGACATCGAGCGCAAGTTCCGCGAGACCCGGCTCTATCAGGTGGCGCCGATCTCGACGAACTTGATCCTGTCGCACGTGGCGACGCACGTTCTGCAGATGCCGAAGTCATTCTGATGTCAGGCGCTCTCGAAGGGGTTCTGGTGATCGCGCTGGAGCACGCGGTCGCGGCGCCCTTCTGCTCCTCGCGGCTGGCCGATGCCGGCGCCCGCGTCATCAAGATCGAGCGCCCGGAAGGCGACTTCGCCCGCGCCTACGACCACGTCGTGCACGGCGAGAGCGCGTACTTCGTGTGGCTGAACCGCGGCAAGGAATCGATCGTCCTCGACATCAAGGACCCGGACGACGCGGCGCTGTTGCGGCGCATGACGGCGCGGGCCGACGTGTTCATCCAGAACCTCGGCGCGGGCGCCGCCGAGCGCGCCGGCTTCGGCTCCGACCAGCTTCGGCGAAGCCATCCTCGCCTGATTACCTGCGATATTTCCGGCTATGGCGACGAGGGGCCGTACCGGGACATGAAGGCCTACGACCTGCAGGTGCCCGGGTGGCCGAGATCCCAAATTCGCATTCCGGCCCGGCGGACCGCCTGGACGCTGCCGTGGTCAGCATTTCCGGATAGCTTGTACCGGGATGCGATGCGTTACCTCGACCGGCTTGGCGGGCGCGACCCGCTGGAGGAGCTGCCGTTCCGGTGGTGCGGCCGCTGACGCTCAAGCACCGGGAGTATCAGATCCGCCAGTTCGCCTCCGCACTGGTCATGCGCGGGCGGGATGCGCCGACGCTGACCAGCCTCGCCGATCTCGTTGCCATCGACGCCTTCAAGGACGGGCTCAGGTACCTGCTCGAGCGGCGCGGCGGCAAATCAACGCCGACCGTCGTGCATCTGGCAACCTCGCTGAAGGCGATTGCCCGCCATCACGTGAAAGTCGATACCCAGCACCTCGAGCGCATGACGGCGGTGATCGGCCGGCTCGAGCCGCCGAAGCCCGGGCTGACGGCGAAGAACCGCTCCCGCCTGCGGGCGCTCGATGACCCGCGGACGGCACTCGCCCTAGTGCAGCTGCCGGCGAAGCTGATGGCCTCGGCGGAGCGGGAGCAGCACCCGTTGCGCGCGGCACGGCTGGCGCAGACGGCGGTGGCGATCGAGATCCTGCTGATGGCGCCGATCCGCATCGGCAATCTCAGCACCCTCGATATCGAGCGCCATCTGATCCGGCCGAACCGGGTCGGCAACGCCCTGCACATCGTCATCGAGAGCAGCGAGGTGAAGAACCGCGAGCCGCTCGAGTACCCGCTGCCGCCCGGCAGCGTGGCGTTGCTCGAGCGCTATCTTGCGCAGTTCCGCCCGGCGCTGGCGCCGGCCGGCAGTAGCGCGCTCTTCCCCGGCGGCGCTCAGGGACACAAGCACGGCAATACGCTGCGCGAGCAGATCGGCAACGCGGTGTTCGGCCACACCGGCATGCGGGTGCACCCGCATCTGTTCCGGCACATCGCCGCCAAGCTGTTCCTCGACGCCAATCCGGGCTCATACGAAGTGATGCGGCGGGTGCTGGGGCATCGCTCGCTCGAGACGACGACGGCGTTCTACACCGGCCTGGAAACGGCGGCCGCCGTCCGCCACTTTGATGCGACCATCCTCAAGCTGCGCCAGAGCGGAGGCCGGTCGTGAACCCGCTGCACCTCGATCCCGACCGGCGCGGCATGCCTGTCGCGGAATGGCCGGATGCAGATCGTGAGGCTTGGGAGGCGGCGCTGACCCCGGGCGATCTTCTCGACGAGGGCGGCATCCGCGCCCGCTATGCGCCGGAAACGAACCGCAAGCTCGCCAAGAACTACGGCCGCTGGTTGACCTGGCTCTCCCGCAGGGGCTGCTCGATGACCACACTCCGCCGGCGGAGCGGATCACGCCGGAGCGGGTGACGGCGTTCGTCGCCGATATGGCCAAAGTCAACGCCACGGGCACGATCCTTGTCAGGCTGCAGGCGCTCTATGAGATGGCGAAGGTTCTCGACGCCGACCGTGCCTGGCAGTGGATTCGCCATATCAAATCGCGCATCCGCGCCCGGCACCTGCCGGTCCGCTCGAAGCGCGGTCGGATGGTCAGTACTGCCGACCTATTGGCTCTGGGATGCACGCTCATGCAGGAAGCACCAACGCAGTCCACCGACCGGCTGCGGGCGATGCAGTTCCGCGACGGCCTGCTCATCGCCCTGCTCGCCGCCCGGCCGCTGCGGCTGAAGAACCTGACCGGCCTGGCGCTGGAGCGCTCGCTCGTCCGCCGCGGTGAGGAGTGGTGGATCATGATTCCGGCCGAGGAGACGAAGACACATGAGCCCATCGACGTGCCGTGGCCGGAGGCGCTGAACAGTGCGCTTGCGACCTACCTCGCTACATACCGGCCGATCCTTTGCCGGTTGCAGAATCGCTGGACGCGGCCCATCGGCCCGGCATTGTGGGTCTCCACGCACGGCTCACCGATGGGGGAGCGCGCGCTCTACGATGTCATCGTCGGTCAGACGAAAACGGCCTTCGGGCGGTCGGTCAACCCGCATCTGTTCCGCGACTGCGCGGCCACCAGCATCGCCGTCGACGACCCGGCGCACGTGCGCGTCGCCTCGCAGCTCCTGGGGCATCGATCGACGTCGACGACCGAGCGCTACTACAATCAGGCGCAGGCGATCGATGCCGCCCGCCGCTATCAG
>CAWAYT010000005.1:0-146972 GCA_963786265.1 uncultured Alphaproteobacteria bacterium
GATCGGCTGGAAGCCGTATTCGTCATAGTGGGCATTGAACAGGCGCAGTTGCTGATCGCCGTGAACGGCATCGAAGGTATCGTCGATGTCGAGCACGATCTGCTTGGGAGCCTGTCGGAACGAGGCGCAGTACGCCTGGACGACCCTGCGCAAGCACGTCGCGCGCTCCGCCGACATATCACCGGCCTGGAGAAAAGCACCGCGGCGCGCTTCGAGGCCTGCGCCAAGCGGAGGCAAGGTCCGCCGCTTCAAGGAATTCTTCGACGCCGCCAGGACCTGGAGCTGGGTCCGCCGCATCGTCGCCCGCGTCGAGGCCGGCGGCGACGGCACCGACAGCCGCTTCATCGTCACCAACCTCGGCCACGGCAACGGCCGTTCGCTGTATCAGGAACTCTACTGCCGGCGTGGCCAAGCGGAGAACCACATCAAGGCCTGGAAAACCCATCTCGCCGCCGACCGCACCTCGTGCCCCAAGGCCACCGCCAATCAGTTCCGGCTGTTCCTGCACGCCGGCGCCTATTGGCTGCTGTAGAGTTTGCGCGCGCTGATGCCGAAGGCCTCGTCCTGGCGCGTCGCCCAGTTCGACACGCTCGGCTGCGCCTGATCAAGACCGCCGCCCGCATCATCGAGATGAAAACCAAGATCAAAGTCCACCTGCCGAGCAGCGCCGCCGATCAGGCAATCTGGCACCTGGCTCTCGGCCGCCTGCCGCGTCTCGTCACCTGAACGCCGGGGCCGTGTGCCCCTGCCGAGCCCGCTCCCCGCAACCTCCAGCGCCTCTCTACCTACCGATCCCCCATCCGGCTGCGGCGGAAACCAACCCCCGCCAAAACAACCAATACGCGCATAGCCGATTTAACACTCGCTGCACGTTGTTTCCCGACGAATAGATCGGGCTAGCGCCAGTAATTTCAATCCGGTCGATCCGCTGAGAAGGCGTGCCCGCCTCGGGAGGGTTCGGCCCTACGAAAGCGCGGCCCGCGGGATCGATGCACGCTTGCCGTAGCGCGTCGAATTCCAGCCCTCCCTTCACCCACGAGAAACGGTCGCCATCCGGTGCGCCGACCTTTGATTCTCATGTCCGTCGCTTCCGTGCAGGCAAGGCTTGAGGCCCCGTATCGACTGCGGATCTCTTCCTCCGACTGTCGCGCAGGCCCAACCAGAATTCACGCTGAGCCGAACTGCTGGCGAAGATGATATGGGCGAAGCACTCGATTTCCTGGCGTAAGGTCATATCCGCCGTCTCGCGCATGCCTGACGTGCCGTCGGCTTGGCCACCTGCGACGGCGACCAGAATGTTCTCCTTCGCCCAGTCGGACCTCTCGAATTCGTCACGAAGGTCGTTCGAAGCTGACCTTAAATTGGCCTGCACCATAACGAAGTGCAGCTGCGTTATCCGTGATGCTTGAATCGGCCCTTTGCCCAGCCGAACGAGGTCGTCGCGGGTGCAGGCGAACGTGTCTCCGTACGCAGGGAAGCGAAGCCGCGCAAGAAACCGTTGGAGCTGAGTTAAGTGTTCTGGGTCTCCGGGACTTACGAGGAGATGAACATTCACCCGTCGCCCTTTCATCGTCCCGACATCGAGGCGCAACTCGATGTTGGGGAAGATGAGGCCAATATGGGGAAGTCGGCCGTCCTCCTTCGCTCGCCGAACGTGCTCGTATGTGTCAGTAAGGTAGTAGTCGGTCACACCAACCGCCCTTATAGGCGGATCTGAGGCTTCCAGGGCGTCGAAGTACTCACCCCACGGGTCCTCGCCGGTAAACTGGTTGTTCAGCAGGGTACCCGGCGCGTGGACGTGCGGTATCCCACCGGTGCCAGACCGACCCACAATTGAGCTCGATCTTGAGCTGATCCACCCTTGTCACCGTGTCCACGATCCCTCCCCCGAGTGCGTTATATATTGTTACTAAATCGGGATCGAATCACAAGCCGCCGGCGAACCGAGCTTCAACGTCCGCATCTTAGCGATGCTGTTTCGCCAATGGCGATAGAGCGTCTTGCTCCAAGAACAAGTGCCCGCCTCACCCCGCGCGGAGCGTCTTCACCGCGTCGTCGCGTTCGAAGAGGTAGAGCAGCGTGCGCAGCGCCCGGCCGCGCGGGCTCATGAGATCCGGGTCGCGCTCCAGCATCAGCCGGGCGTCGTCCCGCGCCGCGGCCAGCAGTTCGCCGTGGTGGGCGAGGTCGGCGAGGCGGAAGGCGGGCAGGCCGCTCTGCCGGACGCCCAGCAGTTCGCCGGCGCCGCGCAGCCGCAGGTCCTCCTCGGCGATGCGGAAGCCGTCGTCGGTCTCGCGCAGCATCGCCAGCCGCGCGCGTGCCGCTCGGAGATCGGCGGCGCGTATAAGAGGATGCAGGTCGAGGCGGCGGCGCCGCGGCCGATGCGGCCGCGCAGCTGGTGCAGTTGCGCGAGGCCGAAGCGCTCGGCGTGCTCGATCACCATCACCGTCGCCGCCGGCACGTCGACGCCGACCTCGATGACCGTCGTCGCCACCAGCACGCCGATCGGCCCGTCGCGAAACGCCGCGCATCGCCGCGTCCCGCTCGGCCGTCTTCATCCGCCCGTGCACCAGGCCGACGCGGCCGGGGAAGGCGCGTTGCAGGACGCGTGGCGCTGCTCGGCGGCGGCGAGGTCGCTGGTTTCCGAGTCCTCGACCAGCGGGCAGACCCAGTAGACCTTGGCGCCGCGCTTCGAGCATCCGCCCGACTGCCGGCGACCAGTTCGTCGAGGCGATCGATCGGCATGACGCGGGTGTCGACCGGCTGGCGCCCGGGCGGCTTCTCGGTCAGCAGCGAGACATCGAGGTCGCCGTAGGCGGTCATCGTCAGCGTGCGCGGGATGGGCGTCGCCGTCATCACCAGCACGTCCGCGCGCCGAGCCCTTCTCGCGACAGCGCGAGGCGCTGGTCGACGCCGAAGCGGTGCTGCTCGTCGATCACCACCAGCGCCAAGATCCCGGAACGCCACCGCCTCCTGCAACAGCGCATGCGTGCCGACGACGATGCCGATCGTCGCCCGAGGCCAGGCCTGGCCAGCGCGCATTGCCGGGCCGCCTCCTTCTCCCGGCCGGTCAGCAGCGCGACTCGCACGCCGGCCGCCTCGGCAAGCGCGGCGATGGTCGTGAGGTGCTGGCGCGCCAGCAGCTCGGTCGGCGCCATCAGCGCCGCCTGCGCGCCGCTCTCGACGGCGTTCAGCATGGCGAGCAGCGCCACCACCGTCTTGCCGCTGCCGACGTCGCCCTGCAGCAGGCGGAGCATGCGCGCGGGTTGCGCCATGTCGGCGGCGATCTCGGCGAACGCCACCGACTGCGAGCGGGTGAGCTGGAAGCCGAGCCGCTCGACAACTTGGCCGGTTAGAGCTTGCCTTCGACGCGGATCGCGCGGCCGGCCTGCCGCCGCAACCGGCTGCGGACGATCGCCAGCGCCAGCTGATTGGCCAGCAGTTCGTCGAAGGCCAGGCGGGCGCGGGCGGGGGCGAGCGGCGCGAGATCGTCCTCGCCCATGGGCGCATGCGCTTGCGCCAGCGCTTCCCGCCACGCGGGCCAGCCCTGCCGGGCACGGAAAGCCGGGTCGAGCCAGTCGTCGAGAACCGGCGCGCGCTGCAGCGCTGCCTTGATGACCTTCAAAGGAACCTTTCCGGTAAGTCCGGCGGTGAGCGGGTAGACAGGCTCCATCGCCGGCAGGCCTTCCGTATCGGCGTCGGCCAGCACGTAATCGGGATGCACCATCTGCAGCCCTTCGCCGAACGTATCGACCATGCCGCTGACGAGGCGCGTTTCTCCGGGCGGAAGGATCTTCAGCAGGTACTCCGGCCGGGCGTTGAAGAACACCAGGATCAGCTCGCCGGTGTCGTCGGCGCAGAGGATGCGGTAGGGGCGGCGGCGCGTCCGTGGCGGGTCGTGTTCGAGGATGCGGACGCGCAGGGTCACGGTCCGGCGCGGCTCGACGCTGGCGATCGATGGCGAAAGCCGCCGATCGACGATCGCGTGCGGCAGATGCCACAGCAGATCGATGACCCGCGTCCCCGCCAGCTTGCCCAAGGCCTTGGCGAGTGAGGGGCCGACGCCGGGGAGCGTGTCGATGGGCGCGAACAGGGGAAATAGGATGGCTGGGCGCATTTGACCGAGGAGACCGCTGACAGAAGTGGCGGCGGCGGCTATATCCTAGCGTTACCGACGAAGGAGACAAAGCAATGAGCGACGCGGCGGATGTCCGACGCAAACGCGTCCTCTTCCGCTGCCATCATACCGGCATGCGCGAAAACGACCTGCTTATCGGCGCCTTCGCCGATCGGCACCTGGCGGAGATAGGGGATGCCGATGTTGAGTGGCTGGAATGGTTGCTGATGACGCACGACGACCTTGACCTCTATAACTGGATTACCGGCCGGGACGCCGTTCCAGGGGCTCTCGACCATCCTGTCATGCATTCGCTCGCCGCGTTCAAGTTCGCCGTTTAGCTCCTTGATCCTGACCAAAGACATTCTTGCGCCGGGCAAGCGGCTGCTGATCGCCGGCGCGCCCGCCGGATACGATGCCGTAGTCATCGGCGAGATCGCGCGAAATGCCGGCCGGTGCCTCGTGGTCATCGCGCACGATGATGTACGGCTTGCCGGGCTCTCTGAGGCTCTGGCGTTCTTTGCCCCCGACATCGAACGGTTGGAGTTTCCCGCCTGGGATTGCCTGCCGTACGATCGGGTCTCCCCCAATCCGGAGATCGTGGGCCAGCGCATCGACACGCTGAGCCGCCTGGCGTCAGGGATGGCCAACCAGCCCTGCATTCTGCTGACTACCGTCTCGGCGGCGCTGCAGCGGGTGCCGCCGGCCGCCGAGGTCGCGGGCCGGGTGATTGTCATTCGTCGAGGCGATCGACTGGATCCGGCAAGCCTGGTCGAACAACTGACGCACCTCGGCTTTGCCCGAGTCGAGACCGTCGCCGACCGGGGCGATTACGCGGTGCGCGGCGGCATCGTCGACCTGTTCCCGCCGCGCTATGACGAGCCGCTGCGGTTCGACTTTTTCGGCGACGAGGTCGACGGCATTCGCACCTTCGATGTCGCGAACCAACGCACCATCGCCCGGCTGGAAGTCCATGCACGCTGCTGCCGGTCAGCGAGGTCGTACTCGAGGACGCGACGATCAAGCGCTTCCGCGTAAGTTATCGCTCGCTTGCGGCGACGAACGCCGCGGACGATCCAATGTACGCGGCGGTTTCGGCGGGACAGCGTTACGCGGGTCTGGAGCACTGGCTGCCGCTGTTTTACGAGCGGTTGCAGACAATCTTCGATTACCTTCCAGATGCGCCGGTCATTCTGGATGAGCGGGCGGAAGAGTCGCGAGACCGCCGGCTGGCGATGATCGCTGAATACTACGCGGCGCGGCGGGAGCTGGGCGCCGGCCGGTTCTCCGACGCTGCGATCGCCTACAATCCGGTACCGATCGATCGCCTGTTCCTCGACGACGACGACTGGGAGACGGCGCTAGCGCGGCACGGCGTTGGCGTCCTCAGTCCGTTTCTGGCGCCTGCCCAGGCGAACACGGTGATCGATGCCGGTGGCCGGGTGGGCCTCGATTTTGCCGAGGCGCGCCGTCGCCCAGAGGTCAACGTCTTCGATGCGCTGGCGCGGCGGATCGCCGAACATCAGGAAGCCGGCCAACGGGTCGTTATCGCCGCGGTCAGCCCCGGCTCGCGCGATCGGCTGGCCACCGTCTTGCGCGAGCACAAGATCGCCAACGTCCGGCAAGTCGAGGGATGGGGCGAAGCGCGGAAACTCGACAAGCGGGCGATCGCGCTCGCAATCCTGGCGCTCGATCGCGGCTTTGTCACGCGGGACCTAGCGGTCATCGGCGAGCAGGATATACTCGGCGACCGCATGGTGCGCCGCGGGGCCCGGCGCTCGCGCCCTGAAAACTTCCTGGTCGAGGCGTCGTCGCTGTCGCCAGGCGATCTGGTCGTGCATATCGATCACGGTATCGGCCGCTACGACGGGCTGGAGGCCGTTTCGGTGGACGGCGCGCCGCACGATTGCCTTCGCATCCTATATGCCGAGGGCGACCGCCTGTACCTGCCCGTCGAGAACATCGAGATGATCGGCCGCTTCGGCTCTGACAGCGACGGCATCGTCCTCGATCGGCTGGGCGGCGCCAGCTGGCAAGCCCGCAAAGCGCGGATGAAACAGCGCCTGCGCGAGATGGCCGCGGAGTTGATCCGCATCGCCGCTGCTCGTGCCGTCCGCGAGGCGCCGAGCCTGACGCCGCCGGAGGGGCTGTTCGACGAGTTCTGCGCCCGCTTTCCCTGGTCCGAGACCGAAGATCAGGCGCGCGCCATCGGCGACGTGCTGGACGACCTGGGCAGCGGCAGGCCGGCCGACCGGCTGATCTGCGGCGACGTCGGCTTCGGCAAGACCGAGGTGGCGCTGCGCGCCGCGTTCATCGCCGCCATCGACGGCCGGCAAGTAGCGGTGGTGGTGCCGACGACGTTGCTTTGCCGGCAGCATTTCCGCACCTTCAGCGACCGCTTCGCCGGTTTGCCGATCCGCATCGGCGAGCTGTCGCGACTAGTCACGGCTAAGGACGCCAAGCAGGCCAAGGCCGGGCTCGCCGACGGCACGATCGACATCGTCATCGGTACGCACGCCCTACTCGCCAAGGATGTCAAGTTTCGCGATTTGGGTTTGCTGATCGTCGACGAGGAACAGCACTTCGGCGTCGCACACAAGGAGCGTCTCAAGAAACTGAAGGCCGACGTTCACGTGCTGACGCTTACCGCGACGCCAATCCCGCGCACGTTGCAGATGGCGTTGAGCGGGGTACGCGAGATGAGCCTGATCGCGACGCCGCCGATCGACCGGCTGGCTGTGCGCACCTTCGTCCTGGAGTTCGATCCGGTGGTGATCCGCGAGGCGATCATGCGCGAGCACGCCCGAGGCGGCCAGACCTTCTACGTCTGCCCGCGCATCGAGGACCTCGAGGGAAGCCGTGACCGGCTGGCGGAACTGGTGCCGGAGGTCAGCGTCATCATGGCGCACGGGCGAATGCCGCCGCGCGAACTGGAAGCGGCGGTCGGCTCGTTCTACGAGCGCGGGCACAATGTGCTGCTGTCGACCAACATCATCGAATCCGGGCTGGATCTCCCGGCGGTCAACACCATCGTCATCCACCGCGCCGATTTGTTTGGCCTGGCGCAGCTATACCAACTGCGTGGGCGTGTCGGCCGGGGCAAGGTGCGCGCTTACGCCTATCTGACCCTGCCGCCGCGGCGCAAGCTGACACGGCCGGCGGAGAAGCGCCTCTCGGTAATGCAGGCCCTGGACGCGCTAGGGGCGGGATTTACCATTGCCAGCCACGACCTCGATATTCGCGGCGCCGGCAACCTGCTGGGCGACGAGCAGTCCGGCCATATCCGCGAGGTCGGCATCGAGCTCTACCAGAACATGCTGGAGGAGGCGGTCGCCGAGGCCCGCAACGCCGGCGCCGACGGCGCGCACGCGACGGAGTGGAGTCCCGCAGATCTCGCTCGGGCTGAGCGTGTTGATCCCCGAAACCTATGTGCCGGACCTTGGCGTCCGGCTCGGCCTCTATCGCCGGCTCGGTGATCTAGCCGACCGAGAGGCGCTGGACGCTTTCGCCGCCGAACTGGTCGATCGGTTCGGGGCGTTGCCGGAGGAGGTCAACAACCTGCTGGAAGTCGTCGCGATTAAGCAGCTTTGCCGGACGGCGAATGTGGAAAGGATGGAGGCGGGGCCAAAGGGCGCCGTCGTCAGCTTTCGCGACAACACCTTCCCCAACCCCCTGGGCTGGTCGGCTTCATCAGCAAGCAGGCCATCGCCTGCAAGCTCCGCCCGGACCAGCGATTAGTCTACCGCCGCGCCTGGGAGGTCCCGACCGAACGCCTTGCTGGCGTCCGCGACCTCTGCCGCGCACTCGCGCGGCTCGCGACAGCGTGAGCGCGCGAATGCACTGAAACCTTGAATCCCGTTCGCCACGTTCCACCCAGGGAGTAGGCGCTACCAGATTAGAACGAAGAGGCCCATACATTCGCCTGGCATTCAACAGGATTGACGACGATCAAAGCCGAGCCAGTCATAGTGACATATTGTTAAGATATTGTGCCAGCGCCAACAATGAGGCGGAGGCTGGCCCAGCGGAACTCGGCCAGCCTGCGCCTTGATATTAGGATCTAGAGCAGATTCCGATCAGTCCGGCTCATATCCGGAGTTGGTGAAGTAGTTCGCACATTCTTGCGTGGTGAAGGCGTCGAGTGCGGCGGCGATCGCTGTCCAGAGGGCGTCGATGGTCCGGGCGGCGGCCTTGCGCAGCAGCGCCTTCAGCTTGGCGAACACCTGCTCGATCGGATTGAACTCGGGCGAATAGGGCGGCAGGTAGAGCAGCTTTGCTCCCGCGGCTTCGATCTCTTGGCGGATGCCGGTGATCTTGTGCGCCGGCAGGTTGTCCATCACCACGATGTCACGATCGCAACGCCAACGCCGCGCTCACGGTGCAGTGCGTCCCGCAGTTCGGCCAAGGTGACGTCGGACGTTGCCGCGACCTTGGCCAGAAGAAAGCCGGCATGCGCCTCGATCCGATCGGACCGCCGGTCGCCACCCTGCGGCTGCGATGCCGTCCGGCCCATCTCGCGCCGGTCACGCAGCCAGCGAATGGCGCTCGAGACGCTGACGCCGAAGCTCGCCGCCGCCCGCCGCCGCGACGCCCCGTCCTCCACCGCCCGGATCACCCGGATGCGCAAATCCTCGGATAGCGGAACTCCCATGCATGCCGGCCTCCTCCTCCAGCACGCATCTTGAATCATGCCGAGCCCGCTTTGGGAATCCCCCATGACTTAAGCGGCTCGGAAAACGCTCTAGTCCGATAGCAAGGCCGTTCGCCATTCGATGGGATAGTTGGGGTCCTGGAGACCAAGCAAGAAGTACCTTCGCCATGCACTGTATACGACCGCACGCTGCCGCCTTCCAATGTTGGAGCGAATGCTGCCCTGAATATTTGCGAGGCTGTCGCTGTCATCGCGCGAAAATGCGAGGGGGTCTGGGTCGTCACTTGTCTTGATCAACTCGATCAGCTTGGCCTTTCTGTCTTCCACAAAAGCACGTGCGCGTTCATTGTGACGCGCATCGCCCAGGGCAGCCATCAAAGGAATGAAGAAGTTATCACTACTTTGGATGGCAACGCGCCACTTGGGATCCGTGCTGTACTTCTCCGCAATCGCATAATTGAGATCGCGACAAACCCACATGAAGTCCGCCCGAGATAATTCGCTCCCGATCTCAGTCACACGCTCTTCGAGAGCCAGCTTCGGGGTCTCGCCGTCACGCTGTAACAGCGCGCTCGTCTTAACCTGAGGGTCACGCGCGACATATGCATAAAGGCCATCTAGGAGGTATTCATAACGATAAGGCGGCAGGCGAGTTTCTTCGGTGGACGTGCGGGTCCTTCGCCCACGCCGAAGCGCCGTCCTCCGGCCCCATCCTAGCGAGCTAATGTGTTGGTTCACCAACCTTCACTACCCCGACCATGAACGGGTGAATGCTGCAGAAGTAGGGATACTCGCCAGGCTGTCGAAGGCGAAGCTGAACGTTTCGTTCTTCTCCAGCGGCTTCGATCTGAACTGCTTCTGTTCCGCGGTGACAGTGTGGGGTTCATCATCGTCGTTGATCCAGATCACCGTCGTTCCCACTGGCACCGACACCTCGGCCGGCATGAACTTGAGGTTCTTTATCGTCACTTGTGTTGGACCTGCTGCAGCGCCGAAGCTAAGCGGCGTGATGAGGAGGACGAGCCCCATGGCGCCTGCGAGACACTTGGCGGCGAGCCGGGGGATCGCGCTTTGCTTTGCACGCTCTCGGATCATTGTCACCGTCTCCCTGCCAGAGAGGCCCTAGCTCGCCCGCTCGAGGGGCAGGTCGACAGTGGCGAGCCGCTCCTTGCCGGGCACGTAGGTGACGGTCCTCGTGCCGAGCACCTTGGCAAGCTCACCCGCCGGTACCTTCAGCGGCACCGGACCCTCTCCCATGCCAGCCTTGGGCTGCGGATAGGCCGTCGACATGGCGGTGTGAAACGCCACGTTGGCCTCCACCTTCTGAACGATCTGATGGATGTGTCCGTTGAGGACAGTCACCGAGCCGAACCGCTTGAGGTAGGAAAGCGCCCGCGCGGCGTCGTCGGTGCCCCACCCCCATTCCGGATAGATCAGCCACATCGGCATATGAGCGAGGACGACGATCGGCGTGCTGGCTGCAAGGTTGCCCACATCCCGCTCGAGCCACTCGAGCTGCTCGTCGCCAAAGAAGCCCAGTCCTTTCGGCTTGAAGTCCACGACGTTGACGAGGCCGATGACATGGACACCACCATGGTCGAAGCTGTACCAGCCGTTTCCCTGTTTGCCGTCGCCGTAGTGTTTGAGGTAGCCAGTCGGGCCGTCGTCGAGCATGTCGTGCTCACCGGGGATGTAGTGGATACGCTCGACCTTGATGTCCTTGAGAAGCTGGGCGGCGGTGTCGAACTCCTCGGGCTTGGACAGGTGGGTAATGTCGCCGGTGTGAACGACGAAGGCCGGCCGAGTCGGTAACGCATTGATCTGCTCGATGGCGCGGCGGAGAGTGCCGGTGACGTCCGGGTTGGCTTCCCCCTTGAAGCCGATGTGGCTATCGCTCAGCTGGACGAAGGTGAGGCTGCCGGCCGGGGTTTCCGCCGCCTTGGCCTCGCCGACGAGGCCGACGCTGCGCGGAACGCCGCCGTTCACCGTCCACAGGATGCCGGCGCCGGCCCACGCCATGCACTTGAGGGCGTCGCGCCGGGTCGTGTTGGTCCGTCTGGTGCGTGAATCGCTGGCCTTCGTCATATCCATTTCTCCTCATGTTGCCATGATGCCGACAGACCTTCCCGCTGGCCGATTTATTCCCGGCAGGCTGCGCTCGGTTCATATTGACAGAGTTGGAGTTGGCGGTCAGCTGAATTGGCGACCTTGCGCCGGCCTAGCACCGCGCCGACCCTAAGCGCGATGTCGGCGTCGTCCCCCGAGCTGTTGCGAGCTGTTGCGGGAGAAGATCGCCCCGCCTGGAGGCCGGCGCCACTTGCCGAGGCGATGAGCCGGGCGGGTATCGCGTGGATCGGGTTTAAAGCCTGCTGCGTGTTGCCCAATGATGGAGGGTTTCGCGGGCAACCGCGCATCGCGGAATAGGAAGGCGCGGATCGTGCGGCTGCTGGTCGAGAGGATCGATCTGTTGCTCGACGATATCCTGGTAAGAGGCTGCTTGACGACAGCAAGTACCGCTGCGGCGGGGGCTGGCCGAAGCCGGCCGCATCACCCGCAGCTTCGTCACCCGCCTGACACTCCTCGCCCCCGACATCGTCGAGGCCATTCTGGACGGGCGGCAGCCACCGGAGATGAGGAGATGACGCTGGCCGTGCTGATGAAGCCGCTTCCCGTGGAGTGGGAGGGGCAGCGCTTTCAGCGGCCAGCGCGCCCGGCCGCTGCCTCACGGCGTCGGTGATTGAAAATGCCGGACGCTCTCCGGGTCGTCGGAATCGAGCAGCCGCCAACCCTCGGGGGTGTAGGCTTCGAGCGGCCGGAACCGTGCCTTGTAGGACATCTTGTCGCATTCGGCCACCCAGAAGCCGAGATAGACATATGGCAGGCCGAGCACGCGAGCCCTCGCGATCAGCCAAAGGATCATGAACGTGCCCAGGCTGTGCCGCTCGCAGTGGCTGTCGAAAAAGCTGTAGACAGCCGAGAAGCCGTCAGCCATGCGGTCGGTCAGGCAGGCGCCAACCAGTCTGCCGTCCGGCAACCGCACTTCGTTGATCAGCGTGTCGATCGGCGTGTCCTCGACCAGTGTCTGATAGTCGCAAAAATCCATCCGCGCCATTTCGCCGCCGCGATGACGCTCCTGCTGGTAGCCGCGAAATAACGCGTACTGCTCCTGGGTCGCCCGCGGCGGCAATTCGTCGACGATAAGGTCGTGGTTATGCGCCCAAACCCGCCGCTGCGTTCGGCTCGGTGTGAACGAGTCGGCCAACACCCGCACCGCCGCGCAGGCGTTGCAGTCGCGGCAGACCGGCACGTAGGCAATTCCGTGACTGCGCCGGAAACCGGCGCGCGACAGCGCGTCGTGGAAGCCGACTGTTTGTCGCCCGGAAAGCTCGGTGACGAGGCGACGTTCGAAACGGCCGGGCAGGTAGGGGCACGGCAGGGGAGCCGTCACGAAGAAGAACCGGGCACTCGGCATCAGCCGGTGTTTCATGCGCCTATCAAACCTGGAAGCGGTGTCAGTTGGAAAAATAGCACCTATGTCAGGATTTTTGAACGCGTGAACCGTTCCCTCGTTCCACTTGTGACTTCTGGCTCACCGACGCGCGCCGGTTCCACGCAGCAGTACGACCGAAAGGCGGCGGTTGCCATCCGCCTCCGGGTTGTTCGCGATCAGCGGATCGGTTGCCGCGCGGCCAGCGACGCGGGCTACGCGGGCTTCCGGTACACCGAACAGCAGCAGCGCGCGCCGTGCCGCGTTGGCGCGATCGGCCGACAGCTCCCAGTTGGAATAGCCCTTGTCGGTCAGATATAGGGTGGCGTCCGTATGGCCGCTGATGTCGATGTCCTGAGGCATCTTCTGCACCACCTTGGCGACCAGCTCCAGCGCGCTCCGGGTATGCGAATACATCTCCGCCTCGCCGCGCGGGAACATCGCCAGTCCCTCCTGGTCGATGATTTGGATGCGCAATCCCTCCGGCGTGTTTTCGACGAGGAGACTCTTGGCCAAGTCCCTGCAGTTCGGGACTTTCGGCGAGCGCTTGACGAAGCTTATGCTCGGCCTCCTGAAACTGCTCTTCCTCCCGCGCGCGCAACAGCTCGTCGATTTCCTCCTCCGACATCTCACTGCTGGCCGGGATTTCGCGGATCATCGATGGAGAGCGGCTCGGATTCGGCATTGAAGACTCCCTTTTTTGCGACTGTCTTGCCGGCGAGCAGACCGCCGCCGCCGGTGGTCGAGCTTTGCGTCGATATCGGCGCGAAGTAGTCGGAGATGCCTTGCAGCTGTTCCTTGGAGACCGCGTTCAACAGCCATAAGCAGCAAGAAAAACGCCATCATCGCCGTAACGAAGTCGGCGTAGGCGACCTTCCAGGCGCCGCCATGATGAGGCTGCGATGCCCGCTTCGGTCTACGGACGATGATCGGAACGGATTTCTTCATTGATCCTCGCTACGGAAATCGATTCTCGCTACGGAAGCTGAACAGCCTGCATTGCTTCATCCAGTTCGGCGAACGAAGGTCGCACCTTGCCGGTCAGCAGCTTGCGCGCGAACTCGATCGACACCTGCGGCGCATAGCCCTGCACGTGCGCGATCAGCGCCGTCTTGATGCACTGCAGGTAATCGGCCTCGGCCGCGTGCGTGTTCTCCAGCGATTTCGCTATCGGCGCGACAATGCCGTAGGCGACCAGCACGCCGGTGAAAGTGCCGACGAGCGCGCCGCCGATCAGCTGCCCGAGCATCTCCGGCGGCTGAGTGATCGCCCCCATGGTATGAATTACGCCGAGCACGGCGGCGACGATGCCCAGCGCCGGCATTCCGTCGGCAACCGTCTGCAGCGCCCCGGTAACCGCATGCGCGTGCGCGCGCTGGGCTTCCAGTTCGGCGTCCATAACCGCTTCCAGCTCATGCGGGTTACAGGTGCCGAGCGTCAGCAGACGCAGATTGTCGCAGAAGAACTCGAGCGCCTCGTGGTTTTTGGCGAAGCCGGGATAGGCCTGGAACAGCGTGCTCTCTTGCGGATTGTCGACGTGGCTCTCCAGCGCCAGATCACCTTTCGTCTTCGCCGTCTTGAAGGTCGCGTAGAGCAGCGATAGCAGCTCGATATAACTGGCCTTGTTCAACTTCGAGCCTTTCACCAGCGCGCCGAACGACTTCATCGTGCCGATCACCACCGGCAGCGGGTTGGAGATGATGAAGGCGCCGATCGCCGAGCCGAAGATGATGACGAACTCGAACGGCTGGAAAAGGACCAAGAGGTGGCCGCCGGCGCCGAGATAGCCGCCGATGACGCTGGAGATGACGATGAGAAATCCGACGGCGAACAGCATGAAGGAAACTCATTCACCGCTTGACTGGCGAAGACGCGCGTTCTTCAGTAGCACCGGTCCCGACGCGCGCGCCTTCGCGCTCAACCCAGCGATCGACCGGCTTCGACACTCACGCTAACAGGCAGTGGTTATGCACGTCTTAATGCAAGCGCCGATAACGGCGATTGTGGCTCTGGTCACTTGGCGGTGACGGTCGATCGCCGAACATTTCGCGAGGCGCTCGGCCGGTTCGCCTCCGGCGTCTGCGTGGTAACGACAACCGACGAGGACGGAAAGCCAGCGGGCGTCACGATCAGCGCCTTCGCCTCGCTTTCGCTGGACCCCCCGCTGGTGCTGTTCTGCATTGGCAAGGCGAGCGCTAATCTGAGCGCCTGGCTGAACGGCGCTCACTTTTCCATCAACGTCTTGTGCGATCAGCAAACCGTCGTATCCCAGATGTTCGCGTCGCAGGATAATGACAAGTTCGCCAGCTACGCCCGGAAGCTCGGGTGAGAATGGCTGTTTTACTATTGACGGCTGTCTCGTCACCCTCGAGTGTCGGCGGACTCGGATTCACGACGAGGGCGATCACTACATCATCATAGGGCTGGTCGAGCGCGCGGCCTTCGGAGATTCTGAAGGCAAGCCGCTGCTGAGATTCCGCGCTGCCTACGGCCGACTCGGCTGAGTCGACGGCACCAGCAGCAGGATGCTCTTCGCCCGCTGCTCCAGTTCCTGTCGCGTACCTCTCAGGCGAATGCCGCCGCCTTCGCGCCAGAGCGGCATCATGTCACGGAAGTGACGCGAGAACGGGTTGCCGGATTGCCCCGTCGCCAGGATCAAGCGGGAGTTGCCGAGGTCGGCTAGATCATAGACGCCTCGGAAGCTGGCGCCGTGCACGGCGGCGAACGGATCGTCGGTGTCGGAGATCCGGCTGGCGGCGCGATTGATCGTGTCGTTCCCCCCACTTATCACGGTTGAAGTGGCGACAAGCTGACCGATCAGCGGAATGCGACCCCAGAGAGGATGTTGAAAGCGAGCCAGGTGCACGGCTCCCCAGCGCCAATCCTCGCGGTCCGCGCCGAGCTTTCGGGACAGCTCCAGCAGCGCCGAATCGAGAGCTGCTTGCAAAAGTGAGGAGCAGTCCTCTACCTGCATGGTGCCGACGTCGTCGCACCACTGAGGGCGCACTGTAAGAACGGCTTCGACGAAGCGGGGCCGGTAGTCCCAGTAGTCGTTGAAAGCCGCGCCGAGTTCGTCCTGGCATAACGCCCGCACGACCTCGCGAAGCCACGCCGCAAAGATCAGCGGCTCTGGACGCTCGTGCGACATCGTTCCATCCCAGCTCTCCAGCTGTTCTATGACCTCCGCGTGGCGGTCGAGCCTTGGGAGTTTGTCCAGCATCAGCGGCAGGAGTTGCCGCGCCATCAGCGAAACCGAATCGAGCTGCAGGGCGGCCGTTCTCTCGATCGTTTGCGGCGACGCTTCCGCGAGACGATCCTCGATCCGCGCGGCGCGGAAACCGGCGTCCCAGCCGCCGTGCAGCGGCCACGGGTAGTCGAGGGGCACCGGCCGGTTGTTGGCATTGATCAACCGGCCGGAGCGAGGGTCGAACGTCTTCGGCATGCCTTCGAACGGGATGAAGCCAACCCAGTCCGAAGCTTCCGTCCAGCCCTCCACCGGCATCCAGCCGCCGCCGGCCGGTCTAAGCGGGATACGTCCCGCGGAGAGGAAGCCGATATGACCATCGCGGTCGGCGTAGAAGACATTCTGCTGCGGCGAGGTGGCGGCTTCCGCCGCCGCCAGGAACTCCCGCCAGTCAGTCGCCTTGTTGAGCGAGAAAAGTGCCTCGGCGGTCCGATCGTCATCGCCCAGGTAGGTCGCCTTCAGGGCTGCCAGCGGCGGCGCTCGTCCACCGTCGTCGTCCGGCAAGCGTGTCGCGCCGGAATTGGTGCCACCGATCAGATCGGAGATCACCGGACCATGGCGCGTCGAGCGCACCACCAGCGTCTCCGTAGGCGAGTCCCGGACGGCGATGGGCTCCTCGCGGATCACGAACGGCCGTGAGCCGCCGGGCGCCTCGTATCGGGTCGGATCGTCCGGATCGAGGCGTTCGAGAAAGACATCCTCGACGTCGGCATGAGAACTCGTGATGCCCCACGCGATCCGGCCGTTGTGGCCGAGGAGGAGGGCGGGGAACCCCGGGGAGGTGGCCCCGGTCAACTCGCCGCCGGGCGTGACGATACGCGCCAGGTACCACGGCGACGGCAATGCGAATCCGAGGTGCGGATCATTGGCGAGGATCGGCTTGCCGCTTGCCGTGCGGCTGCCGGCGACGACCCAGGCGTTCGAGGCTCCGTACGACTGGCCAGGCGGCTCCGGCAACACAGCCGAGAGTCGCGCCAGCACTTGGGGATCCGGCCCGTTTTTAATAGCGGCGAGCGTCGTCGGCGCATCCGACGGATACCCCGGCCAGAGATCATGAAGTTGCTGTTCGCTGAGCCTTTCATGCAGACGGGCGCGCAAGAGCTCAGTGCGGTGGTCGGCTGAGAGGCGCAACGCCATCAGCTTCAGCCACACCAGCGAATCGGCCGGGGTCCATCGCTCCGGCTCGAATCGGAGCAGCAAGAACTCAGGCGGAAGCAAACCGGAACGTGACGTTAGCCAAGCGTTTACCCCGCGTGCGTACGCGTCGAAATTGCGTTTGGTTTCGCTGCCGAGCGAGGCGTACTCACGCTGGGCCAGGCGGTACAGACCGAGCGTGCGCATCCAGCGATCCGAAGGGAGCGCGGCCCGTCCGAGTACCTCGGCCAGTCTGCCGGCACCGCTGCGGCGCATGGTCTCCATCTGCCACAGCCGATCCTCGGCATGCGCCCAGCCGAGGGCAAAGCTCGCGTCCTCGTCGCTGTTCGCGAAGATATGCGGGATGCTCCAGTCATCCCGATAGACCGTCACTGGAGCGCCAAGGCCGACGAGCTCGCGTCTCCCCGCCGCTGGCGCCGCCGCCGTGAACAGCAAGACGGCGACGATGGACATAACGGCGAGCGCTACCAGAGCTACGGCGGCCACCCATTTCCACGCCCGTGTCATGGCCGTTTCTTGACGCCAATGCAGCACCTTCGGCAAGCGCCTTCTCGATCCGGCTTGGCCTCCCCAATACGGTGGGCCATTATCAAGCACGACCGGAACGCCCGGCGGTCGGGCAATCTCGCTATCCAAGTCTGGCCGGTATCACGAAAGGGCGATAGCGCCGTATGTCTACGATCGATGAGAGTTATGTCCGTCCAGGGTCGCGCGGCTTCGACAAAAGCGCCCACGGCAGATGCGCTCGGCTCGACTGGAGTAGGTCGATGGGGTCGGCGGGTCGCCGGGTAGGCTACTCGGCATGACCGGCACCGTCCGTGCGCCGATCCCGCGGATTGCCGCCCGGTCCGGCCCGGCGATCCTGAATTACGGCTTTCGGCCCTTCTTCTTTATGGCCGGGCTGTCGGCAGTGTTTGGCATGGTCTTCTGGCTCGGCGAGGTGACTGGGCTTTTGTCCGTTCCGAGCGTCTTCTCGCCGCTGACCTGGCACGCGCACGAGATGCTGTTCGGCTACGCGGTCGCCGCCATCGCCGGATTTCTATTGACCGCGATCCCGAACTGGACCGGCAGGCTGCCGCTGCACGGATCGCCGTTGCTGGTCCTGGTGCTACTCTGGCTAGGCGGCAGACTCGCCGTCGCCACGTCTACCATCATCGGCGCCTGGGCCGCGGCGGCAATCGACCTTGCGTTTCTAACGGTGCTGTTGTTCGTCGTCGCCCGCGAGATCGTGGCGGGCAACAATCTGCGAAATCTGCCGATGCTTGCCGCGATCGGCGCGCTGCTCGTCGCCAACGCGCTTATGCATTCCGAGCCGCTGGGAATCGGGGAGTTCGCGGCCATCGGCTGGCGGCTCGCGGTCGGCGTTGCGACTCTGCTGATAACTCTGATCGGCGGCCGTATCGTTCCCAGCTTCACCCGCAACTGGCTGGCCAAGAGGCCCGCGGGCGGGATGCCGGCGCCATTCGGGCGGGTCGATCAGATTACCTTGGCCGCTACGGTTGCGGCGCTGGCTTGCTGGGTAGCCATTCCCGGCACGGATGCGGCGACAGCGCTGCTGGCTTTGGCCGCTGTGCTCAATGTCCTGCGCCTCTGCCGCTGGCGAGGCTACCGCGCCATCAACGACCCGCTGGTCCTCATCCTGCATGTAGGCTACGCGTGGGTGCCGCTCGGCCTGGGGCTGCTGGCGGTCGCGCAGTCACCGCAGTTGCTGCCGGAGATCGCCGCCGTCCACGGACTTACCGCCGGCGCGGTCGGCACGATGACGCTGGCGGTGATGACGAGGGCTACTCGCGGACACACCGGCAGGCCGCTGCATGCCGATGCGGGTACCACCATCGTCTACGTCCTGGTAACCCTGTCGTCCATCACCAGGATCATGGCGCCGATGTGGCCGGCGCTCTATGATCCGCTTCTCTGGACCGCTGGAGCAGCATGGATAGCCGCGTTCGGCGGTTTTCTCGTTCTCTACGGGCCGATGCTGCTGTCCCCCCGCCCGGACGGCAAGCCCGGCTGAAGTCTCCAGGGTCAGGTCCGGAGCCGGCCGCGCGAAACCTCCTGCAGCCTCGAGAAGGCCAGGGACTCCCGGCTCGAGCGGTGCCGCGGCCTGGGCAAACGGTCACGCTGCCTCTTCGCGGAAGGCGCGGGTGCGTTCATAGAAATGGCGCAGCGCGTCCGGCGATGGCGGCGTCTTGCGGCTTTCAGCCCAGCGCCGAACCAGCGCCAAGATCGCTTCCGCCTGAACCGGCGCAAGATCCAGTCCCATCTCGCTGTAGACGTGGCCGACAGCCGCTACCCCGGAGTGCTTGCCCAGAACGGCACGGTGCTCCCGCCCAATGTCGGCGGGATCGATGGCCTGGTATGTCTGCCGGTCGCGGGCAAGGCCGTGCACGTGCAGGCCCGCCTCATGGGTGAACACCGCCTCGCCGACGATGCTCTTACCTGCGGGCACCGGGCGGCCGGAAGCTCCGGCCACCAGCGCCGAAATGCGCGGCAGGTGGCGGGCGTTGATGCCGGTCGGCCGCTGATAGAGTTGCTGCAGCGCAACGACTATTTCTTCCAAGGGCGCGTTGCCGGCGCGCTCTCCGAGCCCGTTCACCGTGGTGCCGATGTGCGTCGCCCCGCCCCGCAGCGCTGCGAGCGACGTGGCGGTGGCAAGCCCGAGATCGTCGTGCGCGTGCATCTCCAGCTCGAGGCAGGAGCGTCGACGCAGGTCGCGGAAGGCATCGAGCGCATCGAAGGGATCGAGGACGCCCAGCGTGTCGGCGTAGCGGAAGCGTCGCGCCCCCGCTGTTTCGGCGGCCTCCACGACGCGCGCGATGAAGTCGGGATCGGCACGGGAAGAATCTTCACCGCCGACATGCACCTGCAATCCTCTATCGCAAGCATATTCAGTAATTTCGAGCACCTGCCCGAGCACCCAGGCGCGATCCTTGCCGAGCTTGCCGGCGAGTTGCCGGTCGGATACCGGGAAGGAGACGTTGACGGTCTTCAACCCGCACGCAACGGCGCTGTCGATATCGCCTCGTCGCGCGCGGCACCAACCGATTGACCGGGCCAACAGGCCCAGCGAGAGCACGGCGCGAATGCTCTCGCATTCTTCCTGGCCCATCGCCGGCATGCCCACCTCCAGCTCCGGCACGCCCGCCGCGTCGAGAGCACGAGCAATCGCCAGCTTCTCGGCCCGCGTGAAGGCCACGCCTGGCGTCTGCTCGGCGTCCCGCAACGTCGTATCGTTGATGACGACGGCGGCCAACCTGCTCGAGATATGCCGGGTGTTCATCGATCGCCCGCCCGCGACGAGAACCACTTGCCGCGGCCGCATGCGCCGCCCGCATCGCGGATGATCGTCATTGCTATCGTAGCAAGCATCGCCCTGATTCTTTCCCGTTCCGAGTAGTATAAGTTGCGCTCTTGCGTACAAAGCAATAAACGTGCCAGTCGTCATGATCGGCACATTTGGCTTCCCACGCCCGAGCGCGACGCACCCGCGCGAGGTTCCTCCGCCGGCCCGCTTGGCGGTTGCAGGGCTCCCACCCGCTTATCGGGTCTCAGCAGTGCGTGGAATCGGTGCAAACGCCGACGATGGACGCCTCGCAAATGAGCGCGCGAACCTCGGGCGCAGAGTAGCCGTGGCTACGCAACGATCACCGTCGCGATTTTCTCCGCGAGTGCCAAAGGAAGTTCCGGCAGGCGAGTGACGCTGATGGTTTCTCCGGAACTAGCGTCCTGCAGGATCGGTGTCCAGAGACACCGGTAAGGTTTGGGAGCTCCCAGAACCTCGTCGGCCGCTTGCTGGCGTCCTCTACTCGCCGGATGGCGGTTTTTCTCGCTCGATTACCGCCTCTTCATGTCGGAGCGTCACCGGCTCGACATGCCGCCGTTCATGACGTCGTGGCGTCAAGTGAATCTCTTCGAACACCTGAAGACGCCGCTGCACCACCGGGATCTCGCGGTGCAATGAGATGACCAATGTTTCCCCTTCCATGCGATCGGCCACCGGCGCATCGACCCAACGCTCGACCGCGACGCGCCTGACGTCGACCTCGGTCTCCGTGACCGGCTCGTCTACAACTTGCTGCTCTTCGTGCACGACCGTCTTGATCCGGACGGTCTCCGTGGTCCTCTCCCGCCTCTCCACTTTCAGCGTTTCCTCGACGAGGGGAATGACTTCTTCGGTGGTCGTCTTGTCGTGATCCTCGGACATCGCGCGCTCCTGGGGAGTATGAGGAGAAGCGGCCCCGGATTTCCCGAGGCCGCGGGCTTTTCTCAACCTCTATGCGGGACGCGATCCTTGCCAGTCTTCTCGTCGTCGACCTCTACCTCCGTGCGACGTACCGTGTCGGAAACTCGTTCCTGGCGCTCGGTTACCTCCTTGCCGATAGCCACTTCCTCGACTACCCGCTGCTCCTTGGCGATAACCGGCTCCTCGCCGGTTGCGGTCATTTCGACGACACGTTCTTGGAAGCCCGTATCTCCAGCGGAAATCGGGCGGTCGACCGGCCGGCGTTCGACGTGCACGGTCTCCTCCCTTGTGGTGATGTCGGTTTCCACCGGCTTCTCCACGACATAGCTACGGACTCGGACGCCGCCCCGTTCGACCTGGCGCTTTCCGACCCTGAGCTCTTCCTCGACGATCGGGATGGTTTGCTCGGCAACGGTGTCCCGCCGATCCTCGGTATAGGCCGGGGTGGTCGGCAAGACCGTCTCCGTCCGGTCTGATACCAGGCCGGCGTCGCTCCGGCTCATCGATCGCTCATCGATGTCGAGCGGATCGTACCGGTCGAGGATGTCGGCGGCCCGCTCAGCTTCGGCGTCGGGAGCATTGACGATGACCAGGTAGCCGCCGCGGCTCACGCCTTCGGCATAGCGGTCTGCGTCTTCTTCGGGGATGCCGAGCCCGACCAGACCGCCGACAAGACCACCGGCCGCGGCGCCGACTCCCATCCCGGCAAGTGTGGCGGCCAGCGGACCCGCCGCGACGATGGGACCCAAGCCAGGGATGGTCAGTAACCCCAGGCCGACGAGTAGGCCGCCAATGCCGCCCACGCCCGCTCCGATGCCGGCGCCGGTCGCAGCTCCGCTGCCGGCCTCGGTTTCATGCCCGCCCACGCCCTCGAGATGGCCGTGCTCTTCGGAGCGTGCGGTCAGGCTGATGTCCTCACGCCGGAATCCAGCATCCACCAGGTCCTCGATCGCCCGCTGAGCTCTGTCCGAGCTTTCGTACAAGCCAACTACCGTTTTTGCCATTACCAGTTCTCCTCACTCAAAGACACCTATGTGAGCCAGAGCCATAACAGAACAGCAATAATGACGGCGATTGCGATGCCAATGATCATCCTAGTCTGTTTACTTTTCTGGCTTGCTCCATCAGGGCGATCGTACACACCCACTTTCCGCACAGGCCCCTCAGCCTCGGTGCGATCATCTTTCGCCATCGTGCTTCCTCCGTTATCCTTGCGCAGTGCAACGGGTGCTGAGTTTGCTTGTTCCGCCGATTCGCTAAATTTTACGCCTTGGATGCCTGCGAGGCCTGCCGTGAGCGAAATCCGGATGAAGGCAGCGCTGGCGCTGCTTGGTGCATTGCTGAATGCTATTGCGAACGATTGACTTGAGAAGTGGCCACTTCTTAATGTCTAACTAATTCGCAATGGCAGGTGGCTGGCCGAGAGCATCAGGGGATGTTTGGCGGCCCGCTCGCGGCTGCCGGGGCGGCGCTTCGGCATCTTCCGCCGCTGCTCCGAGGCACTGCCATGCTTTGGACGGGAATTGGCCGCGAACCTTCTGCCCGAGGCAATCCGCGACATACGGGGCGAGCGATAAGGGCTCGGCATGCGGGCAATTAGCGTACCGATACCGGTACGCTGCGTTCGATCAAAGGAATAAGTACAGCATGGTCGCTCCCCAGCTCAGCAAGAGGATCCAGATTGCGCGCTACCTCATGGTGTGCGGCATCGTTTTCATCCATATTCCGCCAGTCGAAACCGAAATAGTAACCAATAACGCGTATTTCTTGATGTTTCGAGCGTTTTGGGTGGATGCAGTATTCCGAGGAACTGTCCCGGTCCTGACGTGCATATCCGCCTACCTGATATTTCGCTCGGCCAAGGACAAAAAGCCCTTTGCGTTAATCAAGGACAAGGCGGAAAGCCTGCTCCTTCCGATGTTGATCTGGAATTTACCGATCGTCCTCGCAATTTACCTAGTTCAACGATACACCGCAGTAGGCTACCCGTTCCGCCTCAACCTCAATCCGATCAACGTGTTAACGTGGGTGGACGCAACTCTCGGCATAACAGATCGGCCAGCAAACTTTCCACTCTTTTTCCTTAGGGATCTCTTCGTTCTTGCCGTACTGGCGCCGATATTCGGCTTTTTCATACGGACAGCGCCACTAATAGGATTGGCGGTGGTTGGCGTTATATTCTGGTTCGATTTCGATGGTCTACTGCTGCTGAGAAGCAACATGGCGTTGAATTTCTACATAGGAGGCTTGATTGCCGTCTATGGCTGGGACCTGTTTTGGCTGGATAGGTATAAGTGGGCTCTTCTCATTTTGTTTGTCGCTGTTTGTATAATAAAGAGCCAGATACCAGGAGAAAGTACACTGTTTCGTGTGGTATCGCCATTCATGATCTGGCCCATTCTCGGGATCATAGAGAAGAGCCGCTTTGCAGACGTCGTAGTTAGACTATCGTCAGGGAGCTTTTTTCTGTTTTTGGCGCATGCGCCATTACTGATAGCTTCATATATAATATACGGGAAGTTCCCGCTTATTCCCTATCCTTTATATTGGTTGATATCTTCTGCGGCTGTGATATCGCTTTGCGCGATCGTCTACAGAATCACCTCCAAGACGCTGCCATCGACGATGCAGTTGGCGCTCGGAGGTCGATGACAATGAGCAGCCGCAATCGGCCGGCGCAGCTGGATGAGACGGCCAGTTCGGGCGTGCGCGGCCTTCTTGCGACGGCTTACTCGGATTTGCGCTCTATGCGGAAGCCGACCTTGAGAACGACTTGGTACTGGGTGACCTTGCCGTTTTCCGCATGCCCACGCACCTCGGCTACTTCGAACCATGTGACGTTGTCGATAGTCTGCGAGGCGGTGGCGATGGCGTTGTTTATTGCGTCGGAGATGCTGTCCGGCGATGTCCCGACGAGGTCGATCTTCTTGTAGACGCTGTTCGGCATGATCCCCGCTGTCTCCCGATTGATACAAGTCGCTGTCAGATGGCGACAGCCGCGCGCCGGATCAATGACCATTCGCCGCTCAAGCTTGGGCGAGGCTGCAGGCTGGCGCGAGCCTCTCGATGAAGTATCGGCGGGCGAGGAGCGACTGGAGTGCCGAGTGCGTGGCCGATGATACGGTTCGAGCGCGGGCGGGATTGCCTGTGGATGCTGCCCGCCAAGGCGGCCGGCGGGGGCGAGCGGCCTCCGGCCATTCTGTTCCTGCATGGAGTAGGCGAGCGCGGGCGCGGCGGATCGGAGCTGCCCTGGGCGGCCCGGTGGGGGCTGCCGAAGCTGCGGGCCGAGGGCCGGACGCTCACGGACGAGCCGTTCCCATTCCTGGTGGCGGCCCCGCAGTGCCCGCCGGATCGGACGTGGCTAGATCCGGACGTTCTGGCTGGGCTCGACTGTTTGCTGCACGACGCGACGGCGACCGGCGCAGCCGATCCGGCGCGCCTCTGCGTGGCCGGGTTCAGCATGGGTGGGATCGGCGCGTTCGGCATGGCGCTTCGCGGGTTCGGCCGCTTCGCCGCGCTGATCTCCGTGTGCGGCGCTTGCCCATCGCCGGAGCGGCTGGAGGAACTGGCGGACCTGCCGCAGTGGGTGGCATGGGCCGAAGATGACGAGATCGCATACCTGACCGATGGCTCACGCCGCATCGCGGATAGCCTCGCCCGACATGGCCGGCTGGTCGCCCGACCGTACCGGCTAGGCCCGGCGGGCGGAGTTGGCGCGCATGCCCGCACCGCCGACGCCGCTTTCGCCGAGCCGGAACTGTATCGCTGGCTGCTGGCGACGATCGCGCCGGACAAGCCGGCGAGGAAGGTAGCTTAGTCCGGGGTCACCAGCTTGAGGCCGAGGATGCCCGCGATGATTAATCCGATGCAGGCTAGGCGGAGCGCCGCCGTCGACTCGCCGAACAGGATGATGCCGAGGATGGCGGTGCCGACCGTGCCGACGCCGGTCCAGACGGCGTAGGCGGTTCCGACCGGCAACGTCTTCAGCGCCAGGCCGAGCAGCCCCAGGCTCACGATCATCGAGGCGAGGGACAGTGAGCACCGTCGGCCATAGCCGCGTGAAGCCATCGGTGTACTTGAGCCCGATGGCCCAGCCCACCTCGAACAGCCCGGCTATGAACAGCGTGATCCAGGCCATCATCAGCTTTCTGGGCGGATGCCAGCGAGTACAGCGACTTTGGCCCCCAAGAGCTGCGCCAGCCATCCCTCGATCTCCTGCAGCGAAGGTACCGGGATTTCGGGGCCGGTCTCCGGTTCCGGATACCGGAAAGCCGTGATGTACTCGCTCAAGGGCTCCAGCGGCCGAAAGGCCGGGACGAGCGCATGACCGGGCGGAAGCAGTTGAACGAGATTGCGTATATTGTGCTCTTTCGGGGGGTGCACGCCGGCGGTGATCAACCCCGCCTTCACGATCTTCTCGGCTGCCTGCTGACAATGGTACGCCGCGCCCTCCGGTGACGGGATCGGACCCTCCAAGCAGTTCCGAACGATCCTCAAATCTAAATCGGCTCTCTCCAGCCATCGAAGACTGACATCGGTCACGGTTCGCCTCCGCTGTTTTGCCCGAGCCGGCGTCCCGTCTCCGTTCCACGAACCCTGATCGCTGGCGTAGAGGATCACTCCCTCGCGAGCCACCGTGTACGACAAGGTTCCGATCAGGTCGCGCTCATGCGCGAAAACGTCGCGACGGCAGGCGAGCACGTCCGCCGCGACCGATGCTTTCCTTGCGATCTCTTGCGTGCTGGCGGGCCCGATCTTCTCCCGCGGCGTGTCATCCGGGACGACAACGAAAAGATCGTAGTCGCTGTCGCGCTGCGCGTCCCCCCGCGCGCGGCTGCCGAACAGCCAGAATCTCCTCTGGGTCCAGTCCGTCCACGACGACCGCAACAAGCCGGGCCAGCTCCGCATCCGCCAGCGCCTTCTCAGCGACCGCGATAGCTTTGGCCGCCTGTGCCAACCCGCCTTACTCCTTCTCGTACTGCTGGCGCATCTCCCGCTTCAGCGTTTTACCGGCGACGTTGCGCGGGAATTCGTCGTAGAAGACGATATCGGTGATGCGCTGAAACTTGGCGTCAACCCGAGCGTTCGTCCATTCTACAAGATCGCGGACCGCAGGCCGCTCGCCGCCTCTGGTGACGACCGCTGCCACGGGCACCTCGCCCCACTTCGCATCCGGCACCCCGAACACCGCGGCCTCCCGCAAGGCCGGATGGCCGATGATCACCTTCTCAATGTCGTTCGGGTAGACGTTGATCCCGCCGACGATGATCATGTCCTTGATGCGATCGACCAGGTAGAGGTAGCCCTCCTCGTCGAGGTAGCCGGCGTCGCCGGTGTGCAGCCAGCCGTCGATGATCGCCTTCGCCGTCAGGTCCGGGCGCTTATAATAGCCCGGCATCAGAATTGGCGCGCGCCCGCAAATCTCGCCGACCTCGCCCGCTGCGCACTCGGTCCCGTCCTCGCGCAGTATGCGGATCTCCATGAATGGCGTCGGGCAACCAACCGAGCCCAATTTGCGAACCGCATCATGCTTGTCGAGGACCGTCACGAACCCCTCGGTCAGGCCATAGAGCTCGTAGAAGCGTCCGGGCAGCTCGTCGTTGATCCGCTTCTTGAAGCGGACGTGCAGCGGCGCGCCGAGGTTGTGCAGCATTTCCAGGCTCATCAGCTTCTCCGGCGCGTAAGCCGGGCTGTCGAGGATCGCCGTGATCTGCGCCGGGACCATGATGGTGTGCGTCACCTTGTGGCGGGCGATGTCCTCAATGACGCGTTCGGCGTTGAAGCTCTCGTGTAAAACATAGGTGCCGCCGACGAACATCCACGGCATCATGTCGACCATGGCTCCGTTGAAGACGATCGAGCCGGCGTGCAGCACGACGCTCTCCGGCATGATCCGGAAGGCCGAGGCGAACAGCGTGCAGTACATCGCTCGCACGTAGTGCGTGTGGACGATGCCCTTCGGCAAGCCCGTGGTGCCGCTGGAGTACATGATGTTGAAGATATCCTGATCGGTGACGCCCAATTCCGGCGGGTTCGCCTCGGCCGCGTCGCCGATGAAGTCGTCGTAAGCGCGAAAGCCCGGCGGGAGCGCGCCGGCCCCGCCCCCGACCAGCACCCAGCGACCGGGCGGAATCGTGGGCACCTGCTCGCGGATGCGATCGAAGACGTCCGCGAACGTCGCGTGCCCGACCACCAGCGCGGTATCCGAGTCCCGCAGCAACGAAAGCAAGCCGCCGTCTTGCAACAGCGGGCTCATCGGCACGATGACCGTGCCGGTCTTCGCGGCCGCCCAGTAGGATGCCATCAGCTCCAGGCAGTTCGGGAGTACCGTCGCGAACTTGTCTCCCTTCCGCAGGCCGGCGGCGAGCAGCGCGTTCGCCAGGCGATTTACGTACGCGTTGAGCGAGCGGTAATCGAACGTCTTGCCGCCTACGATCAGCGCAGGGTGGGCGGCGCGATAGCGCGCATGCCGCGGCAACAGCAACCCGATGTCCATCACAACTTCCCCTAAGAACCTATTTTTGTTCTTACAATACGATCGCCGCGGAGGGTGCGCCAGTCTTATGGATATCCTCGCATGCCGGTGCTAGGTCTCGCCGCGGCAACTCTGAACGGCCGGTGACTCGTGGATACGGTTTACGCAAAATTCGCCGTGGGGCAGATCGTCCGGCACAAGCTTTTCGATTATCGCGGCGTGATTATCGACGCCGATCCGGAGTTTCGCGGCACCGATGACTGGTATCGAAAGATGGCCCCGAGCAGGCCGCCGAAGAACAAGCCGTGGTACAAGGTGCTGATGCACTCTACCGACAATCACACCTATGTAGCCGAGCGCAATCTGGAGCTGGACGAGTTCCGGCGATCCGATCACCCATCCGGACCTGGATGCGTACTTCATCGGTCTGATCGAGGGGGCCTATGTACCGCGCCAGCGCGGCAACTGACCGCGTCGGACTGACTGCGCCGCATGGTAGTACGATACGCATCTCCGCGCCACATGATAGCAACGACAAAGAAAGACTGCGGGCGTGTCCGCCACGGTGCTACAACACAGGAAGTCCGCGCATCGCGGTTAGAATCAGAAAGGGGGGAACGGATATGGAACTCAAGGTTCTGGCCTTTGTCCTCGCGGGCGGCGAGGGGACGCGCCTCTACCCTCTCACCAAGGAACGAGCCAAGCCGGCGGTGCCCTTCGGCGGGAAATATCGGATCATCGATTTCGTGCTGAGCAGCCTCATAAACTCCGGCATTCATTCGATCTACGTCGTAATTCAATTTCGCAGTCAGTCGCTTCTTCAGCACCTCAGTGACGGCTGGCGTCTCGGCGGTTTGCTGAAAAGCGAATTCATCGTGCCGGTTCCGGCGCAGATGCGCTCGGAAGGGAAGGACTGGTATCGCGGCACGGCGGACGCCATCCATCAGAACGTCAACCTGATCGAACAGTCGGCGCCGAGCGTGGTCGCGGTCTTCGGCGGCGACCACATCTATCGCATGAATATTCGCGACATGATCGAGTTTCACGAGCAGAAGCGGGCGCACGTGACGGTCGCCGCGATTCCCGTCGAAAAGAAGTATGCCACGGATTTCGGCGTCATCGAGACCACAACAGGCAACCGCATCGTCGGTTTCCACGAGAAGAAAGCGGATGCGCCGACGATGCCGGGAGATCCGAACCGCGTCTATGCATCGATGGGCAACTACATATTTTCGACCGATATGCTGTTGAGGCTTGTCGAGGAGGATCAGCAGGATCCGAACAGCAGCCATGACTTCGGCAAGGACATTCTGCCGAAGGCGATCAACCGCGCCGAGATGTTCGCGTACGACTTCATGACAAACACCATTCCCGGCGAGCCGCCGGATAAGCAGCCGTACTGGCGCGATGTCGGCACGCTGGATGCGTACTACGAAGCGAACATGGACATTCGGGCGATTTCGCCGGCGCTCAACCTCTTCAACAGGCAATGGCCGCTGCGCACGGCCGGCTACTCCGACCCGCCGACGAAGTTCGCCTTCGACGACGAAGATCGTCGTGGACATGCGATCGATTCCGTGCTCGCCGGCGGATGCATCATCTCCGGCGCGCTGATCAGGAACTCTGTCATCGGCCGGCATGTTTACGTGCATGCCGGCGCCGAAGTCGCCGACTCCATCGTCTTCGATTATTGCGACATCGGCCGGCGGGCGAAGCTGCGCCGGTGTATCCTCGAGAAGAACGTCAAGATCTCGGCGGACACGGTGATCGGTCATAACCTGGAAGAGGATCGCAAGCGTTACTTCGTGACCGATAGCGGCATCGTCGTAGTAGAGGGCACGCGAACAGCCGTCGAGCTCACCAAGATGACTCTCTGATAGGTGCGTGACACGACGATGGACGGCAGAGCCGGATCGGGCGTCCGGGACAGATGGATGTTCCGCGGACGGCGGGAGCACTGACCTCGCGGGCTGTGTCGAGCACACTGACTCGCCGATGAGGGCGCCTGGGGAGCGGACGTGGCTGCGTACGTTCTTTGCGCGCTTCGAGCGACGCAAGGAGACGATCGGCCTCCTTGCGATGGCTGCAGTTTTGGCGCTATGCGGCTTCGCGTTGCAGCGGCTGCTGGCCGAGGTGCGTCTCGCGGACGTCGGCGCGGCAATCGCCGCGCTGCCATTCTACGCAGTGTTCGCGAGTCTCGCCTTTACCGCCGCTAGCTTCGCAACCTTGGTAGGGTACGACTGGTCGGCATTGCGCTACGTCGGTCAGAAGCTTCCCGTGCGGGTGATGGCGCTGGCCTCGTTCTGCGGATACGCGATCGGCAACACCGTTGGTTTCTCGCTGTTGACCGGAGGCTCCATCCGCTTTCGTATTTACACGGCGGCGGGCATGCGCACCGAGGACGTGGGACGAGTGGCGCTGTTCTGCGTCGTCGCTTTCGGCTTCGGCATCTGCGCAATGAGCGGCGTCGGCGTCCTGCTGCGACCGTATCTCGTCTCGAGCACACTCAATGTGCCGGTTGCGGTATTGCGAGCAGTCAGCCTGGCGTTGATAGTCGGAGTGGCGGCTTTTCTGGTGCTCTGCGCGCTACGACCGACGCTGCGCTGGCGTAACATGACCCTGGCGCTTCCGGCGCCTGGTCTGGTCGCCGGACAGCTCGCCATCTCGGCATTGGACCTGTGTTTGGCCGGAGCGGCGTTGTACGTCCTGCTGCCCGACAAGGCCGGCCTCTCGTTTTTGGGATTCCTCCCCGTCTTCTGCGTGGCGATCATTGCCGGCATCATGAGCCACGTGCCTGGCGGACTCGGTGTGTTCGAGGCCGTGATGATCTTCGCTCTCGGCGACAGGATCGGGCACGGCACGTTGGTCGGCGCTCTGGTTGTCTATCGCCTCGTTTATTACGTGTTGCCGTTGCTGTTGGCGGGATCGCTGCTCGGCCTGAACGAGATACGCCGAACCATGCCGTCGACCCGCGCCGCTGTTGAGCGGGTTCTCGACCTGACCGATGCGATTATACCCACCGCCGCGAGTCTGCTGATCGTCCTCTCCGGCGTCGTCCTGCTTGCTTCGGCGGCCACCCCGATGCAGCCGGCGCGGCTGGCGGTGATCGCATCGATCCTTCCTCTTCCGGTGATCGAGGGTTCGCATCTGCTCGGCAGCCTCGTCGCCAGCGCGCTCATACTGGTGGCCCCGGCGCTGCAGCGTCGGTTGAACGCCGCGTATTGGCTGGCGCTCGCCTGCTTGGTTCTCGGAGTGATCGTCTCGCTGGCTAAAGGGCTGGATTACGAGGAAGCGATCCTCCTGACGATCATGGCCCTCTTGCTTCTGCCATATCGCAGGGAATTCTTCCGAAGGACGTCACTGCTCGACCAGCCCTTCACGCCGGGCTGGATAGCCGCGGTAATCTGCATTCTCGCCGCAGCAATATGGCTGATGCTGTTTGCCTACAAGCACGTCGAGTATGACCACGGCTTGTGGTTCCAGTTCGAGTTCGAAGGTGATGCGCCGCGCTCGCTCCGCGCCTTGTTCGCGGCAGTGCTGGCGATCTCCGGGTTTGCCTTTCTGCGCCTACTGCGGCCGCCGCGTCGCCGCCTCGCCGTGGCTTCCGAGGAGAACATTCACTCCGCTCGTCAGATCGCGCTGAAGCAGGATCGGGCTGATGCGCTGCTTGTTTTGCTCGGCGACAAGAACCTGCTATTCAGCGATTCCGGCAATTCGTTCTTGATGTACGGCCGACAGGGCGGCTCCTGGATCAGCCTTTTCGGTCCACTTGGGGTGCCATCCGAGCAAAGCGAACTGATATGGCGGTTCCGCGAGATCTGCGACCGGGAGCGGGCGCGTTGCGCTTTCTATCAAGTACGCCCGGAAAGTTTGCCACTTTATGTTGACGCTGGCCTGACCCTTACGAAGCTCGGGGAAGAAGCGCGGGTGGAGTTGCGTGAATTCGATCTGAAGAAGCCCAGCAGCAATAAGCTGCGGTATGCGCTGAACCGGTGTACTCGGGAGGGGCTGGCGTTCCGAATAGTTCCGCGGGGCGAAGTGGCGAACATCATGGATCAGCTCTCGCAGGTTTCTACTGCTTGGCTGTTGATCAAGAATGTCCGGGAAAAAGCCTTCTCGATCGGCTACTTCACGCCAGCCTACGTCAGTAATTTTGATGTCGGGGTGGTACTCTCGAAAGACCGCATCATCGCCTTCGCCACCCTGATGACGACCGAACTGGGAGTGGAAGGCAGCCTTGACATCATGCGCCATCTTCCGGACGTGCCGAACCTGACTATGGAGTTCCTGATCACCTCGGCAATTTTGGAGATGAAGGAGCGGGGATTGCACTGGTTCAATCTTGGAATGGCGCCACTGTCGGGACTGGAACGCCGCCGCTTGGCGCCCTTCCGGCATAGATTGGGTGCAATCGTCTTCGAGCACGGAGAACAATTCTACAACTTCCGCGGCCTCCGGCAGTTCAAGGAGAAGTTTAACCCGAGGTGGGAGCCCCGCTACCTGGCGACTCCGGGCGGCATCGACCCGCTGATCGTGTTGACGGATGCCGCAGCATTGATCGGCGGCGGGTCTATCATGGGCGTTGTCGGCAAACCAGCGTGATGCGTTTCTTATGCATCATGCTGCTTTCGGTGATGCTGCTGTTCGGCTGCGAACCGAGGGAGGCAACGATCGACGGCGGCCCGCTCGGGAGGGTTCTGGTGTTCGAGCCAACCTACCAGCCCACCGGTTTCGTCTTTCTGCTGTCTGATGGGCGAGGCTGGTCCAGCGAAATGGCGAGAGCGGCGGAGCAACTCCGCGAGCGCGGCCTCATCGTCGCTGGAATCGACAGCGCCTCGGCGTTGGCTAATCTGGCCCGTGACCAGAACAGGTGCCTCGAAGTGACCGGCGCCTTCGAGACGGTCAGTCAGTCAATTCAGAAGTCCGCCAAGCTCGACTTCTATTCTCTGCCGATTCTCGCCGGTATCGAGGAAGGCGCGGTTCTGGCGTTGGCGGGCCTATGGCAGGCCGGTCCGGAAACCGTTGCCGGCGCGGCCACGGTCGATTTCGACCCGGTTCTGCAAGGTGTCGTGCCGCTCTGTGCTGATCCTCCCGCAGTAAGGACGCCGGACAACAAACTGTTTGTGTACAGTCCGCCGAAGCAGATGTACGGATGGTGGGAGGCGGCCTGGACGCGGGCGGCCTCGGATGCCGGCCGCGGGTTCGCGGAGGCCGCGAGCGCCATCGCCCCACCCATCGAGGCCGGCTCGATGCCCACCCGTGTGCTTGTCCGCATGTTGGAGCGGAACGGTGAAACTCGCGCAAAGAGTGTCGGGGATGTCTTGAAGCTGGGTGATCTGCCGGTCATCGAGATCCCTGGCAAGCCTGGTGCCGGCGATGTCGCCATCATCTTTTCCGGCGACGGTGGCTGGCGCGATCTCGACCGCACGCTTGGCGAAATCTTGTCGAACGCCGGGGTGAAAGTCCTGGGCATCGATTGCCTGCGCTACTTCTGGAGCGAAAAGTCGCCGGATACTGTCGCGGCGGATCTCGACAACTTGATCGGCCAGATCTCCCGACGGACAGCAAAGGCACGTATCGCGCTTATTGGCTACTCGTTCGGGGCGGACATCCTGCCGGCGGTGTTCAATCGCCTGAGAGCCCCGGCGCGTCAGCATATCGACCTGCTGTCCCTGCTGGCGCCCGGCCGTGACGCACACTTCGTGATCCATCTCGCGGGCTGGCTCGGCGGCGACCCTCAGCGGGACGCGGTGCCGATCGCTCCAGAGATTGCCCGTATCCAGTCGCAACGCCTTCTGTGCATCTATGGAGAGGATGAGGCGGACGAGAGCGGTTGCCTCGATGGGCATTTCAAGACCGCCGAGGTAATCGGAATACCGGGCGGCCACCACTTCGACGAGGATTATGAAGCTCTCGCGAAGCGCATTCTCACACACTTGCGAGATGCTTCGTGAGATATCGGTTCATGCGTGGCGGAGCGGGGCAGAGGACATCGTTGTCCCGTCCGGACCGGCATTCCCGCTTTCAATCGCGGCTTGTCCGGGCTATTCAGCACGATCATGCAGTACATGCGCTCCGAAAATTCTGTAAAGAATGAGTTCTTCAGGTACCGGCTTCGGCTTCCGATTAGCGGAAGCATTGTGGTACATCTCCGCTCTTCTGATCATCATCGCCGCCGGCATCGCCAAGCTAGAGTTTCCGCTAGGCCGGGATCAGGGGCTTTTCCTCCTGTATGCCATGGGCATAGATCGGGGAGCCAGCCTCTACATCGAGCTCTGGGATTTCAAACCGCCCGGGGTGTTCTGGTTCTACCTTACGGCGGGGCGGTTGTTCGGTTTCAATGAGCGCGGCGTTCATTTGTTGGAGCTCGTCTGGTTACTGGCCCTTTCTGTCCTAATGATGCTCACCCTCCGCGAATATTTTCGCCACAAATGGCTCTCGGCGGTAGCGCCGGTAGCGGTCGTCGGCGTCTACTACGTCTTCGCACGCTTTGACCAGGCAACTCAGGTAGAGATTCTTGCATCCTTACCGATATTCGCCTGCATATGGCTATTGTCGCGAGCCTATGACAATGATCGACCCAGGGTCATTGGCTTTTATTTCGCCGGCGTCGTCGCCTCGGTAGCCACGGTATTCAAGTTGGTTTATGCGCCGCTCATAATCGTCTTTGTGCTATTCTCTCTCTACGGCTGTTATCGTCAGCGCGTAGGCGCGCTTCGTCTAATGACGCTGTTGCTCGCTTCATTCACTGCAGGCGTGCTGACCGTCTGGGTACCGGTTTTAGTCTACTTTTGGTGGGCCGGGTCATTTCCGGCATTTATCGAGACAAATTTCGTGATTCCCTTCCTCTATTTGGCGGGCGGCGATCAAGCTCCGATAGGCCGGCTGCTGATGGGCTTGGTTCGCCTGCTGGCGGCGACCGCGGCGTGGTTGATATTTGTGGCATTGGCGCTGCCGACGTTGTGGCGCGCGGGCGAACCACGGCTTTCACGTTTTCTCTGGACGTGGCTGATCGGTGGCGTGGTGGTGATCCTGATCCAGAGGGTTTCTTGGCATGCCTACCATTGGATGTTTGTGCTGACTCCGCTGGGCATTCTGGCCTGTCGTGGGGTGGACATCACCATCGAGCGTCTGCGCGGCGGCGTAGCCGCCCGGCCGCTGGCGGCCATGGGGCTGTCCGTCATACTCGTGCTTCCGGCCATCGGCGGTTTGTTCGATCCGCTGGGAGATCGCATCTATCAGTTTTTCAGCATGCGGGCCGACGGCGAAGCGGGCATCCAGGAATACCGGCGAAAGATGGACAAACGCTACGGCCGGGTCGTCGACAGTGCCGCGTTTGTGGAACAAGACAATCGGCCAGGTCCGATCTACGTTTTCGGCAGCTCGCTTTATCATATCATGCTAAATCGCCCACAAACGTTGCCCTACTCGGGCAACGAATTCGAGTATCTCCTGCCCAGTCAAATCAAGGAACTTGCCGCCGGGCTCGCCGTGCAGCGGCCGACGTACATTTTTCTCGAGAAGGACAAGTTCGACGTCGTTCCGCGTAAGAGTCCGGAGATCATGACGATGCTGTCTCGCGACTATGCCGTGAGCTGGCAGGGGGCGGACGGCCGCTGGTATACCCGCATCGACAAGCAGGCTGGAGACCGGCCCGCAGCCAGCCCTTAACTGTCGGAATGGGATTTCGTCAGCTTCCGGTCGCGCGGACGCCCGCCGGGTGGAGTTGTCCACGCTCTCGGGAGGGACGACCGGCGTCACTGCCGCGGCGCGGGCTCAACCACGTTCAGCCTATAACCCGGCGGGCAATAGGCATCGCCATTCTCTCGCCACAGCACCTGAACGCCGCCGCTAGCCATGAATGAGGACCATCCTTCCGGTCCGCAAACGCACCTGCGCACCTGACACGCGCCGGCGAGCCGTTCATTCGAGTCGCGACCTTCAGGGGCCGTACACCCGCACATCGAGACCGCCACCAGGACAAAGGCGAAGCTACGCATATGAGGCTTCTACACGCCTTCGCGCGGCCACGCGAGCGCCGGGTTGCCGGAACGCAGCGGCTTTGACATCGCGTCCGACGAAACAACTTGCGATTGCTGGAATATCATGTATACTAACCGAGGATAGTATTTTGAAGCCCCCGGCCCATGACCTTGCTTGGTGATATCAGCTTCGGAACAGGCGGAAAGCGACACGTGCCTGCCCCTGTAACGCTGACCGGAAGCGCCTTCGTTACTTCGGTGGGGACACGGGTTGCCGTGCCGCCGGTCGAAACGCGGGAAGGCAGCCAAGTAATATCCAGCCAGGCGAGTGGCGCGAGCGGCGATCCGAGCGAACTTAACGAACGCCGGGCGGCATCAACGCTGGGGGCGAACAGCGACGCTTCCGTGGGCTGCGGATGGAGGCTTGTCTACGAGAGCGAGTTGAAGCAGGTTTTCCTCGATCTCGTGGAGCGCGACGGTGACACGGTGATGATGCGAATACCGCGCGAAAGCCTCGTTAGATTCCTTCGTGGCGTCGCCGATGCGGAGTCCGCCCGGCACTCGGCGGCTGAGGAGGCGCAACTGGACTTGCTCGCCTGATGCGCGGCATACAGCCTGCATCTCGGAAGGTAGGCCGGCCGTCGGCCGGCGACGATGGCGGGCCACATATCACGCGAGATTTGCTGATAGCCGCCCGCAGCATCCGGCGGGATAGCCTGACGAAGCGCGGGTGGCCCGTGAACATCGGTTTCGGCGACGTTACGCTTACCCCACGCGACGTCATTCAGCAAGTGAAATGCGGCGTGTAAGACCTCATCATACCATTTCATTTTTGGCGACGGGCGAGGCCAGCTCGCGCGTCGCTCCGGCTACTGGGCGGGCGAGCAGTCCGGCGGCGAGGCTGCGGTTGATCTCGATCAGCGCCTCGATCTTTTCGGGCGCGGGCTGCGCCATGAGTTCGAGCGAGCGCTTGAACACGAAGACGGAAATGCTGGCGACGTTGTTGCGCATCTCCATTGGCAGATCCGTTGCATCGTTCGCCGCTTCCGCCGCGAAGATGGTCCATAAACGCCGATTGTAGAGAAGGGCGGATTCAAGGTCGCGGTAGAGTTCCGGCCGCCAGGCGCGGTGAATATCCTGCAATTGCGTGGCGGCCCTGAGCAGCGCGTCTCCTTCCAGACGTCGCTGGTCGGCGGCGCCCTGCCCGCGCTTGCTGTAGGCGTTGGCGGCTAGGCGATATGGATCGGACATGATGGGGCTTCCGCTTCCGTTCAACGAGGCGCGTTGGCCTCTTGCATCCTGAATATTAGGCGATCGGAGTAATTATCGGGTTAAAGCAAAGAAAAAATGATGGGGTCGGGGCCTCAAGCAAAACCGGCGACGCTTGCGCGCCGCCGGTGCTTCGATACGTACTCGGGCGTCCCTCACCCGCGCTTTGCGCCACCCTCTCCCATTGGGAGAGGGGCGGGGGAGGGGTCCTCGCGCGCTACTAACGTAACAGCGACAGCACGCTCTGCTGCGCCTGCGAGGCCAGCGACAGCGCGGAGACCGCGAGCTGCTGACGGGTCTGCAGCGCCAGCATCTTCGCGCCTTCCTCATTCGGGTCAGCGATGGTCAGCTTGTCCGCGCCTGCTTGCAGGGTGTTGATCGTCTGCTTGGTGAAGTCCTCGCGGGTCTGGATGACGTTGAGGTCATTCGCCAGGCTGGAGGCGAAGGTGCGCAGCGTGTTCGTCGCGCCGCGAACCTGCGTAAGCGAGGCATCGACGCTGGCCGCCGTGCCAAAGTTGGCGGCGTTCAGGCCGAGACCGACCGAGGTCAGGTCCTTACCCTTGGTAGTGATGGAGGTGCTCCGGTCCTCGTTGAATGTCGTGAGCAGATCGTCGCCCTTGAGCAGATTGGTGCCCCGATAGCCGGCGTCCTTGACCAGGGAATCGATCTGATCGCGGATCTTGTTGTAGTCGCTCTCGAACGTCGCCAGGTCACTCGCGGCCGCGCCAAGCCGGATGGAACTCGACACTGGTCTTGTCAATAGTCCCCGCGACCGCATCCGTCGCGACTTGCGTCAGGACGCCAAACCCGAAGCGCCCGATCAGAGCGGTATCGGTAGCTGTATCTTCCTGAACGCCGAACTGTACCGTGTCCACATTGGCGTCAACGGAACGAATGTTGATGCGCCCTGTTGCTTCATCGAACGAGGCGTTGAGCTGCCCTGAGAAGTCACCATTGATCTTGGTAATAAGTCCCTCAACCGTCAAGTTCTTGATATTGTAAGCTCTTGACTTTTCGTTGTTGATGCCAACGACCAAGGCGTCGTCATCAGCTGCGGTCTCATTCTCGATCAATTGAGTAGTACCGGCCGCATCCGTGAACAAATCCGTCAGCAAGTCGCTAGCCTTCGCGACGCCGGTGCCGTTATGGAGCGAGGACGACGTCAAGGATGCGGAGGCGACGGTACTGACTCGAACGTCGTTCTGCTGAGCCGGCCCAGCGGAGAGGGTACCATCGGCGACCGTATCTACCATGCTACCGAAGCCCAGCGCGGTGGCCAGGTTGCGGTTGGCAGTGTCATTTTCCCTCGTAGTAGCGTCGGTCTTGACGGAGAAAAAGTCGATGGAGAGGCGACCGCCGTTAAGCGCCTTGATCTCCAGCTGGCCGCTGCTGTTCACCTTGGCTTCAAGCACGGGCGAAGCGAAATCGTTGTTTAGCTCGTTGATTTTCGCCACCAGATCATCAACGGACTTAACAGCAGCACCATCGATATCTACGTCTGCGGCAGTCCCAGCCGCGACGCCGTTCAAGTCTATGGCGTTGCCCTCCTTGTCGGCGACCGTGAAAGTCAGCCGGCTGGTATTTGCAACCCCAGGGATGGTCGTCAGATCGGTGACGCTCCTGAGATCGCGCTCACCGGTTACCTTCGCCTCAGCCGCGCCCTTTGTCAGCGCGTCACGCGCCTGGTTGGCGATGGAGTTGGCCTGATCGACCAGCTTGGTCAAGCTGGTGGCGCTGGTGTTGGCCTGGTTGAGGCTGGAGATGCTCTGCCCCATCGAGTCCAGCAGGCTGTTCAGGTCGGACGCGCGGTCGGTCAGCGACTTGGCGGTGAAGAACGAGACAGCGTTGTCGAGCGCGCTGTTCACCTTCTTGCCCGTCGACAAGTTCAACTGCGTCTTGTCCATCAATGAATTGGTGCCCTGCAAGGAGAGCAGGTTGGCGCGGATGGACGCGCTGAGAACGATATTGTCGGCCATGTTGTCTATTCCTGTTCTGGAAGTGCGAGTGCCCGGAATGTTCTTCCGGTGGCCGTGACTATGGCGTGTAAGATGACGTTTGTGCAACTTAAAAGTTTATATTATAATTAGGTGCAATTTATGCGAGTTGAGGTTCGAGATCAGCCTTGCCTGCTCCGCCTTGCGCCAGAACGCGGGCGAGAATTTCTAATTCGTGCTCGATCAAGCGGCGAGCCTGCTTGAGGGCCCCATAGAAGCTGCCCGCCTCGGCTGCGGCGAAGATGCCCGCGCCGATCTCGCCGGCGCTCGGCGCGGCCTGCAGATAGCTGGCTAATAGCTGCTGGAAATCGCGCAAGTGGCCGTGCTTGCTTTCGGGAAACAGGTAGGCGCACTGCAAGGCGAAATAGATTCGACGAGCCGGCGTGACCGCGTCTTCGGCGGTCAACACGTCTTCGGAGCGGAGGATCGCCGCCTCGTTCTTGACCGCGATCGACACCGTTCTGCCGCTGACATTCTCCAGCACGGCGCCATTGATGATGATCCTTTGTTCTTTCTTCATGTGTATGACAAGCGCCATGACGTGATCCTTGGCTGGCCGCTCACCGGCGCGCGGCTACGCCGCCCGTGGGCAAGGCGACGGCCGAAACATGCCGTGAACAGCGAGGTTGCGGTCCTTCCTACGGCCGAATGATTAACAAGTCGCCAACGGCAAAGAAGGCAAGACCTGCCAGGCGCTTCGGCAAGATTTGCCGAACCCTCGTCTTCGATCGCTTGGCGTCACCTATCTCCTCAGCAAAATCAAGTAATTAGCCGAATCGTAGGCTGGCCCACGGCTTGCTTAAACCATAGCCGACGCAATTCGGAGGCTCGACGTGCACGCTGCCCTTGCCCAGCCCGTTTCCACCAAGCTCGATCTGGCGGGAGAGACCAGCGGCGACCGCGCGGCCGGTCGCCAGTTACCGAACATGCCCTCGTTCGACAGCCTGTTGCAGGCGACCGAGCCCGCCGCCGGGACGATCAAGGCGTCGAGGCGTGGCAATCCAACGACGACGGCGATGCTCCCCGATACGCGCGCCATCTTCGCCGGCCGGGAAAGCGGCGATCCCCATCCAGCCGACGCGCAAGAGAAGCACATGGTGGATGACCGCGACGATGCCGGTTGGACGGCGACTTGCGAGAGCGGCGCGCCGGAGGACGTCTCGGGCGCACGTTCAGCCTCGGACGAGCCGGCCGCGGACGCGGACGACGAACCCGCGGCCACCACCGACCAGGAGAATGCCGCCGAGGCGGCCGCGTTGGCATCGCTGCTGATCGGCGTGCAGTCCTCTACGTCGGTCGCCGATGATGCGCGAGGCACTGTTGCCGTCACGACGGCAACCCCGATGGGCTTTCCGGCCGAACGGGCAGACGCCTTGATCGGCCAGAGTCCATCGCCTCCGCCGGCCGAGACCGCTCAAGGGCGCGGCGGGGATAATCAGATAACCGCCACCGTACAGGCGGCGGGCGACAGCCTGTCTTCTCGACCGTCTTCGCTGCTGGTTCCCCAGGCAGTCCTTGCCGAGGCTGCCGAGGCGCAGGCCAGCGGTGGTGCTCCCGGGCATCCGGCTCCAGCCCCGACCGGCCCCGGCGTCAACGCCGCGTCGACCATCGGCGCGGTTGCGCAGGCCCCGAGGTCCACAGAGGGGCCAGCGCCGCAGCCCGCTGCATCCCCCGTGTCGCAGGCCCCTGGCGAAACCGCTACTCCTTCGCCGATCGCGGTCGCGGCGGCGCCCGCCGCCGCTGACGCGGGAGACGGCGATCTGCCGCAGGGCGAGCAAGGCTTTCCGGCGGCAGCCGGTGGTCATGCACTCGCCGCCCGCGAAAGGGGCGTGCGGCCGGTGGCCTCCAAGGCGGTCGCCGCTCAGGTGGCGGCGCATGTCGGCAAGGCGGCCAAGGCCGGGGTCACCCGGATCGATATCGCGCTGGAGCCGGCATCTCTCGGCAAGATCGAAGTGCGCCTGGATTTTGGGCGGGACGGCCGGATCGCGGCGCTGTTCGTCGCCGAAAGCCACGAGGCGCTCGATGCTCTCAGGGCTGACGCGCGCACGCTGGAACGGGCGCTTTCCGAAGCCGGCGTCAAAACCAACTCGGCCAGCCTCGACTTCAGCCTTCGTGAGCGCGGCGCCGGTAGCGGCGGCGGCTTCTCGGACAGATACGCCGGCGGCGGTAGCCGGTCGGTGATGGCCGGCGCCGGCGAGCTAGATGCCGAGGCCACGCTACCTTCAAACCCGCCGACGCCGCCCTCCGGCGACCGGCGCCTCGATATCCGCGCCTGAACTCAAGCTATCGGAGATCGCGATGATCCTCGACTCTCAACCCCTCGGCTCCGCCACCGCGACGGGCAGGCGACGGCCGACAAGCGCAAGCTCGACGCCGACCTCAACCAGTTTCTGACCCTGCTGGTTTCGCAACTGCAAAATCAGGATCCGCTGCAGCCGCTGGACGCCAACCAGTTCACCTCGCAGCTCGTGCAGTTCGCGAGCGTCGAGCAGCAGATTTATCAGAATGCCAACCTGGAAAAGCTTCTGGCCGCGCAGCAGGACGCCCGGGTGGCGTCAACCGTCGAGTACATCGGTAAGCAGGTCGAGGCACCGGCAATTCACTGCCGTTGCAGGACGGCGAGGCTTTCGCGAGTTACACGCTTCCGCAAACCGCCTCCCGGGTGAGCATCACGATCGAGGACGCGAGCGGCAAGGCGGTGGCCGCTCTGCCGGCGGATTTCGCGGCCGGGCGACATGAACTGCACTGGGATGGCAGGGCAGCCGACGGGAAGAAGCTGCCCGACGGCGCCTACTCCTTCAAACTCGATGCGAAGGACCGGAAGGGCGATCCCATCACCGCCATGCTGACCTACTCGGGAAGCGTCACCGGAATAGCGCGGCGGGCAGGCGGGGCCGCGTCTAACCTCGGCGACAAGCTGGTGTCGATGCAGGACGTGATCTCGATTACCGAGCGCGTGGCCAGTCCAGCCGTCGACTGATACCCGCGTTGACGCGGCAACAAGGACCGAGGAGCATCACACATGAGTTTATTCGGCGCGATGAATTCGGGGGTATCCGGGCTCGCCTCTCAGTCGAGCGCGATGGCGGCGATCTCCGACAACATCACCAACGTGAACACGATCGGCTTCAAGAGCACCAAGGTCGATTTTCAGACTTTGGTTACCAAGCAGGCCTCGAACTCGCTCTATTCCTCCGGCGGGGTGCAATCCAGACCGCGCACCGGCATCGACGTGCAGGGCCTGTTGCAAGCATCGTCGTCAACGACGGACCTGGCGATCTCCGGCGACGGCTTCTTTCTGGTGAACGAAGCAGCCACGCCCGGTGCATCCGATCAGTACCTGTTCAGCCGCGCCGGGTCGTTCTACGCCGACAACCAAGGCTACCTGAAGAACACCGGCGGCTTCTATTTGCAGGGCTGGCCGACCGATCGGCTGGGGAACGTCATCCTGCCGAGCGGCAACACCGGCCTCACCAACCAGAACATCATCTCCAACAAGTTCCTGGAGACGATCAACCTGAATCGGGTCGGCGGTACGGCGGACGAAACGACGAAGATCTCGATCGGCGCCAACCTCCCGGCGAACGACGCCTCCGGGACCAGCCACGACATCGACGTGCAGTTCTTCGACACCCTCGGCAACACCAATGCGGTTGCCTTCAGCTTCAGCAAAGGTGAAACCAACGCCTGGGATCTGACGGTCGCGCCGCCGAAAGACACGGGCGCGGTGACGCTCTACGACGGCTCGGGCGCGGTGTACAAGAGCATCGGCCAGCTGGAGTTCAGCGGAGCCATCGCCGATGGCGCGACGGTCAAGATCGGGGCCACCACCTACGAATTCGACAACAACGGTGCTTTGACGACTACCGGCGCCACGCAGGTCGCCATCAACGGCCTGAGCCTGGACCAGGCGGTCGCGCAGCTGATCACGACAGTAACGGCGACCGACGCGAGCTTCGCGGCTTCCGCGACCGGCGCCGATACCGGCAAACATGTCATCGCGCAGAAAGCTGGCGCCCCCACGACCATTCTGTTGACCGGCGGGACGGGGCTTGATGCTTCCAACAATCCGGTCACCGGCGTCATCGACTTCCAGATCGACGCGAGGGGTTGCTCGGCGACGCGGCAGAGCCTTTGCAGGATCCGGTTCTGAAAGTCTCCAAGCAAGGAACCGGTGCCGGTCGGGCGATCGCCTTCGACAGCAACGGTCTGCCAAACTCCGTCGGCGTAGCCAAGATGGCGGTCCAGGGCTTCGTCAGCGGCGCCGCTTCGATGGTCAACGCTGACGCGCCAGATGCCACCAGCGCGCTGCGGGTCGCGCTCGATTTCGGCTCGACCGGCGAAGCCGACGGCATCACCCAGCTCAGCGCCGAGTTCACTCCCAACTTCATCGAGCAGAACGGCGCTCGCTTCGGAGTGTTCAGCGGCGTGACGATCTCCGCCGATGGCGTGGTTTCGGCGCTGTTCGACAACGGCGAGCGCCGGCCGATTACCGACTGCCGCTGGTTACCTTCACCAACCCGGACGGCCTGGAGGCCAAGAGCGGCAACGTCTGGAGCACCACCGAGGCCTCCGGCAATCCGACGTTCGCGGATTCGCCAACTCGGGGCCGGCAGGGGAGATCGTGCAATCCTCGCTGGAGGCCTCCACCGTCGACATAGGCAAGGAATTCACCGACATGATCGTCGTCCAGCGGGCCTATTCGGCGGCCACCCGGATCATCAGCACCGCCGACGAGATGCTGGAAGAGCTCGTCCGCATCAAACGCTAGCTCATTTGCCTGATCGGAGCGTCGGACGGCGAACCGCATCGCCGGACGGCCATCCGCTCCATCGATACGGTCAAGGCGGCGCGCGTACATCTAGTTTTGCCGCGTCGCGAGCTGTTCAGTCGCGAAAAGCCGGAAGCGAGCGCCTCGGTGCTCCTGCAGATGCGCGGCCGTGCCCGGCTGACGCCGGCCCAGGTGGTCGCCGTTCAACACCTGATTGCTTCGGCCGTCTCAGGACTGGCGCCGGGTCGCATCTCGATCGTCGACGGGCAGGGTACGCTGCTCACCGAGGGCCAGGAGGGCGGCGACGAAGTGGCGCTTGCCGCCGGCAAGGCCGATCAACGACGGCGCGAGTTCCAAACGAATCTTTCCCGCACCGTCGAACAGCTTCTCGAGCGCATCGTCGGGCCAGGGAAGGTGCGCACGGAGGTATCCGCCGATATCGACTTCGACCGCATCAACACCAGCGAGGAGATCTTCGACCCCGACGGACAGGTCGTGCGCTCGACGCAATCGGTGGAACAGAGCGGAAATAACAGAGATGGCGCCGGCGGCGCGCCGGTGAGCGTCGCAAGCAACCTGCCCGACGCCAATCTTGCCGCCACTTCGCCGGCCGGCGGCATGAGCAGCGAAAATCGGTCGGAAGAAACCGTCAACTACGAGATTTCGAAGAAGGTCGTCAACCATGTCCGGGAGGCCGGCGTAATCAAGCGGCTTTCCGTGGCCGTGCTGGTGGACGGCACCTACGCGCCAGCCGCCGGAGGCGCCCACGAATACCAGCCGCGGGCCGCCGAAGAGCTCGAGAAGCTGGCGAATCTGGTCCGCAATGCGGTGGGCTTCGATGCCGAGCGGGAGACAAGGTCGACGTCGTCAGCATGCGCTTCGCGGATGCCGACGTGCCGGCCGACGCTCAACCGGAGTTGCTGCTCGGCCTCGAGAAGAACGACGTCTTCCGGATCGGCAAGTACCTGGCGCTACTGCTGACGGCGACCCTGGTCCTGTTGCTGGTGGTCAAACCAATCGTCGCCAAAGCCATCGAGGGGACGCCCTCGCGCGCTGGCGGTTCCCGTACTCCGCTGCTGGGGGCACTGGCAAACCCGCTCTCACCGGGCCAGCCGACGAGGCTCGGACCGCGATCGCGGTCGCGGGCGGCGATGTGCGTCATGACGAGATGATCGACATCGACCGGGTGGAGCGGCCGGGTGAAGGCTTCATCGGTGAAGCGGGTCGGCGAAGATTGTCGACAAGCATCCCGAAGAGATCGCATCGCCATCGTCCGCGGCTGGCTGCATTCGGAAGCGTAGGAGCGCGCGAGGTGCCGCGACCCAGCAGCGATGGCCGGAACCTGAGTGGACCCGCAAGGGCGGCGATCTTCATGCTCGCGATCGGCGAGTCCCACGCCTGCAAGCTGTTGCGGATGATGGACGACGAGGAGATCCGCGTGATTTCGCAGGAGATGGCCTGCCTCGGCAAGATCAGCTCCGACGTCGTCGAGCAGCCTGCTCGTCGACTTCGCAGAGCACATCTCGAGCACCGGCGCCTTGGTCGGCACCTATGAGAATCAACCGAACGGCTGCTTCGAAGATCCTCGACACCGAGCGCGTCAGCAATCATGGAGGAGATCCGCGGTCCCGCCGGCCGGACCATGTGGGACAAGCTCGGCAACGTCAACGAGGCGGTGCTCGCCAACTACCTGAAGAACGAATACCCGCAGACCGTCGCCGTGGTGCTCTCCAAGATCAAGCCGACGCACGCCGCGCGCGTGCTGGCCGCTGCTGCCGGAGGACTTCGCGATGGAGGTGTGATGCGGATGCTGCGCATGGAGACCGGTCCAGAAGGAGATCGTGGACGGCGTCGAGCGGACCCTGCGCACCGAGTTCATGACGAACCTGGCGCGCACCCACCGCGCGCGACGCGCACGAGATGATGGCCGAGATCTTCAACAATTTCGACCGCCAGCACCGAAGGCCGGTTCATCACCGCGCTGGAGGAGCGCAACAGCGAAACCGCGGAGCGCATCCGGCGCTGATGTTCACCTTCGAGGATCTGTCCAGGCTCGATCCCGGCGGGCGTCCAGACCCTGCTGCGCCGGTCGAGAAGGAACAGCTGCGCTGGCGCTAAAGGGCGCGTCCGAGCACGCTGCGCGAGCTGTTCTTCAAGAACATGTCCGAGCGCGCCGCCAAGATGCTGCGCGAGGACATGGCGGGCATGGGCCCGGTGCGCCTGCGCGACGTCGAGGAGGCGCAGGCGGCCATCGTGCTGTCGCCAAGGACCTGGCGGAGAACGACGAGATCATGCTCGCCGGCAGCGACGGCAGCGACGAGATGGTCTATTGAGATCGGCCGAGTTATGCGATCCGCGCAACGGTACCTGTTCAATCGGAGCTTCGAAAGCCAAGCTTCCTGGCCGGCAATTCGCGACGGCGTCCGCCGAGCTTTCGGCCGTAGCGCCTCCTGCCTATTCCAAAGAAGACCTGGATCGGGCGCGGGCGGAAGGAGTTGCGCTCGGACGGGCCGAGGCACTCGCGGAGTGCAACATCGAGCGCGAGACGGGACGGTTGCGGCAGGCAACTCTGGACGCAATCGCCGGCCGGCTGGGAGAACTGCTGGCGAACGCGGCCGAGGCGTCTGAACACGCGGCGCGAGACGCCGTGGCGGTAGCCGCCGTAATCGCCCGCAAGCTGCTGCCGCGTCTCTACCGGGAGAGGGCGTGCTCCGAGCTGGAGGAATTAATTACAGGCGTCCTCGCCGGCATCGGCGATCAGCCGAAGGCGACGGTGCGCATCGCGCCCGCCCTGGTGGACGAGTTAGCGCCGCTGATCGAGGCTTCGATTGCCGCCCGCAGTCACGATCAGCGACTGACCATCCTCGGCGATCCGGCCATTCAGGAGGGTGATTGCCGGATCGATTGGCCGGGCGGCGGGGTCATCCGAGACGAAGGGCTGCTGTGGCATGAAATCGATGCGCTGCTGTGCGAGTGCGTCGCCCACGGCCCCCCACCTTCACCGAGCTTGCCATCTGTAGCTGACGGAACGGGAGCAACACATGTCTGAAGATCGAGACCTCGAACTCCGTGCGTTCAACGATCAGAATGCGCCCGCCGGGCGGCGAGGCTCGGCTGGCCAGCGGCCCGCCGATACCGCCGATGCCGCCCGCAGCGTGCAGGACCTCGAGGCGGTCTATGACATCCCGGTCCAGGTTTCGGCGGTGCTCGGCCGGGCGACGATGAAGTGAGCCAGCTACTGAAGCTTGGCCGTGGCGCGGTCGTCGAACTGGATCGCAAGGTCGGCGAAGCCATCGACATCTACGTCAACAATCGACTGGTGGCGCGCGGCGAAGTCGTTGTCGTCGACGACCGTCTCGGTGTGACCATGACGGAAATCGTCAAAGGCGAGCGCGCTTGATGATGCGACGCACGGGCCGCGCCGCCGCCGCGGCCCTCGCCACCCCGCCCGCGCAGGTGGAGAAGGGAACCCTCGCGGGCTTGCTGGCCGGGTTTGCACTCCGTCGGCGGCCATCCTGCTGGGCGGCTCCGCCGCTTCGTTCATCGACGTGCCGTCGCTGCTGATCGTCGCCGGCGGCACTCTCGCCGTGGTCACCATGTGCTTCTCGCGGGCCGATGTGCAGACGATGCTGAGGGTGGTCGCAAGCACTATCGCCAGCGCCTCTCCCGACCCGACAGCCGCTGCGGTGCGCGCCCTCGAGCTCGCGGAGCGGGCACGAAGCCGCGGCGTGCTGTACGTCGAGCAGCTGCTCGAGGAGCAAGCCGACTCATCGTTTCTGCACAAGGCTTTCTCGATGGTCGCCGATGGCGCGACGGTGTCCGAACTGGAGGAGGTCATGCACAACGACATTCAGGCGACGCTGCATCGGGTCCGCCGTAGCGCCGCCGTCCTCCGCAGAGCCGCCGACTACGCGCCGGCGATGGGTTTGATCGGCACGCTCGTCGGACTGGTGCAGATGCTCGGCCGCCTGGACGACCCGCAACATATCGGCTCCAGCATGGCGGTCGCGCTGCTTACCACTTTCTACGGCGCGGTCCTCGCCAACATGGTTTTGTCGCCGCTAGCGGTGAAGCTCGAGCGCAACGCCGTCGACGAGGAGCTCGTCTGTCTCGTCTACCTGATGGGCGCCATCTCGATCAGCCGCCAAGAAAACCCGAGGAGGCTGGAGTTGCTTGTCAACAGTGTTCTGCCGCCGTCGATGCGGGTCCGCTACTTCGACTGACGACAGGCAAGGAGGGAAAGCCAATGCGCTTGCTGATCCTGGGCAGTCTCGCCGGCCAACTCGGCGCGGCAAGCCGCATCGCCATGGCCCACGGCGCCAAGATCCTGCACGCCGAAGACTTGACCGGAGGGTTGCGGTCCCTGCGCTCGGGTGAGGGCGCTGACTTGGTGCTGGCCGATGTCAGGTTGGATGTAGCCGCCCTGATCGCGCGGATGCGGGCCGAGCGGATCACGGTGCCGGTCATTGCCTGCGGCGTCGCCAACGATACCGGCGCGGCCGTCGCCGCGATAAGAGCCGGCGCTAAAGAATACCTGCCGTTACCACCCGACCCCGAACTTATCGGAGCGATCCTCGCCGCGGCGACGCAGCGGCAGCCTGCCATCATACATGCCGATCCACGTACCGCCGCGCTTCTCGCGATGACCGAGCGGGTCGCGGCGAGCGACGCCAGCATTCTGATTGTCGGTCCGTCGGGAACCGGCAAGGAAATGCTGGCGCGCTTCGTCCATACCGCAGCCGGCGCGAGCAAGGCGCCGTTCGTCGCCGTCAACTGCGCGGCCATCCCCGAGGACCTGCTGGAAACGGAGCTGTTCGGCCATGAGAAGGGCGCCTTCACCGGCGCCGTCGCCCGGCGGATCGGCAGGTTCGAGGAAGCCAACGGCGGCACGCTGCTGCTCGACGAAATCAGCGAGATGGACACCGCGCCTGCAGGCCAAGCTGCTGCGCGCCATCCAGGAGCGCGAGATCGACCGGGTCGGCGGCAGCGACGCCGGTCAAGGTCGACATCCGCATGCTCGCCACGACCAACCGCGATCTGGAGGAGGAGGTCGCGGGCGGGACGGTTCCGCGAGGACCTCTACTTCCGCCTCAACGTCGTCAACCTGCGCCTGCCGCCGCTGCGCGAGCGCCCGCCGGACATCGTGGCGCTGGCCCGGCACTTCGCCGAGAAGTACGCCGGGGCCAACGGCCTCGCCCGAGCGAGACCGCTGCGCGCGCGGCGCTGGCCGCCTGCTGCGTCCACCCCTGGCGCGGCAATGTGCGCGAGCTGGAGAACACGCATGCACCGCGCGGTGCTGCTCGCGCCGGCGAGGCGATCGAGGCCGACGCGATCCTGCTGCGCCGGCTTCGCCGTCCGGCGCAAGCCGCGCCGCAACGGCGCCTATGCGAGCCGAGATGCGCCGCCGCCCTGGTCGGCCGGACGGTGGCCGCGGTGGAGCGCGAGCTGATCATCGACACGCTGCGACCACTGCTTCGGCAACCGCACCCACGCGGCCACCATCCTCGGCATCTCGATCCGCACCCTGCGCAACAAGCTGCGCGAGTACAGCGAGGAAGGCGTCGCGGTCCCGGCGCCGGCGCGGCGGCCGCCGAGTCGGCCACCCGGCGCTCTAAGCACGATAGGCGATCCACATGGCCGGCTCGCACCTCCGGCCTGCAGCTCAGCGGCGGCGTGCTCGGACCGCGGCTCGGCCTGGGGCTGCGGCACGGCGACATAATGCTGCGCGCTGGCGGTGGTCGCGATCCTGGTGGTCCTGATCCTGCCGCTGCCGTCGTTGCTGCTGGATATCCTTCTGGCGCTCTCGATCACGATGTCGGTGCTGATCCTGATGACCGCGCTGTTCATCCAGAAGCCGCTGGAAATCAGCGCCTTCCCGACCGTCCTGCTGATCACCACGCTGCTCCGCCTGGCGCTCAATCTCGCCTCGACCCGCCTGATCCTGGCCCACGGCCACGAGGGCCCGGCCGCCGCCGGCCACGTGATCGAAGCCTTCGGCGGCTTCGTCATGGGCGGCAACTTCGTCATCGGCGTGATCGTCTTCGCGATCCTGATGATCGTCAACTTCGTCGTCATCACCAAGGGTTCCGGCCGCATCGCCGAAGTGGCCGCGCGCTTCACCCTGGACGCCATGCCCGGCAAGCAGATGGCGATCGACGCCGACCTGTCGGCCGGCCTGATCGACGAGGCACGGAGGCGCGACGCCGGCGCAAGGAGCTGGAGGAGGAGAGCGCCTTCTTCGGCGCCATGGACGGTGCGTCCAAGTTCGTGCGCGGCGACGCCGTCGCCGGCCTGATGATCACCTCCATCAACATGATCGGCGGCATGGTCATCGGCGTCGGCGCAGCACGGCCTGCCGCTTCGTCGAGGCCGCCGACACCTACACCCTGCTGACCATCGGCGACGGTCTGGTGTCGCAGATCCCGGCGCTGATCATCTCGATCGCCGCCGGCTGCTGGTGTCCAAGGCCGGCGTTGCCGGCTCGGCCGACAAGGCGCTGTTCGGGCAGCTCGGCGGCTATCCGACGGCGCTGGGCATGTCGTCGGCCATGCTGTTCTCGCTGGCGCTGCTGCCCGGCATGCCGTGCCATCCCCTTCATGACGCTGGCCGCGGCGACCGGCGGTCTCGGCGTGACTGGCTGCCGACGATGCGCGAGCGCCAGTCGCAGGGAAATGGCCGAACTGACGACGGAGGACGCGGCAGCCGCGCCCATCGCCGACGAGCCGATCGGCCACAGCCCTGGCGATCGACGCGGTCCGGCTGGAGCTGGGCTACGCGCCTGCTGACGCTGATCAAGACGGCGACGAGGGCCTCCGCCTGACCGACCAGATCAAGGCGCTGCGCCGCCAGCTTGCCGGCCGAGGTCGGATTCGTCCTGCCGTCGGTGCGCATCCAGGACAACATCCAGCTTCCGCCCAACACCTACGTGGTGCGGATCAAGGAGATCGAGGCCGGCCGCGGCGACATCCGGCCCGACATGCTGCTGGTGATGGACCCGCGCGGCGAGCCGATCGCGCTGCCCGGCGAGGCCACGGCGAGCCGACATTCGGCCTGCCCGCCATGTGGATCGAGCAGAGCTACCGCGAGGAGGCCCTGTTCCAGGGCCTGACCGTGGTCGAGCCGGCACCGTCATCACGACCCACCTGACCGAGGTCATCAAGGACAACATGCCCGACCTGCTCTCCTACGCGGAGACGCAGAAGCTGCTGGACGAGATCGGGCGAGGAGCCAGAAGCTGGTCGGCGGACGTGATCCCGGGGCAGATCACCATGGGCGGGCTCCAGCGCGTGCTTCAGAACCTGCTGGGCGAGCGCGTGTCGATCCGCGACCTGCCGACCATCCTGGAAGGCGTCTCCGAGGCCTGCGGCTTCACCCGCAACATCACGGCCATCACCGAGCATGTCCGCACCCGGCTGGCCCGCCAGATCTGCAGCATCCAACACCGACGAAGCGGGCTTCATCCCGCTGATCACCCTGTCGCCGGAATGGGAACAGGCCTTCGCCGAACGCTCGTCGGCGACGGCGACGACCGGCAACTGTCCATGGCGCCGTCGCGCCTTCAGCAATTCATCACCAATGTGCGTCAAACTTTCGAGCGGCACGCCATGATGCGGCGAGACGCCGGTGCTGCTGACCAGCCCCGGCGTCCGGCCTTATGTGCGCTCGATCATCGAACGGTTCCGTCCCGCGACCGTCGTGATGTCGCAGAACGAGATCTACGCAAAGGCGCGGATGAAGACGGTCGGCCGGGTCGCCTAGGCCCGCGCCATGCGTCTCAAGACCTACACCGCCGCGAGCATGGCCCAGGCAATGGCGCAAATTCGCGGCGAGTTGGGCCAAGATGCGATTATCGTCTCCTCCGAGACCGATCGGGCCGGACGGAGCGTGCGCGTCGTCGCGGCGGTGGACGAAGCGAAGTTTGGACGAAGCGGTGTTAGTCGGCTGGAACGCCGGGCAGCAATCGGCGGACCAGGCGGCGCACGAAGACGATGTCGGCCGGGCGCTGGCCCATCACGGCATTCCGGCAACACTCGCCAATCGCCTCGGCCGGGCGGCGGCGGCGCTCGAACAGGAGGACGCGACCGTTGCGCTGGCCGCCGCTCTCGAAGGATCGCTCTGCTCCAGCCAATGGCCGACAGGCTCGCGCCACGGCCGCCGACGCCGGTCGAGCCGCCTGGTGTCGGCAAGACGACGGTGGCGGCGAAGATGATCGTAGCCGCGCACCGTCGCGGTCGCGATGTCGTCGCCATCACCTGCGATTGGCGCGCGCCGGCGGCGTCCAACAGCTCGAGGCATTTACCCGCATTCTCGGGCTGGAGCTGCTTACGGCCGATACACCGCAAGCGCTCGGCCACCTTCTGCTCTCCGCCCATGGTTCGGAGGTTATAATCGACACAGCCGGAGCAAGCCCGCTCAGCTTCGCCGAAATGGCCGGCGTGCGAGCGCTCATCGAGCAGGCGCGCGCCGAGCCGCTGCCAGCACCAGCAGCGGGCGCCGACGCGATGGAGGCGGGGGACCTCGCCGCCGCATTCGCCGGGGTGGGCTGCCGCCGGATGATCGCAACCCTGCTCCACGTGGCGCGCCGGCTGGGGCGCTGCTCAACGCCGCCGACGTAGGGCGCCTCGCCTTTGCCGGAGTCACCGCTGGTCCGCACGCCGCCGATGCAGTGGGCCCGATCGGCGCGCCGGCGCTGGCGCGTCTACTGCTGTCGCCGATAACGACGCGTGCGCCCGCCGCCAAACCGAAAAGGGTCCGCCGATGACGATCGCCGCCTCGCAAGCCTGCGCCCCGCCGCTCCGGCGAAGGCGCGCGGCATCATCGCCATAGCATCCGGCAAGGGCGGCGTCGGCAAGACCTGGCTCGCCATCACGCTGGCGCACGCGCTGGCCCGGCTCGGCCGGCGAACCCTGCTGTTCGACGGCGACCTCGGCCTCGCCAACGTCGATGTGCAGCTGGGCCTGATGCCGGAACACGACCTCGCGGGGGTGCTGGCCGGCCGGCTGTCGCTGGCGCAGGCAACGCTGCCCTACGAGCAAGGCGGCTTCGATATCGTCGCCGGGCGCTCCGGCTGCGGCCGCCTCGCCGCCGTGCCCCAGGCGCCGCTCGGAAGGCTGCGCGAGGATCTCGTGGCGATGGCGGCGGGCTACGACCACGTCATTCTCGATTTGGGGCGCGGGCGTCGAACGCACGGTGCGCGAGTTGGCGCGCCTCGCCGGGTCCTGCATCGTCGTCGCCACCGACGAGCCGACGGCGCTCACCGACGCCTATGCGTTCATCAAGGTCACCCGCCTCGATCGCGCCGAAGTGGACGTGCGCATCGTCGTCAACATGGCGGGCTCGGCGCGCGACGGCGAGAAGACCTATGGCGCGCTGCTCCGCGCCTGCGAGCAGTTCCTCAACCTCTCGCCGCGGCTGCTCGGCGTCGTCCGGCGCGACCCCAAGGTCCGCGAGGCGATCCGCCACCAGACCAGCCTCTTGACCCGCTTTCCGAATTGCGCCGCCGCCGCCGACGTGGAGGCGATCGCGTCGAGGCTCCCCGCCTCCTGACGACAAACAGAAGCGGGCCCCGGAGGGCCCGCTTTCGCAGCTTACAAACTGATGACGGCGATCAGGCGATCATGATGATATCAGCCTCGCTTAGTGCTGGGGACGTTGACTATCGTCGCAATCTGCACCACACCGCCGGCAACATTACCAGTCGACATCATAGAACAGATCACCATCGGTGTTGTAGAGGAAGCGAGTGATCGCTGTGCCACCGCGGCCAGTACCCAAAAGTCTGATCCAGACGCGAACTGGCCAGCAAGGATCGCAGAGCCGGCGGCCGGAAGATCGGCGCCGAAGAAGGCCAGCTTGAGAAGTGCAGGATGTCAGTAGTCACATCGAAGTTGGAAATGTCGTCCAGACCGTCGTCCAATGCATCGAATACCACCGTCACGGCACCACCGCCTGCGCCGTCGAGGTCGAGTGGATTGCCGAGACTAGTGCTGTTGATGGTGAAGGCGTCGGTGAGGGCTATGAAACTGGTACCGTAAACAAGTGCTCGAACTGAGCAGCGGTAAGTGTGATCGCGCCGCTAGTGGCGTTGAGAGTCATGTTCGGACGAGACAGAGTTTCCGCAGAAAAATCCCCAGTGTCGCGCCCGGCGCGTTCAGCATCAAATGGTCTTCAGGAGCGACGAACTTATCGACGATGGCACTCGTAACCTTAGCATCTGTCAGAGTTACTAGGTTATCGTAGGCGTCAAGAACGGAAACCTTCGCGCTGCCAAGGGTTGCGGCGGACAGAGCCGACAAGGTCGCACCATGATTGGCGTTCAGCTCCAGTCGATCGTCGGCGTCGAACTTGCGATGATCGCTTCGTTATCTTACCATCGTCATAATCGTTCAGCGACATGCGTTGTCGCCGGCGTCAAAGCCGACGACGCGCCGGATCAGCCAGCGTCGGCCCCGACAGAGCGGCTCAAGGTCGCACCCGAAGCCGTGCAGCGTCAGATTGATCCGTCGGTGTCGAATTGGCCGACAATCGCATTGGTCACCTGCGTATCGGTCAGGGTCACCACATTGTCCCTGGCATTGAGAGCCAGCACCCGCGCATCGGTCAGCGTCGCCGCTGATAGGTTTGAGAGGGTCGTTCCGAATGCGGCATTCAGCGTAAGGTGATCCGAGGTATGAAACTTGCTGATGATGATACCCGTCACCTGCGCATCGGTCAGGGTCACGTTGTCATCGCTGGCATCGATGAGAGTGGCGCCGCTGAGCACCGCCGGAGCGGCGCCGCCCAGAGCAACGGCCGTGTCAGCTGAGGTTGTAGGTCGTGGTGCCGCTGTTCGTCGCAGCTTCAATGATCCCCGCTTGCAGCAGACTGTGGCGGTGCCGGTCGCTGTCAGAGCCACCGCTTCGTTGAGGGCGGCGCCTGAATTAGCGACAAGGTCAGCCGCCGTGTCGGACACGCTGTAGACTACGGGCTTGGCGAAACCAGCGATCGTGGCCGCCTGCGTCGCCGTCGCGGCACCGACGCCGTCACCGTCCCGGCCAACGAGAACACCTCATTCGTCGAAGCAGCCAGATTGGTGGGAGTATCGGTGATGTTGTAGGTATTCGTGCCGTCGTTCGTCGCGGCTTCAATAATCCCCGCTTGCAAGACCGTGGCGGCGTCGGTGGCGGTAATGTCCGTCGCGCCATTCAATAACACGGGGGCGGCCGCCAGGGCAGCGGCGGTGCCGCTCACCGCCGTGTAGGTCAGCGTGCCGGTGGTGTTCGCGTCAATGGCCTGCAACTGGGCGATGGTGGCGGAGCCGGTCACCGTGACGTTGGTGGCGCCGTCACGTAGGTCGAGGCCGCCAGGTCGGTGGCCGAGCCGCTCACCGCCGTGTAGGTCAGCGTGCCGGTGGTCGCATCGTCGATATCCGCCAGCTGGGCGAGGGTCGCGACACCCTCCACCGTGACGTTGGTCGGCGTCGCCGTCACGTAGGTCGCTGCCGCCAGGTTGCCAGGTCGGTGGCCAAGCCGGCTCACCGCCGTATAGGTCAGCGCGCCGGTGGTGTTCCGCGTCAATGGCCTGCAACTGGGCGATGGTGGCGGAGCCGGTCACCGTGACGTTGGTGGCAGCCCTGTCACGTAGGTCGAGGCCGCCAGGTCGGTGGCCGAGCCGCTCACCGCCGTGTAGGTCAGCGCGCCGGCGGTCGCATCGTCGATATCCGCCAGCTGGGCGAGGGTCGCGACACCCTCCACCGTGACGTCGGTGGCGCCCAGTCACGTAGGTCGAGGCCGCCAGGTCGGTGGCCGAGCCGGTCACCGCCGTGTAGGTCAGCGCGCCGGCGGTCGCTGCGTCGATCGCCGTCAGCTGGGCGAGCGTGGCGATACCCTCCACCGTCACGTTGGTGGCCCCAGTCACGTAGGTACACCGCACCCGCGTTGGTCGCCGCGTCCGCCGCCAGGTTGGCCCGGTGTCGGCAGACGCGGCTGTCAGCGTGCCGGTCGTAATCGCATCGATCGCCGCCAATTGATTGATCGTAACCGGGTCGGTGGCGGTGATGGTGGTCGCGCCGTTTAAAAGGCGCGGGTCGGTAGCCATGAATTGGCGGCGGTATCGGAAAGATCGTAGGGCGAGGCCCCCGCTCCCGGCCGGGAAGGCCGTCGTGCTGGTACCCACTGTATCGGCGGAGGCAATGATCTCGGCGGTGGTCGCGGTATCGGAGAAGTTATCGAGCTGCGCGGTGGTCGGGCCGGGGTTGCCGGCGGCGCGCAGCGCTCCCCAACCGGTGACGAAACCGTCCGCGTTTTGCTGGTTCTCCGCCGACTCCATGAACGCCTGCGCCACCTGCGCCCGAGACATGCCGCCGTCCAGCGACGCTCAACCCATGCGTTGAGGCCGGCGCCATCTGGTTCGCGGCCCATGCTTTGGTAGAGCTTGGTGACGAATGCCTCGTTGCTCAGGTTGGGGTCGGGGTCGAAGCCGTTGGCGATTACCTCATCGGAGTTCAGAAAGGCTGCGGTGACTTCTGTAAGCGAGGCGCCGCCGCGCAGTACGTCCGCCCAGGCGTCCAGACCTCCTGCGTCGGGGGCGCGGTTGAGCAGGCCCTCGTACAGCCGGATGATCGGGTTTACCACGCTCTGGGCTTCTCCCGATTCCAGGAACGCCGCCGTGACCGCCCCGTTGGTCGCGCCGCCGGTGAGTTGGCTCACCCAGGCGTTAGCGCCATCGGCATCCGGCTCGCGGGCGAGGACATTGCGGTACAACCCCTCGACGAAATCCTGATCGGCAATGAACCCGTCGATGTCGGCCGTGGTCGGGTCAGCGTTGTATGGGAGCGCAGGGTGAGGTAACCGGTGACGAAGTCGTTGGAGTGCTGCAGGTTCTCGGCGCTCTCCATGAACGCCTGCGCCACGGTCGCCTTCGACGTGCCGCATTCCGGCGAGCGCCGCTACCCATCCGTTCAAGCCGGCGATATCTGGCTCGCGACCCATGCTTTGATAAAGCTTGGTAACGAAGTCTTGTCGCTCAGGTTGGTGGGGCCGGGTCGAAGCCGTGGGCGATCGCCTCATCGGAGGTCAGAAAGGCCTCGGTTACGTCCGTGAGCGAGGCGCCGCCGCGCAGCATATCCGCCCAGCCATCCAGACCCCCGGCGTCGGGGGCGCGGCCAAGCAAGCCTTCGTAAAGGCGGACTATCGGCTTAACGAAAGTCTGCGCTTCGCCGAATTTATGAACGCGGCCCTAATCTGGTCTTCGGTTCCCCCGTAGCTCGCCCACGCGTTCGCGCCGTCCGCGTCCGGTTCGCGGGCCAGCACGTTTCGGTATAAGCTATTGACAAAGTTGACGTCGGCCATTTCCAATGTCCCATTCAATGCGCGGCCTGGTGCTCCCGCGAGGATAAAGCTCCCCGGCAAGAGCGTGCCGTCCAAGTTTTTAGTTAAAATTGTCGGCAATCCCTGTGACCCCCATCACGCCTAATACGTGTAGCGTATGGGGCCCTCCAACCTTTGGAGGTGGCCCGTCCAATGCAAGCGTCCGGATCGACGGCATCGGTCTAAGTGGAAGGCCGGAACTGGAAGAGCTTGAGTGAAAGCGCCCTAAAATGCGGGCGGTGCCAATAATCGCGGGATTGAGGCTGGATGAAGGCCGCCGCAGTCGATGTACTAAAGGCAGGGCGAACGGCCTAGTTAAGGATGTTCTATACGAGTTTTCTCTCGTATTGGAGCGCTACATTCAGCGCGCACAAACTCAAAATTTGAGCCTGCCTAGAGATCGCACCGATTGTTCTTAAGTTGCTTCGTCTTGAAGTGAGCAGGGCGATTTCATCGAGCGCCAGGACTTCCCTACGGGCGGCTTCGGCGGCGGCGCGCCTGCGGCGATCTTCTTCCGCAAGTTCGAGAGTGCGCAGCTCACGGTAGCAGACCTGCAAAGTCTCGCGGTGGCGTCGCAACTCTGCTCTCGGCGGCGACGATCGCCTCGCGGCAGACGGCGCGGCGCTCCACGGCGGCACGGGCAAAGCGGGCGTAGGCAAAGCCGACCTCGGCCGGGGACGGCGGCGGCCGCCTCCTGTTCGGCCGCGATTTCACCTTCGAGAGCGCGGGACTGCCGCTGCAGGCGATCGAGCTCTCGCAAGAGCATCGGCCAGCGTCCGCCGCTGCTCGTCGAGCCGCCACGTGTGCAGCCGGATCAGCGTGACCAGCTTGTCGGCCATCGCTCACCGCGTTGCCTGCGTGGCGAACCGGCTCATGCCGGCCCCGGCGCGCCCGAGAGGATCGCGGCCAGCGCCGCATAGGAGTCGGCGAGCGTACTCGGCTCGTCCTTGCCCTGCGCCAGGAAGGCCTCCAGCCGCGGGTAGAGCCGGATCGCCTCGTCCACCTCGGGGTCGGTGCCCTTGCGGTAGGCGCCGAGGCGGATCAGCTCGGCCATGTCCTCGTGCACGGCAAGCAGGCGCCGCGCCCGGCCGATCAGCGCGTTCTCCTCCGGCGCAGTTGCAGCCGGGCAGGTGCGCGACACGCTCCGCAGCAGGTTGATGGCGGGATAGCGGCCGCGCTCGGCGATGGCGCGGTCGAGCACGATGTGGCCGTCGAGGATGCCGCGCACCGCGTCGGCGACCGGCTCGTTGTGGTCGTCGCCTTCGACCAGCACGGTGAACAGGCCGGTGATGCTGCCCTGGTCGGCCGCGCCCGGGCCCGCCCGCTCCAGCAGCCGCGGCAGCTCGGCGAACACCGAAGGCGTGTAGCCCTTGCTGGTCGGCGGCTCGCCGGCGGCGAGGCCGATCTCGCGTTGCGCCATGGCGAAGCGGGTGACGCTGTCCATGAGGCAGAGCACGCTGCGCGCCCTGGTCGCGGAAGTGCTCGGCGATGGCGAGCGTCGTGTAGGCGGCGTGCCGGCGCAGCGGCGGCGACTGATCGGAGGTGGCGACGACGACGACGCTGCGCTGCAGCCCTTCCTCGCCGAGGCTGTCTTCGATGAACTCGCGCGCCTCGCGGCCGCGTTCGCCGATCAGGCCGATCACCGTGACGTCCGCCTCGGTGTGCCGCGCCAGCATCGACAGCAAGCTGGACTTGCCGACGCCGGAGCCGGCGAAAACGCCCAACCGCTGCCCTCGGCAGCATGTCAGAAACGCGTTGAGGGCGCGGACGCCGAGGTCGAGCTTGCCCTGCACCCGCTGGCGGGCGTGCGCCGGCGGCGGGGCATTGCGGAGCGGATAGCGGCGCGGGCCGATGCTCAGCGGGCCGAGCCCGTCCACCGGCTCGCCGAGCCCACCGACAACTCGGCCGAGCCAATCCTCGCCGGGATAAACGGCATCGTCGTCGCCGCCCACCTCCGCCCGGCAGCCGGGGCCGATACGGGCGACGGGACCATACGGCATCAGCAAGCTTCGCCCGGCTCGGAAGCCGATGACCTCGGCCAGGATCGCGTTCGCCATCCCGGTCGATGAGCCGGCACCGATCGCCGATGGCGAGCGTGTCCGCCAGGCCGTCGACCTCGACCAGCAGCCCGGTGACGCCGCTGATCCGGCCGTAGCGGATGTGGTTCGGCAAGCCGCTCGAGGCGGTGCGCCAGGCTCGATGCGATGGCGGATGTGAATGTTCCCTGCACGGAAGCGGGCTTCCCCTTCGGCTTTGACACTGGCGGGCAACATAGCGTCGCAGCCGTTAAGGCGACGTGAAGCGAGCTGGACGGGCCGGTTTTTCGCTCCCGATCGCCGTATACTCGCTTTACGGGTACAGCAGTGTGAGAGAACAATTTTTTGTATTGCAAATACCCCGAACCGATACTATTGTGGGTGGTGAGCTCATAGAGAGCTGCCAGTTTAACGTGTACCGGGGGCTACCAAAATGCGTGTTCTCCTCGTTGAAGATAACGGCCCGATCGCTCGCAGCATTCAGACTGTCTTGAAAGCCGAGAACATGGTGGTCGACACGACCGAGCTCGGCGAGGACGCGCTGGAAATCGCCAAGCTGTACGATTACGACATCATCCTGCTCGATCTCTCGCTGCCCGACATGGACGGCGCCGAGGTGCTGCGGCGTTTGCGCCAGGCGCGCGTCACGACGCCGGTGCTGATCCTCTCGCGGAGTCGCAGCCGGAAAGCAAGGTCCAGTGCCTGGGTTCAGGCGCCGACGACTACCTGACCAAGCCGTTCGACCGGCGGGAGCTGGTGGCGCGCATCCAGGCGATCGTGCGCCGTTCGAAAGGGCATGCGCAGTCCGAGATCCGCACCGGCAAGCTCGCCGTGAATCTCGCGGCGCGCACGGTGTCGGTCGAGGAACGGCCGCTGCACCTTACCGGCAAGGAGTACGGTATCCTGGAGTTGTTGAGCCTCCGCAAGGGCACGACCCTGACGAAGGAGATGTTCCTCAATCACCTTTATGGCGGCCTCGACGAGCCGGAACTGAAGATCGTCGATGTCTTCATCTGCAAGCTGCGCAAGAAGCTGGCGATGGCGACGCGCGGCGATCACTACATCGAAACGGTCTGGGGCCGCGGCTATGTGCTTCGCGATCCAGATCAGCGCGCAGCATGTCCACGCCGCGCAAGCCGCCTGAAGCGGGCTGGTCAGCTCACTATCGGCGAATGTGAAGGGGCGGACCGTCCGCCAGTCCGCCCCTATAGGATGTCGATCAGGCTGCTTTCTTTTCACTCTCGCCGGCGCCGCCGATCGGAATGCGCCTGACGTGCTTCCGCGCCTCGGGGCTCTTCGGTAGCGTGACGGTGAGCAGCCGTTCTTGAACGCCGCCGAGACCTTATCGCTCAGCACCTCGGCGTCGATCGGAATGCGCCGCTCGAAGGAGCCGTAGGAACGCTCGGTGTAAGTGTAGCCGCGCTCCTTCTCCTCCTTCTCGTGCTTCTTCTCACCCCTGATGACAGGACGTTGTCGGTCAAGGTGACATCAACGTCCTTCTCGTCCAGACCGGGCAGCTCGGCCGAAACGACGATCTCATCATCCTTCTCGCTGATGTCGATCCTCGGCGAGAGAGAACCGCCGATCCGCTCTCCGCGCGCAAGCGTCTTATATCGAAGCCACGCCAGAATTCCTCGAACAGCCGGTCCATTTCGCGCTGGAACATCACCAACGGGTGTTCGATGGGGCGTTCGCTCGGCACTTCCCTGCCACGACTCCAGGGGATCAATTCACGCACATTCAGCATCTTCTCCTCCTTCCGAAGCGAGTTGAAGACTTTCTCGGCTTGTGACTTGCCGGCCCCGTACCCGGCTGCCAGCACAATAGTACATAGTCGCGTATGTAGAAAGTCCAAGGCCCTCGCGAGCAATCGTGGTTTGCGCGCTCTTGACTTGAGACCCTTAACGTCCGTCGAAGGCTGCCGGCCAAACAGGAGCGTCATCAGCGCGTCGGCGTCGGCTAAACGCCGTTGCAGGAAGCGCCGTGTTCGGGCCTGTCCCTCGCTCTCGTCGTTAGCCCAGACCAGGAGCGTCAGCAGGAACAGCCAGGTCAGGCCGACCTCCTCGAGCTCCCGGCGCGGACTGCCGGCCTCGAGCGCGGCCGCATCGCGCAGCCAGAGAATCGTTCGCGAGAGATCAAAGATCAGCGGCGCCCAATGATGCGGATGGAACGGCCACAGCTTGCCCGTTAGCATCTGCACGCTGACCCGACGGTGCTTCGAAGTCGCGTCGAACCAGCGCAACAGAAGGGTTTCCAGACGCTGCCGCGCCGGCAAGGCGCCGAACTCGGGCGGGACCGGATCCAGCATTCGCTGCCGAGCCCGTCGGAACCAGGCATTGGCGACCGCATCCAAGTCGCGGAAAGTGGCGGCGATCTCCGCCAGCGGCATGTCCAGCCGCTCGGCTACGACGCGCAAGCGCACGTTCTCCCAGCCGACCTCTTCGGCCATGGCGATCACGGTTTCCACGACCCGCTGTTCGAGATCGGGTAGGACGTTGTCATAGGCGCGGCCGGGCGTCGTCATCTCGCTGTCTCTCAAGCCTGGGTTGGCTACTCAGACCACCGATACCGGGACAGATTAGTACGCCTTTGCGCTAAGCAAGGGGGGCGATCGACCTCTCTCAAAGGTTCAGATCGTCGAGCCAGGCGGAGAGGAACGCTTGTCCGTTGCCGACAAGCTCCGGCGCGCAATCCCGGCTGGCGGCACGCAAATCCGCAACCGCCAGATCGGGAGCGGCGGCGATCTCGCAGGCGTGGCCAATGAACCAATGCTTTAGGCCCCCGGCGGTGACCTCCGGGTGAAATTGCAAGGCCAGCCCACCTTCCCGCCAGGAGAACGCCTGATTTTCGTAAAGGGGTGTCGAAGCCAGTCGCACCGCGCCGGCGGGCAAGTCGAAGGTATCACCGTGCCAATGCAGCACCGGTCCTCGGCCGCCGTCTAGAAACCGCAGAGAGGAAACGCGGCCTTCGGGCGTGAGGTTCAGCGGCGCCCAACCGATCTCCTTGCGCGGACCGGGATAGACCGCCACTCCCAGCGCCCGCGCCATCAGCTGTGCGCCAAGGCAGATGCCTAGCGTTGGCTGATTTGCCCTCAGCCTGCCTTCCAACACTCGCAGTTCGTCCTTCAGAAACGGATAGCTCGCATCCTCATAAGCGCCGATGGGTCCGCCCAGCACGACCAGCAGATCAGGCCTCAGCCCATCAACTTCCCGCACGCCACCGGCGGCCTCGACATAGTCGATATCGAAGCCGCGCTTGCTCAGCACGGGCGCGAACGACCCTAGATCCTCGAAGGCAATGTGCCGGATTGCCAGCGCGCGCGGCATTTCGCCCGCTCCCCCTTACGGCAGCAGCAGGATTTTGCCCAAGTGCGCGCCTTCCTGCATGATCCGATGGCCTTCGGCGGCATCGGCGAGCGGCAGGCGGGCGAATATGACGGGGCGGATCCGGCCTTCCTCGATCAGCGGCCAGACGCGTTGGCGGAGAGCCTCCGCGATCTCCCCCTTGCGCTCGACTGATTGCACGCGAAGTGTCGAGCCGGTGATCGTCAGACGCTTCAGCATCACCGGCATGAGGTCGATCTCGGCCTTGCTGCCCTTAAGGAAGGCGATCTGCACCAGCCGGCCGTCACGGGCGAGGGAGGCGATGTCGCGGGCGATGTAGTCACCGCCGACGATGTCGAGGATGACGTTGACCCCCTTACCGCCGGTGGCCTCCTTGATCACCGCCGCGAAATCGTCGCGGGTGAAGTCGATGGCGCGCGCCGCGCCCAGGCGCTCCAGGGCCGCGCACTGCTCCGGGCCCGCCGCGGTGGTGAAGACGCGATGGCCGAACGCCGCGGCGATCTGGATCGCCGTGGTGCCGATGCCGCCGCCGCCGCCGTGCACCAGCAGGATTTCGCCCGTCGGCCAGCGCGGCGCGTTCGAAGACGTTCGTCCAGACGGTGAAAAAGCTCTCCGGCAACCCGGCGGCGTCGGCCAGATCGAGCCCGGCCGGGACCGGCAGGCATTGCCTGGCGGGCGCGGTGCAGTATTCGGCGTAGCCGCCGCCGGCCGTCAGCGCGCAACAGGCGTCGCCGACGCGCCATCCGGCAGCTCCTTCTCCCAATGCAACGACGGTGCCCGAGACCTCCAGCCCCGGAATGTCGGTCACGCCGGGAGGGGCAGGGTAGAGCCCGCGCCGCTGGTAAACGTCGGGGCCGTTGATGCCGGCCGCCGCGACCTTGATCAGCACCTCCTCCGGGCCGGGCACGGGCATCGGCCGTGTCGCGAGCTTCAGGACCTCCGGTCCGCCCGGCTCGGAGATTTCAACGCACTTCATCGATTCCGGAACGCTGTGCCGCATCACCGATCTCCTCCCCGCCTTACTTGCCCGAACCCGTCGCTCGTCTTGGAAGACGTACAGCGCTATGGTCGACCGGCCAAGCCAAGCCGAACATCCTAGCGACGGCGACCGGCTTCGCTATACTCCCCGGCCACCGACCCGGGACAACAATCGCCGCCATAAGACCGGCCATCATGCAATTCAGCAAGATCGCCTTCGTCGCCTCGGAAAACCTCGAGGCCAAGGCAGCCAGGAATCGGCTGGAGGCAGCCTACCCACATGCGTCTCCCAGAGAGGCTGATGTCATCGTGGCGTTGGGCGGAGACGGCTTCATGCTGGAGACGCTGCACCGGTTCATGGGAGGGGCGTACCGATTTTCGGCATGAACCGGGGCTCGGTGGGGTTCCTGATGAACACCTATGAAGAGAAAGGCCTTGTCGAGCGGCTCTGTCGGGCAGAAGCGTTCGAAGCTCAACCCGCTGCGTATGACCACTTGGACGTCGCCGGTACGGCTGCACGAGGCGTTGGCCATCAACGAGGTGTCGTTGCTGCGCGAGACGCGCCTCGCCGCCAAGCTGCGCATCGAGATCGACGGCGATCGTGCGGATGCCGGAGATGATCTGCGACGGCGTTCTGGTCTCCACGCCCGCCGGCAGCACCGCCTACAATCTCTCGGTCAATGGCCCGATCCTGCCGCTGAACGCGCACGTGCTGGCGTTGACGCCGATCAGCGTTTTCCGGCCGCGGCAATGGCGCGGCGCCATTCTGCCGCATCGCGTGACGGTCGCGATCGAGGTTCTCGATCCCCGAACTGCGCCCGGTCAGCGCCGTTGCCGACTTCACGGAGGTTCGCGATGTGGCTCGCGTCGTCGTGCGCGAGGATCGTCGCGTGGCGCTCACCCTGCTTTTCGATCCCGAGCACAACCTGGAGGAACGGATCGTCAAGGAGCAGTTCCTGCTTTGAGCAACCCCGGCGAGCGCGCGTCGACACCGACCGCGTCCGCTACCGAGGCGAAGCCGTCGCGACGCAGTAGCTGACGCTAGCTCGCGTGCCATCCTGCGCGACGAGCGCCGGCCCCTGCATAGATGAGAGCGGTATAGAGTTGCACCAGCGAGGCGCCGGCGCGGATCTTGGCGTAGGCCTGCGGCGCCACTGCCGATGCCGCCGACCCCGATCAAGCGGCAGCCGGCCGCCGGTCAGCCGGTAGAAGTCGGCCAAGACATCGGTCGAGCGTCGAACAGCGGCGCGCCGCTGAGGCCGCCCGATTCGCCTCGGGCGCGTCCGGCGAGATCGGCCGGGCGATCGATGGTCGTGTTCGTGGCAACCAGCCCGTCGATCCCCGCCCGGAGGACGACCTCGGCGATGTCCGCCCGTTGCTCGGCCGAGAGATCCGGCGCCACTTTGACCAGCAGCGGCGTCGCCATGCCCGAGCGATCGCGGGCTTCCCGGCATACCTCAAGCAATCGCGCCAGTTCGGCCCGGCTCTGCAAGGAGCGCAGGCCCGGCGTATTCGGCGAGGAGACGTTGACTACGAGGTAATCCACGAAGGCGCACAAAGCGGCGACGGCAGCGGCGCAGGCCGCGGCCGGATCGGCATCGTCCTTGTTCGGGCCGACATTGCCGCCCACCAGCCCGCTTCTGCCTTCCGCCCGGCGCTGGGCCAGGCGGCGCGCCATGATGGCGATCCCCTCGTTGTTGAAGCCCATCCGATTGATCACCGCCTGATCCTCGGGCAATCGGAACAGCCGGGGCCGCGTGTTCCCGGGCTGCGGCCGGGGCGTCACCGTGCCCACCTCGACGAAGCCGAAGCCCAGCGCCAGCATGGCGTCGGGCACTTCGGCGTTCTTGTCGAACCCGGCGGCGAGCCCGATCGGGTTGGGGAAGCGGAGGCTCCAAGCCTTGGTCGCCAGGATCGAATCGGGGGAGGGCGTGGCCCGCGGAACCAGACCGCCGCGCAATGCGCGGATCGTTAATCGATGCGCGCGCTCAGGCTCCAGCTTGCGGATGATCGGTCCCGCCCACGCGTAGTAATCGAACAAGCGAGCCTCCTGGACATCGATTACCGCGATGTCTCGCGATACGCTCAGATTAATGCCAGAATGCGGCGTCGTCTCTTGTCCGGCTGGTGCCGTGTCCGATCACGTCAGTGTCCTGTTCGCCAACGAAGCCTTCTACGCCGCCTTCGCGACCCGCGACTTCGAGGCAATGCGCGGGGTCTGGTCCAGCAGCCCGGCGGTGACTTGCATCCATCCGGGGTGGGCTCCGATCATCGGCCGAGAGGATGTCATGCGGAGTTGGCAGGCGATCCTTGCAAATCCGCAATCGCCAGTAATCGTCTGCAGCAACGCATCCGCCTACATCCTCCGCGATGTCGCGTACGTGCTGTGCCACGAACATGTCGAACAGACCGTGCTCGCGGCTACCAACGTGTTCGTGCGCGAAGATGGCGGCTGGAAGATCGTTCATCACCAAGCTGGCCCAAGCCCGGCGCCGGCGGTCGACCCGGATGACGCCCCGCTACCGATGCAGTAGCCCGATCCGGGGCGGGTTGGCGCTGGTCCCCGCCGGCGCCATCGGCCGCATAACGCAAGAGGACGGCGGGCGGTGGAGGAGGGTGGGGCCTAGGTTGACGCACGGTTTTCATAGAATATCGGACGCCATGAACACGCCGAAAATTCGGTGCCCATGAACATGCTGAAAGCCAACGAAGCCACGGCCGAAAGACGCGTCGTCGTCGCGATGTCCGGTGGTGTCGACAGTAGCGTGACGGCGGCCCTGCTGGCCGAGCGCGGCTGCGAGGTGATCGGCGTCACAATGCAGCTCTACGACCACGGCCGCGCCGTGGGCCGTCCGGGAAGCTGTTGCGCCGGCCAGGACATCCACGACGCGCGCCGGGTCGCCGACCGGCTCGGCATCGCTCACTACGTCCTCGATTACGAGCAGCGCTTCCGGGCGGGGGTGATCGACGACTTCGCGAGGAGCTATATCGCTGGCGAGACCCCGATCCCGTGCGTTCGCTGCAACCAGCGCATCAAGTTCGAGGACCTGCTGCGGACGGCGCGGGAGCTGGGCGCGGATGCGCTCGCCACCGGGCACTACGTCGAGCGCAAACAGGAGAGCGGCGGGCCGGCGCTCTACCGCGCGACCGATCGCGGCCGGGACCAGAGCTATTTCCTGTTCGCGACAACCCGCGACCAACTCGCCTTTCTGCGATTCCCGCTCGGCGGCCTGACCAAGGCCGGAGACGCGGGCGATCGCTGGCCGGCTGGGCTTTCCGATAGCCGCTAAGAAAGACAGCCAGGATATCTGTTTCGTGCCCTCGGGCGACTACGCACGTGTGGTGGAGCGGCTTCGGCCGGACGCGCACGCGCCGGGTGAGATCGTCGATGTCGATGGCCGGGTGCTCGGCGCGCATCAGGGGATCGCCCGCTTTACCGTCGGCCAGCGGCGCGGGATCGGCGTCTGCTCCGACCGCCCGCTCTACGTGGTTCGTCTGGAACCGGCCAAGGCTCGCGTCGTCGTCGGCCCCTTCGAGGCGCTGCTGCGCGATCGCCTACGCGTCCGTGATGTGAACTGGCTGGGCGATGAGACACTGCCGGTCGCTGATCGTGGCGTCGAGGTGAAGCTGCGCTCGACGATGCAGCCCGTTCGCGCCCGCGCGTCGGTCGACGCGGCCGGCAACGCCTCGGTGCGCCTGGATCAGCCACAGGCCGGAGTAGCGCCGGGCCAAGCGTGCGTATTCTATGACGGCGACCGGATGTTGGGCGGGGGCTGGATCGAGCGCGATGAAACTGCTGCGGCCTGAGCTGATTCACCCGCTTCGTTGGGCGGCTGACCAAACACCGCCGGTATCGCTCTCGCCCTCCGTACACTCGACATCTCCAGGGCTTTGCTCGCGCGGTATCGCCACCTGCTCGATCTCGGCGTCGGTCAGGTCGGCAAGGGTGCCGAGCGCGCCCACCCAGTCTTGGATGTCGCTCCATTGATGACGATGCAAGAGGCGGTGCATCGAGATTAGATTGGCCCTGCGTGCTGACATCGCGGCGCTCGTGAGCAAGGAATACACAAGAACATTAAAGCAACTTACTCTTCGAACTACAAGAACTAAATCCTAATACCGTGTCCGCAGCGCTGCAGCCCCTAACCAGACTTTCCGAACTATGCGGCTTTAGAGGCGTTCCATGCGACGCAAGCGCAAGTTTAGATCAATGTCGGAAGTGGCAAATTTGACGAAGCTTGCGCGAGAGGCGGCATCGTGCCGGCGATGCGCGCTCTGGGAGCACGCGACGCAGACAGTGTTCGGCGACGGCCCGCCTAATGCCCGGCTGATGCTGGTCGGCGAGCAGCCGGGCGATCAGGAGGACCTGCAGGGCAAGCCGTTCGTCGGCCCCGCCGGCGCCGTCCTGCGGCGGGCGCTCGACGAGGCCGGCATCGACCCGGCTAAAGCCTATGTCACCAATGCCGTCAAGCACTTCAAGTTCGTTGTCCAGCGCGGCAAGCGGCGCATCCACCAGAAGCCGAACGTGATCGAGATCGAAGCCTGCCGGTACTGGTTCGAACAGGAGCTGACTACGATACGGCCGGAGATGGTGGTGGCGCTTGGAGCCACGGCGGCGCGCGCGGTGTTCGGCCGGGAGATGGCGATCCAGCGCAATCGCGGCCGGGTTATCGCTCTCGGTAATGGCTCGCGGGCGCTGATCACCGTGCACCCGTCGTTCCTGCTGCGCCTGCCGGACGAAGTCCGCGCGCGACGGAATACGCGCGCTTCGTCGCCGACCTCAAGCTGGTCGCGGAGCACACACGCAAATAGATCGCATTCAACTGCAAACGTAATACAAACATTGAGACTGGAGAGGCACTTTAGGACAACCTTCACGGCTAGCCAAAAGAAGTAAGGTCGTTTCCCCAAACTGAGTATTCGCGCAATTGAACGTGAGGCGTATATTTGGGTTTTGGAATCCATGGATTGTCGACCGAGTTGCACACGCTCCTCACCGCCATCTTTACAAGCGGGATGATTCGGGTCAATTCTAGTCAGTGCGGGTGGACGAGCCGAAAAGCGTCATCGCAGGTGGCGGTACAAACGATCATAGATCGAAGGTTGCCTGTTCTTCTCAGTGTGTGCACTCGCCTGAATAGTCAAGGCTCGGCAACACGGCTACGTAGGGAGGTCTTATCAATGAGTAATGAGAACAACGGTCTCAATCGAGGTCAAAGCCGCCGTGCTTTTATCAAGACGGCGACGGCGGCCGCAAGCCTCTACTGGCTGGGCCCCACCCTGATGTTTAGGGGAAAGGCCATCGCCGCCATTCCGGGCGCAACGCTGGATCTGGCGAGTGTGGCCAAATTCGACCAACCACTGGTGATCCCGCCGGTGATGCCGCCGACTGATGAAAAACTGGTCGTTCAAGGAGGCAAGAACGTCTCCTACTACGAGATCGCGGTGCGTCAGTTCAGCCAGCAGATCCTGCCACCGTCCAAGCCTCAGACGACCGTGTGGAGTTACTGCTCCGTCACCGACCGAGCCGGCACCTTGAATTATCCGGCTTTCACGATCGAGACCACCTACAAGAAGCCGGTGCGGATCAAATGGATTAACGAGCTTGTGGATGGCAACGGCAATTTCTTGCCGCACCTGCTTGCGGTCGATCAGACCCTGCACTGGGCCAATCCGCCTGGCGGTACTACTGAGCGCAACTCGCGACCGACTTTTGGCGACACGCCCGGGAAGTACGGCGGTCCGGTGCCGATCGTCACGCACGTGCATGGAGCGCTTGGCGTTGGCGACGAGAGCGACGGCTACGCCGAAGCCTGGTTCCTGCCGGCCGCCAATAACATCTCGCCAAGCTATGCCACCGAGGGTACCTGGTACGATTTCTTCGCGAGAAAGGCCAACGCAAAGTTCGGCGTCACCTGGGGGGCGGGCTTCGCCGTCTTCCAGTACCCCAACGAGCAGCGGGCGTCGACGATCTGGTACCACGACCATACCCTCGGCATGACTCGGCTCAACGTCTACGCCGGACCGGCGGGCTTCTTCCTCGTTCGCGGCGGGCCAGGCGACGGCAACGTCAAAGGCTTCCGCGCACCGCAACTCGGCGATCCCTCCGGGATCCTCTATACTGAGATTCCGATCGCCATCCAGGACCGCAGCTTCAACGACGATGGCTCGCTATTCTATCCGGATAGCCGCGCGTTCTTCGACGGCTATACTGGGCCGTATATTCCGCAAACCGACGTGCCGCCGATCTGGAATCCGGAGTTTTTCGGCAACACGATCGTCGTCAACGGGCGGACGTGGCCGTTCCTGAACGTCGCGCCGCGGCGTTACCGATTCCGCCTGCTCAACGGCTGCAATTCGCGGTTCCTGATCCTGAAGCTCTCGAACGGCCGGCAGTTTGGGGTGATCGGCAACGAGGGCGGGCTCCTCCCGGCACCGGTGCTGGTGAGCGAATTGTTGATGGCGCCCGCGGAGCGGTATGACGTGATCGTCGATTTCACCGAGCTTGCTCCTGGAACGAAGTTCGAGCTGCTGAATGTCGGGCCGGATAGCCCATTCAGTGGTCTGCCAATCGCTCAAGACGATAGGGCCGATCCGGCCACAACCGGCCAGGTCATGCAGTTCCAGGTGGTGGCGCTGACCGATAAGGATGCCAGCAAGCCGGTTGGTAACCTTAACCTGCCACCGATACAGAATCTCAGCGGCGGGCCGACGCGCCGCCTCGCCCTGCTTGAGGAGGCGGTTGGCGAAGTCGTGATCGCCGCTCTCCTCGGCACTGTCGAGGGCAACACGGCCGTCAAGAAGATGTGGGATGATCCGATCTCGGAAAATCCGGCCGTCGGCGCCACCGAGGTCTGGGAGATCTATAACTTCACGGCTGACGCGCACCCCATCCACATCCACGAGGTGCAGTTCCAGCTCGTCAACCGACAACCCATAACGTTCACCCCAGGCGATGCCCCCACAAACATCCAGGTCACCGGCACGCCTAGTGCGCCGGAACCTACAGAGCGAGGTTACAAAGACACGTTCATCGCTTACCCCAGCCAAGTGACCCGCGTCAGACTGAAGTTCGAAACGGCAGGCAACTTCGTCTGGCATTGTCACATCGTCGAGCACGAGGACAACGAAATGATGCGGCCCTACAGGATCGGCCCAATTCAGCCCGGCTCGCCTGACAATGTGTAGTTCATAAAAATCATCTCTGGTTCAGGGCCGCCCCTGGCGGCCCGCCTTCTCTGGGCCGGCGGTCACTCCGCAGCCGCCGCCGTCCTCTCCTCGGCTACCGCTTGCTCGAGCGCTTCGCGCGCTTCCTCCACCTGCTGCTGCTTGGACCACATCGCCGCGTACCGGCCTCGTAGCGAAAGCAGCTCGGCGTGACTGCCGCGCTCGACCACGCGGCCGGCTTCGAGCACCAGGATCTGGTCGGCGTCGATGACGGTGGAGAGGCGATGCGCGATGACGACGGTGGTTCGCCCGGCGGAGACTTCGCGCAGGCTCGCCTGGATTTCCTTCTCGGTATGCGTGTCGAGGGCCGAGGTGGCCTCGTCGAAAACCAATATGCGTGGCGACTTCAGAATTGTGCGAGCGATGGCCACCCGCTGCTTCTCGCCGCCGGAGAGCTTGAGCCCGCGCTCGCCCACCATCGTGGCGTAGCCGTCCGGCAGCGAGATGACGAAGTCGTGGATGCGCGCGAGCCGCGCCGCTTCCTCGACCTGCTCGCGGGTGGCGCCCGGCCGCCCGTAGGCGATGTTGTAGAATATCGTGTCGTTGAAAAGCACCGTATCCTGCGGAACTATGCCGATAGCGGCCCGCACGCTCGCCTGCTTGACGCGGCGGAGGTCTTGGCCGTCGATCAGGATGCGGCCCTCGGTCACGTCGTAGAACCGATAGAGCAGGCGGGCGATCGTCGACTTGCCGGAGCCGCTCGGCCCGACGATGGCGAGCGTGTCTCCGGGCGCGATCATGAAGGAAACGTCCTCCAGCACCCGCCGCCGGCTATCATAAGCGAATGAAACCTTGTCGAAGACAATGCCGCCGCCGCCGACCGCGAGCGGCCGCGCGGCCGGTACGTCGGCGATCTCCGGGCTCTCGTGGAGAAGCTGGAACATCTGCTCCATGTCGGTCAGCGACTGCCGTATCTCGCGGTAGACGAAGCCGAGGAAGTTGAGCGGCAGGTAGAGCTGGATCAGGTACGAATTGACCATGACGAAGTCGCCGACGGTGATCGCGCCGCGCGAGACGTCCCTGCGAGGCCATCACCATCAGCGCGATCAATCCAACGGCGATGATCGCGCCCTGACCGACGTTGAGCAGGCTCAGAGTTACCTTGCTCCGCACCGCCGCGCTCTCGTAGCCTCGCAATGCCGCGTCGAAGCGGCGCGCCTCGTGCGCCTCGTTGCCGAAGTACTTCACCGTCTCGAAGTTGAGCAATCAGTCGATCGCCTTGGTGTGCGCCTCCGAGTCGGTTTCGTTCATCTGCCGGCGGAACTTGGTGCGCCACTCGGTGACGCTTACGGTGAAGACGACATAGCCGGCGATGCAAACGAAGGTGACGAACGCATACCAGACGCCGAACAGCGCCCACAGGATGCCGCAGACGAGCAGGATTTCCAGCAGTGTCGGCAGAATGTTGAACAGCATGAAGCTGAGCAGGAAGTCGATGCCCTTGGTGCCCCGCTCGATCGCCCGGCTGACCGCGCCGGTGCGCCGGTCGAGGTGGAAGCGAAGGCTGAGCGCATGCAGGTGCTCGAACGTGCGCAATCCGGCGGAGCGGATTGCCCGCTGCGCCACCTTGGCGAACACGGCGTCTCTAAGTTCGCCGAATGTCTGGGAGAGCATGCGGGCGACGCCGTAGGCGACCACCAGCATGATCGGCACCGCCGCGATTTTCCCGAACTCATCGGCCGCGAGCCCGTCGACGACGAACTTGTAGAGCGCCGGCACGGCGACGTTGATGCCTTTTGCCGCGACCAGGAAGAAGACAGCGGCGACCACGCGCCTGCGCAGTTCCGGCTCCCCCTTCGGCCACAGGTAAGGCAGCAGAGTCGCGATCGTGCGCCAATCGCCGGAACTGGCGACCGACCGAGCAGGTGACATACGGGATTTCACGTGAGGTTCGGATCTAGATATGGCTCACGGGCCATAAAACACAGGTTTATGTCGAACCGATGGCCTGCTGAGGCCAATCAACGCAACCTTCGACTCTCATAAAGGTTGTGTGTGCCCGGGCGGGACCTGTTGAGCGACGCGTCAGTGGGCGATCCGGAACATCAACAGAAGCGTGCGTTGTAGGAAGCTGTAGTTGTTGTCCGACACGAGGTAGACGAGACTTTCGCCGGCGTCGTCGCGGGCGGCGATTCCTTCCATGTTGTCGAAGGTGAGCGTTCCCTCGAAGCGTGCGATCTCTTCGCCGTCGAGCACGGCATCAGCGGCAATTCGCGACGCCTCCAGGCGCCGGACGCGGGCGCCGGGCGGCACGATACGGCGCTCCAGCACCAACACGTCGCCGGAGGGCAGGGTCGCGGCGCCGGTCGGTTGAAAGCCGCCGCTCGTCAGCCAGGTCAACCTGAACCATGGTTTGCGGTTGCCACCTATCCAGCCCACCACCCCGCCCTCGGTCTCTAATCCTTCGGTGAGCGCTAGTAGGCGCCCGTCAGCGAGCCGTGTGAGTGTCTCGATCCCCTGGTTCTTGGCGGCATCTTTCAGCCCGGGGGGCGGCTTTAAGTGTACTGGTGGACCGCCCTTTCGCGGATACACCAACAGCTTGGGCCGCGTTTCGAAAGAAACCACGACACTTCCGCCCTCGCCATGAGCCAGTCCTTCCGCGTCGCCCTCCGGCGAGCCGGCAAGGGATTTCTCGTGGACACCGCGAAGCTCGGTGATCGTTGCTCTGTCGATCCCGGCAAGCGCGCCGTTTTGGTCATACAGCAACACTGCCTCATCCGGTAGCCGCGATCCGAAATCGCCGTAAGTCGTTGCCCATCGGCCGACACCAGCAGGCCCGAGAGACCTCCAAACAGCGTGGTCGCTAGACGAGAGTTGCAGCCCGCCGCGGTACTCGAGGCGTCCTACACGGGTAAGGGAAGGATCGAACGAATTCAGCAGGACTGGCTTCGCCTCTATGACAATATCGTCTGCCTGGACCCCAGCAACCGGCACGAGAGCGGTGGGCATCACCAGCATGGCGGTGGCAAGCCGGAGAAGATAACGGATCATCGAGCACCCGCGAACGTGAGGGCCGATCGTAACAGACCGGCTTGGCGGCGGCTCGCGTGCGGCGGGAAAGTTTTCAGCGAACCTTCGAGCCTTTTATGCCTGCCTGCCCATGGCTACATGCAGGCGGGATGACTTAATGTTGGTCCGGAGGTGCCGATGTCATTCGTCGAGCTCAGTCGCCGGCAAATCCTGCAACGCCTCGCGGCCACGGCGCCGCTGGCGGCCATTCTCTCGGACCCCGAGTTGGCGAGCGCGGCTGCATCGGCCGCTCGAAGATGTGAGCTTGCAAACGGCCGGCGGAAAGCGGGTGCATGCCTCGCTTGCCCTGCCGGCCAAAACGCCGGCCCCGGCGGTGTTGCTGATCCACGAATGGTGGGGGCTGAACGATCAGATCAAGGCGGTCGCAGGCGAATACGCTCGCGAAGGCTTCATCGCACTCGCCGCCGATCTCTACGGCGGCAACGTCGCCACGCACCCGGAAGAGGCGGAACGGCTGCGCAACGCCGTAGATCCGAACGTTGGCATCGACACGCTGGTTTCCTGGGCCGGCTGGCTGAAAACGCATCCGAAAGGAACCGGAAAGGTGGCGACTATCGGATGGTGCTTCGGCGGCGGCTGGTCGCTGGACACCGCGATCGCCACGCCGGTGGACGCGACGATCATCTATTATGGAAAGGTCGATCAGCCGGCGGACCGACTAGCGCGGCTGAATGGGCCGGTGCTTGGCCATTTCGCGACCCGCGACCAGTGGATCAACCGGCCGATGGTGGAGGGCTTCGAGAGAGCGATGGCCCAGGCGGGCAAGCCGCTCACCGTCTACTGGTATGAGGCGGACCACGCCTTCGCCAATCCGACTGGCGGACGCTACGACGCCGAGGATGCGGCACTCGCCTGGGATCGAACATTGGTCGTTCTTGCGCCAACATTTGCCTTCCTGACCCCCCGTTCTCGCCCGGCCCTGCTGACGCGACGGATCGCGACCAGCAGTGTCCCGCTCCCGCTGCGTTCTTCGTCAAATTCTATTTCGCATCGCAGCGGAACCTTGTGCGGCGCACCATGTTAACAAGAGTGAACGCATTATTACCCTCGCGGGTCACGGACCGGGTTTTCGCATAGTGAAAGACCCCGGAAATGGGCAGCGAAGTTTGCGGAAGTCACTCACACCGAGAAACAAGGAAAAGCAAATGCCAACAACCGTGATTGCCATGTACGACAACGCCGACAAGGCGAGGCAAGTCGTCCAAGATTTGGTCCAGGCCGGCTTTAACCAGGATGCAATCGAGCTCCTGAACGGCGGCCCCGAAGCCACCGACACAGTCGTCGAGAAGTTGGTCGGACGCGGCATCGAAAAGTCGGACGCCGTTGTCTACGCCAATGTGCTCCGGCGTGGGTCAGCCCTCGTTACGCTCGAGGCGGAGAACGAAACCGCCGAAGACGCGCTCGACATCATGGAGCGCCACGGTCCCCGCGATCTCGACCAGCTAACGGCTGAATTGCGTCGCGAGCAACGCCGTCCGGCGGGCGGGATTGTCGCGGAAGGCGAGGAGACCGTCCCGGTGATCGAGGAGAAGGTCTCGATCGGCAAGCGGCAGGTGCTGCGAGGCGGCCTTCGCGTCCGTTCGACGGTGACGGAGCGGCCGGTTGAGGAGTCGGTTCGGCTGCGCGAGGAAACAGTGGTTGTCGACCGCCAGCCGACGGATCGTGTGCTGACCCCGGAGGAGCGAGAGCAGGCTTTCCAGCGGAAGACGATCGAGATGACGGAAACCGCCGAGGAAGTGGTGGTCAGCAAGGAGGCCCGCGTCGTGGGCGAGGTAGCGCTTCGTAAAACCGCCACGGAGCACGAAGAGAAGGTGCACGCCACCGCCCGCCGGACCGACGTCGAGGTCGAAGAGATCGAGCCGAAGGCGGAAACGCCAGTTAGCCGCTAACGTCAGAGACGTTCAGACCGCGTCTCTCGAATCAGAAACGAAAGGAACATTCAATGTCCGACAAGAACAACGGTGAATTTCAGGGCGGCGGCTCAGGAGACCCCTCGGGGCAGGAGCAGCCGCAGGTGATCCGGGCTGGGCAGCGGGCTCCCGAAATGCCGGGCGAAGTAGCGCGGCAGACAGAGGAGGCTACCCGGCAGGTGCTGCGGGCCGGCGCGGATATGCTGAGTCAGGCTGGGCAGAAGGCACAAACCGCGGTTGGTATCGGGGAGAGTCCCGAAGCCAAACAGGCCCTGCAGGAATGGGCTGGATACGCCGGCCGCACGATGAACCGCAACTGCCGGGCGTTAAGTGACCTGATGCAGTGCCGAACCGTAGGTCAGGTCATGGGCCGACAGGCCGAGTTGCTGATGAGCAATTACCATGACTGGCTGCGCACAAGCATGGCCGTGATGCAAGTTGCCGGCCGGTAGAAAAGACCACTCCGACTCGCGGAGGAGCCTGCCTGACAAGGCGGCTCGCCGCTTCGGTCGATCTAACGTAATGGTGGAGATAGCCTCAGCGCTCTCCGGCGTGATAGCCGAGGAGCGCTTTCCACGAGCCTTCCCCGACGCGAGCGTCTCGCTCTCGAGGTAGATGAGCCGATCGCGAGCGCGGTACTTCCCGCGCCGCGATCAGGCCTCGTAGCGGGTCGGCGGACCGAGTTCATCGAAACGGAAAAGCGAGAACGCTCGATGACCGCTGAAGTCGAGAATGCGTAACTCATCAGTCTCGTGTACGTCCCGCGCCACCGCCGCGAAGTGAGCGCCGTATCTCTCCTTGGCGAGTTCGAGGGGAATATCGTAGGCGATAAACTTGTCGATACCTTTCGAATGCAGCTCTCTTAGCAAAGCAGGCGAGGTCGGCAACTCCGACGAAGTCAGAATTACCATCGGTCCGCCGCCGGTGAGCAGCAACATGACTTTTACGATCATTCCGTCCTTCCGTTACATTATCGTGCGAATTCCAAGTTCGCGCCGGCTATAACATAGGCCGTAAGCCAACGCCATGGTCGGCACGGAGTACGGCCGCATACCTGACATGCTTGTCTTTCTCAACGGGGACCGGCCCTATTCATGGCGCAGCGGGGCCCTGGTGGTCAGAACTGATACCGGCGTAAGACGGTCAGCGGTGAGATGACGCCCATAAACTTGTTGGTCGCCGGATCGACCACGGGTAAGCGCAGCTTGCCGGTAGCCAGCAACTCGACCGCTTCCATCAATGGCGTATCGGGGTTCATGACCGGAAGGTCATGTTCCGCGAAATCGCGGACGCGGCGGCCGAGATGTGGAGTTATCCGGTCATCCACATCACTTACCGTTTCGGCCTCCGCCTGTTCCCTCGTCTGCGTCCCCGCACCGTTCAGCAGCAGCTTCGCCAGCGTGAATGTGGTGATCTCACCCACGAATTCGCCAGCTTCATTGATTAATAGAAGCTGCTGCATGTGATGCTTGATCATTCTGGCCAATGCTTCTCCCAAAGTCGCGGTATCAAGAATAGTCGATCTGGCGGCTCCGAACCGCACCATGTAATGGCGACATAACATCTCTGAGATCTCCTGAGTCCCGCGTTCCCCTCTGGACGCCGCCGAAGTCTCCCGGTTGCGAAAGCGCCGGACATCGCGGAACGGGGACCGGTCTGTCGAAGACGTCGGCTGCATTCTGTTCGCCTTCGCACTCCGATGCAATATCGCGCCCGCGCCCGGCCGGATTTTGGTTAGGCTGCTGGACGACCTGCGATTTTATGGCTAGAAGGAGCCAGTTGTGAGTTGGTCGCTTCCGGGCTTCAGCCTCGTACAACGACCAAAAGTTCATTCAAGGCGACAGCGGGTTTGCGGGGGGAATGGCACGATAATTGAGTGGGCCGGTCCGCGAAAGCTCCGCACTTCGCAGCCGAGATTACTGCTTCCTGTGCCTTAACGAATTCGAGGGAGATATCAATGGACACGGGCGTGAACACCGGGCTCGTGGCGCTCGCCGCCGCGGTCATCGGGCTAATGGCTGCGACGGTGCTCTATATAGGCAACTCGCGGCAACCGGCAGGCACAGACAAAATGAAGGCCATCGCCGATGAGATCCACCTCGGCGCGATGACCTACTTGCGCGAGCAATATATCCGGATCGCCATCTTTATGGTGTTCGTGGCGATATTGCTCACCTTCCAGTATGACATACGCATGGGCGGCTCTTTCGTGTTTGGGGCGGTGACCTCCGCCTTGGCCGGCTTTGTGGGCATGAAGGCGGCAACGAAGGCAAACGTCAGAACGACGGCGGCGGCGCTTTATAGCGGAGAGCGCGCGGCGCTCAACGTCTCCTTCAACGGCGGCGCGGTGATGGGCCTTGCCGTGGCCTCGTTCGGCCTCCTCGGCCTCGGGGTACTCTTCTACCTCTTCGGATCCGCCTCGGACATCAACATCATTTGGGGCTTTTCCATGGGAGCCTCATCGATCGCGCTGTTCGCGCGGGTCGGCGGCGGCATCTTCACCAAGGCTGCCGACGTCGGCTCGGACTTGGTGGGGAAGGTCGAGGCGGGCATACCCGAGGACGATCCCCGCAATCCGGGCGTCATCGCCGATAATGTCGGCGACAATGTCGGCGATGTGGCTGGTCTGGGTGCGGATATCTATGAAATCCTACGTCGGCTCCCTGGTAGCGGCGATGACCATCGGCGTTACTATGAGTAGCGATGAACTATTGTCGTTATTCAACGGAGCGGTGCCGACGCACCTGCTCAGCATGGCTTCCTGGATCAACATCGAGGTTATTCCGGCCGGTGACATTATCGCCGCCAAGGTTATGCTGATGGCTCTGCCATTGTTATTGGCGGTTCTCGGGTTGATCGCCTCGCTTTGCGGCATTTTTGGACTGCGGCTGCTGAAAGGAGTGGGCCCCGCCCAGTCGCTGGCTATCGCTGACATGAGCACGGCGGCGATCTTCATCGCTCTGACCCTCCTCGTGCTCATCGTCTTCGGCTACGGATGGGGAATCTTCTTTGCAATTCTCGCCGGCAACATCGCCGGGGTTCTCATTGGCCGAATCACCTCGTACTACACCGGCTCGAAACCCGTGTTCCGCATCGTCGATGCCTCGAAGACCGGCGCCGCGACCAACATCATTACCGGCGTCGCGGTCGGCTTCGAGTCCTGCGCGGTGCCGCTGCTGTTGATCGCCGGCGCCACCCTGGTGGCGAACCAAACCGCCGGTCTCTTCGGCATCGCCATATCGGCGGTCGGCATGCTTGCGACAGCCGGCATGACCATGACCCTGGATGCGTCGGGCCCGGTGTCGGACAATGCCGGCGGCATCGCCGAGATGGCGCAGCTGCCGGAAGATGTGCGCAAGATCACCGACGGCCTCGACGCGATCGGCAACACCACCGCCGCCACCGGCAAGGGCTTCGCCATCGGCTCCGCGGCGCTCACCGCGCTCGCGCTGTTCGTCGCCTTCAAGCAGAACGTCGAGCTTATCTCCACTACACCGGTCGTCATGGACATCACCGACCCGCGGGTCGTGGTCGGCGCGTTCCTGGGCGCGATCGTCGTCGTGCTGGCGGCTTCGATGACGATGAGCTCGGTGGGCAAGGCGGCGACCGAGATGGTCACCGAGATCCGCCGGCAGTTCCGCGAGATCCCCGGTTTGCTCCAAGGCATGGGCAAGCCCGATACCGCCCGCTGCGTCGCCATCTCGACCAACGCCGCCCTCCGCGAAATGATTGCCCCCGGCATCATGGCGGTCACCGCGCCGGTCATCGTCGGCTTCTTCATCGGCCCGGCGGCGCTGGGCGGCATGCTGATGGGCTCGCTCATCATCGGCGTCGTGCTGGCGCTGTTCATGGCGAACGCCGGCGGCGCTTGGGACAACGCCAAGAAGTTCATCGAAGGAGGGCACATCCCTGGCGAGAGAAAAGGCAGCGATGCGCACGCGGCCGCCGTTATTGGCGATACCGTAGGCGACCCATTCAAGGACACCTCCGGCCCGGCGATGAACATCCTGATCAAGTTAATGTCGATCGTCTCGTTGATCATCGTGCCGTTTATCGTCTGAGTGGGCACGACTGGGTCACCGGCTGGTTCTCCGCCGTCGTTGGTAGGAACAACACGTTCGAGACCACGTTGAACCCCCGGGGGCGGCGCGGCGCAAATCAGTTTCGCCTCGCTCCGGCTTAATCTTATGAAAGGAAGATCTATGCAGATGCTTAAATCCACGCGCCTACCGGTGCTCGCGGCTTTCTTGCTGGCGCTGGGCCTGGCGGCGTGCAGCGAGACGTGGCAGGGGGCGAAGGAAGACACACGGGAAAACGTGAAGACCACGGGTCAGGGCATGGAAAAAGCCGGCGAGAACATTCAAAAGCAGACACGCTAGCGGCCGCTGACCCGGCCGCTAGAGGTGATGCCAGCCGGCGAGCAGTGCTTGCCGGCGAGGCCGCGACTGTCACAGGTGGGGAAGGAGTGCACGGGGTGGACCACCGATGCACCGTCGCCGAAGATGCCTGTCGCTCTCCATTGTGCTGTCGATGCTTATCGCCGGCTGCGGCTCGCCGGCGCGATTGCAACATGTGGTGGCGTTCAATCGGCCGGAATCGGGCTTCAGCGTGCTGCTGATGCCCGCGGACGTTCATCTCGAGCAGCGTGGGCTGATCGGATGGAAAGCGCGAGTTGATTGGGCCGCCGAAGCTCGCCAACAGATAGAGGCGATCGTTCGCGATATCCTGGAAAGCAAGAACGTCTCCGTAGGCGTCTTTCTCGCGACGGACAGCCGGGCGAGCGAGGCGCAAGAGGCGGCCCTCGCGCAGCAGCGGCTCCTGTTCCAACAACTCGCGGAACGGTCGGTCGACGGCGGGCGCGCCGGCTACATCATCGGCGCCAGTCGGTTCTCCTTCGCGTCCGTGTTACGCGATCTGCGACAAGCGTCGGACGCGCGCTACGCACTTTTTTTGGCGCTTCACGACCGGTATTCAAGTGCCGAGCGGGTAGTGGGACAGGTCGCGCTCGGCGCTCTGTTCGTTGCCTCCGTCGTCTTCCTGGGGGTGCCGTTGACGCCGCTCGATCTTGATGATGCCAGCCCGCTATACGCGAGCTATCGTGCCGCGCCAGCCATCAACGCCACGCGATCAGGGTCCGGCTGTCCGGAGCAAACCGGCTACGCGTCGCTGATTGATCTCGACACCGGCGACTTAGTCTGGTTGAACCGCGTCTTTGAAGGCTGCTCCGACCTGCGTGATCCTGATGACCTGCGAAACACCCTCGAGCTCCTGCTGTCGGGCCTGGCTTGAGGCTGAAGCGTTGTTGAGCCGATGGGTGCCGTGGGCCATCTTAGGGGCTTTACTCTCGCTCGCCGCTTGCCACACTCCGCGCACCCTCGACCCGCAAGCAATCATAGACAAGGCTGGAGAATATGATTTTCCGCTGTTGAACCCCTACGTCGCCACCGTAGTCGGCACGCCGGCGGCAGTGGCGGCCGATGTTATGGAGGAGGTGCCTGTCAGGAACCTCGACCTGCCCATCGTCGATGACCGCAAAACTCCCGACTTTTTCTGGTACGAGGATCGATTTAGGTACTCGGTTGCGGCTCAGCGGGGCGAGGCCCCGCTCATCTTCATCATCGCCGGCACCAATGCCGGATACGCCTCGATGCTCTCGCGTTTTCTTCAGAGTTTCTTTTATAGCGCCGGTTTCCACGCGGTTTCGCTGTCGTCGCCGACATTTCCCAACTTCATGGTCACCGCGTCGGCCACCAGCGTTCCGGGCCGGACCAGTCAGGATGCGGCTGACCTTTACCGCATCATGCGGCTCTGCCTGGAGCAGTTGCAACAACGCATCAGCATCACCGATTTATACCTCACCGGTTATAGCCTCGGCGGTTGGCAGTCGGCGTTCGTGGCCCGCCTCGACGATCAAGAGAAGGCGCTGCGTTTCCGCAGGGTGTTGATGATCAACCCGCCGGTGAGTCTCTATAAGTCATCCCAGGTTCTTGACAACATGTTGGCGGATAATATCCCTGGCGGCGTACAAAACGTCCCGTTATTTCTTGACGAAATGACAGCGAGGGTCGCTGGACTTGTGCAGCGTTCCCGGGGAGCTGACTTCAGTCAGGATCTTCTATACGACGTCATTCGCGGGATGCAGACCAGCGATCAGGAATTGCGGGCCTTGGTCGGTATCGTATTTCGTCTCGCGGCCGCAAACATCGCATTTACCGGAGACGTGATGAACAATGCGGGATATATCGTGCCCCGCAATAGTAATCTGACCATCTCAACTTCTCTGACGCCTTACTTTAATTTAGCTATACAACGAGGTTTCCGTGACTACTTAGACAACCTGCTTTATCCGATCTATAGAGAACTCGATCCCTCGATCAGCCCGTCCGACCTCATCGATGAGTCCAGTCTCGAAAGCATCGAGCCTTATCTGCGCGGCACCGATAAAGTCAGGCTCGTGACCAACGCCGATGACATTATTTTGGCTCCCGGAGATGTCGACTTCTTTAGGCGAACCTTCGACGGGCGGTCGCGAATTTTCCCGAATGGCGGCCATTGCGGCAACATGCGGTACAGATATGTAGCCGCCGCGATGCTGCAGCTTCTGCTGCAATGAGCAGGCACGGGATGCGGTCCGGGAGCGGCATACCGTTCCGGCGCGGGGTGCCGGCCATCATGGCCTTGCTGCTCGGCGGCTGCGCCTCCGATCCTGCCTTCGTCGATCGTCCAGGCGAGGTCCCGGAGAGTTCGTTTTCGCCACTTGAGGTCTACGATCCTTTGGAAGGCTGGAACAGGCAAGTCTATGCGTTCAACGCGCAGGCTGACCGGTACGTGCTGCTGCCAGTTGTGGATACTTACAAGATCGCCGTGCCTCGAATCTTTCGAGAGCGCGTCTCTGATTTCTTCAACAATCTCAAGACTCCGATCGTTTTCGCCAACGAGATCCTGCAGCTCAAGTTCGCGGATGCGCTGGCCACGGCCTTGCGATTTGGCGCAAACAGCACATTCGGGATGTTCGGGCTCGTAGACGTCGCCAGTGAAATGGGGTTGCCGAAGTATCATGCGGACTTCGGCCAGACTCTCGGATTGTGGGGTGTTGGTCCCGGTGGCTATCTGGTGCTGCCCATTCTTGGTCCTTCCGGGTATCGCGACGCCGCCGGTACCGGCGTAGATCTCACCGCTTCGGCCATGATGGACCCGGTGGGCGCGCTCTCGCTCGACAACGCCCGCCCGGCCGTCTTCATGGCCAACGTAACCGACGCCCGCTACCAGCAGCCGTTTCGCTACTTCCAAACTGGATCGCCGTTCGAATACCTGCTGGTGCGCTTCGCCTACACAAAGAAACGCGAGATCGAGATTGGTCGCGGCATTCAGTGGCGGCAAGCACCCGAGAAGCAAGCACCCGAGCCGCAAGCGCCCGAGCGTGAGCGTGACGAGCCGGAACTCGCTGCCGGCGACAGCCCGCCTATGCCTTGAGCCGTTTCCCTCTGAGACTACAATCGCGAACGCCAGCCGGCGGAGCGGTCGATGACGAACGGATTGGTCCGGCGTTCCTCGCCGAGAGTCGACATCGGGCCGTGACCAGGGACGAAGGCCACATCGTCGCCGAGGGGCAACAGTTGCTCGCGAATGGATCGGATCAGGGTGTCGTAGTCGCCGCCAGGGAAGTCGGTGCGGCCGATCGAGCCGGCGAACAGAACGTCACCAACCAGCGCCAACCGGGCCTCGTTGTTGAAGAAGATCACGTGGCCGGGCGTGTGCCCCGGACAGTGCCGCACCTCGAAGCTGAGATTTCCCACGGTGACCTGCTCACCCGCGTTGAGCCATCGATCGGGCGTGAACGCGGGCATCGCCGGCATGCCGAACACGCGGCATTGTTGCTCCATGCCGTCCAGCCAGAATTTGTCGGCGATATGCGGTCCCTCGATCGGCAATGCGCATCGCTTCGCGAGATCGGTGGCGCCGCCCGCATGATCGACGTGCCCGTGGGTCAGCAGGATTTTTTCCAGACTGACGCCGTTCTCATGGGTTGCCCGAAGGATCCGGTCTAGGTTCCCTCCGGGATCGACGACCGCGCCCCGCATCGTCTCCGAGCACCAGACGATGCTACAATTCTGCTCGAACGGGGTTACGGGGACGACGACATAACGCATTGGCAAAGCCTCGAAGTGCGGTCCCGCTCTCACGGATAGGCGCGCATTCTTCTCTTGCGAGCAGAGCTCGAGGCCCGGACGGACCGTGCTCGGCCGCTACTTCTTCACGTCCGCTGCAACTTGCATGCTGACGATGCGGTCCGGGTTCGCAACCTCGCCATTGCGCCGCTGATCGCCTCGCTTGATTTTGTCGACGTATTCCATGCCCTCGACGACTTGGCCCCAGACAGTGTACTGGCCGTCGAGGAAGTGGGCGGGTGCGAAGCAGATAAAGAATTGTGAATTGCCGCTATTTGGGTCCTGGGATCGCGCCATGCCGACGGTGCCACGCACGAACGGCTGCTTGGAGAACTCGGCCGGCAACTTCACGCCCGATCCACCGGTGCCGTTGCCCTTGGGATCGCCGGTCTGCGCCATGAAGCCGTCGATCACCCGGTGGAAGACTAAGCCATCATAAAATCCCTGTCGCGTCAGCTCCTTGATGCGTGCCGCGTGTTTGGGCGCGAGATCCGGTCGCATCTCGATCATCACCACGCCGTCCTTCAAGGTCAGCATGAGCGTATTTTCCGGATCCGCGGGCGCGCCAGCTGCTCCCGAAGACAACAAAGTCGCCATTAGAAGTCCAATCAGCCAAGTTCGAACGAGCATGCGAGCTGCCTCACGATGGGATGTTGAGGATGTGTAAGGCGGCGGGGCGAGCATTGCCCCTGTGAAAAGCGGACCCTAGCCTAGCCCTTCCGCCGATGCACGCCATTCCTGCTGGCGTGGCCGTGGTTTGCTCCGCTATGGTCGTGACATGCGACGCCTCACCCGTACCAAGATCGTCTCCACGCTCGGTCCCAGCACCAGCAGCGAAGCGCGTTTAGCGCAGCTCTTCGAGGCCGGGGTGGACGTATTCAGGCTCAACTTCAGTCATGGGACGCAGGACGAGCATGCCGATCGCGTTCAGAAGATCCGCGGTCTGGAACAGCGTTACGGACGCCCCATCGCCATTCTCGCCGACATGCAGGGACCAAAGCTGAGGTTGGGCAGCTTCGCCCAGCGGCGAGTCGAGCTGCCAGCCGGAGCGTCGTTTTTGCTCGATCTACGCCAAGAGCCGGGCGATCTGACGCGGGTTTCGCTACCGCATCCGGAGATTTTCGCGGTCCTGAAGCCGGGCTCGGTGCTGCTTCTCGACGACGGTAGAGTTCGGCTGGAAGTTACCGATTGCGGACCGGATTACGCCGAAACCAAGGTGCTGGTCGCTGGTCCGCTGTCCGATCACAAAGGCGTCAATCTTCCGAATGTGCAGCTCGATATCTCGCCGCTGACGGCGAAGGATCGGAACGACCTGGAGTTTGCGATATCGCTCGGCGCGACTTTCGTCGGCCTGAGCTTCGTGCAACGCCCCGAGGACCTGATCGAGGCGCGCGAACTCGTGGCCGGCCGCGCGCGGGTGCTCGCCAAGCTGGAGAAGCCATCGGCGATTCAGCATCTCGAACGCATCATTGGCCTTTCCGACGCGGTCATGGTGGCGCGAGGCGATTTGGGCGTGGAAATGCCGACGGAAGATGTGCCGGTGCTCCAGCGCCGCATCGTCCGCGCTTGCCGCAGGGCCGGAAAGCCGGTGATCGTCGCGACGCAGATGCTGGAGTCCATGGTGCATTCGCCAACGCCGACACGAGCGGAGGCTTCGGACGTCGCCAACGCCGTCTACGAAGGCAGTGACGCGGTCATGCTTTCGGCGGAAACGGCGGTGGGCGCTTACCCCGTCGAAGCGGTCACCATCATGGAACGCATCATCATGCGGGCCGAGCGCGATCCCACTTATCAGCGCGCCTTGCACATTGAAGAAACAGTGCCGGAGGCGACCGAAGCCGACGCGATTACCTCGGCCGCGCGACAGGCGGCGGAGACAATCGGCGCCCGCGCCATCGTCACTTATACCAATTCCGGCGATACGACCTTGCGGGCGGCGCGAGAGCGGCCGGGGGTTCCGATCCTGGCGCTGACCACGGACGAAGCCGTGGCGCGTAGCCTGACGTTGTCGTGGGGGGTGCATCCCGTTCTGGTCGGTGAAGTCAATTCCTTCCGTGAGATGATCTCAAAGACCGAGAATCGCGCCATCGCCGAAGGGTTTGCGGCCCGGGGAGCCAATATAGTGTTTATTGCCGGCTTCCCCATCGGGTCGACGGTCAACACCATGCGAATAGCCGAAGTCAAGTAAGCGTTCGCTCGCCATTCATCCGTTTCCCGAGGCCACCGGAACGACTGTCCATAGACCGGAGTTTCGGCCGTGCCTTCCCCTGCAAGGCCGACCTCGGATGATCGCTGATCTATTCACAATCATTGCGCCGGTGTTGATCGCAGCCGGCATCGGCTTCGGCTGGGGACGCTTCGGGCGCGACTTCGATGTCGAGTTCGTGACCGCTTTGGTCACCGCTGTCGGCGCGCCCTGCCTTATCTTTCACACGCTCGCCAATCTTTCGGTCGGTACGGACGAGTTCCTGACGATGGTTGGCGCCGCGATCGTCGTGATGAGCCTTTCGGCCGGCATCGGAACCATCGTGCTTCGCGCGGCCCGGCTCCCCTTGCCGGCGTTTCTGCCGTCAGTGGTGTTCGCCAATACCGGCAACATGGGGTTGCCACTCAGCGCGCTGGCCTTCGGCGAAACCGGCCTGGCGCTCGCCATCGGGATTTTCGCGCTCAGCGCCGTCCTGCAGTTTACGGTCGGCGTGGCAATCTCATCGGGCAGGCTGTCCTTCGGCATGCTGGCCCGGGTGCCATTACTCTACGCGCTGCCACCGGCGCTCATCTTTATGTTCACTGGCGCGAAGCCGCCGGCGTGGCTCAACGCGACCACTGAAATGATTGGCCTGATGACCATCCCGCTGATGCTGATCACGCTGGGGGTTTCCCTGGCGAGGCTGACCGTCGCGAGCCTTCCGCGCAGCTTGGGACTTTCGCTTCTGAGGTTATCGCTGGGTTTTGCTCTCGGTGTTGGCGTGGCCTATCTGTTTCGGCTCGAAGGAGCGCGCGCGTGCGGTGCTGATCGTGCAGTCGTCGATGCCGGTGGCGGTCTTCAACTACCTGTTCGCGCAGCGCTACCGGCGCCAGCCGGAGGAGGTCGCGGGTCTCGTGGTGATCTCGACGGTGCTGTCCTTCCTGACACTACCGCTATTGCTCTTGTACGTGCTGTGAGCGCCGCGCGGCCAGAGCGGCGCCAGCCCGCCGAGCGAGCGGCAGCATGGGGCGTCGCGTATTCCGCCGCAGCATATGCGATCTGGGCCGTGTTTCCCGTCTACTTCAAGGCGGTAGCTCACGTGCCGGCGATGCAGGTGCTGGCGCATCGAGTGGTTTGGTCGCTGCTTTTTATCGGAATTGTAATCGCCGTCGGCGGCGGCTGGAGCACCGTCCGGCGAGCAATGGGCGCCCCCGGTCTTCTTTGCTTGCTGGCGGTGTCGTCTTGCGCCATCGCCATCAACTGGGGAGTCTTTGTCTGGGCGGTTGCCCAGGGCCGCGTACTGGAATGCAGCCTCGGCTATTTCGCCACGCCGCTGCTCAGCATTATTCTCGGCGTCCTGGTGCTTGGCGAGCGTCTCCGTCCGATGCAATGGGTCGCGGTAGCGTTGGCGGCGGCCGGCGTCATGTACCAGACCGTGGTATTGGGCACGGTGCCTTGGGTGGCGCTGGTACTCGCGCTCAGCTTCGCTGGTTACGCGCTGTTGCGCAAGGTTTCGCCCATTGAGTCCATTGACGGGCTGTTCATCGAAGCTCTTCTGCTGACGCCGGTGGCCGTGGGCTATCTGCTGCTCACTGCGGCGGAGGGCAGCGGCGCCTTCGGCGCCGCCGATTGGCGGCTCGACGCCGGGCTGGCGCTTAGCGGCCCTCTGACGGCGCTGCCGTTGATCCTGTTTGTCGCCGGCGCCCGGCGTATTCGGCTGGCGACGCTGGGCCTGCTGCAATACATCACGCCGACCGGCCAATTCCTTTTGGCGGTGCTCGTCTACGGCGAGGCTTTTTCCCGGTCGAGCGTTATCGTCTTCGCCTGCATCTGGGCGGGTCTCGCGATCTATAGCCTCGATGCTCCGCGGCGATCGGCCTGATAGTGGAAGCGCTCGTGCCGCAAGGGATAGGCTTAGCTCATGTTAGAGCTCCCCGGCATGATCTCCCATCCGAGCCTTCTTGCGCTCGGAAGGGCAGCATTGAAGACATTCAACCCAATACTTCATGGCAATCCTAATAAGCATCAGACTTCTGCATTGGCCTTGGCCAATGATGCGGAACGGATTCTCGCCTCTGAAGGAAGAGCCGCATAGAAGGGCGCCCATTTTGAATAGAAGCGATTGAATTATACTGAATATAATTGCTTTAGCTCTGGCGTCTGTTCCCAAAGGCGACGTGTCGTGCGGCTTTCCTCGTGCTGTAACGACACGGGTACCTGCATCAGGCGGAATCCGCGCAATCGGGCTTCGAAGCTGTAATCCACGTCCATGACATAAGCCCACCGATAGGCTCGGTCGAAGGGTCCGCATGCACGGATCACCTCACGCCTTATCAACACCCCTCCGAAAGTCACCCAATCGACAGATCGCACACGAGCCAGCAGCTCGCACGCAACCCCTTTTCCGTCGCTGGGCGCTTCCAGGAGAGGGCCGTGCAGATAGTCGATCTGACCGTTTTCGAACGTCCCCCCGGCACACTGGACGGTTAGGGGTTCGTTTGGCTCACGGGGATAAAGCAGGTTGCAAGCAATCATGCCCGCGCCCGGCAGGGTGTCCCGATAGCCGCAAAGCTCATCGTACCATCGCTCTGGAGGCTCGCCTGGCATAGGCGCCATGTCTGAATGAACTATGATGATGTCCCGGTCCGGAAACTGATTCCAGCAATGTTCAAACGAGAACTCCGGACCGATGCGCTCTTTGTCTTGCCACAGGAAGAATTCCATTTGCCGGCCGCCCTGGTTTTTCAACCCGAACTTGGACCGTATGTCCGATGCTTCTTGATCGTACAAGTACGGACAGATAACCACCGGCGGCGGCAGGCGCCGCCCGGCGGCGGGAAAGGTGCTCCGGCCGAAGCGGCTTTGGACACGCTCGGCAAAGCTGGCTGGATGGAATAGGTGCCGTAACCGCCGGCGGTTTTGGCGCAGCCAAAGCGGCAGGTCGCTGTCAGGCATCAGCTTCCAGACGAAGCCCGGTCGATCGAAAAAATCCCGCCCCTCGCGAACGATCGCGGCGATGTCGATCTGGCTCAAGAATGCTTGAGTGTTGAATTCTTGATGTGAAAAAGCAGCGATTTTTCGCCGAATTCCGGCCTCGTCCATCAGATAGGAGAAATGCCATCCGCCTTGATCGAAGAGTTTAGCCGGCACCCGCCCTTCTCTCACGGCATAACGGAGTGCATTCGGTGTGACGTCGTCCATCTGCCGGCGCGTGGCGGCGATGGTCCACGTCAAGGCGGCTTCCGGGCCGGCTACGTTCCGGTAGTTGACGTAGAAGTAATAGAAGGCCAAGCGAAAGCCGAAGATTTCATTCCGAAGAATCAGCAATCATTTCAGCAATGGTTGAGCTGCGGGGAATTTCATCTACATCCGACAGGACCAACAGGTCCGTCGCCGCCGCATCCGGCACGCCCCGCAGCACAGCATTACGCTGCCACGCCTCCCGCACCCAAGGGTCGCTGGTTTCCGGCATGTCCGCGAGGATTATGTGCCGCACCTTGGCCGCGAAGGGGGCTATACTTGGATGGCATGGGTTGAAGCTGATCTCCTGAGGCAAGCCACTGAAGGTCAGAGTGCTCTCGACGATGACGAAGTGGTCGACTACGGCGTTCAACTCGTGAAACCGGATCGCAAGTACGTCCATCTCGCCGTCGAACAGGCAGCAATCGAAAACTCGCCGTACCGTCGAAGCGGCTGTCGCGGTCGCTGTGCTTTCTTCCATCAACCCTCCCTGATCTCTCATAATGCGAGAGCGGCCCCGGCATACGGTGGCACGCGACGAATTTGGCGGCAGCGGGCGTTATGTACCAGATTTGGGTATTCGAGACTCCGCCTTTGGGTGGCTCTGGGCGCGCAAGTTGGCTGGTTAAGCCGGTTGCGCAAAATTTCGCAGATCGAGCCTTCGGCGGGCCCTACCATCTTCGCCTGCATCTGGGCGGGTTTGCGATCTATAGCCTCGATGCTCCGCGGCGATCGGGCCGAGCGGTAGCGATAACGGGAAGAGCATCCCGCCTTGCGGGTACAGACCGATCTCTCCTGTGGCTTGACGGCGCTCGGAAGGGCAAATGAATGGCGGTGCTGGTCACCGGCGTGGCCGGCTTCATCGGTTATCACGTCGCCCTCGCACTCATCGAGCGGCGCGAGACCGTGCTCGGCATCGACAACCTGAATGACTACTACGACGTGGGATTGAAGGAAGCCCGGCTGGCGCGGCTCGATGGCCGGCCCGGCTTCTCCTTTCGTCGCCTCGACATCGCCGATCGTCAGGCCATCTCGGCGTTGTTCGCCGAGGAAAGGCGCGTGGACCGCGTCGTGCACCTGGCGGCCCAGGCCGGCGTTCGATACTCGCTGATCAATCCTTACGCCTACCTTCGCAGCAATATAGATGGACAGGTCGTGCTGCTGGAGGCGGCCCGCCGCCTGCCGAGGCTGCTGCACTTCGTCTATGCCTCGTCGTCTTCGGTCTACGGCGGCAACCGAGAGATGCCGTTCTCGACAGCGGATCGCACCGACCATCCGATCTCCCTCTATGGCGCGACCAAGAAGGCGATGGAGGTGATAAGCGAGAGCTATGCGGCAATGTACGCTCTGCCGCTCACGGGGCTGCGCTTCTTCACGGTCTATGGGCCGTGGGGCCGGCCGGACATGGCTTATTTCATCTTCACGCGCAAGATCCTTGCTGGCGAGCCCATCCCGGTGTTCAACCACGGCGATATGCGACGCGACTTCACCTACATCGATGATGTCGTCACGGGCGTGATCAACTGCCTCGACCGGCCGCCGCCTGACGATCCGGGAGTAGGGCGGCACCGCCTCTACAACCTGGGCAACAACCGGCCGGAGAGCCTGCTCGACTTCATCGGCGCCTTGGAACTGGCGCTCGGTCGCAAGGCGATGATCGAACTGCTGCCGATGCAGCCGGGAGACGTCAAGGAAACCTGCGCCGACATCGAAGCCTCGCGCCGCGACTTCGACTTCCAGCCAAGAACCTCGATCCACGAAGGTATTCCTCGGTTTGTCGCCTGGTTCCGCGAGCGATACGGCGTTTAGGAGCCTGCTTTGTCGTACAACGCCTCCAGTGCCGGGGCATAATTTCTGGTGATCACGTGACGGCGGATCTTCAACGTTGGCGTCATCTGCCCATTGTCTATGGTGAACGGCTCCGTCGCGACAGCGAAGCGCCGGATCTTCTCCACGTTCGACAAGTTGCGGTTGACCTCGTCCACGGCGCGGCCCAGTGCCTTGAGAAACTCCGGATCATCAGCGAGCGTGCCCAACTCCGCCGGCCTGTCGGCTGCCCGTGCCCAGGCCTTCGCCCAGTCCGTGTCGGGGACGAGCAGAGCAACCAAGTGTGGCCGCCGGTCGCCGTAGATCATCGCCTGAGCGATCTCGGGGCGAAGGGTCAATAGGCCCTCGATGCGCGCCGGCGAAAGATTGTCGCCCCCGGAGTTGACGATCAGGTCCTTCTTGCGGTCGGTGATACGGAGATCGCCGTCGGCGTCGATTTCGCCGATGTCTCCGGTGTGCAGCCAGCCGTCGTTGATTGCCTGTCGCGTCGCCTCTTCGTTCAGCCAGTAACCCTGCATCACCAGTTCGCCGCGCACCAGGATTTCGCCGTCCTCGGCGATGCGCACCTCGGCCCCCCCGATTGGCGGGCCGACGGTATGCGCCTTTGGGCGGCTTGGACGATTGACGCTGATCAGTGGCGCCGCCTCGGTTTGACCGTAGCCTTGGAAGAGCGGCAAGCCGAGCGCCCGAAAGAAGACGGCCACCTCCGTATTCAGCGGCGCGCCGCCGGAGACCAACGCTTTCAGGCGCCCGCCCAGGCGCTCGCGAACCTTGTCGCGAACCAGCTTGTCAAGAAAGAAATCGACGATGCGCTCGCCGACGCCGAAGCTTTGAGGATGCAGATAACGGCGTCGGCCAAGATTCAAGGCGGCGAGGAAGAGTTTTTCGCGCATACCGCCCTGCTTGCGAACGCCATGCATGATGCGTTGATGCAGTATCTCGTAGAAGCGGGGCACGGCGGTGACGATCGTCGGCCTCGCCTCGCGAAGATTCGCGGCGACGCGGTCGGCGCTTTCCGCATAGTAGATCTCGGCTCCGAGTGCGATCGGCAGAAACTGGCCGACGGTGTGCTCGTACGCGTGCGACAGCGGCAGGAACGACAGGAATACCTCGTCGCCGAGCCCGAGTTCGGCGAGCACCTCCCGGGCGCCATCGAAGATTGCTCAGAATGGCGCCGTGATGCAGCATTACTCCCTTCGGCGCGCCGCCAGTACCGGACGTATAGATGATGCAGGCCGTGTCGTTGCGCTGGATTTGCGCGGCCCGCGCCCGGATGTTGGTCGTGGTCTACGTTCGCCGCGAGCCATCACCTCGCGCCACGTCAGCACCTCGAAGGCTGGCTGCTGGTGCAGGCCGAGGTCGTCGATGGAGATAACGAAGCCGGACATTCGGGCAGCGCATCCCCGCGGGCAGAAGCTGGTTCGCGAGCTTGCGCGTCGAGACGATCACCGCCGCCGCGCCGCTGTTCTCGAGAATGTGCAGATGGTCAGCTTCGGTGTTCGTCGTATAGGCCGGCACGGTCACGGCGCCGATCGCCATGATTGCGAGGTCGGCTATCAGCCAGGCCGGCCGGTTCTCCGCCAACAGCACAACCCGGTCGCCGGGAACGATCCCGAGAGTTCGCAAGCCGCGCGCCAGCATGCAGACCTGCACCGCGACCTCGCGCCAAGTCAGCGGCACGTAGCGACTCTCACGCTTATGCCACAGCAGCGGGCGCTCTCCGTAACGATCCGCCTGCCGGAAAAACATCGTGACGAGGTTCGGCCAGTCCTCGCCGGTCATCGTTTCGCCACTTTCCATAGCTATGCGGATCGCACAGGCTTGCCGTTGCGGTTGTCTGCCTGCACCTTTATAGGCTGCGGAGGGAACTGGAGGAACAGCGATGAACGAGGCGGGGGTAGCCGTCGCCGCGCCGATCACCGACCGCGCCGAAGAGCATATCGCGGTTTGGGATCTCAGTGATCTCTATGCCGGGTCCGGATGATCCCGAGCTCAGCGAGCATCTGGACAGGGCGCGGCGGGAAGCGGAGGCGTTTCGCGCCGACTATGCCGGCCGGTTGGAGTACCTTTCCGGCGCGGAGCTGGGGCAGGCAATTGCCCGCTACAAGTCGATCCTCGAACTGCTGCATCGGGTGATGAGCTTCGCGCAGTTGTTCTTCGCGAGCGACATGAGCGCGCCGGAGCGCGGCCGGTTCCTGCAGGACATACAGGAGCGCTGCAACGAGATATCGACCGAAACGTTGTTCTTCACGCTCGAACTGAACCGGCTCGATGACGCGGTGATCGAGCGGCAGCTCGAGGATCCGGCGGCGCGGCATTATGCCCCGTGGATCCGCGATAGCCGGATGTATCGCCCGCATCAACTCGCCGACGAGCTGGAAAAATTGCTGCACGAGAAGTCGGTCACCGGCGCCGGTGCCTGGATCCGGCTGTTTGATCAGACGTTGGCCGAGTTGCGCTTCGCCGTCGACGGCAAGTCGTTGACGCTGGCCGATACTCTGAACCTGTTGGACAACCCGGACGCGCAGGCGCGTCGGACCGCCGCCAAGGCGCTCGGGCACGGGCTGGGCGAGCGTACCGGCATCTTCACGCTGATCGTCAACACACTCGCCAAGGATAAGGAGATCGAAGACAAGTGGAGGCAGTACCCGCTGCCGATCTCCTACCGCAATCTCGCCAACAAGGTCGAGAACGAGGTGGTCGAGGCGATGGTAACCGCCATTCGGGACGCCTACGCCGAGCTGGCGCATCGCTACTATAGGATCAAGGCTGGCTGGTTCGGCCGTGCCGCGCTCGACTACTGGGATCGGAATGCGCCGCTGCCCGGTGACGACAACCGCCGCTACTCCTGGAGCGAGGCACGGGAAACCGTGCTCGATGCGTTCGGCCGCTTCGATCCGCGCATGTCGGCGATCGCCCGACGTTTCTTCGATGATCCGTGGATCGACGCGCCGCCCCGCCCAGGCAAGGATTCAGGCGCGTTCTGCCATCCCGTGGTGCCGTCGGTGCATCCGTACGTGCTGATGAATTTCTATGGCCGATCGCGAGACGTAACGACACTGGCGCATGAACTTGGTCACGGTATCCATCAGGTGCTGGCGGCGGAGCAGGGAATACTGATGGCGGACACGCCATTGACGCTGGCGGAAAGCGCGTCGGTGTTCGGCGAGATGCTGGTGTTCCGCACGTTGCTGGAGCAGCAGACCGACGCCGGCAAGCGTCGGCGCCTGCTCGCCGGCAAGGTTGAAAACATGCTGAACACGGTGGTTCGGCAGATCGCGTTCCACCAGTTCGAGCAGCGCGTACACGAGGAGCGCCGCTCGGGCGAACTCTCGGCGGAGCGCCTGGGCGAGCTCTGGCTGGCGATCCAACGCGAAAGCCTGGGCCCGGTGTTCCGCTTCGATGACGAGTACCGGAACTTCTGGGCCTACATTCCACACTTCATCCACTCGCCGTTCTATGTCTACGCCTACGCTTTCGGCGACTGCCTGGTGAACTCGCTGTATCAGGTCTACAGCGAGGGCTTCCCGGAATTCCAGGACAAGTACTTCGATATGCTGCGCGCTGGCGGTACGTTGCGGCATCGCGACTTGCTGAAGCCATTCGGACTGGACGCCGGCGACCCCGGTTTCTGGCGGCGCGGGATCGACGTCATCGTCGGCTTCATCGACGAGCTCGAACAAATCGGCTGATCGGGTCCCCGTCAGGTTGGCGCTCGGGCGGCCTTCTACCCATATCGCTGAGGCGGAGGCGGTACTCGCCTTGCGCTACGATCGACCGACCCACACCGAGAGCCATGGCTGAACCGGAACGCCTTGAAAACGAAAACCTCGCAGATCTCGACTCCCTTGGCGGACGGCTGAAGCGCTACGCCCGCGTCGGCACGACGATGGGTGGGTTGGCCGCTCGGTTGGCTGGCAACAGGCTATTCGGCTTGACCATCGATCGGCCGGAACATGCGGCCGAGCTCAAGACGGCGCTGGGCGGGCTGAAGGGCCCGCTGATGAAGGTGGCGCAGATCCTCTCGACTGTTCCCGACATGCTGCCGGAGGAGTACACGCAGGAGCTCGCGCAGCTACAGCACAACGCGCCGTCGATGGGGTGGGCGTTCGTCAAGCGGCGAATGCAGGCTGAGCTTGGGCCCGACTGGCGCGGCCGGTTCGCGACGTTCGAACAGACCGCCGCCGCGGCCGCCTCGCTTGGCCAAGTGCATCGGGCGACCGATCATGACGGCCGAAGGCTCGCCTGCAAGTTGCAGTATCCCGACATGGCCTCGGCGGTGGAGGCCGACCTGCAGCAGCTCAAGGTAATTTTCTCGATCTACCGCCGCTATGACCGCGCGATCGATCCATCGAACATCCACGCCGAGCTGTCCGAGCGGCTGCGCGAGGAGCTGGACTACCGGCGCGAGGTCAAGCACATGCGGCTCTATAGCCGGATGCTGGCCGGCGAGGACCAGGTGTTCGTACCGGAGCCGCTGGAGGACCTTTGCAGCGATCGGCTGCTGACGATGACCTGGCTGGACGGCGAGCCGATCATGAAGTCCGTCGACAGTCACCTGGATCTGCGCAACATCGTCGCTCGCAACATGTTCCGCGCCTGGTACGTGCCGTTTTACGAGTACGGCGTGCTGCACGGCGACCCGCATCTCGGCAATTACACGGTGCGCTCGAACGGTTCCATCAATCTGCTGGATTTCGGCTGCATCCGGATTTTCCGCCCGGACTTCATCGGCGCGGTGATCGACCTGTACTGGGCGCTGCAACGCGGCGACGACGACCTGGCGGTACACGCCTATGAGACCTGGGGCTTCCGCAACATCGACCGTAAAGTCATCGACATCCTCAATCACTGGGCGCGTTTCCTTTATCGCCCACTGATGGAGGACAGAGTGCAGCCCATCCAAGAGGACGGCGGTTCGATGTACGGCGCGCGGGTGGCGGGCAAGGTGCAGCGGGAGCTGCGCGAAACGGGCGGCGTTACTCCGCCGCGCGAATTCGTGCTGATGGACCGGGCGGCGATCGGGCTGGGCAGCGTCTTTACCCGCTTGCGCGCCGAAATGAACTGGCACCGCATGTTTCACGAGCTGATCGAGAACTTCGACCCAGCCAGCATAGCCGAGCGCCAGTCGAGCGCGCTCGCCGCTATCGGCCTACGCCCAAGCTGAGGAAGCTATGATCATCACCACCACTGACAGTGTCGAAGGCCGCCGTATCGGCACGTACGTCGGCATCGTCGCCGGGCAGGCCGTGCTCGGCACCAATGTCTTTCGCGACTTCTTCGCCGGCATCCGCGACATCGTCGGCGGCCGCGCCGGCTCCTACGAAAAGGAATTGCGCCGGGCGAAGAAGATGGCGATCGAGGACATGGAGGAGGAGGCCCAGGATTTGGGCGCGGACGCCATTATCGGCGTCGACCTCGACTACGAGCACATCGGCACCGGCGAACGCTCGATGCTCATGGTCAGCGCCAACGGCACGGCCGTCAAGTTGGCTTAGGGATCTCGGTAGACGATCTCTCGGGCACGATGCCGCTCGACCGCTCGGCCGGACTAAGTGCCGGCGGGCGTCGTCGGTTCGGTAACGATATCGACGTTCCGACTCGAGTCGCCAAGTCTGACGATGCTTAGGGCTAACTGCCGCCGATAACGCTGGGTAAGCGCCGTCATACGCTGGCCATCGGCGGAGTTGCCGAGCGTCTGCGCTGCTATAGTCGTGTAGCCCAGCCGGGAGGCCCCATAGGCGACGCGGTGGAATGGCAGGCGTGCGCGCAGGCGGCGGTCGCCCGAGAGGGTCGCCACGCGTTCGGCAAAGTCCCGCGTTCTGCCCGCCGAAGGCCGAACTCGACGGCAAAGCCGGCGACATCCCAGGCGATGTCCTGCGGCCCCGGAAAAAAGTGATCGTCGCCGTGGTCGGTGGCGTCGGTCTTGACAAGACCCTGAGGCGTCGCCAGCCACTCGTGCGGCATCATGCGGCCGTCCACCGCTACCGCCGGGGCGCCAATCAGCAGCGGGCGGAAGCGCCCGAGATCGCCGAGCCGGTCCCGCCAAACCGGGCCGAGCCCTTCGGATATATTGACTTCGATCATTTCGAGGAGCGGCTCCCAGCAGATGAGGCTCTCATCGGAAGAACATCGAAGATGCGCGAGGTAACGAGCGGCGGCGCTCATCAGAGCCGCATCCGCGTCGGCCAGACGCAACGGCCGGCCGGGAACAAAGCTTTGCATGAGGAAGCCGTCGCGAAGTCCGAGCACCCGCGGCGTGAAGCCGGCTTCCGCCAGTTGTTCGGCGCGGGCGTGCTTCGCCTCGCCATATCGGCCGAGGCCGGCGAACTTGAACAGGATCTGCTCGCCAGAAGGTAAGGTCGCCAGGTACTTGCGCCTCTCGTGCTGCGGATGGACAGCGGGGTATATCCGCTGCGTCCGCATAGCAGCGGCGCCGCCAGCCGCCACCGGACAAGATCGTCCAGCTTCGGCCCGAGAATGCCGCGTGACAGCCAAGTGTCCTCGAAAGAACAGCAGAACTTCGCGTGCCGGCGCCAACGCTGGCGCGACGTCTTCGGAGTTGAACGTCCCCTCGTCGGCGGACCAACTCGGAAACAAAGTGATTCGCCGATCGGGCACGCCGAGGCCGGAAATGACGCCCGCCACTCCGCACATAGAAGAACCGCTCAGCCCGGGACCCTCGTCGATTATGAGAAAATCAGCATCCCGCCGACTTTCCACCCAGCGCGCGAGATCCGATGTAAGTACCGGCCGCCGCTGAAAGGGGGCGCCGCGCGGCCGCAACGTCACGGATAGGACGTGCCATCCCTCTGCCTCGAGCGCCGCGCCAACGACAGCCGACAGGCTTGTGCCGATACTGCGAACGCCGACGCAGACCGCGGTGCCGGGCGTTCGGCCACTCCGAAAGAGGTGAGCGGCGGCGAAGTAAGTCTCGGGGTAGAGGGCGTAGTAGGCGTATCCCTCCGCGACGCGCAACCGCACCGTGCCCCTCGGGATCGTTGTCCTGAGCGGCTCGAGGCTCCACAATGCCTCCATTGCCGCGGCGCTAAGCCGGTTCGAAGTCATGCCGCAGCCAGGACGCGACGAAACAGGCGGCCAAGCGCCATCGCCGCCCGGCGCCAGAGCCCGACGGCCGGTGAGACGTCGTCGGCATCCGGGAACAGCAAATCAGTAACGGCGGTCTCCAACTCGCCGACATCGATCAGCAGGCGAACCACGAGCGCATGATCAGCCGTTCGCCGATCCGCCATGGCTCGCAAGCAGGACGGTACATTCGTCGAGCAGCCCCCACGGATCGACGAGACGCTCGGCGTCGCGGTAGACGATCAAGATGTCGGCTCGACGACGCCGCTACCGTTGCCGCGACCGGTGGTCGGGGTCGCGCCCGACGAGGCATCGCGGAACAACACCGACGTTCTTGCGTTGAGGCGAGTAGATCCCGTACACCTCCCGCGGGCAACAAGACCAATTAGCCATATCGAACCTCAGCATGCCAGACAGATAGCGGGCGGCCTTGAACCGAAAAAAAGTTCGTGTTGCGATCGTCGGAGTCGGGAACTGCGCCTCGTCGTTTGTCCAGGGGCTGCAGTTCTATCGAAACGCCGGCACGCACGACGCCGTTCCCGGGTTGATGAACGTCGAGCTCGGCGGTTATCACGTCGGCGACATCGAAGTCTCCGCCGCCTTCGATGTCAGCGCGTTGAAGGTCGGGCAGGACGTCGCGACGGCGATTCTCGCCGCTCCGAATAACACAATTCAATTCGCAGCAGGTGAGCTCAACCGGCGTAGCGGTCGAGCGGGGGCCGACGCTGGACGGTCTGGGCAAGTACCTCAGGGAGGTCATCCAGGAATCCGACGCGCCGGTGGCCGACGTCACCGGCATTCTTGCGGCGAACCGCCACCGACGTCGTCGTCTGCTATCTGCCGGTCGGCTCGGAGCGGGCGACCGAGTGGTACGTCGAACGCGTGCTGGAGGCCGGCTGCGGCTTCGTCAACTGCATTCCGGTCTTTATCGGCTCGAGCGGCCACTGGCGGCGTCGCTTCGAGGAGCGCCGCGTGCCAATCATCGGCGACGACATAAAGTCACAGGTCGGCGCCACGATCGTGCACCGCGTCCTGACGAATCTGTTCCGTGAGCGCGGTGTCCGGCTTGACCGCACCTATCAGCTGAATTTCGGCGGCAACAGCGACTTTCGGAACATGCTCGACCGCGACCGCGTTGCCTCGAAGAAGCTTTCGAAGACGAACGCCATTTCCAGCCAGCTCGATGTGCCGCTCGCGCCCGAAAACATTCACGTCGGCCCCAGCGATTACGTGCCCTGGTTGGGCGACCGCAAGAACTGCAGCATCCGCATGGAGGCGACGACGTTCGGTAACGTTCCGCTCAGCTGCGAACTGAAGCTGGAGGTTTGGGACTCGCCGAACTCGGCGGGGGTCGTCATCGACGCCGTGCGCTGCGCCAAATTGGCGCTCGACCGGGGCGTTGGCGGCGCGCTTATTGGACCGTCCGCCTACTTCATGAAATCGCCCCCGCAACAGTTTACCGACGACGAGGCGCGGCTCAGAACGCTGCATTTCATTCGGGACGAGGCGCGGGTGAAGCGGGTCGCGCAATGACCCGCGTGTTCCTCGTCCGTCACGGCGCCACTGACTTCCTCGGCCGAGCGATTGTCGGGCGCAAGCCCGGAGTGGCGTTGAACGGCGAGGGACGGGCGCAGGCCGAGCGGCTAGGGCGACGCTTCCGAAATGAAGGCATTACCGCGATATACTGCTCGCCGCTGGATCGTGCGCGGGAAACCGCCCGGCCTATCGCCGACCAGCTCGGCCTCGATATAGAAATCGCCCCCGCTCTCAACGAAATCGACTTCGGCGAGTGGGCCGGACTTTCGCTGGAGGAACTCGCACACCGCCCGGACTGGCAGCGCTGGAATTCCTTCCGGAGTAGCAGCCGGGTGCCGGGCGGAGAGACGATGCTCGAGGTGCAGGCACGCGTCGTTGGCTATATCGAAAAGCTCGGCGCCGCGGTGCGGGATGCCGCCTGCATCCTGGTCGGACACGCCGACCCGATAAAGTCGGCGCTGTTGTACTTCCTGGGCGCGGCAATCGATTTCATGCATCGCCTAGAGATTTCGCCCGCCTCGATCAGCGCGGTCGAACTGGGCGAACAACAGCCGCGGCTGCTGTTTATCAATGAGACTGTCGCGAATTGAGCAGGCCTGGCGCATGAAGATCGTCATTTTCGGCCTGACCGTGAGCTCGACCTGGGGAAACGGGCACGCAACCCTCTGGCGCGGTCTCTGTTCGGCTCTGGTCCGGCGCGGTCACAGGGTCGTGTTCTTTGAACACGACGTTCCGTACTATGCCGAAAATCGCGACATGAACGAGCTGCCCGGCGGCGCGCTGAAGCTCTTCCGGGATTGGTCCGAGGTCGTCGGCGAAGCAGAGCGCGAACTCGCAGATGCTGACGCGGGCCTGGTAACCTCCTTCTGTCCGCACGGCGTTGCCGCGACCGAGCTGCTGCTCGGTTCCCGCGCAGCTTGCAAGGCCTTCTACGATCTCGACACGCCGATCACCCTGGCGCGCCTCGGTTCGGGTGAAACGACGCCCTGGATTGGCCCGCGAGGCTTGCGCGACTTCGACGTAGTGCTCAGCTTTAGCGGCGGGCGCGCGCTCGATGAGCTGCAAACCCAACTCGGCGCGAGGCGGGTTGTTCCGCTCTACGGCAGCGTCGATCCGGATGTGCATCGGCCGGTCGAGCGGGTTGCTCACTTCCGCGCCGACCTGTCTTATATCGGCACGTACGCAAGAGACCGTCAGGCCGAGCTGGATGCGCTGTTTGTCGAGCCCGCGCGCCGGTTGCCGGCCAAGCGATTCGTCATCGCCGGCGCCCAGTATCCGCATGACTTCCCGTGGTGCGACAACATTTTCTTTGTCCGTCATCTGCCGGCCGCCGACCATCCGGCGTTCTTCAGCTCCTCCAGGCTAACTCTGAATGTCACGCGCGAGCCCATGGCGGCCATGGGCTACTGCCCGTCCGGGCGGCTGTTCGAGGCGGCGGCCTGCGGTTGTCCGATCCTCAGCGACGAGTGGGAGGGCATCGACGCCTTCTATGAGCCGGGCCAGGAGATTCTGATTACCCGTTCCACCGCCGACACCCTGGCGGCGATGGATGTCGACGACGCCCAGCTCCGACGCATCGCCGCCGCGGCGCGGGAGCGGACGCTCGCCGAGCACACCGCGGATCACCGGGCGGGCGAGCTGGAACGGGCGTTGACGAGCGCTCTCGACGAACGTGTATGTTCCACGGAACCGCTACAGAAGGTATGACAATGTGGGGAATCGTACCTGCCGCCGGAAGCGGAACCCGCATTCAACCACTGGCCTTCTCCAAGGAGCTGCTGCCGGTCGGCAGCCGTCTGGAAGGTGGGGTGGAACGGCCGCGCGCGGTCAGCGAGTACCTGATCGAGCGCATGATCATCGGCGGCGCCGATAAAATCGGCTTTGTCATAGCCCCCGGCAAATCGGACATCGTTCACTACTACGGGTCCGAGTTCGGCGGGGCGGTAGTGGCCTACGTCGTTCAGCCGCGGCCCGGCGGCTTGTGCGATGCGATCTTTCGCGCAGCCCCCTTCGTAGCACCGTCGGAGCCGGTGATCATCGGCCTGCCGGATACGATCTGGTTCCCGGAGGACGCGCTCCAGGCGCTTCCCGACGATCGGCTTGCCTTTCTACTGTTCCCGGTGCAACGGCCGGAGTTGTTCGACGCCGTCGTGCTGGACGGCGATGATCGCGTCCGCGAGATCCTGGTCAAGAAGCCCGACGCGGAGACGAATTGGGTCTGGGGCGCCTTCAAGATGCCGGGCGCCGTTCTGCACGACCTTCATCGGTTGTGGCTACAGCGCGGCAGATCGGACGAGTACGTCGGAACGCTCATCAACGCCTGGATCGCTCGCGGTGGCGAGGCCTTAGGCGCTCGCGCCGGCCGTTCCTATGTCGACGTCGGCACGCTTCACGGCTATCGCGAGGCGATTTTTCTCCTGAGCAAGCAGGCACCAGGCGAACGGCCGGCTCCCGCCCGCTTTCGCCAACACGCCGCGGAGGGCCGGTTTGCCCAACAGGGTTGGCGCCGATGACCGATCTCTCGATCGCTGCGACGGACATCCAGCGCCGCGTAGCCTCGCTGGGCGATTGGTTCCACAATATCGACCTGGCCGGCGTGAAGACGGCGCCGCGACACTTTCTGGGCGACTACCCCACGGTTCTCTGGAGGCATATCGCTTCCAGTCTGCCGCAGGACCTCAGCGGCAAGACCGTGCTCGATATCGGTTGCAACGCCGGCTTCTACTCGATCGAGATGAAGCGGCGCGGGGCGGCTCAGGTTGTCGGACTCGACACCTGTGACCGCTATCTTGCGCAAGCCCGCCTCGCGGCCGAGGTCTGCGCGGTGGACATCGAGTTCCGAAAGCTGTCCGTCTATGACGTCGCCAAACTCGGAGAGCGGTTCGACATCGTCCTGCTGATGGGCGTGCTGTACCACCTGCGTCACCCGCTACTTGCGCTCGATCTCGTCTGGGAGCACGCCGTGGGCGACCTGCTGTTGTTCCAATCCATGCAGCGGGGCAGCAGCGACGTCGAGCGGCTGCGGGAGGACTACGCTTTCACTGAAAGGGCGATCTTCGACAAACCCGGCTTTCCGAAGCTGCACTTTATCGAACGCGCCTACTGTGACGATGGCACTAATTGGTGGATCCCAAACCGCGCCTGCGCCGAAGCAATGCTGCGCAGCGCCGGCTTCGTTATTCTCGATAGCCCGGCTGGGGAGGTCTACGTTTGTCGCCGGGGCCGGCGGGAGCCGCACGTTGCCGCGGCCTATCCGGCACGAAGGGGGAAAAGATGATCGAGGCGGCGATGATCTGGAACGAGCCAAACAACAAGTCGCACTGGGACCCGGAGCTCGATCCGGAGTTCTCGGCCTACGCCGCGATGACCAGGGTCGCTGCTCAGGCGATTGCCGCCGAAGCGCCGGAGATGCCGATCGTCTTGGGAGGCATGTCGCCGATCGACCCGCTGTTCGTCCGCAACATGCAGGGCAAGGGGGCCCTCGACAGCCTCGACGCTGTCGCCGTGCATGGCTTTCCGCTCGACTGGAATCACTGGCAGATCCACGACTGGCCGGCCAAGCTCGATGAGATCCGCGCGGTAACGAACCTGCCTGTCTGGGTCAGCGAAGTCGGCGTTTCGACCTTCGGCGCGGAGGAGGTGCAGGAGTTCGGTTTGCGGCGGACGGCGGAGCTCCTGGTCGGCCAAACACCGCGCATCCACTGGTACAGCCTCTACGACTTGCCGAAAACATGGCCGGCGACGACGCGTCACAAGGAAGCGGAGGGTTCGTCCTACTATCGTCATTTCTACATGGGCCTGCTCCGCGAGGACGGCTCGCCGAAGCTGGCATTGAGGCAATTCCACGAGTGCACTCCCGCGCTGGGACTGTGCCAATGGTTCCATTTCGAGGATCCCCGACTCGATGAAGCCGTACACTGGATGCGGCGGCTGGAGGTCGGCTACCTGCGCACCGGCCTGAGTTGGGCCGACAGCTTCCGCCCGGGCGCGTTGGCCTGGTTCGACCGGATGATGGCGGCGCTGGATCCGTTCGACGTGACGGTGACGTTCTGCTTCACGCCGGAGCACCGGGGCGTCGTCCCACACCATACCAGCCCGCCCTTGAACAACGAGGAGTTCGCCGAATTCTGCGCGAACATGATCCGTCGTTATGCGGGCGCGGGCTCCGCTTGGGCGCCGTTGCTGGCAACGCAAGTCGCCTGACGGCGGCCGACGTTCTCGGCGCCTTGGCCAGAGCGGCGCCGATCGATGCCCAGGCGGTTGCGGTGGTCGTGGCGCATCCCGACGACGAGGTGATCGGCGCCGGCGCCCATCTTCCGTCGCTGGCGAACGCGACTGTCGTTCACGTCACCGATGGGGCTCCCCGATCGATGCACGATGCGCACGCGGCCGGCTATGAGACGCGACACGATTACGCCCGCGCGCGGCAGCCGTGAGGCCGAGGCGTCACTGGCGCTGGCCGGCATTCCTCCAGAGCACCTGCTGGCGCTTGGAGTGGCTGACCAGGAGGCGAGCTTGCGCATGGCCGAACTGGCCCGCCGCTTGGCTCGTTTCTTCGGCGATAGAGCCATTCACGTCGTGCTGACGCAGGCCTACGAGGGCGGCGCATCCCGACCACGACGCCACCGCCTTCGCGGTTCACCACGCGGCCGGGCTGATCGCCGATGCCGGCGGGACCGAACCGGCTATTCTCGAGATGGCCGGTTACCATGCCGGCCCGCAGGGGCTAGTTACGCATTGCTTCCTGCCCGGTGGCGATCCGGGGCTGACGGCCGAGCTGGATCCGGCAGAGCAGGCGCTGAAGCGACGGATGCTGGCGTGCCATGTCAGCCAGTCGCGAACGCTGGCGCAGTTCGGCGTCGAGGTCGAACGGTATCGACTGGCGCCCCGCTACGACTTTGCCGCGCCGCCGCATCCAGGGCGGCTGTGGTACGAACAGTTCGACTGGGGCATGACCGGCGCGCGATGGCGCGCCCTGGCTCGCGAGGCGCTGGCTGAACTCGGCCTGGCACCGGTGCTGACAGCATGAGGTCGAACATCGATTCCGCGACAGCGGCGTCGGGCCGCGCAGGCGATGCCGGCCAAGCCGACAAACGTTCGCTGACCATCCTCAATGTCGCGTTTCCGTTCGCCCCGGTGGGTCGGGACGCGGTCGGCGGGGCCGAACAGGTGCTGAGTGCTCTCGACGACGGGCTGGTGGCGGCCGGCCACCGCTCGATCGTCATCGCCCAGGCAGGGTTCGCGGATAGCCGGAGAGCTCGTGGGCATTCCGGTGCCGAGCGGCTCCATCGACGATGGCGTACGCGGCGCGGTACACGCGCGGGTTCGGCGCGCGCTCGAGCGTGCGCTCGACCGCTGGCCGATCGACCTCGTGCACATGCACGGCATCGACTTCCACCGTTATCTGCCGCCTCCCGGCGTGCCGGTGCTGGTCACGGTCCACCTTCCGCCCGAATGGTATCCCGCCGGAGCCCTCGCGCCCAGTCGCCCGCGAAACCTGGCTGCATGGCGTTTCAGCCTCGCAGCACGGCGCTTTTCCCGCAGGCGCCGCCGCTGCTCCCGCCCATCGAAAACGGCGTGCCCACCGAGCGTCTCGCGGCGCGCCACGCAAAGCGTCCGTTCGCCCTGTGTCTCGGCCGGATCTGCCCGGAGAAGGGTTTCCACCTCGCTATCGATGCGGCGACTAGGGCTGGCCGGCCGCTGCTGCTGGCCGGCGCGGTGTTCCCATACGAGTCGCACGAGGGCTATTTCCGCGAGCAGATCGCGCCGAGGCTCGATGGCAACCGCCGCTGGATCGGTCCGATCGGCTTCGCGCGCAAGCGCCGGCTGCTGAGTGCCGCGCGATGTCTGGTCGTGCCCAGCCTGGTACCTGAAACCAGCTCGCTGGTGGCGATGGAGGCGCTGGCATGCGGCACGCCGGTGGTGGCCTTTCCTTCCGGCGCCCTCGCGGAGATCGTCGAGGACGGCCGGACCGGCTTCCTGTCGCGACGTGGCCGAGATGGCCGAGGCCATCGAAGCGGCCGGCGCGCTCGATCCGGAGGTATGCCGGGCGGAGGCGCGAGCGCGCTTCCCGATCCACCGGATGATTGCCGCCTATCTCGAACGCTACCACCAGCTTGTCGGCTTGGCGGCATGAAGACTTCGGCCGAAATCGGCATCGTCAACGACGAAGCGGCGCTGAGCGCGCTGGAGCCGGAATGGCGCGAACTGTGGGAGCGGGATCCGGCGGCGACGCCGTTCCAGTCGCCCGCCTGGCTCGTGCCGTGGGTTCGCTATCTTTGCCGGTCCTGATTGGCTGGTGGCGACGATGCGCCGTCGCGGACGGCTGATGGCCGTGCTGCCGCTGTTCCTGGTCGAAGATGTACACGGTCGTCGGCTCATGTCGATGGGCGCCGGCATCAGGATTACGGCGATGGCGTGTTCGATCCCGGGGTGGGGTGCGCGGAGGCGTCGTTGCTGATCGCGGCGCTGAAGGACTGGCGGGCCATGGAGCTGCTGCAGGTTCCCTCCGGATCGCCGTTGCTCGCCGCGCCAGCGCCCGAGGGCTGGTCGGACTATCAGTGCCCGGCCGAACCTTGTCCGGTGATCCCGCTTCCCGCCGTTCTGTCGCGCGGTATGCGGCAGAATCTCCGATACTACCGTGGGCGCGTTGAGCGCGACGAAATCCAGCACGCATTGTTATCGAGCCGCGACGGGGCGCTTCCTGCGCTCGAATGCCTGTTCACGTTGCATGGCGCTCGCTGGCGAAGCCGCGGTTCGCCCGGCGTCCTCGGCAAGGAGAAGGTTCGACGCTTCCATCGCCAGGCGGTTCCGGCGCTCGCCGATGCCGGTCTGCTGCGCATGCACGTGCTGCATCGGCAAGGAACGCCGGTCGCGGTCGGTTACATGCTGACGGCGAAGGCTCGCGCTTACGATTACATCACCGGCTCCGATCCGGATTTGGCGGCACTGGGTCTGGGCACGGTGCTGATCGGCTGCGCCATTCAGGCGGCGGCGGAGGAGGGGGTGCGCGAGTTCGACTTCCTCCGCGGCCGCGAGGATTACAAATATCGTTGGGGCGCGCGGGATCGGCCCACCTTCGCCCGTCGTTTGCGATCAGTAAAGGAAGGTTGAGCATGCAAACCCGACCGGTCGGCATCCGCTGGACCATCGGCGACGTCAGCCCGCGCGGTTTCGAGGCGCTCAGGCTCTCTATATGGGGAGCGTGGAAGGTCTTTGGTCCGGATGCCGCATACGTGGTTTGCGTCAACACGGTTTCTTGCAAAGAAGCGCGCGCTCGTACCGGAGGAGCGCCCGACGCGGTGGTTTGGCGCGAGGCCAGCGAGCCCCCGGCGTTTCTGCGAGCGCATCTCGACCACGGCATGGCCGAGGGGGTCGCTTGGAAGTTCGCGCCGCTGCGCTGCTTCCGTGACCGCTGGGAGCTGTCCCTCGACAACGACTGCATCCTCTGGGAAGTGCCGAGCGCCATCCGCCGCTGGCTACACGCTGGCGATCACGAACTTTGCGTTCTCGAGGAAGACGTGAAGCGCTGTCTAGGGCAGTTCGAGGATCTCTGTGGGCCGGAAGCGTACAACACGGGCATCCGCGGGCTGCCGCCCGGCTTCGACTTAGGCGCGGCTTTACAGAAGGTTCTGGCGCTTCGCCCGGTCGAGCTTCGCTCCGAACTCGACGAACAGGGGCTGCAAGCCGCCGCGCTTTTCCTGCGTAAGCCGCCCTTGCTGGTATCCCTTCACGAGGTGACGATCTGCTCGCCTTTCTGGCCGCATCGACCGCACCTCGGGCCATGTGGGGCGCACTTCGTCGGTCTGAACGCCCGCGAGCTGCCATGGAGCTACTATGATCGACCCGCCGTGGAGTGCGTCGCCGAGAACTGGCGGCGGCACCATGACGAACTCCATCGGCGTGTCGGCCTGACGGTAGCCGCATGACGCATGAAGACTAACGCGCATGCGTATCGGCGAATGAACAGCCCAAATCGGCTTCGGAACAGGTTCTAGGATGGACGATAACGCGGATTGCATCATCGTCGAACCGGCGCGTTCGGCGGAAGAGGCCGGCCTCACTTACGTCACGGACGAAGATCCGGGAATAACCCGGCGGCGGGCCGGCAAAGGCTTTGTTTATCGTGACGCGAAGGGATGCAGAATCACCGACGCTGGAGAACTCGCGCGGTTGCGCCGGCTGGCCATTCCGCCGGCCTGGACCCGCGTCTGGATCGCGCCGGACCCGCGCGGGCACCTACAGGCGACCGGGCGCGACGCCCGCGGCCGCAAGCAGCATCGCTACCATCCCGACTGGCACGCGGCGCGTGACGAAGTCAAATTCAATCGGATGCAGGAGTTCGGCACGCGCCTTGCCGCGCATCCGGGAGCAGGTCGACCGCGACATGCGGGGCAAGCCGCTGGCCCGCCGCACCGTGCTGGCGACCATCGTGCGCTTGCTGGAGACGACGCTGATCCGCATCGGCAACGAGGAATACGCCAAGCAGAACGAAAGCTTCGGTCTGACAACGTTGCGCGATGAGCACGTGCGGGAGCGGGGGCGGGAACTGCTGCTCGAATTCAAGGGCAAGAGCGGCAAGCTGCACAGCGTCCGAGTGCACGACAGGCGGGCTCGACGCATCATCAAGTCGACGCAGGACCTTCCCGGTCAGGATCTGTTCCAGTACGTCGACGAGGACGGCGAGCAGCAGAAGGTGACCTCGCGCGACGTCAACGACTATCTGCAAGAGATCTCCGGCAAGCCTTTCACGGCGAAAGACTTCCGCACCTTCGCCGCGACGGTGATGGCGGCTTGGGCGCTGCATGAGTTCGAGCAGTTCGACAGTCAGGCGAAGTGCAAGCGCAATGTGCGCCAGGCCATCGAAACGGTGGCGCGCCGGCTCGGCAACACGCCGGCGGTCTGCCGCAAGAGCTACGTGCATCCGGAAGTCCTCAACGCCTATCTCGACGGCAGCCTGCGCGCGACGCTGCGGGATCGGGTAGAAGAGAACTTGCGGGACGAACTCGGAGGGCTCCGCCCGGAGGAGGCGGCCGTCCTCGCGTTCTTGCAAAAGCGCCTCGCTTTGCAAGCGGAAGATAAGCTCGACGACGCCGAGCCGGAGAGCGAGCGCGGTCTGGCCAGCGCTCTCGCGAAGTCGCTGCGCGGCAAACCCGCGCCGAGCGCTACGCTGCGCTGATTTGCGAACCGGTGGCGCCCGGCAGGAGCCCGGACCAAACAGCGGCAGGTACCGCAAGGGCCTCTGCCGGAAGACGCGGATGCAGTCGTCGTCGCGCTCAAGTCGCGCAGTATTCCTTCCGCCGAGGCGATCGCACAATCGCTGGCAGCCCTTCAGTGGCTACGCGCTGCCGGTTGTCGGCAATACTTACTTCAAGTACTGCTCCACGTTCAACTCGACCCGCGAGGGCAACATCGGTCCGGTCGCCGATGCTCTGATGACGGCTCTCGACACCGACTTCACCATCGCCTGTCCGGCTTTCCCGGAGAACGGGCGAACGGTTTATCGGGGTCACCTGTTCGTCAATGACATGCTTCTCAATGAATCGGGAATGCAGAACCATCCACTGACGCCGATGCGCGATCCGAACCTGGTGCGCGTGCTGCAAAACAGCAAACGCGCCGCCGTGTCGGCTTGTTGCGCTACGATACGATCGCGGCGGGGGCGGAGCAGGTCGCGGCCAGGGTTCGGGAGTTGCGTGGCGAGAAGATTGAAATCGCCATTGCTGACGCCCTCAGCGATGATGATCTGCGGACCCTCGGTGCCGGCTGTGCCGACCTGCCCTTGCTCACCGGTGGCTCGGGGCTGGGGATCGGACTGCCGGACAACTACCGTCGACAGGATCTGCTGCATCATACGAGTTCCGCGGCACGGCTTCCGGATGTTCGCGGCGGCGCGCTGGTCATCGCCGGTAGCTGCTCGCTCGCGACCAATGCGCAAGTGGCGGCATGGCGCGAAGCTCGTCCCGCCTTTCGCGTGGATCCGGTGGCGCTGGCCGAAGGAGAACCGGTTGTCGAACGCGCGATCGACTGGGCGTCTCCCATGCTCGGCCGCGAGCCCATGCTGATCTACTCCACCTCGCCCGCCGACGAGGTCAAGGCGGTGCAGTCCAGCCTCGGAGTGGATCAGGCCGGGCTGCTGGTCGAACGGGCGATGGCGGAGATCGCGCGCAAGCTTCACCAGCGGGGAGCTCGCTGCTTCGTTGTCGCGGGCGGCGAGATTTCCGGAGCGGTGGTCAGCGCGCTCGGGGTCAGCATGCTGCGCATCGGCGGACGCATCGATCCCGGGGTGCCGTGGACGGCAACGGTCGGCGGGTCCGAGCCGCTGGCGCTGGCCCTCAAGTCGGGGAATTTCGGCGCCGTCGACTTCTTCGAGAAAGCGCTCCGTTTGCAGGGGATGCTATGACGTGGCGTTGAGCACCGAAGGCCGGCTTCGCGAGCAGATCTGCGCGTTCGGCAAGTCGATCTTCGATCGCGGCCTGACCGCCGGCTCCAGCGGCAATATCAGCGTCCGGCTGCCGCAGGAGTGCGGGGGTGGCTGGTTGATGACGCCCACCAACGCAAGCCTTGGCGACCTTGATCCGGAACGGCTGTCGAAGATCGGCTTGGACGGGCGATTACTCTCCGGCGATAAGCCGACCAAGGAGCAGCCACTGCACACGGCGGTCTACACGGCGCGTCGCACGGCCAATGCCATCGTGCATCTTCACTCCCACTATTCGGTCGCGGTCTCGGTGTTGGGCGACATCGACCCGAAGCTCGTGCTACCACCCTTGACCGCGTATTACGTGATGCGGGTCGGCCGCCTGCCGCTTGTGCCCTACTTTCGTCCAGGCGATCCTGCGGTCGCCGCGGTGATCGGCGAGCTCGCGGCAGAATGCACGGCGGTTCTCCTGGCGAATCACGGCCCGGTGGTATCGGGCGACTCTCTGGAAGCCGCCGTCTACGCCACCGAAGAGCTGGAGGAGACGGCGCGGCTGTTCCTCACCCTCTACGGCAAGCCGGTGCGGGCGCTCGATGACGCGCAGATCGAGGAGTTGCGGCGGGTGTTCGGCGCTAACTGGTAACGAAGGACCTCCGATGCTCAGGTTCGCCGCCAATCTCTCACTCATGTACAACGAACACGAGTTCCTCGACCGCTTCGCCGCCGCCGCGAGCGACGGCTTCAAGGGCGTCGAATTCCTGTTTCCATACGAGCATCCGCCAGGCGAGATCCGGCGCCGGCTAGATGAACATAGCCTGACCCAGGCGCTGTTCAACGGCCCTCCCGGAAACTGGGCGGCCGGCGAACGTGGGATCGCCTCCCTGCCCGGCCGGGAGGAGGAGTTTCGCCAAAGCATCGCGAAGGCCCTCGAGTACGTACAGGTGATCGGCAACGAGACCCTGCACGTCATGGCCGGGCTGACCGTGGCGGGCGTGGACCGGGCCCGCCAGCGAGCCGTCTACATGAACAACCTGGCGTACGCCGCCGAGCAGGCAGCAAGCCTGGGGGTGACGATCGTCATCGAGCCGATCAATACTCGCGACATTCCGGGGTTCTTCCTCAATCGCCAGGACGAGGCACAAGCCATCCGGGCCGAGCTCGGGAAGCCGAACCTGAAGGTGCAATTCGATCTGTACCATTGTCAGATCGTCGAGGGCGACCTCGCGACACGGCTGCGGCGGGATATGCCGACCGTCGGGCATATCCAGATCGCCGGCGTGCCCGAGCGGCACGAGCCGGACACCGGCGAGGTCAACTACAACTACCTGCTAGGGTTGATCGAGGAGTTGGGTTACGCCGGCTGGATCGGCTGCGAATATCGGCCGGCCGGGGAAACCAGCGCCGGCCTGGGCTGGTTCGCGACTTGGCGGGATCGCACTAAGGCTTAGGCCGAATGGCGTACATGTCAGGCCTTCACTCACCCGGCCTCGACAGTTCCGCATCGAACAGCATGTTTCTCAGCCACGTCTTGAAAGTGACAATCTTCGGCAAGTCCTTGTCTCCGATCTGGCATACGAGGCGATGTCCGTGGACCTCCGGTCCGTCGTCCCCGAGAGGCTTCACCAGACGGCCGCTGGCGAGCTCCGCGTGAGCGAGAAGGGTGCTGTCGAGACACACGCCGAGACCAGACGCGGCCGTCGAGATCGACATGAACGACCGGTCGAAGTGCAGTCCGCGATCGAGATCGAGCAACAGGCCGGGGTGGCGTTCCAGCCAATCCGGCCAGCGAACGAGACAATGGTCGGAATGGATAAGGGTAACGAACCGAAGATCCTCGGCGGAGTGGATCGGCCGGATGCCGTGGGCGAGAGCCGGACTGCACATCGGGACGACCCGCTCGACGGGGAAGGGCATAATGTCCAGGCCCTCGGTGCTCGTCGCGCCATACTGGATGTCGATGTCACAGTTGTTGGCCAGGAGGTTGTAGGGCGGGGAAGTCGCCCAGAACACCACGTCCAGTTCGGGATGAGCCGCGACGAACTCGGGCAGGCGCGGGAGCAGCCACTGGGTGGCGAAGCTCGGCGCCGAATGCACCGAAAGCCGGTCACTCTTGCCGATGCTGGCAAGCTCTACAGTCGCCGTCTTGATGCGGCTGAACGCGGCGGTCACCTCCCGGTAATAACGCTCGCCACTGTCGGTCGGGAAGACGGCACGTCCGATCCGACTGAAAAGCTGAACGCCGAGCTGATCCTCCAGTAGCTTCACTTGATGGCTGACGGCAGAAGGGGTCAGATGCAGCTCGTTGGCCGCGGCGACGAAACTGCCGCGCCGGACGGCTGCTTCGAAGGCTCTCAAGGCGTTGAATGACGGCAGGGTGTGCACAAGGAAGGATGAGCTGAATTCACTGATTACGTGAGAAATGATCGTTTTTAGTGGCAAGTGCAACATCCTATGATTGCGTCCAATCAACGTCACCGCGAACGCGCAGGGCTCTGGGAGGACACATGGACGGGATCACCACCCCCTCGTTGCGCCGGGTCAATCCGGGGCGCACGCAAGTTGCGGCTTCGTCACATGTTGCTTGAAGACAAGGTGCTGCGTCATCACCGGCGCCGCATCGAAGCGCGGGCTCGGCATGGCGACGGCCAAGTTGTTCGCGAGCCAGGGTGCACGCGTTGCCATCCTCGATCTCGATGCCGAGCAGGCAAAGGCTGCCGCCGCCGAAGTGGGCAATCAGCATATCGGCTTGGCCTGCAACGTCACCGACCTGAAGCAGTGCCAATCGGCGATCGAGGAGGTTCTCAGCGCGTTCGGGCGCGTCGATGTGCTCGTCAACAACGCCGGCATTACACAGCCCCTGAAGTTGATGGACATCAAGCCGGAGAACTACGAGGCGGTGACCGATGTCAGCCTGCGCGGTTCGCTCTACATGTCGCAGGCGGTGGTGCCGCACATGCGTGAGCGCAAGTCAGGCTCGATCATCTGTCTGTCCTCCGTCTCCGCCCAGCGCGGCGGCGGTGTCTTCGGCGGGCCGCACTACAGCGCCGCCAAGGCCGGCGTCCTCGGCTTGGCCAAGGCGATGGCGCGGGAACTTGGTCCGGACGGCATCCGGGTGAACTCCATCACCCCGGGACTGATCCAGACGGACATCACCGCCGGCAAGCTGACCGACGAGATGAAGCGGGAGATCCTGAAGGGCATTCCTCTCTCGCGTCTCGGTGAAGCCAATGATGTCGCCGGTGTCTGCCTGTTCTTGGCCTCCGATCTGTCCAGCTACATCACGGGCGCCGTCATCGACGTGAATGGCGGAATGCTCATCCACTGAGGACGGACAAACTGATTTCCGGCCTCAGGCGCCGCTACCAAGGGAGGATTGAATGGAAGCAGCGCAAGCGCAAGTCGAGTACGACCGTTCCAATATTTCCGCTGTCCGAGCGGGCCTACCGCATCCGCCGAAGAACGCGGTGCGCATGGGCGCGGTGCAAGGGCAGGGATATATCGCACAGGCGCTCGGCGTCTCCGATGTCTTGGCGGTCGCCTATTTCCATGCGATGCGCTACCGACCGGAGGATCCGGACTGGGAGGAGCGCGACCGCTTCTGCCTGTCGATCGGGCACTATGCGATTGCGCTCTACGCCGTGTTGATCGAGGCGGGTGTCATTCCGGAAGACGAGCTCGAGACCTACGGTACCGACGGCAGCCGACTGCCGATGTCGGGGATGGCTTCCTACACGCCGGGGATGGAGATTACCGGCGGCTCGCTGGCGCACGGCCTGGGTATTTCCGTCGGCATGGCGCTCGGGCTGAAGCGCAAGGGCTCGCGGTCGCTGATTTACAACCTGCTGTCGGACGGCGAACTGGATGAGGGCTCGACCTGGGAGGCAGTTCAGTCGGCGCCCCACTGGAAGCTCGATAACCTGATCGCCATCGTTGACGTCAACAACATGCAGGCAGACGGGCCATCCACGAAGGTGCTCAACTTCGAGCCGCTTGGGCCGAAGTGGGAGGCGTTCGGCTGGCACGTGCAGCGCGTAAACGGCAATGACATTGAGGCTCTGGTGACGGCGTTTGATCGTGCGCGCGAGCTCACCGAGCCGCGGCCGCGCGTCATCATTTGCAACACCCGTATGGCAAAGGGTGTGCCGTTCCTGGAGACGCGAGAGATGACTCACTTCCTCCGTGTTGACCCGCACGAATGGGATCTCGCTCTTGCAGGCGCTCGAAGCCGGGAGGTCGCGATGACGGAAACCGACAAGCCGGGTGCGCAGACCCCGACACGCGAGGAAGGTCGCGCCGAGGTCGGTCAGATCACCAAGAAGCCTCGTCTTACCACGTCGGCGATGATCGCATCGCTGGCGGCCGAGGGGCAAGCCACCAAGCCTGCGCCGTTCGGCCATGCGCTGGCCGCGCTGGCGGCGGAACGGTCCGATATCGTCGGATCTGACCGCCGACCTGAGCAAATACACCGACCTCTACGTGTTCGCGCAAGCCTATCCCGATCGCTACTACCAGATGGGAATGGCGGAGCAACTGCTGATGAGCGCCGCCGCCGGGATGGCGCGAGAGGGCTTCCTGCCGTTCGCCACCACCTACGCCGTCTTTGCGTCGCGGCGGGCCTATGACTTCATCTGCCTCGCGATCGCCGAGGAGAACCTGAACGTCAAGATCGTCTGCGCCCTGCCCGGGTTGACGACCGGTTACGGGCCCAGCCACCAAGCGACCGACGATCTCGCGATCTTTCGCGCCATGCCCAACTTGACGGTCATCGACCCCTGCGACGCGCTCGATGTCGAGCAAGCCGTGCCGGTCATCGCCGCGCACGAGGGGCCGGTTTACATGCGCCTGCTGCGCGGCAACGTGCCTTTGGTTCTCGACAAGTACGACTACCACTTCGAACTCGGCAAGGCCAAGCTGCTGCGGGACGGCAAGGACGCGGTCATCATCTCGTGCGGATTTATGACCATGCGGGCGCTTGAGGCGGCGGATTCTCTGCAGGCCGAGGGCTTCGATATCGCGGTACTGCACTCGCCGACGATCAAGCCGCTGGACGAGGAGGCGATCCTCAAGGAAGCGTCTCGCAACGGCAGACTGGTGATCGTCGCCGAGAACCACTCGATCATCGGCGGGCTGGGTGAGGCGGTCGCCGGCCTGCTGATGCGCTCGGGGGTGACTCCGCCCTTCCGGCAAATCGCCTTGCCGGATGCGTTCCTCGATGCCGGGGCCCTGCCGACGCTGCATGACCGTTACGGCATCTCTGCCGCAGGCCATGGCGAAGAGCATCAGCGGGTGGTTGTAGGGTTGCTTAGCGAATGGCGTTGCTGGCCCTCGCCCACGCAAGGTGATTTTGATCTGACTGATAAGGTCTGAACTCTTTTGGAGCGCCTTCCATGACCTCGGTCGGCTTCATCGGTCTGGGCTCGATGGGGTTGCCCATGGCGAAGAACCTGGTCGCGCGCGGCTTCGACGTCCGCGGTTACGACATGCGGCAAACCGCGGTCGATGTCCTGTCCGAGGCGGGCGGAACGCGGGCATCCTCCGCCGCCGATGCGGCGAGCGGGGCCGATGCTCTCGTGCTCATGGTCGTGAACGCGGCACAGGCCGAGGCGATCCTATTCGATGACGGGGGGCTCGACGCGCTGCCGCTGGATGGGATGGTGATACTGATGGCGACCTGTCCGCCGGCCTCGGTCGAAGGTATCGCGGCCCGTGTCGTCGGCGCCGACCGCCGCTTCGTCGATGCTCCGGTCTCTGGCGGCGTGGTGGGAGCGGTCGCCGGCACGCTCACCATCATGGCGGCGGCTCCCAAGGAGACGTTTCAGGCGGTCCAGCCCGTGCTCATGGCAATGGGTAGCAAGGTTTTCCATGTCGGCGAGAGCCCCGGCCAGGGGGCGATCGTTAAAACAGTAAATCAGCTCTTTTGCGGTGTGCACATCGCCGTAGCGGCTGAGGCCTTCTCGCTCGCCGCAAAGGTCGGCGTCGACATGCGCGTGCTACTGGAAATCGTATCGGGCTCGTCGGCGTCGAGCTGGATGCTGAAAGACCGGGGACCCCGAATGCTGCAAGAGGAACCGGAAGTAACCAGCGCGGTTGATATCTTTGTCAAGGACCTTGGGATCGTGCTGCAGGCCGGGCGGGACAGTAAGGCTGCCCTTCCTCTTGCCGCCGTAGCCCATCAAATGTTCCTCGCGACCTCGGGGAGGGGGGACGGAAACGCAGACGACAGTCAGGTAATTCGCGCTTACAAGGCGCTGAACGGGACGAAGATGGAATAGGCAACTAACAGCTTTGCTGGCCACGACGCCGGCAAAGAAAAAAGCAGCAGGGAGTGAAACGATGGGAGACACGCGCTTTCAAGGGCGCCAGATCACGCGCCGAAGCCTTCTTGCGGCCGGGCTCGCGGCGAGCGCTACGCTGCCCCTAGTGCAGCGTAATCAGCCGGAAAGCATCAGCCGCCGCCGAGTTCAATCTCAAGTGGGCGACCGGTCAGGATCCGACGCATCCGATCAACACTGCGCCAGCAGGAAGCGCTCGACCGAATCCGCGAAGCCACCGGCGGCAGGGTCGATATCAAGCTGTTCCCGGCCAATCAGCTCGGCTCCGATACGGATCTGCTGTCGCAGGTGCGCAGCGGTGGCGTCGACTTCTTCAATCTGTCGTCGTCCATTCTCTCGACGCTTTCGCCAGCTGCCGGTATCCTGAATACCGGCTTTGCCTTCCGTGACTACGACGTGGTGTGGAGGGCAATGGATGGCGAAGTCGGCAACTATGTTCGCGGCGCAGATCGCCAAGGTCGGCATCATGGCGCCGTTCCGGCTCTACGACAACGGCTTCCGCCAGATCACCTCGTCGACAAGGCCGATCAACGTGCCGGCCGATCTGAAGGGCTTCAAGATCCGCGTCCCGCCGTCGCCGATACTGACGTCGCTGTTCAAGTCGCTCGATGCCGGTCCGGCGCCGATCAACTTCAACGAGGTCTATTCGGCGCTGCAGACCAAGGTCGTCGAAGGCCAGGAGAACCCCTTGCCGATCATCTACACGACAAGGCTCTACGAGGTGCAGAAATACTGCAGCATGACCGGCCATACCTGGGACGGCTACTGGATCCTCGCCAATCGCCGCGCATGGGAGAAGCTGCCTGAGGACCTGCGGGCCGTCGTGACCCGCGAAGTCGACCGCTCCGCGATGGATCAGCGGGAGGACATCGCCAAGCTGAGCGTCTCGCTGCGCGACGACCTGACGGCGAAGGGGTTGACAGTTCAACGACGTGGATCGCGCGGTCTTCCGGGAGGCGCTCGGCAAGACGACCTACTACAAGGACTGGAAAGCCAAGTTCGGCGACGAAGCCTGGAGCACGCTCGAGAAGTACACCGGCGCGCTGGCTTAAACGCCATGAAAGTAGAAAATATCGCCACTGCGGACGTGGCTGCGGGTCTCGCGCCGGGACAACGACACTGGGCGGCGCCGCATCGACACGGCCCTGCAGTATCTTGTCGAGATCCCGGCGGCGCTCCTGGTCGTCGCCGAGATCGGCGGTTCTTCTCGCGGGCGTGATCTGCCGTTACGTCTTCCACGAGCCGATCATCTGGTCGGACGAGCTCGCCTCCATCCTGTTCCTGTGGCTGGCGATGCTGGGCTCGGTCATCGCCTTGCGGCGTGGCGAGCACATGCGCATGACCGCTTTCGTCGCGATGGGTTCCGCTCAGACGAGAGCATTCCTCGACGTGCTGGCGGTCGTCGCGGCGCTCGCGTTCCTGCTGCTGATCATCGAGCCCGCCTACCAGTTCGCCGCCGAAGAGATCTACATCACCACGCCGGCGCTGGAGATCTCCGAACATCTGGCGCGCCGCCGCGCTTCCGATCGGCTCTGCGTTGATGATCCTGACCGTGCTGCTCCGCCTTGCTTCAGGTCGGGAACTGGAGGTTGGTTCTCGGGGCGGTCGCGCTGATCGCGGCCGTCATCGCCGTGCTGGTCGCTCTTCAGCCGGTCCTGCAGGACCTGGGCAACCTCAATCTGCTCATTTTCTTCGTCGGCATCGTCGCCGCGGCGGTCTTTGCGGGCGTGCCGATCGCCTTCTCCTTCGGCCTCGCCACCTTCGGCTATCTGGCGCTGACGACCACCACCCCGACGCTGGTCGTCGATCGGCCGCATGGACGAGGGCATGTCGCACCTCATCCTGCTGGCCGTGCCGCTGTTCGTCTTTCTCGGCCTGCTGATCGAGATGACCGGCATGGCGCGGGCCATGGTGGGCTTCCTCGCCAGCCTGCTCGGGCATGTCAGGGGCGGTCTTTCGTACGTGCTGATCGGCGCCATGTATCTGGTATCCGGCATTTCCGGTTCGAAGGCGGCTGACATGGCGGCGATAGCCCCGGTGCTGTTTCCGGAGATGAAGGAACGCGGCGCGAAGCCCGGCGATCTGGTCGCCTTGCTTTCGGCCACCGGCGCGCAGACCGAGACCATTCCGCCCAGCATCGTGCTCATCACCATAGGCTCGGTTACCGGCGTTTCGATCACCGCGCTGTTTACCGGCGGTCTGCTGCCTGCAATCGTGCTCGCCATCGCGCTCTGCTTTGTCGTTTGGCTCCGCTACCGGCACGAAGACCTTTCCCACGTGCGCCGCGCGAGCTGGGGCGAAATCGGCCGCTTGTTCCTTATCGCCATCCCGGCGTTAGCCCTGCCCTTCATCATTCGGGCGGCGGTCATCGAAGGCGTGGCGACGGCGACCGAGGTCTCCACGATCGGCATCGTTTATGCCGTCGTGGCCGGCCTCATCATTTATCGCCAGTTTAACTGGAAGCGGCTGTTGCCGATGCTCATCGAGACGGCCTCGCTCTCGGGCGCCATTCTGCTGATCATCGGCGCCGCGACCGGCATGGCCTGGGCGCTGACCCAATCCGGCTTCTCGCGCGACCTCGCGGCGATCATGGGCAACCTTCCCGGCGGCGCCATCGGTTTCCTCGCCGTTTCGATCGTCGCCTTCATCATTCTCGGCAGCGTGCTGGAGGGCATCCCGGCCATCGTCCTGTTCGGCCCGCTGCTGTTCCCGATCGCCCGGCAGATCGGCGTGCACGAAGTTCACTATTCGATGGTGGTCATCCTCGCCATGGGCATGGGCCTGTTCGCCCCGCCGTTCGGCGTCGGCTACTACGCCGCGTGCGCGATCAGCCGGATCAGTCCCGACGAGGGCATGCGGCCGATCATCGGCTATATGCTCGCCCTGCTCATCGGCTTGATCGTTGTGGCGGCGGTGCCGTGGATTTCGATCGGTTTTCTTGGTTGAGGGTGAAGAGCAAGAGCAGGCCAGCCGAGACCATCCCCTGGCGCGACGGGAAACTCATCATGGCAGAGGCGAAAGCACGGTCTTCGAAAAGGTTCATCGACAGTGATCGCGTCGAAGGTACCGCCGTCTATACCGTCGATGGCAAACACATCGGGACGATCAAGCGTTTCGTGATCGAGCGGCAGAGCGGCAAGATCGCCTATGTCGTGATGTCGTTCGGCGGTTTCCTTGATCTCGGCCAGGAGACCTACACCATTCCCTGGGCCAAGCTCAGCTATGACGTAGGCCTGGGCGGATATCGGACGGACATCACCGAAAGCGAACTGCGCGATGCACCGCGCTTCGCCCACGGCGATGAGACCGCCGCGTTGGACGAAGCCCAGGAGGAGGAATTGCATGCGCACTTCCGGATCCCGCCACATTGCGCGAGCAGCTCGCTGCGCGGTAATGTTACGCAGAGGGTCGATGTTTTTTGCCCGGAAGCGGGATTTCCGAGGCGTACCACACCCTTCAACGCTCCTCGGCCAACGACGGAGCCGCTCGCCGCATGACCACCCATCGCATCGTCTTCCTCGACCGCGACACGATCGCGCCGCAGATGCTCGTCCGCCGCCCGAGCTTCGCGCACGAGCTGGATCGAGTATCCGACGAACGACTCCCGAGCAAGTCGCCGAGCGGCTGCGGACGGCGCGACGATCGTCATCACCAACAAGGTGCCGCTCCGCGGGCCGGCCCTCGCGCGGCTGCCGGCGCTCAAGCTGATCGCCGTGGCGGCGACCGGCACCGACTGCGTCGAATCAAGGCACTGCGCGCGCGCACGGCATCGCCGTCGACAACATCCGCGGCTATGCGGTCAACACCGTGCCCGAGCACACCTTCGCGCTGATCCTCGCGCTGCGCCGCAACATCGTCGCCTATCGCGAGTCGGTGCTGGCCGGCCGCTGGCAGCAGGCGGGGCAGTTCTGCTTCTTCGACCATCCGATCCAGCGACCTGCGCGGCGCGCGCTCGGCATCATCGGCGAGGGCGTGCTCGGCCAGCGCGTGGCCGAGCTCGGCAAGGCGTTCGGCATGCGGGCCGATGTTCGCCGCCCACAAGGGCAGCAGCGGGCTGGGCCCGCTGTACACGCCGTGGCAGGAGGTGCTGCGAGACGAGCGACGTCATCACGCTGCATTCGCCGCTGACTGCCGGAGACGCGCGACATGATCGCGATGCCGGAGTTCGAGGCGATGAAGCGCAGGCCGCTGCTCGATCAACACCGCGCGCGGCGGCCTGGTCGACGAGGCGCGACTGGTGACGGCGCTCGACGCGGGCCTGATCGCCGGCGCCGGCTTCGACGTGGTGACGGCGAGCCGCCGCCGACGACAACCCGCTGATGCGGCTGCTCGACGCTGCCCAACTTGATCCTCACGCCGCACGTGGCGTGGGCGAGCGACGAGGCGCAGCAGACGCTGGCCGACCAGCTGATCGACAACATCGAGAACTTCGTCCGCGGCCAGCCGTCGAACCTCGTGACCTGAAGCTGGGCCGCGACTGTTACCCACGTCAATCAAACCCTCGGCTGCCTGATGCATCAACACTTCGAGCAGCGGAAGAGCATTGCCGCACGACACGGCGAAGCCGAAGTGCCCGAAGTGCGGAAGCGAGAAGGTCCGAAAGCGTTCTTCGCCTTCTACGCCAGGACGTCGAAGAAGAGCTGAAGCTGCCGACCGCGTCCTGCTGCTGACGGGAGCGCCGGCATCGGCAAGACCACGGTCCTTCGGCGATTGCGCATCGCGATCGCGGCCATTTTATTTGGGATGCGGAGGGATGGGTGCTCCGCATTCCAGAGCGAAATCCCGGTGAGCCCTGTGCCAATTACGTGCGGCTGTCAACTGGGCGCAGTCGAGAAAGCGCGCGCCTCTTAGATCGGCGCGATCAAGGTCGGCGCTATCGAGCGCCGCTTTGAACAAGTTGGCTGCGGCGAACTCAGCGCCGATGAACGAGCAGCCGCTCAGCACCCCTCCACGAAGATCGGCCCCTTTCAGCTTGGCTCCGGAGAGGTTGGCGCCCCTCAAATCGAGTCCTCTCAAGCCGGCACCCGCCAAGTCTGGCGTCACCTGCGGGTTCTCGGCGCGCCAGCGGTTCCATTCCCGAACACTTCGGCGAAGGAGCGTGACGTGCTGCTCATCCGCCATCGCGCGCTCTGTTCTGGCAACCCTCCGGCAGCTTCGTCTCGTGGTCGCAAACGGCGGCGTCAGATGTTTCAGGGTCAAACCTTTGACAACCCCGCAATCGGTGGTCTCCGGAGTCATGAAGAAATTGCTGTTCCACAGCATCGGCACGTTGAAGGCGCCGTCGAAGATCGCCGCTTCGGGCCTACGGTCGAACCAGTGCATACGGTCGCTCTTGGTGGCCAAAGCCCTGCTCATGTCCGCCGGATCGGCGTGAAACCCTCGCCCAGGAGAGCCATGGCGGCGACGATGGTATGCAAATGGATGGTCGGATCGCCGCCGACCCAGTTGATGTTGTGACATCCCTCCATGCGCAGCAGCCAGGCCAATCGTCGCCAACGTCCGCGCATCGGTGAGCGCGCCGTTGTCCTTGTCGGTGCTGATGTCGCCGTTCTGGCAGAAGGCGCAGCGCATGTTGCAGGAGGTGAAGAAGATCGTGCCGGAACCGTCCAGGCCACGATAAACGAGCTCCTCGCCGGGGTGGTGGAAGTGCGAACTCACCCGCGTCGCCGAGCCGAGCTTGCAGGCGCCCAGCTTGGTTCCCTCGCGGCGATCGACCCGGCAGTCCCAGCGACAGAAATTGCAGTGCCCCAGCATCCGCCAGGCGAGTTCCCGGCAGAGGTCGAGCAGGCTGCCGTTTTCCGCCTGCGAGGGCAGGCCGGCGCGCTCGTCTCGTACATCGCCCCAGCGCGACAGGAACCGCGGCGTCAGGCGGTCCAGCTCCTCCCATAGTGCTAATTCGGAGAAATCCTCGAGCCCGAGCGACACCGGGATGGTCGCCGCGATGCGAAACTTCTCCGGCTTCTGGTTAGCGGCCACAGCCGCATACCAGCCGAGCGACCGGGAGAGCGCCGGATCACGCCACACCCAGAGCTGTCCGAAATCAGTCATCTGACATCCGCGCGAGAGACAGCAATCGTACGAGTTCGCCGGCTCCGGTCCAGCGGCCCGGCTGTAGATGGAACTCCTGCTCTATGAAGACTTGGACCATTTCGCTCATGCCGCGCGATTGGGCGACGGGAACCACTCAGTATTGCTCGGTACCGGCCAGTATTCGAAGGCGATCCCGAGCGGGCATTGTGCTCAGGTCTCGTTTGACCCGGTTGAGCGGACGGAAGGTGATGATACCGATCGCCAGAAGGCTGAGGTAAAATAAGGCGCCCACCGCCAAGACGACCTGCCCAGGGACAGGGCCGACCGCCGTTCTTTCCCACAGATCGCTGAAGGATGCGCCAGTTCCTGGTCGACATCCGGACGCGCGTCCGCCCGGCGATGGGATCACCGACCACGGTCTAGTTACCGTCAAGACGGCCGGCTGGGCAAGTGAAACGGGTGTCTGGCTCGGGCGATTTGCACCAGAGAAATGATCAAGATCCTTTTGTTCGTGGGATGCCTGACCAAGCGCGAAAGTAAATCATCGGCGGAGCATCGTCGGCTTGTCGTGCCGTCGACTTCGCCGACCCAATGCGCATGCGCGGCGGAAAAGCCGATCACTTGCGCAAGATCGGCCAAGGTGCGATCGCCGTCTGTGGCATCTTGGGTCGGGATCTCGCTCACGACGCCAGCACGGCGGCGACGATGTCGGCGATGTCTTTCGGCGAGAAGCTGCGCACTCGGTCCCCAGCGGATCGGCGATCTCGGCCGGCGTGACCTGCCGCGGCAGAAGCGCGCCGCCGAGGTGTGATCGACGCCACGGAATGTCCGAGGACGAACCAGTCGATCACCTCGACTGACGTGCTGGCGTCGGCCGCGCTTGACCGACCAGCGCCACGGTCGAATCATTATACTGCCCGGCCTCGGCGGAGTCGCCGATGATGCCCCAGAAAGTCTGGTTGGCGCTGTCCGTCCGGGCATCGATCGCGGGCGCCTCGGGGTAAGCGTACTGGCCGCAGGTCGACCGCCGTCGACGAGTAGCGGTAGTAGAGGGCGTCCCCGCAGGCCGATGCCGCCGACGGGGAGAACGTCTGCTGGTCGCCTGCGCAGGTCGAGATCGGTGAACCGGTCGGTCGCCGCCGTCGGCGTAAAGTCGCGGGCCGAGCAGGCACCGGCTTTACGGACTCCGCATGCCGCCGAGGCCGCTACCGGAAGCACGAAGTCGTCCTCGGCAAGCGTCGATGAGGTGCTCGTCGACATCATCGCAGAACCGTTCGAGGGCGTTCGCGCCGATGCGGATCGGGCGCCCGGCCGCGACCCTCCCGGCCAGCCGGCCCAGGCGTCCCGCTCCTGGCGCGCCAAGCGAAACACCAGCGCGCGGCGCGCGCCCGGTCGACCACCTCGCCCTCCTTCTGCTGCAGCTCCATCCGCCGCAGCCGCGCCTTCAGCACCTCGTTGGCGGTGCGCGCCGCCATGAAGTCGATCTTGCCCTCGGGGCTGGGCAATCCCTGTTCGCGCAGCGTCTCGGCGACCGCGCCGACCGCGGCTTGCGGCACCGGCCGCAGGCCCGCTGGGCTGGGCTGGCCGCCGCTGGCGGGCGCGTGCCGGCCACGCTGTTGCGACGGGTCGGTGGTGGTCGCGCGGCGCTGGTCGGATTTGCCGGCGTCGATCGAGCCATCGGGATGCAGCATCAGCCGGCCGAACAGCCGCGCCTTCGACACCGCGCCGCGGGTCATCCCGGCGTGCGCGGCGTACTGCCGCTCGGACATGCCTACGTTTGGCCACCTACCACCTGACGAGAAAATGACGCCCATCCCAACCAAAAAAGCAATGCAAGAACAAAGACTTACCTTGCATGTAAGCGCCAACGCGGCCTCAATGGGGGCCCAGGACACGAAGCAAGGACCAACGACGATGATCACCACCGACCTCAGCAAGGGCCAGCTCACGATCATCCTGAGCGCGCTCTGTTGCGTTGAACGCCACCCCGCCAGCCGCGCCGACGCGATCGCCGCGATCCGATGAAGCAGGCCAAGGCCATCGACCTCGGCCTCGACGACATCTTCGCCGCCGCCGATGGCCTGCTCGACGGACGGATGAACGCCGCAGCGTGGCGCGCCACGCTGCGCGGCGAGGCACGGCGGCCGAGGCGCCCACCGGCGCGCCCGAGGCCGGCCGGCGAACGAATGGACGGGTCGGCCGCGCTCACCGCGCCCGAGGGCGGCACGGGTGTTCCGAGACCCAGCCGGAGGCCAGGCTCAGCGTCAAGGAGCAGCTGCTCGCCGCCTGCGAAGCCGCCGATTACTGGCTGCAGGCCGAACTGCAGCGCCCGGGCGAGACCCGCCCCGACAACATTCTGCCCGCTCCGCGCGCCGCCATCGATCGCGCCCGGCAGCCGCGCCGGGCGGCTACGGGGAAACAGCCGGGCCAACCGCGCGCCGACACCAAGCAAGCCCGCCTCATCGCGATGCTGCAGCAAGGTGCATCGATCAGCGAGATGGCCAGCGAGCTCGGATGGCTGCGGCATACCTGCCACGGCGCGCTGGCCGGGCTGAAAAGAAGCATGGCCTGGAGATCATCTCCAACAAGCACGCCGGCAGCGAGCGGGTTTACCGCTGGCCGAGACGTCCGGGACCGCTGCTTGATCGGCACCATGGCGCCGGCTAGAACGGCCGGCGCCCGCCGACGCGGATCACCTCGAGGTTCTCCGCAGCACGTACGAGCGCGCGATCGACGCCCCGGTGAAGATCGCCCCGATCGCCAGGTTCTCCGACAGCGACGTCGCAGACGACACATCCGAAAGACCGCAATCTGCGTCGCCATCGCCACGCCTGAGTGACCCGACGCGGTCAGCGCCTCGACCGGCGACATGCCGCTCCTCTACTCCCTGCCGCAAGCCCGGGACGCGCTCGGCGGCCAGTTCGTGGAACGACCGGCCATCATCCTCCAGCACCGCCTGATTGTCGGTCGCCTGCTGCCAGCGCAGCACCGCCACGTCGACATAGACCGGGCTGATCTCCATCGCGAAGACGCGCCGGCCGGTGACCTCGCCGGCCATGATCTGCGAGCCCGAGCCGCAGAAGGGCTCGTAGCACAGTCCGCCCGGCCGCACGTGCTGGCGCATCGGAATGGCGAAGCAGTCGAGCGGCTTCGGCGTCGGGTGGTCCGGCCGCTCCTCGCCGTACAGCGACTTGATGTCCCAGACGCTCGGCAGGTAGTCGTCGGCGACCCGCGGCGGCTTGTGGCCCTTGATCCAGCCCATGAAGCACGGCTCGTGCTTCCACAGATAGAACGACCGGGTCAGGATGGGGCGATCCTTGCACCAGATGATCTGCTGGTGCACGAAGGCGCCGCACTTCTCCCAGCACCGCCTCGACCATCGCCTGCCGGCGGCTGGCGTGCCAGCAGTACCAGGCGGCGTTCGGCGCGATGGCGTGCTCGATCGCGGCGCGGATAAAGCCTTCGTAGAGTTCGGGGCCCTGCGACGAGTCGTCCCAGGTGATGCCGTAGGTGCCGGACCAGTCCTTGTTTTTTCCGCTCTCCTCGAGCTTGGTCTTGCCGGGATGATTGGTGCCGTCGTAGTCGACCAGATACGGCGGGTCGGTGGCGAACAGGATGGCGCGCTCGCCCTGCATCAGCCGCGTCACGTCGTCGCCGCTGGTCGAGTCGCCGCACAGCAGCCGATGCGTCGCCCGAGCAGCCACAGATCACCCGGGCGCGAGACCGGGTGCGCTGGCGGCTCCGGCACCTTCGTCGGGGTCGCCGACCAGATCGCTGCCGTCGCCGATCGGCGCCAGCAACTCGTCCAGCTCCTCGGCGCTGAAGCCGGTCAGCCCGAGGTCGTAGCCGGCGCCGTTCAACTCGTGGAACTCGGCGGCGAGCAGCTCCTCGTCCCAGCCGGCGTCGAGCGCCAGCTTGTTGTCGGCGATGCGGTAGGCGCGCGCCTGCTCCGGCGTCAGGTGCGCCAGGCGGATCACCGGCACCGCGTCGAGCCCGAGCCGGCGCGCCGCCAGGATGCGGCCGTGCCCGGCGATCACCTCGGCTCGTCGTTGACCAGGACCGGCATGGTCCAGCCGAACTCGACCAGCGACGCCGCCAACTTCGCGACCTGGTCGTCGGTGGTCAGCGGAGCGCCGGCCCGCGTCGCGCCTGGTGCGCCGACGGGCCCGCGCAGCGCAGTCACCGGCGCAATAGATCTGGCCACGGTCGCAGCAGCTACAGATCAACGCCTGAGCGCGGCATTCCGCGCACATCAACGAACGGGCCGACGCCGCCGCGCCGTGACCGGATCGGCGGATATTCCGTGGACGAACGCCACGTTTGACGGAATACTGGCGCCGCATGCGTGATCTGGAACTTCTATGCTGATCTCATGTCGATGGCGGCGTGAATCCGCGGACCGGTGGTGGCTTGGATTGAGCCCGGCATAGGCGACCTTATCTCGGCACTTCGACGGCAGCACTCCTGGCGCCGGCATCTCCGCCAGCAGCGAGGCGGCCAGCGTCTCGCCGACACCGACGACGCTGAGCACCTCGCATAGCGGCGTCGGACGTGTTGCCTTCGACGTTACGTACCGTCTCGGCCTCTGCGGCTTTCTCCCTTTCGCGGCTCAATCGCCTACCCCACACAATTGCTGTGTACGCTTCGCCGCGGTCGTCACCTTCCGCAACGCAACACTCGCTACCAGGCGGGCGCTAACCTTACCTGCACCGGTCTTCCACCGACTGGATCGCGCCAGCTTCGCCTGGCGCACATGTAACGGAGGTCGAGCCATGCCCAGCCAACAGCCGAAGGTGAACGTCCGCTCAGCAACGCCGAACGCCAGGCTCGCTATCGAGCGCGCCGTGATGCCCAACAGGCAGCACCTGTTATCCGCTACCGGCGGCCAACTGACCGGCGCACATGAGTGCAGCGCTGGCACGACACGGTCGCAGGATTGATCAGCCTGAAAGCCGAATATGACGCCTGGCATGAGGCCCTGCCGGATAGTCTGCGCGATACCGCTACGGGTACGGCCTTGCAGGCCATCGTCGACCTGGATCTCGACGAACTGGTCAGCATTGAACCGCCACGCGGCTTCGGCCGCGATTGACCGGCCATGAACGAAGGAAACTCATCCGGCACCGTCGGGGAAAATGCGCCGAGAGGCGCTGGTGCCGCTTGACGAACTCCAAGGAAAAATGAGACGGAACAACTGTCAGTGGCAACAGCCCACCTTGACCGCGCGCCGCTCGCCAGCGCCCGCTCAGGCCGGCGCGAGCGGGGCGGTGTTCATGATCGAACGAATTGGCCGTTCACGATCACCGGAATGCGCAAGCCGCTGTCCAATCTGGACGCCAAGCTGCGCCGCCATGTGCGCGAGGAGATCCGCGAACTGCAGCAGAACCTGTCGCTCACCGCGGTTTACGTCACGCACGACCAGCAGGAGGCGCTGGCGATCTCCGACCGCATCATGGTGATGAGCATGGCGCGGATCGCGCAGGACGGCACGCCACGGGGCTTGTACGAACAGCCGAACAGCCACTTCGTCGCCGACTTCATCGGCGATGCCAACATCGTGCCGGTGACGATCGAAAGCCGTCAGGGCGAGATGGCCTCGGTGCGCCTCGGCCCGCTGCTGCTGACGTTGCCGCACCACGGCGCCGTCGAGGGTGCGGCGGAACTGTCGATCCGGCCGCAGGCATTGCTGCTGGCGCCAGGCGGTGGCGGGCTGAGCGGGCACGTCACCAAGGCGGCCTATCTCGGCGACCACATGGAATACTGGGTAACCGTGACGGGCCTGGACAAGGAGCTGTTCGCCATTGCCACCGATGTCGAGCGACCGTTGGTGGTTGGCAATATGGTGTCCGTCTCGCTTGCACATACGGGAGCCGCGCTCGTCCCGCAGCGCTGACAGCGGAGTCGGTCGCTGCACGAGAGGCCGCGTTGATCAGCAACACGCCGTTCCTCATGGTTGCGTTAGGCGCTGCAGTATCTTCTCGCGGAAATTGTCCCCATCCGCGAGATGCACGTCCAGGATGGGTCGACCGTCGGGAGTAGCCGGCTACCTTCACCTCCGTCTCAACCACCACCGTGTTTTTGCTGGCATTTTCGCCGCGAACGCCCACATATCCGGCGCGTATCGCCGAGGGGTCCAGTCTGCCCGTCGAGGCTGGAAAGGGGTCATCGTGTCGCGTCACAAATTCAAGGTCGGACAGACGGTGCATCTCATGCCCAATCGCCTGGAGCGTCATGTCCCCGGCGGCGCCTACACGATCCAGCGCGCGCTGCCGGACGAGGGCCGCGACCTGCAGTATCGGGTGAAGAACGTGCAGGACGGTCACGAGCGCGTGGTCAGCGAGGCGCAGTTGCGGCCCGCCGAGGCGCTCACCCCGCACCACTGAGCCGCCCGCCGCCTATGAAGATCACCGGTGTCCGTCTCCTGCGCCTGACCGGCACCATGCGGACCGATGGACCGCTCTGGGAGGAGCGGCTGGTCCGGCCGATCGACATCTATCCCGAATACCGCGCCCGCAACGACTTCGAGGGCGGCAGCCAGATCGATCCCGACCATTTCCGTCTGGAACAGCACTTCGTCCGGATCGAGACCGACGAAGGGCCGATCGGCATCGCCGGACCGCTGCCCGACATGGTGGCCGCCTTCGTGGCCAGGCGCCTGCGCCCGATCATCCTCGGCCAGGACCCGATCGCGCACGAGAAGCTGTGGGATCAGATGCACCGCATCATGGTGCACGGCCGCCAGGGTGACGCGATGCTGGCGATCAGCGCGATCGACTGCGCGCTGTGGGACCTCAAGGGCCGCTGGCTTGGCCAGCCGGTGTTCCGCCTGCTCGGCGGACCGACGCGCGACAGCGTTCCGGCCTATGCCTCGATGCTCGGATTCGCGGTGCTCGACCTGGGCCGGGTGCGCGAGCGGGCCGCGCGAGTACCAGGCGCTGGGCTACCCGGCCCAGAAATGGTTCTTCCGCCACGGCCCGATGAGCGGCCACGACGGCATGCGCAAGAATGTCGAGCTGGTGCGCACGCTGCGCGAAACGCTCGGCGACGACTACGACATCATGCTCGACTGCTGGCAGGCGTTCGATCCGATCTACGCGGTGGAGCTCGCCGAGCGCATCGCCGAGTACCGGCCGCGCTGGCTCGAGGAATGCGTCATGCCGGACCGCATCGACAGCTACGGCGGGTGAAGGAGCGCACGCAGATTCCGCTGTCGGGCGCGGAGCACGAATACACGCGCTGGGGATTCAAGCGCTTCATCGACGCCGAGGCGCTCGACGTGCTGCAGCCCGACATCTACTGGGCGGCGGCCTGTCCGAGACGCTGAAGATCGCCGCCTATGCCTCGGTGCACGATCTGATCGTGATCCCGCACGGCCATTCCACGCCGGCCGGGCTGCATTTCTCGCTGGCGCAGTCGCCGATGCTGACGCCGATCCAGGAGTATCTGGTGAAGTGGAACGCGATCAATCAGCACTTCCTCGCCCACCCGATCACGCCGGAGCATGGCGAGTTCGCGCTGCCGACATTGCCGGGACTGGGCATGGACCTCGATCCGGCGAAGATCGAGGCGGAGGCGGAGGTTTACGCGCGATGTAGGCGGAAGTTAGGCTATAGTTAGCACTTCGCACCAATTAACTGCGACAGTTCCATTCAGGTCAGCCATTCAGTGTCGACCTCTGCGCTTTGGCCGAGATGACGAGACTGCATATACGAGAATGCGGGGATCGAACGAGAAGAAGAGCGCACCGGCGACATCTGATTCACTAGATACGTCGGTCAAGTTATTGGCTTGGTAATCGGCGCGGCGCATGTCACAGTTCTTGCGGCAATCCACGATGCCTAACGCGCGTCGGCGGGGCGTGATTCGCCGAGCTTAAACCGATATTAGCCACCCTCATCGCATGCTGCACCGACCGACCGTTTGTGCGCGGTTGCGGAGTGCCAGCAGATGCAGGCCAGGCCCGACATGTCTGTGTCCGGGGGGGCGGCTTCCGTTCGGGCCTGCACCTGTGGGCGATCGGCATCACACTCATCGTCGTCATCTTGCTCGGTTGCGGCACGACGATCTGGGATCTGCGTCGGCAGACCATCGAGCAGCACGAAGTCGCGGCCAGCAATCTTGGCGTCGTGCTCGGCGAGCAGACCGAGCGCTATGTCCAACTGGTCGATCGCACCCTCGAGGACATCCAGTCACGTGTCGCCGAGCTTGGCATCACCTCGCCGGACGAACTGACGTTCGTTCGGTACCGAGGCGATGGGCAACTTTCTGCGCGAGCGGCTGGCGAACCTTCCCCGGAACAACGCCTTTACCCTACTCAAGGCCGATGGCCATGTGCTGATCCGCACGCGGGCACCGCGGGATATGGACTTGTCGGATCGCGACTATTTCCGTCATTTCGTCACCTTCGACATCCGGGGCCGTTCATCAGCGCGCCGCTCTAGAGCCGTGTGATCGGTACTCCGACCGTTTACATCTCGCGCCGGATCAATGGTCCGGATCACACCTTCCTCGGTCTTGCGGTAGAGCGATCGACCTAGGGTATATCACCGACTTCTATCAGGCGATCAGATTGCCGCCCGGCGAAACCGTCACTCTGCTGCGCAGCGATGGGCTCGTGCTGGTCCGGTATCCCGACCCCACAAAGCAGGTGGGAAAATGGATGCCGGCGGCGTCGCCTTGGTATCAGCTCGTCGCCGGGCAAGGCGGCACCTACCGCTCGCCCGGCTTTCTCGTTCCTCAGCCCTCGGTGGTATCGGTGCATAAGCTGCGCACCTGGCCGTTGGTGATCAACGTCTCGATGATGGAGTAGGTGGCGCTTGAGAAGTGGCGGCGACAGGCGTCGGTCATCGCACTGGGGGGCCTCGGCGCCGCACTCGGGTTCGCCGTGTTGTTTACCGTCATCGGCCGGCAGTTCCGCCGCCAGGCGGAGCAGAATGCAATACTCACGGCGACGGCGGCAGCTTTGCGCGCGAGCGAGGCCCGGATTCGGGACTTCGCCGAAATGTCGTCCGACTGGCTCTGGGAACAGGACGCGAATTGCGCTTCACCTGGATCTCCGACGTTCGACGTCGGGGTATCGGCGTGACCGGGAATACCGAGGAAAGACCCGATGGGAGCTGGCCAACGGCGACCTGAGCACGCCATTTTGGCGTGATCACAAGCGCGGACGTCGATGCAAGGCGTCCGTTTCGGAACCTGCGCTATCGGCGGCGCGGACGCGACGGCACGCCGCGCGACGTCAGCATCAACGGAAATCCTCTGTTTGATGCCTCCGGTGTATTCCTGGGTTACCGGGGAACCGGTCGGGATATTACCGCCGAGGTGGAGGCTGAGGCCGAGCTTCTGGACGCCAAGGAACATGCGGAGACGGGCAGCCGTGCCAAGTCTGAATTCCTCGCCAACATGAGCCACGAACTGCGGACGCCGCTGAATGCCGTCATTGGCTTCTCGGAGCTGATCCGCGATCAGCCGTTCGGCACAGATCGGCACGACCTACGTCGAATATGCGATGGAGATCAACACGGCCGGCCATCATCTGCTCGACATGATCAATGACGTGCTCGATCTCTCGAAGATCGAGGCAGGTCGCTATGATCTTGCGAATGAAATCGTCGAGCTTGGTATGGTGGTGCGATCCTGCATCGGCATGCTGCGGCCGCGGGCGAACGAGGGCGGCGTGCGGATCGAGAACCGGCTGGACGGAAATCGCATCGCCGTGCGCGGCGATGCCCGCGCGCTGAAGCAGATCGTGCTCAATCTGCTGTCAAACGCCGTAAAGTTTACGCCACAAGGTGGGGTGGCCTCGCTGCATATCGAACATTCCGGCGAAGGCGTTGGCTCTGGTTGTGACCGACACCGGCATCGGGATCGATGCGGCGGCGCTGGAATCGCTGGGCCAGCCGTTCCAGCAGGCGGACGCCTCCATCGGACGCAAATTTCGGCGGCAGTGGCCTCGGGTTAGCAATCAGCAGGAAACTGCTGACCCTCCATGGCGGCGCGCTGACGATCGAGAGCGAGCCAGGCCACGGCACCACGGTGCGAGCAATGTTGCCACGCGAGCGGATTGTCGAGGCCACGCCCGCGGTGGAGGGACTACACCCGAGCCCGCGCTATCTGCCTGACGCGTGCGACGAGCGAGCGTCTTGCGGCCATGGCGTCGGCGGCAAGCGCGAGCAGCCCCGGCAGTTGCCCTGGCCGCGCGACGAGCGAGGCGGCCACACGCCAAACGCCGATAGCGCCGCGCACGTCGAGTGCGGCCAGCGCCGCCGGAGGCAGGGCACGTTCCGCCGGATCGCAGATCGCGCGCAGTACGGCGAACGGCACGCCGCGAGCGGCGGCAACGCGCGCCACCGCGCCGCTCTCCAGATCGGCCGCCGTAGCGCCGGTTTGCTGGTGGAGGCGGCGCTTTTCCGCCACGCTCGTTATCACCGCACCGGCGCCAAGCACGACGTCGTCCGTCACGCCGCCCAGCATCCGCGACAGGTCCGCATCGGCGGCAAAGCGGTCGTCGCGGGCAATCACAGTGGCCGGCACGATGAGGGCGCCGGGACGGAGCGCCGGATCCAATCCGCCAGCCAGGCCGAAGCTGATCAACGCGGAGGCCCCCGCGGTCATGAGGGAGCACGCTGCCGCATGTGCGCCGTCGGTCGTCCCGCCGCCGACGGCTACTGGCAAACCAAGTCGGTGCACGATGCGTGCCTCCGCGACGAGACCAACCACGACCGCCGCTCGACCCGCATGGTCATGGTGTGTCCAGCCCTTGCAGTGGCGTCACGGTGTCTGTCCAAGCTGGCAGAGCAGGTGACCCGGCCGCCGGATCCCGCGAAGCGGGAACCCAGCGACCGCCATACCGTGGTGCCCGCTCATGGGTCCGACTTTCGCGGGCATGACGCGTTAATCGCGAGGGGTGCATCCGTGACGTTCGCCGCGGCATACACTCATTCCTGGCCGGGGCTTACGGCTATTCAGTCGTCGCGTTTGTGCAAATCGGCCGGTCACACGACGCTCCGCCACCGACTTGGCAGGTGGTGGCAGCGTGCGGCCCACTCATTTCATTCGCTGGCTTCCGGCGTTGCTGTTTGTCGGTCTCGTCCGGATCGATTACCGGGTCGAGTTCGACCGGATACGCAAACGGACGTCAGCGGGACGCACCACCGAATGCGCTTCGGCCGACACATGCCCAGACGCCGTGGGTCGCGAGCCACCTGCGCTCGCCGAGCATGCCGACGGTGTCTCCAGCTGCGCGTGCTGGACCACATCGACCACCAGGACTGGACAACCCTCGCCGCCTCGCGGGAGACGCATGAATTCCTGGACCGCATGCGGCGCGAACTGCCGCAGGTCGAGGCGGTCTTCCTGGTCGACCCGGATGGCATCCTCGCCGCCAGCAGCCGTGCATACCCGATGCCGCGGTATGACGTGCACGCTCCGGAATACTTCGCCGCCGCAAAGGCGCGGAACGACGATGCCATCACCATCAGCGCGCCCTTCCCCGGCACACTGTCCGGCACCACGGGGTTCATGATCAGCCGCCGGAGGGTGCGGGACGGACAGTTCGACGGCGTGGTGGGGGTGACTGTCTCGCATCAGTATTTCGACACCTTCTATCGTGCGATCCTCGACAACCCGACCGCCTCGGCCGCCGGGCTGGTTCGCACCGACGGCGCCATCCTGGTGCGGTTTCCCGACCCGCCCGGCCATCCGATCGTGCTCCCGGCATCCAGTCCGTTGCTGGTGACCGCCCGCAAGGGAAGCGATTTCGCGGTGTACGACGGCCGGTCAAGCCTGGACGGCAAGCCAGCGCAATCGCCGGCTTCAGGCGGCTGCGCGATCTGCCGCTGCTGGTCGGCTACTCGATCAATCGGTCGGTCTTCCTGACGACCTGGGCGACGCATGCCGCCGTGATCGCCGTGTGCGCGATCTTGCTGAGCGCCCTGCTGCTGGCGACGGAGCATCTCACGCGCCGCAAGACAGCGGTCGAGCATGACACTCTGCGCCGGCTGGTCGAGGAAACCGAGCGGCGGCGGCAGGCGGAAGCCATGGCGCAGCAGGGCCAGAAGATGGAGGCACTCGGCCGTCTCACCGGCGGGGTGGCGCACGATTTCAATAATCTGCTGGCTGTCGTCCTGGCCTCGCTGGAGTTGGCGCTGCGGCGCGAGAGCAACCCGCGCACCGTCAGGCTGCTCCAGACGGCAACTGAAGCGGCACAACGCGGCGCGAAGCTGACGGCGCAGATGCTGGCGTTCTCCCGCAAACGCGAAGTCGCGGTGCGGTCGATCGACGTGAATGCCGTGATCCGCGGCATGGACGATTTGCTGCGGCGGACCCTCGGCCCATCACGTACGTCTGCATTATGAACTCGCCGACGACCTCCGGCCGGCTCTGGCCGATCTGGTGCAGCTCGAGCTCGCGCTGCTCAATCTCGCGGTGAATGCGCGCGATGCCATGCCGAACGGCGGCGACCTTACCTTCCGCAGCAATATGATCACGGTTGGCGATGCCAATAGTCCGGGGTTGGAGCGCGGCGATTACGTGCGCGTCCAGGTCGCCGACACCGGCGCCGGCATGTCGGAGGAGGTCCTCGCCCGCGCGCATGAGCCGTTCTACACGACCAAGGGACCCGGCGGCGGGACCGGGCTGGGCCTGTCGATGGTGGACGGCTTCGTCAGGGAACTCGGTGGCGCGCTGACCCTCGACAGCACACCCAGGCGCCGGCACGACGGTCAGCGTATACCTGCGCGAGGCCGACACCATTCCTCTCGTTGAGGCACCGAGCACGGATGGCGAAATCCTGTCCTCGCGCCCGGGCCGCATTTTGCTGGTGGATGATGACGCCAGCGTTCGCCTTTCGACCGGACGGATGCTGGAGGAACTGGGTCATGACGTGGTCGAGGCGGCCGGTGGCGCGGCGGCCTTGGCGGTACTCGCTCACGATCGGCGCTTCGATCTTCTGGTCATCGACTTCGCCATGCCGCTGATGAACGGTAGCCAGCTTGCGGCTGAAGTGACAAAACTCTGGGCCGAGGCGCCGATCCTGTTCGTGACGGGTATGTCGAGAATGATGCCCTGCGGCCCTGGTCGGAACTCGGCTATCGTACGATGCAGAAGCCGTTCAGTGCCCGAGACCTGGCGACGGCGGTCGAACGCGCCATGCGGCATCCGGAAGCAGCCACCATTAGCGCCATCGGCCTGTCGTTGCGAAGATCGAAGCGACGCGGCAATCTCCATCCAGTCCATGACGCGATGGAGATTGCATCGCTTTGCTCGCAATGACAGCGGGCTCCTGGTGTCGGTCGCGCTATATTGCGTTCTAGAACCCAAATGCGACACGATGCGTGTTGCCGAGCCGCAGATTGCGATACCGCGCCAGTGCCATCAGCGGGAAGTACCAGCGATAGCCGTGATAGCGCAGATAGAACACGCGCGGGAAACCGACGGCATTGTATGGCAGCTCGCGCCACCCGCCATCCTCGCACTGCGTCGCCACCAGATATGCGATGCCGCGCGCCACCGCCGGATGGTCCGCCTCGCCCGCCGCCATCAGCCCGAGCACCGCCCACGCCGTCTGGCTCGGCGTGCTCTCCGTGTAGCGGCCATGCGGCGCGTCGCTGTAGGTCTCCTCGTCCTCACCCCAGCCGCCGTCCTCGCGCTGCACCGATACCAGCCAGTCCACGGCGCGCCGCACCGCCGGATCGTCGGGCGCCGATGCCGGCAGCGTTGAACGCGCACAGCACCGACCATGTGCCGTAGATGTAGTTGGTGCCCCAGCGGCCGAACCAGCTTCCCTCCGCCTCCTGCTCGCGGCGCAGGAATGCCAGAGCGCTGCGCCAGCACCGGATCGTCCGCCGGCATGCCGATCTGGGCCAGGAACGAAACGCAGCGCGCGGTGACATCGGAGGTCGGCGGATCGAGCAGGGCGCCATGATCGGCGAACGGGATGTTGTTGAGATAAAGATGCGTGTTCTCCGGCTCGAACGCACCCCAGCCGCCGTCGGACGACTGCATGCCGATGATCCATTCGCGCGCCCGCTCGATCGCCTCGGCGTAGGCAGGATCGCCGTTGCGATGCAGCAGCATGCCGACCACCGCGGTGTCGTCGACATCCGGGTAGTGCGGATTGGCGTACTGGAACGCCCACCCGCCCGGTCGCAGTCCGGGCCGGCGCACCGACCAGTCGCCGACCACATCCAGGATCTGCCGCTCGCGCAGCCAGGCACACGCGGCGTTGGTGTCGGCGCCGGCCTCCGCCATCGCGTGTCCCGCGAGGCCGGTATCCCAGACCGGCGACAGGCACGGCTGGCAGTAGGCGCGATCGTCTTCCACCACCAGCAGCTTGCGCACCGCGCTGCCAGGCGATCGCGGCAGTCCGGATGCTCGGGCGGATAGCCCAGCGTGTCGAACATCATCACGCTGTTGGCGATCGCCGGATAAATGCCGCCCAATCCATCGTCGCCGTTCAGCCGTTCGGTGACGAAGCGCACCGCCTTCTCGATTGCGCCGCTCCGGCCGCGGCTGCGGAAACGCCGGCTGCACCACGCGCAGCACCGAATCGATCGCTTTGAAGAACCGCCCCCACACGGACCGATACGGGCCACGGATCCAGTCGCGCACCTGTGCGGGCGGCGTGCGGAACAGCTCCGGGATCGTGACATCGCGAGGATTGCGCGCCACCGGCCGCAGCGCCATCAGCACCAGCAGCGGCACGATCACCGTGCGCGACCAGTACGACACCTTCGACAGGTGGAACGGGAACCACAGCGGCAGGTGCATGATCTCCAGCGGCATCACCGGCACCGCGCGCCACGGCACCTGGCCGAACAGCGCGAGCTGCGCGCGGGTGAACACGTTGGTCCGCTCCGCCCCGCCCGCCGCCAGGATCGCCTGTCGCGCCCGCGCCATGTGCGGCGCATCCGGGTCGTCGCCGATCGCCTTCAGCGCGAAATACGCCTTCACGCTGGCCGACAGATTGAACGCCCCGTCATGGAACAGCGGCCAGCCGCCGTGCGCGCCCTGGATCGACCGCAGATAGACGCCGATCTTCGCCTCCAGCGCAGGATCGATGCGGTCGAGGAAATGCTCCAGCAGCACGTATTCCGCCGGGATCGTGGCGTCCGCCTCCAGCTCGAACAGCCAGTGCCCGTCCGCATGCTGCTGCCGTGCCAGCGCCGCGCCCGCCCGGGCGATCGCCTCGTGCAGCATCGCGTCCGGCGCGGTCTGGTTCGGCAGCAGGGTCTCGCCCGGCATGGCGCGTCCTCAGGCGGTGAGCAGCACTTCGGCCGCGGTTCGGCCGGACCTGATGGCACCTTCGATCGTGCCGGGCAACCCGGTGGCGGTCCAATCGCCGGCGAGCACCAGATTGAAGGTGCCATCAGGTCCGGCCGAACGGCGGCGCAGGTCCTGCTCGCCGTATGAGGACGCCCATGAGCGAGACACTGGCACCCGAGACCGCGCCGGACGAAGCTGCAAGGCGGTGGCGCGGGCGGGCGGTGCGCTGGCGCGGCGGCAGCACGCAGACGGGCACTGGGTGTTCGAGCTGGAGGCGGACGCGACGATCCCGGCCGAATACGTGCTGCTCGAGCACTATCTCGACCGCATCGATCCGGCGCTGGAGGCGCGGGATCGGCGTCTATCTGCGCGCGATCCAGGGCGCGCATGGCGGCTGGCCGCTGTTCCATGACGGCGCGTTCGACCTGTCGCGCCAGCGTGAAGGCGTATTTCGCGCTGAAGGCGATCGGCGACGACCCCGACGCGCCGCACATGGCGCGGGCGCGGCGAGGCGATCCTGGCGGCGGCGGCGCGGAGCGGAGCAACGTGTTCACCCGCGCGCAGCTCGCGCTGTTCGGCCAGGTGCCGTGGCGTGCGGTGCCGGTGATGCCGCTCGAGATCATGCACCTGCCGCTGTGGTTCCCGTTCCACCTCTCAAGGTGTCCTACTGGTCGCGGACGGTGATCGTGCCGCTGCTGGTGCTGATGGCGCTGCAGCCGCGTGGCGCGCAACCCGCGCGGCGTCGCAATCCAGGAGCTGTTCCGCACGCCGCCCGTCGGAGGTGCGCGACTGGATCCGCGGGCCGTATCGTTCCGCGTGGGGGCGGTTCTTCAAGGGCGTCGATCGCGTGCTGCGGGTGGTCGCAGCCGGCTGTTCCCGCGCGCGCAGCCGGCAGCGCGCGATCGACCAAGGCGGTGCGCTTCGTCACCGAGCGGCTGAACGGCGACGACGGGCTCGGCGGCATCTATCCCGCCATGGCCAACAGCGTGATGATGTTCGACGCGCTGGGCTATCCGCCGGACCATCCCGATGCCGCGATCGCCTGGCGGGCGGTGCGCAAGCTGCTGGTGGTCGAAGGACGGACCGCGCCTACTGCCAGCCCTGCCTGTCGCCGGTCTGGGACACCGGCCTCGCCGGCCACGCGCTGGCGCGAGGCCGGCGGCCGACGCCGATGCCGCGGCGTGCTGCGCTGGCTGCGCGAGCGGCAGATCCTCGACGTGGTCGGCGACTGGGCGGTGCGGCGGCCCGGACTGCGGCCGGGCGGCTGGGCGTTCCAGTACGCCAACCCGCACTATCCGGATGTCGACGACACCGCGGTGGTCGGCATGCTGCTGCACCGCAACGGCGATCCGGCGCTACGCCGAGGCGATCGCGCGCGGCGCGCGAATGGATCATCGGCATGCAGTCGTCGCGACGGCGGCTGGGGCGCATTCGACGCCGGAGAACACGCATCTCTACCTCAACCACATCCCGTTCGCCGATCATGGCGCGCTGCTCGATCCGCCGACCGCCGACGTCACCGCGCGCTGCGTCGTCGTTCCTGGCGCAGATCGGCATGCCGGCGGACGATCCCGTGCTGGCGCGGGCGCTCTGGCGTATCTGCGGCGCGAGCAGGAGGCGGACGGCAGCTGGTTCGGCCGCTGGGGCACCAACTACATCTACGGCACCTGGTCGGTGCTGTGCGCGCTCAACGCGGCCGGCGTCGGCGCCGACGATCCGGCGGTGCGGCGCGCGGTGGCCTGGCTGCTCGTCGGTGCAGCGCGACGACGGCGGCTGGGGCGAGGACGACGAGCACCTACGGCGAGGCGCCGCACGGCCGCTACAAGGAGAGCACGCCGAGCCAGACCGCCTGGGCGCTGCTCGGTCTGATGGCGGCGGGCGAGGTCGACCATCCGGCGGTGGCGCGCGGCATCGAATACCTGGTGGCAACCCAGCGCGACGGACGGCGGATGGGAGCGAGGTGCCGTACAATGCCGTCGGTTTCCCGCGCGTGTTCTATCTGCGCTACCACGGCTACCGCTGGTATTTCCCGCTGCTGGCGCTGGCGCGCTACCGCAATCTGCGGCGCGGCAACACGCGTCCGTGTGGAATTTCGGGCTCTCAACGCAAGTTGTCGCGCAACCGACACCAGGAGCCGCTGTCATTGAGAGCAAAGCGATGCAATCTCCCATCGCGTCATGGACTGCGATGGAGATTGCCGCGTCGCTTCGATCTTCGCAACGACAGGCCGATGGCGCGGCACTGGTGGCCGCTTCCGGCTGCCGCATGGCGCGTTGGACCGCCGTGGCCAGGTCCGGGCACTGAAGGGCTTCTGCATGGTCCGTAGCCGAGTTCCGACCAGGGCCGCAGGGCATCATTCTCGACATAGCCAGTCAGAACAGGATCGGCGCCTCGGCCCAGAGTTTCATCACTTCCGCCGCCAGCTGGCTACCGTTCATCAGCGGCATGGCGAAGTCGATGACCAGAAGATCGAAGCGCCGATCGTGAGCAAGTACCGCCAAGGCCGCCGCGCCACCGGCCGCCTCGACCACGTCATGACCCAGTTCCTCCAGTAACCGTCCGGTAGAAAGGCGAACGCTGGCGTCATCATCCACCAGCAAAATGCGGCCCGGGCGAGAGGACAGGATTTCGCCGCCCGTGCTCGGTGCCTCAACGAGTGGGAATGGTGTCGGCCTCGCGCAGGTATACGCTGACCGTCGTGCCGGCGCCTGGGGTGCTGTCGAGGGTCAGCGCGCCGACGAGTTCCCTGACGAAGCCGTCCACCATCGACAGCCCAGCCCTGTTCCGCCGCCAGGTCCCACGGTCGTATAGAACGGCTCATGCGCGCGGGCGGGGCCCGTCGCGACGTTCCGGTGCCGGTATCGGCGACCTGGACACGCCGTAATCGCCGCGCTCCAGCCCCGGACTATCGGCATCGCCAACCGTGATCATATTGCTGCGGAAAGTAAGGTCGCCGCGTTCGGCATGGCGTCGCGCGCATTCATCGCGAGATTGAGCACCGCGAGCTCGAGCTGCACCGGATCGGCCAGCGCCGGCCGGAGGTTAGGCGCCGAGTTCATGGTTCTGACGCACGGACGATCCGAGGGTGCACCGCAGCAGATCGTCCATGCCGCGAATCACGGCATTCACGTCGATCGACCGCACCGCGACTTCGCGTTTGCGGGAGAACGCCAGCATCTGCGTCGTCAGCTTCGCGCCGCGTTGTGCGCTTCAGTTGCCGTCTGGAGCAACCGCACGGTCGCGGGTTGCTCTCGCGCCGCAGCGCCAACTCCGCGAGGCCAGGACGACGGCCAGCAGATTGTTGAAATCGTGCGCCACACCGCCGGTGGGCCGGCCGAGTGCCTCCATCTTCTGACCCTGCTGGGCCATGGCTTCGGCCTGCCGCCGTCGCTCGGTTTCCTCGACCAGCCGGCGCAGGGTGTCATGCTCGACCGCCGTCTTGCGGCGCGTGAGATGCTCCGTCGCCAGCAGCAGGGCGCTCAGCAGGATAGCGCACACGGCGATCACGGTGGCATGCGTCGCCCAGGTCGTCAGGAAGACCGACCGATGATCGAGTAGCCGTACCAGCAGCGGCAGATCGCGCAGCCGCCTGAAGGCGGCGATGTGCGGCGATGCGCTGATTGCCGTCCAAACTCGACCGGCCATCGTACGGCCGCTGAAGTCGTTTCCTGCGCGGGCCATCACCAACTACGGGTTGGATGCCGGGAGCGCGATCGGATGGCCGAGCGGGTCGGGAAACCGCACCAGGACGGCGCCGTCGGTGCGGACCAGCCCGGCGGCCGAGGCGGTCGGGTGGTCGAGGACCGCACGATAGAAGGTGTCGAAATACTGATGCGAGACCGTTACCCCCGCCACGCCGTCGAACTGTCCGTCCAACACCCTCCGGCGGCTGATCATGAACCCCGTGGTGCCGGAATGTGCCGGGGGAGGGCGCGCTGATGGTGATGGCATCGTTGTTCTGCGCCTTCGTGGCGGCGAAGTATTCCGGGGCGTGGACGTGCATACCGGGCATCGGGAGGCACGGCTGCTGGCGGCGAGGATGCCATTCGGGTCGACCAGGAAGACCGCCTCGACCTGCGGCGGGAAGCGGCCCAGGAATTCATGCGTCTCCCGCGAGGCGGCGAGGCTTGTCCAATCCTGGCGGTCGATGTGGTCCAGCACGCGCGCTGAAAAAAAGGTCGTCAGTCTCCACGACGGACTGGGATGCTCGGGAAGCCCATGGTGGTGGACGCGAGGCTGTTGCCTAACTGGTCGAACTCGACCCGGTAATCAATCCAGGCGAGACCGACAAACAGCAACGCCGGAAATACCACGCATGCAACCTGCAATGTGTGGGCCGTCCCGCTGCCATCCGCCTGCGAAGGCGGTACGAGAACGGCCGGCGCTGCACAATGACATGGCCGATTCGACAGACGCGACGACATGAATAGCTGTGGGCACGCACCAGTGAGCGGGCGATCCAGTTTGGTTCGGATGTCACGGATGCCACTGGGTTCCCGCTTTTGCGGGAAGGACACCTCGATTAGCGTCGAGCGATATCGGACCAAACTATACCGATGATAGTCCTGCGGCGGCGGGGTCACCTCTCTGGTGCGCAGCTTGGACAGACACCGTGACGCCACTGCAAGGGCTGGACACACTATGACCGATGCGGATCGAGCGGCGGTCGTGGTCGGTCTTGTCGCGGAGGCACGCATCGTGCGCCGACTTGGTTTGCCGGTAGCCGTCGGCGGCGGGACGACCGACGGCGCACATGCGGCAGCGTGCTCGCTCATGACCGCGGGGGCCTCCGCGTTGATCAGTTTCGGCCTGGCTGGCGGATTGGATCCGGCGCTCCGTCCCGGCGCCATCATCGTGCCGAGCACTGTGATTGCCAGCGACGACCGCTTTGCCGCCGAGTGAACCTGTCGCGGATGCTGGGCGGCGTGACGGACGACGCGTGCTGGCGCCGGCGCGGTGATAACGAGCGTGGCGGAAAAGCGCCGCCTCCACCAGCGAACCGGCGCTACGGCGGCCGATCTGGAGAGCGGCGCGGTGGCGCGCGTTGCCGTCGCTCGCGGCGTGCCGTTCGCCGTACTGCGCGCGATCTGCGATCCGGCGGAACGTGCCCTGCCTCCGGCTGCGCTGGCCGCCCTCGACGTGCGCGGCAGCCATCGGCGTTTGGCGTGTGGCCGCCTCGCTCGTCGCGCGGCCAGGGCAACTGCCGGGGCTGCTCGCACTTGCCGCCGACGCCGTGGCTGCAGACGCTCGCTCGTCGCACGCGTCAGGCAGATAGCGCAGGCTCGGGTGTAGTTCCTCTCACCGCGGCGGGCCTCGACAATCCGCTCGCGTGGCAACATTGCCCGCACCGTGGTGCCATGGCCTGGCTCGCTCTCGATCGTCAGCGCCCCGCCATGGAGGGTCAGCAGTTTCCTGCTGATTGCCAACCCGAGGCCACTGCCGCCAAATTTCGTCCGATGGAGGCGTCCGCCTGCTGGAACGGCTGGCCCAGCGATTCCAGCGCGGCCGCATCGATGCCGATGCCGGTGTCGGTCACAACCAGAGCCAACCCTTCGCCGGAATGTTCGAATGCAGCGAGGCCACCCCACCATGTGGCGTGAACTTTACGGCATTGGACAGCAGATTGAGCACGATCTGCTTCAGCGCGCGGGCATCGCCCGCACGGCGATGCGATTCCCGTCCAACCCGTTTCGATCCGCACGCCGCCCTCGTTCGCCCGCAGCCGCAGCATGCCGATGCAGGATCGCACCACCATACCAAGCTCGACAATTTCATTCGCAAGGTCATAGCGACCGGCCTCGATCTTCGAGAGATCGAGCACGTCATTGATCATGTCGAGCAGATGATGGCCGGCGGTGTTGATCTCCATCGCATATTCGACGTAGTTCGCGCCGATCTTGCCGAACGGCTGGTCGCGGATCAGCTCCGAGAAGCCAATGACGGCATTCAGCGGCGTCCGCAGTTCGTGGCTCATGTTGGCGAGGAATTCAGACTTGGTACGGCTCGCCGTCTCCGCACGTTCCTTGGCGTCCAGAAGCTCGGCCTCGGCCTCCACCCCGGCGGTAACATCCCGACCGGTTCCACGGTAACCCAGGAACGCTCCGGCGCATCAAACAGAGGATTTCCGTTGATGCTGACATCTCGAGGCTGTCCGTCCGCGCCACCGATAGCGCAGGTCCCGAAACGGACGCCGTGCATCAATGTCGCGCTTATGAACACGCCAAAATGGCATACTCCAGTGGCCGTCCGCCAGCTCCCATCGGGCTTTCCGCGTCATTCCCGGCCACGCGATACCCCGACGTCGCAACGTCGGAAATCCAGGTGAAACGCAAATTTGCGTCCTGTTCCCAGAACCAGTCGGACGACATTTCGGCGAAGTCCCAAATCCGGGCCTCGCTCGCGCGCAACGCTCCGCCGTCGCCGTGAGTCCTCCGTTCTCCTCCGCCTGGCGGCGGAACTGCCGGCCGATGACGGTAAACAACACGGCGAAGCCAGTGCAGCGCCGAGACCACCAAGTGCGATGACCGTGGCCTGGTCACGCCACTTCTCAAGCGCCACCTGCTCCGTCGTCGAGACGTCGATGACCAGCGGCCAGTTGGCAGCTGTGCACCGATACGACCCCGGACTGCGGAGCGAGAAACCGGCGAGCGGTAAGTTCCGCCTTGCCCGGCAACGAGCTGGTACCAAGGCGACAACGCCGGCATCCATTTTCCGACCTGGTTCGCGGGGTCGGGATACCGGGCCAGCACGAGCCCATCGCTGCGCAGCAGGGTCACGACTTCGCCGGAGGCAATTTGATCGCCCGATAGAAGTCGGTGAGATACCTAGGTCGATGGCTCCACCGCAACGCCAAGGAAGGTGTGATCCGGACCGTTGATCCGACGCGAGATGTAAACGGTCGGTGTACCGGCACACGGCTCTTGAGCGGCGCGCTGACGAACGGCCCCGGATCGTCGCGTGTGGCGAAATTGTGGAAATAGTCGCGATCCGATAAATCCATAAACCGCGGTGCCCGCTTGCTGATCAGCTACCGGCCATCGGCATTGAGAACCGTAAAGGCGATTGTTCCGTATGTGGTTCACCAGCCGCTCGCGCAGAAAGCTTGTCCATGAACTCAGGGGAGAGAACAACGTACCAGTTCGTCCCCGGCGAGGTGATGCCGAGCTTTCGGCGACACGCGACTGGATGTCCCCGAGGGTGCGATCGATCAGATCGACATAGCGCTCGGTCTGCTCGCCGAGCACGACGCCAAGATTGCTAACCGCGACTTCGTGCTGCTCGATGGTCTGCCGATGCAGATCCCAGATCGTCGTGCCGCCGTCCGAGCAGGATGACGACGACGAGCGTGATGCCGATCGCCCACAGATGCAGCCCGACGGGAGCTGCTCCCGACGCGACCCCGGCCTGCATCTGTTTTGCACTCGCAACCGCGCACGTACGGGCGGTCGTTGTACAAAACAAGAGTGGCTAATATCGGATTAAGCCGCAACGAACCGTGACATGCGCCGCGCGGATCACCAAGCCAAGAACTCGCCGGCGTATCTAGTGAATCAGGTGCCGCAGGTGCGCCCCTCTTCTCGTCATCCCCGCATTCTCGTATATGCAGTCTCGTCATCCCGGCGAAAGCGGGGATGACGAGACGAACGGCAGACCTGATCGGAACTGGCGCAGTTAATTGGTGCGAGGTGCTAACTATAACCTAACTCCGCCTGCATCGCCGTAAACCTCGGTCTCCGCCTCGATCTTCGCCGCGTCGAGCTCCATCCCCAGTCCCGGCAGTCGGATCGCGAACTCGCCACGCACCGGCGCGATCGGGTGGGCCAGGAAGTGCTGGTTGATCGCGTTCCACTTCACCAGATATTCCTGGAATGGCGTCTGGATCGGCGACTGCGCCAGCGAGAAATGAGCCCGGCCGGCGTCGAATGGCCGTGCGGGATCACGATCAGGTCGTGCACCGAGGCATACGCGGCGATCTTCAGCGTCTCGGAAGGCCGCCCGCCCAGTAGATGTCGGGCTGCAGGACATCCAGCGCCTCGGCGTCGATGAAGCGCTTGAACCCCCAGCGGGTGTATTCGTGCTCGGCGCCCGACAGCGGGATCTGCGTGCGCTCCTTCACGCGCCGGTAGCTGTCGATGCGGTCCGGCATGACGCATTCCTCGAGCCAGCGCGGCCGGTATTCGGCGATGCGCTCGGCGAGCTCGATCGCGTAGTCGGATCAACGCCTGCCAGCAGTCGAGCATGATGTCGTAGTCGTCGCCGAGCGCCTCGCGCAGCGTGCGCACCAGCTCGACATTCTTGCGCATGCCGTCGTGGCCGCTCATCGGCCCGTGGCGGAAGAACCATTTCTGCGCCGGATAGCCCAGCGCCTGGTATTCGGCGGCGCGCTCGCGCACCCGGCCCAGGTCCTGCACCGCGAAGCCGAGCATCCAGGCATAGGCCGGAACGCTGTCGCGCGTCGGGCCGCCGAGCAGGCGGAACACCGGCTGGCCGAGCCAGCGGCCCTTGAGGTCCCACAGCGCGCAGTCGACGGCGCTGATCGCCAGCATCGCGTCGCCCTGGCGGCCGTGCACCATGATGCGGTGCATCTGGTCCCAGAGCAGCTCGTGCGCGATCGGGTCCTGGCCGAGGACGATCGGGCGCAGGCGCTTGGCCACGAAGGCGGCCACCATGTCGGGCAGCGGGCCGGCGATGCCGATCGGCCCTTCGTCGGTCTCGATCTGGACGAAGTGCTGTCGAGGCGGAAATGGTCGGCATCGATCTGGCTGCCGCCCTCGAAGTCGCGCGGCGCGGTATTCGGGATAGATGTCGATCGGCCGGACCAGCCGCTCCTCCCAGAGCGGCCCATCGGTCGCGCATCGTGCCGGTCAGGCGCAGGACGCGAACGGCGGTGATCTTCATAGGCGGCGAGCGGCTCAGTGGTGCGGGGCGAGTGCCTCGGCGGGCCGCAACTGCGCCTCGTTGACCACGCGCTCGTGACCGTCCTGGATGTGCTTGACGCGGTATGCAGGTCGCGGCCCTCGTCCGGCAGCGGGCGCTGGATCGTATAGGCGCCGCCGGGGACATGGCGCTCCAGCCGGTTCGGCATCAGATGGACCGTCTGTCCGACTTTGAACCTGTGATGCGACACGATGATCCCTTTCCAGCCTCCACGGACGGGCTGGACCCCTCGACGATACGCGCCCAATATGTGGGCGTTCGCGGTGAAAATGCCAGCAGAAACCCGGTGGTGGTTGAGATGGAGTTGAAGGTAGCCGGTTACTCCCGACGGTCGACCCAGCCGGGACGTGCACCTCGCGGCTGGGGACAATTTCCGCGAGAAGATGCGGTGCGCTCGAAGCAACCATGAGGAACGGCGTGATCGCTCATCAACGCGGTTCCGCGGCGCGACCAGACCCCGCTGTCAGCGCTGTCGTGACGAGCGCGGCTCCGGTGTGGGCAAGCGAGACGGACACCATATTGCCAACCACCAACGGTCGCTCGACATCGGTGGCAATGGCGAACAGCTCCTTGTCCAGGCCCGCCACAGTTACCCAGTATTCCATGTGGTCGCCGAGATAGGCCGCCTTGGTGACGTGCCCGCTCAGCCCGCCACCGCCTGGCGCCAGCAGCAATGCCTGCGGCCGGATCA
>CAWAYT010000006.1:0-18240 GCA_963786265.1 uncultured Alphaproteobacteria bacterium
GCACCGAGCGGGTGGCGACCCTGCGCAAGATGATGAACCACTCGCTAGAGGAAGGCTGCGGCATCTATCGTGACGAGAAGTCGCTGCAGGAGACCTGCAATGTCATCGCCGAGGTCCGCGGCTCGCTACACCAACGTGGCGCTGGAGGACAAGAGCAGCGTGTACAACACCGACCTCTATCAAACCCTGGAGCTCGGGGCGATGATCCAGTGCGCCGAAACGGTCGCCCTCTCGGCGCTGGCCCGCAAGGAATCGCGTGGCGCGCATCAGCGCCTCGACCACGACAAGCGCGACGATGTCAACTGGCTGAAGCACTCGATGGCGCATTACAACCCGAACGGCGATCCGCGCATCGATTATCTCGACGTGGTCATCACTAAGTCGCAGCCGGCCGAGCGCGTTTACGGCGCCGCGGCGGGAGGTCAGGCAGCATGAGCGAGAGAATGATCCAGCTCGAAGTCCTTCGCTACCGTCCGGAGCAGGACAAGGAGCCGTTCTTCCAGACCTACACCGTGCCGTGCGAGGAAGAGTGGGTCGTCCTCGACGCGCTCAATTACGTCAAGGACGAGATCGACCGCACGCTCAGCTATCGCTGGTCCTGCCACATGTTCGTCTGCGGCAGCTGCGGGTTCAAGATCGACGGCGAGCCGAAGCTCGGCTGCAAGGCGTTTCTGCGCGACTACAAGGACAAGATCCGCGTCGAGCCGCTCGACAACTTCCCGATCGAGCGCGATCTCGTCGTCGTCATCGACGATTTCGTCGAGAAGCTGGCGAGCGTCAAGCCGTACCTCATTCCGAAGGAGGAGAAGCCGGTCTCCGCCGGCGAGTATCTGCAGACGCCGGCGCAGCTGAAGACCTACAAGCAGTACTCGATGTGCATCAACTGCCTGCTGTGCTACTCGGCCTGCCCGCAATACGCGCTGACCGAGACCGGAGTTCATCGGCCCGGCGGCGCTGGCGCTGGCGCACCGCTACAACGCGGATTCCCGCGACGTCGGCCGAAAGGCGCGCGAGGACGTGGTGGCGGCGCACGAGGGCGTCTGGGAGTGCAGCTTCGTCGGCGCCTGCTCGGTCGTCTGCCCGAAGGATGTCGACCCGGCCGGGGCGATCCAGCAGATGAAGTTCGCGAGCGCCGTCGACTATCTCACCTGCATGGTCGGAATCGGAGGGCAAGTAAGATGAGCGTCCGCAAGCCTTATCAACGGCCGGTGCCAAAGACCTCATGGTTCCTGGGCCACGCCCGGTACAAGAGTTACATGCTGCACGAGGTGAGCTCGCTGTTCGTCGGACTCTACATGGCGCTGCTGATCTATGGCCTGTTCAAGCTCGGCAGCGGTCCGGACGCCTGGGCGGACTTCATGGCGTTCGTTAAGAGTCCGATCGTCCTCATCCTGTCGCTCATCGCCTTCGCCTTCTTCATCGTGCATACGATCTCCTGGTTCCAGGCGGTGCCGCAGGCGATGCGCATCCAACAGGGCGAGCACTTCGTTCCCGGCAACATCATCGTCGGCGTCCACTACGCTGTACTCGGCGCTTTTTCGTTGTTTGTTCTGATCCTGGCGGGAGTCGCGTAACATGGCCCGTTCAGCAAAGGCGATCCCCTGGTTTCTGTTCGCGGCGGGCGGCACCATCACCGCGTTCGTTCTTCCGGTCATGCTGTTCGTCACCAACATTGCCCCGCCGCTGGGCCTGTTCCAGGACGCGCTCAGCTACGAGACGATGTCGGCGTTCGTCGGCAACTGGCTGGTCAAGCTGGTGCTGTTCGGCATCATCGGCTTCGGGCTGTGGCATGCGGCGCACCGGCTGCGCTCCTGCGCGCACGATTTCGGCATTCGCGCCGACACGGCGGTGGCGGTCGTCCTCTACGCGCTTGCTGGCCTCGGCACGCTGCTCACTATCATCGCCCTGCTGCGCATCTGAGCTACCCGTTCTTGGTTGACGATGAGATCGCCGCTGGGCTGTGCGGCGATTTCTGGTTCGCGCCTCCCCCTGCATTGTGCCCTCGTGTGAAACGATGGGGTGGAACCGATAACAGCCCGAAGGTCAGCCCGCTGGAGGCGAGCTACGAGGGCGGCGATCTGAAGGCGCAGCCGCGAGGAACATAATCAGGACGGGGAGGAAACGGAAATGAAAGCACGAACCCACCGCATTGGCTTGATCATCGGCGGCGCCATGCTGATCGCGCTCTCGGCATGCGCCGGGGATAGCCGCACCACGGAATCGACACCGGCGTCGGCTTCCCGGACAACAGCGACGGAGCCTCGCCTGCTCGCCGAGGAGTACGCCGAGGGCGAGGCGATCGTGCAGGCGGTCAACAAGACCGATAGAACCCTCACCCTGCGAAACGCCCAGGGTCAGTCGAATACGATCGCAGTGCCGGCGGACGTGGATCTGAACCGGCTGAAGAAGGGCGACACGGTTTTGATCGGCGTTTACCACGCGCTCTCGGTACGCGTGCTACCACCAGGGTCGGCGGCGCTCGGGGCCGCCGCCGCCGTCGGCAGCACCGCGCCGGGACAGCCGGAGGGCCGCGTCTGGGGCCAGCAACTGACGGTGGTTAACGAGGTTACCGCCATCGATCTCGACGCTCATACCGCGACGCTTCGCGGCGCCGACGGACAGTCGCGAACGATCGCGGTTAAGGACCCGCAGATGCAAGACCGGATGCGCAACTTGAGGGTAGGCGATCTGGTCGAACTGACCTACTCGGAAGCGCTCGCCGCGAAGGTCCTGCCGAAGAGCTGAGCTCGACCGGAGCGAGAGGGGTGTGTGACGATGTCGTTATCCTGCGAGGTAAGGCTCGGTCCTCGCGCCGCCCGCAACGACTTCGGCCAAGGCATCGTCGATGCGGGCTCAGGGTCCGATAGCGGCGTGTTACGTAAATACTACACCATGTTGCGTTTGTCACATCCCGGCAATGATCCTGCGGGACGATCTTACAATCAATGGTTATCAATACGCGAATGAAGTGCGCTTGCGGCGGTGAGCCGAAGCAACCGGAAGGATAGGAACCCAAAGATGCGATCTCTCTTGATGGGTGTTTCCCTGTTGGCGCTGATGGCGCCGACAGCTTATGCACAACAGGCGCCGAAGCCCGCCGCGACGCAGCCCGTTCCGCCATACACAGCTCCAAGGCCGGCGGCGCCGCAAGCGGCCACTCCGTCACAGGCGGAAGCAGCGAAGTTTCTTGTCTTCTTCGACTGGGATCGGTCGGCGCTGACCCCCGAAGCGCGCAAGATCATCGCGTCGGCGGCCGACGAGTTCAAGAGAACCGGGTCGACGCGGATCGTCGCCACCGGCCACACCGATCTGTCCGGCTCGCCGCAGTACAACCTGCGGCTTTCCGAGCGTCGCGCCGAGGCGGTCAAGGCGGAACTGATCCGGCTCGGCGTGCCGGCGACGGTGATCACGACGATCGGCAAGGGCGAGGAGGATCCGCTGGTTCCGACCAAGGACGGGGTCCGCGAGGCGCAGAACCGCCGCGTCGAGATCGTCATCCCGCGCCCGCCGAAACCGGCCGAGCCGCCGAAGCCGGTGACGGCCGCCCCCGCGGCCCCGCCGCCACCTGCGACGAAGCCGCCGAAATGGTTTGTCAGCCTCGGTCCGTGGTACGGCTATAACCTACGAGAGACCGATCGAAATGACGATCTCACCTCCAATCTTGTCGGACCGGATCTCAGACTCGGATATTACCTAACTCCGAACTGGGTCGTTAAGGCAGACGGGGTATTGTTCAACACCGTCGGCACCAGCGCTAAGGACGGCTGGGGCGCCCGAGGGTTGGCGGGTATCAGCCACGTTTGGGACTTGGGGGCTTGGGAGCCCTTTATCGGTCCTCATGTCGGCTATATCGCCGGCAGGGGTACCCAGGATGGCGTGTTCGTCGGTCCCGAGCTGGGCGTCAACTATGAACTTCATCGTAACATGTTCCTCTACGCCCGGGCCGGTTACGACAACAACTTCCGCAACGACTTCGGCCAGGGCATCGCGAACGGCGGCATCGGCGCCGGCTATCGCTGGTAGCTGCAACGGCGGGTCCGCCGAGCGTACATCTTCAAGACCGAGGCGACCGCCGGCATTCATTGAGCCGGCGGTCGCCGCTGATCGCTACAGCTCGGCCGAGCCAGTCTCGGCCGTTCTTTTTTGGGGCCGTCAGCTTCGGATCAACCAATCCGTCCTTCCTAAGAAGTACTGGCGCCGGCACGCGCGATGTCGCTCAATCGCCGTGTCATCCTTGACGATCTCTCGTGCCGAACCGGCGGCCGCAAGGAGAAGGAGCTATGTCGTGACCCTCAGGCATCTTCTCGTCCACATCGACCGCGGCGCCCGCTGCGCCGTCCGGCTCGATCTCGCCCTCGGTCTCGCCCGGCGCTTCGATACCACGCTGACCGGCTTGTTCGCGGAGAACGATCCGCACGTCATGACAGTCGCGGCACTCGATCCAGTGGGGGAGCTGACGCCGGATGCCAACGCGGCGGCGTCGGCCTTCCGTGAACGGGTCGAAGTCGAATCCATCCGCGGCGACTGGCAGGCGGTGATGACGGCGAGCGACGATGCTTTGATCCGGCAGACGGTGCGGGTCGCCAGCAACGCCGATCTGGCGATTGTCGGTCAGCACGATCCGGACCGGTCCGATGTTCGCGTTCCGGCGGACTTGGCCGAGCAGCTCATCCTGCAGAGCGGCCGTCCGGTGCTGGTCGTTCCCTATGCTGGCCACTTCGCCGACGTCGGCCGGCGCGTGCTGATCGCCTGGAATGGCGGCCGTGAGGCTACCCGCGCGCTCAACGACTCAATGCCTATCCTCCGCTCGGCCGAGTACGTCGAATTACTCGCCATCAACCCCGAGCCGGAGCGCCGGCCGGGGGAGAACAGGTTCGGCCCGGTCATTCGCCACCTCCGCGCGCACGGCATCGATGCGCGGGTCGAGACGCTGCGCGTCGAGAATATCGCGGCAATGGACATGCTGCTGTCGCGCCTCACCGACGAGGGCATCGACCTGCTGGTTATGGGCGCGTACGGGCAATACGCTGGCCCGCTCCTGCATCGGGGCGGCAACACCCGGCACATTCTCGGGCATATGACCGCGCCGGTGCTGATGTCGCACTGATCACCCACCATCGCCCATTTGACTACCGCTAGTTTAAGCGGCACCCCCCGGGCTTACGGGCGGGGTGCGGGCGGCGGAGCCAGGAGATCGCGGGTCGCCTGAGCGATGAGCTTGGCGAATCTCGGATCATCGAGCCCGCCCTGCCGCTTCAGCAGGCCATCGACCCTCGCCAGCATGACGGAGCCGTCACACAGCGCCGCGATCAGCGTGATGCGTCCGCCCTGCTGCCAAGTGCCGCCGATGACATCATCGGCGCATGGATCGGCCGAGGGTTGACCATTAAAGACGTAGACGGCGCGCAGAACGGCGGACCCGGCTTGCGCGGGCACCGGGGTAAAGCGCGGAGCCGACGTCCAGGTTACCGCCTCCCGGGCCAGATCCACTACGGCATCCTCGACCGCTACCTCGGGGGCCGGGTAAGGCAGGCCGTGGACGAGGACGAGCAGCGGCATCGCCGACTGGACGAACACCCATGGATTCTCGATGTTCCGCGTGGCCGTAGTCCGCGGCGACTCCTCGCAGGCGAGCAGCCCCAGGATCGAGACCGCAGCAATGGCCGATATCCATCTGACCAGAATAGAAGCGCGCATTCCGGAGGCTGGGTGGGCAGCAATCGAGCGTCATCATGATCGCCGCGCGTGTTCCTGCCAAGCCGTTTTCCGGGCCGACAATTGAAGCTGGCATGCAGCGGGGAACGCATTGATAGTCGCCGCCGGGATGTTCGTCGCGCCGGCGCTTCTCCGAGGCGGCGCAACCTGGCGTGGGAGCGGGCGCGATGCCGGCCGAGTTCAGCACGATCGACCTCGTCGCGGTAAGCGTCTTCTTCGGCTGCTGGGTCGGCTACAATTTGCTCATCGACGGACGCCTGCGCCGATCGAAGAGCATCAATACACTTATGTTCTCGCTCCGCCGGGAATGGATGAGCCAGCTCATGGTGCGGCAAAACCGCATCGTCGACTCGACGCTGGTCGGTCATACAATCAACAGCGCCGCTTTTTTCGCATCGACGACGGTGCTCGTACTGGCGGGTTTGATCGGCGTGCTTGGCTCGGCGGACCAAGTCTATGCCGCCGTCTCAAACATTTCGATGCTCGCGGGGGATAGTCAAAGACAGTTCGAGTTGAAGATCGCGCTGCTGATCGCGATCTTCATCTACGCCTTCTTCAAATTCACTTGGGCGCTCCGACAGTACAACTACTTTTGCGCGGTGATAGGCAGCGCGCCCGAGAGGCGGCCCGAAGATCCCGATATCGGCGAGTACGCGGAATGCATGGCAATGGTGCTCAGCCACGCCGTCGGCGAGCTGAACGCGGGCGTGCGCGCGTATTACTTCGCCTTCGCCGCCCTGGGATGGTTCATCGACCCGCTGGTGTTCATGGCCGCGACCGCGTTCATGGTCTCGGTCCTAGCCCGCCGCCAGCTCGTCTCGCCGACCGCCCGTGCCTTGCGCGCGCACGCCGAGCGGCTGAAACGCCAGTGAGTGGAAGAGCCACGCGCGCCCGGCCCGCGGCTTCCAGCTGGCGCTCCGAACATCCTGCCGCGAGGCTGGCCAACAGCGCCCGAAGCTCCAACATCGTAGGAGTTGATGGCAAGGGAGGTGACCAATGTGCAGGCTAGCCAGGTGGCTGCGGCAAATAGCGGGCTGGGTCGCCCTGGCGTTCGCCATGCTCGTCGCCGGCGCCGCCTGGGCGCATCACGGTTGGGGCAGCTACGACGCCGAGCGGCCACTCACCGTTACGGGTCGGATCGCCGAGGTTTCCTACGGCAACCCGCATGTCGAGATCGTCGTCGAGGCCGATGGCAAGCGCTGGGAGGTCGTTCTCGCGCCGGTGTCGCGCATGGACGCGCGCGGCGCCACCTCGGACGTGGTGCGTCTGGGCAAGAACATTTCGGCCTACGGGTATCCGAGCCGGGAGAAGCCGAACGAGATGCGGGCGGAACGCATCACCATCGATGACCGCACCTATGAGATGCGCTGACGATCGAGCGGGCGTGATCGAATAGCGGAGGGCTCGTGGTCGCCGAGCTCTGGCCGGCAATCGAGCAATCGGCGATCGGCGTCGCGATGCGCTCGTCGCCGTTCCTCTATCCGGCGGCCAACGTCGCGCACATTCTCGGCCTGATGCTGTTCTTCTCGGCGGTCGCGATGATGGACGCGAAGGTCCTGGGTGTGTTCCCGCGTGTCCCGGCCGGCTGCGTGCTGAGGACCGGCCGGCCATTGGCGGTCGGCGGCTTTCTCGTCCAAGCAACGAGCGGTTCCCTATTGTTCGCCGCGGATGCGGTGGCGATCGCCGGCAATCCGGCTTTCCGCCTGAAGATGCTTATGGTGCTGCTCGGTTTGACCAACGTCGTGGTGCTGGAATGCGTATATGGAAGGCGATTGCGCACCGCCATCCCGATCGCGCCACCCTTGGGCGCGCGCGTCTGCGCCGGCCTGTCGCTCGCCGGCTGGGCGGCGACCGCCACCCTCGGCCGGTTGATCGCCTACCTCTAGTGCCGGCACACCGGAGGTTGTCGGGCTCAGCGGTCGAGCATGGCCAGGAGACGCTCGTTGTACCGGGGTCCGGCGGTCACTCCCGGCGGCGCGGCGGCATCGATGCGCGCCAGATCCGCTTCGCTCAGCCGAAGATCGGCGGCGCTGACGTTCTCCTCCAGGTAGGCGCGTCGCTTGGTCCCCGGTATCGGGACGATGTCCTCGCCCCGGTGCAGCAACCAGGCGAGCGCCACTTGCCCCGGCGTCGCCCCCTTCTCCGCCGCGACCGCCCGCACCGCGTCGACGATGCGCATGTTCTTGGCGAAGTTCTCGCCCTGTAGCCGCGGTTCTCCCCGGCGGTAGTCGTCCTCCGAATACTCCTCGGCCGGCTTGGCGGCGCCGGTGAGGAACCCGCGGCCGAGCGGGCTGTACGGTACGAAGCCGATGCCCAGCTCGCGCGCCGTAGGCAGGATTTCGCGTTCGACCTCGCGCTCCCACAGCGAATACTCGCTCTGTAACGCGGCGATCGGATGCGTGGCGTGCGCCCGGCGCAGCGTCCGCGCCGATGCCTCGGAAAGGCCGAGCCAGCGCACCTTGCCGGCCTCCACCAGGGCGGCCATGGCGCCGACGGTGTCCTCGATCGGGACGTTAGGGTCGACCCGGTGCTGATAGAGGAGGTCGATGTGCTCCACCCCGAGCCGCGCCAGCGAGCCGTCACAAGCTTCGCGCACATGCTCCGGCCGGCTATTGGTGCCCTCGATCCGCCCCTCCGCGTCGATGGCGAAGCCGAACTTGGTGGCGAGAACGACATCGTCGCGGCGTCCCTTGATGGCGCGCCCGACCAACCTTTCGTTCTCGAAAGGGCCGTAGATCTCGGCGGTGTCGAGGAAGTTGACGCCGAGCTCGAACGCCCGGTGAATGGTTGCGATCGCCTCCGCCTCATCGGCGACGCCGTAGGCCCAGCTCATACCCATGCAGCCTAGGCCCAGCGCCGAGACCCGCGGTCCATTCCGTCCGAGCAACCGTTTCCGCATGTCGCGCCTCCCGCGGTCTGTCCAGCTTGGCGTTGCAGATAGGCACCGCTTCCCCGCAAAGACAAGCCCGCTGTTCGCCTGCTCGAAGAACCCGTCAACCGCCGCCGGCCCCCTGATGTTCCTTTTGCCAATTCAGGATGCATCTGCGGAGGTGCTCGAAACGCTCGCCGACACGCTCCCCGAATAGCGGATCTTCCGGAGTTGTCATTCTCGCTTGCAGTTCCGCCCAATCATCATCGGCCAGGTGCTGCAGCGCGGCGGGGAAGAACTCCGCCTCTTCCATTTGCATATGCCGGGATTGCAGATCGGTGAAATCGCGCGCCCAGCGAACAAAGGACTCCCGCGGCACGTGCGCCTCATCGAGCACCGCCTTCAGTCCGGCCGACAACTCGCGCGTACGGGCGGCCAAGGCCTCGTGCTCGCGCCGCAGATCGCCAATTCGGTCGGCGGCATCTGGCGCCCGCTCTTTCAGCTTGCCGAAAATCAGATCTTCCTTCGGGTGATGATAGAGGTCGGGGAAGCTGAGGAAAAAGTCGATCACAGCGCGGATCACGTCGTAGTCCGGCGGGCGGCCCGCCTGAAACTCGGCGACCTGCCATTCAAGTATCTTGACGAGCGCCGCTATATTTGCATGCTCCCGGCGCAATACACCGATAAGTTCAGTCATGATTCCCCTCCTCTTCGATTGCACCGTCGTTGGCCCCGCGCGTCGCTTTTTGCATCACGAAGTGGTCCCGCCTAGCATACGTCTCGCCACCCCGCCATTGCTTTCGCCGACCCTAAGGACAGACATGCCTGCCGGACGACATCATCCAGCGGCGGCCGCGTGCATCCGGCCGTGACCCCCCGCGAGCCGCCAAGATCCCGCTGGGGCCACGCCGCCATCGCTGTGGCTGATCGCCTGGGTGCGGTTTGTACGCAAGCACAGCGTTGCTGTTGTCGCCGTTTCACTCCTCTCGGCGGTGCTCGCCGGCGTCTATACAGCGAAAAACGTCCGCATCAATACATCGACCACCGACATGCTGTCGGAGGATCTGCCGTTCCAGCGGCATTTCGAGATACTCGACAAGGCGTTCCCGCAAGATTACCGCACGATCGTCGTCGTCGTCGACGGCCTCACGCCGGAACAGGCGAAAACCGCCACGGATAAGCTCGCGGCGGCGCTGGCCCAGCATCCCGACCTCGTTCGCAACATTTTTCATCCAGCGGGGGACCCGTTCTTTCGACGGCACGGACTGCTTTATCTCTCCATGGACGAACTGCAGACCGCCGGCAGCATGATAGCCGGCGCTCAACCCTTGCTGGCGGCGCTGGCGCAGGACCCCAGCCTGCGCGGCCTGGCGCAGGTGCTGACGCTCGCGCTGCGCAACATCGATCGAATGGACACCGGCGGAGGCGGCCTGCCGCCACAGTTCGAGGCGGCGTTACAAGGAATTTCGGCGACGGTCGAGAATGTCGAGGCCGGCCGTTCCTCGCCGTTCTCCTGGCGAGGCGCGCTCTCCGGGGACGTCGATCCGCAGCTTGCCGGCACTCGCCAACTGCTGTTGCTCGAGCCCTCGTTCGACTTCAGCGCGCTACAGCCGGCCGAGAGTGCGATCGCCTTGATCCGCGCAAAGGTCGCGGAGCTGAAGCTCACCCCTGAAAACGGCATCCGCGTCCGCCTCACCGGCGAGCCGGTAATGATGGGCGACGAGTTGAAGAGCGTCGAGGAGAGCATCGGCATCGCTAATGTGCTCTCGCTCGCCATCGTCATCACGCTGCTGGTCATCGGCCTGCGATCCGCTCGACCGGTGGAGGCGGCCACTTTCTCATTGCTTGTCGGGCTCGCCTGGACTGCTTGCTTCGCGGTGGCGACATTCGGCGAGCTGAACTTGATCTCGGTGGCCTTTGCCGTGCTGTTCATCGGCTTCGGTGTCGACTTCGGCATCCACTTCTGTATGCGCGCGAAGGAGTACATCGACGCCGACATCGCGCCCGGATTGGCTCTGGAGGAGGCGGCGGTAGGCGTCGCGCCGGGTCTGACGCTGACGACGCTGGCGGCTTCCATCGGTTTCCTCTCCTTCGCGCCCACGGATTACCAGGGTCTTGTCGAGCTGGGTTTCATCTCGTCGTTCGGCATGCTCATCGCGCTGGCGACAAGCCTCAGCATCGTTCCCGCCTATCTTTCGTTGCGGCCGCCGCGCAAGACCGACGCGCGCCCACAACGCGCTCGCAGCGTGGCGTTCGAACGCATCCTGAACGGCAGAGCGCGAGAGGTTCTTTGGGGAGCGCTGGCGTTGGGTGTGCTTGCCGCCGCGGCCCTGCCGTTCGCCCGCTTCGACAATTCTCCGCTCAACCTGCGCGACCCGGAGTCGGAATCGGTCGCGACGCTTTTCGACCTGCTGAAGGACGACCGTTTCAATCCGTTCCGCGCCGCGGTGCTGGCGAAGAACGCGGAAGAGGCGGAGAAGATAGCCGAGAAGCTGCGGGCCCTGCCCGAGGTCAAACGGGTAGAGACGGTGCGCGACCTTGTTCCGGATCGCCAGGACGAGAAGCTGGCGATGCTGGGGGATTTGGCGCTGATGCTCACGCCGGTGCTGTCGCCGGGAGAGCAACGGCCGCCACCGGCGCCGCTGGAACTGCGGGCGGCGATCGCCGACTTGCGTGCGGCGGCCGAGGCCGAAGCGGCGCGCAGCCCGGGGGCGCGGCGGCTCGCGGACGCGCTCGGGCGTTTCCAGACCAGCGATGAGAACCTTGGGCGACTGCAGACAGCGTTGCTGGCCAACTTGCCGCCAATGCTTTCCGAACTGGCCGACAGCGTCAGCGCCGACGAGGTCACGCTGGCCGAAGTCCCGCCGATGCTCCTCGCGCGCAGACAGACGCCGGATGGCCGAGTGCTGGTCGAAATCTTCCCCAAGGCTGAACCGCACGATCAGGCCGGACGAAGGCGCTTCGTTACGGCCGTCCAAGACGTGTTCCCGGAGGCCAGCGGCGAGGCGATCGCCATCACCGAGGGCGGCAGAGCAGTGATTCGATCATTCTATCAGGCCGGCGCGTTCACATTCGCGCTGATCACGCTGCTGCTGGCGGTCGTGCTGAGAAGCGCGCGTGACTTGCTGATGGCGATGGCGCCATTGATCCTGGCCGGGCTGCTCACGGTGGCGACGACAGTGATCATCGACGTGCCGTTCAACTTCGCCAATGTCATCGTGCTGCCGCTGCTGTTCGGCCTCGGCGTGTCCAGCGGCATCAATATGGCGGTGCGCGGACGGCAGCAGGGGCCGCGCTCGCTGCTCATCACTTCCACTCCGAGAGCCGTGCTGTTTAGCGCGCTCACCGCCATCGGCTCATTCGGCTCGCTGGCACTTTCGACGCACCCGGGAATGGCCAGCATGGGGCTGCTGCTGACGGTGGCGCTGCTCTACAGCACGGTTTGCACGCTGATCGTCCTGCCTTCGCTACGACACGTCTTCGCATCCCGGCCGAGCAGCTGATGGCGACCTCCGGCGCATTGCCCGTTCACCGCACGCTGGCGATTGGCGTGTTCATCCTCGCCTTGGTCGTCGTCGCCGTCCTGCTGCTGACACCGGCCGCAGCGTTGCCCAAAACCGATATCTGGGACAAGCTTGAACATGCCGCTGCTTTCGCCGGTTTGACAGCTCTTGGCTTTCTCGCGTTTCCTGAACGGAAGTGCGCCTGGTGGCTTGCGCTCGGCTTGGTCGCCTTCGGCTCGGTATGCGAGACGTTACAAATGTTCGTGCCCGGCCGAGACGCCTCGCTCGAGGACGCGATCGCCAACCTCACTGGGGTACTTATCGTCAGTGGCTCCTGGCGGCTGGCGCACCGCGCGATGGACTGGCGTTCGGCGCACAACGGCTGAGCAAAAAGATGATGGCCCCTCACGGAGTGCGGGGGCCATCGAAATTAGCCGGAGATTATCTCCGGTCGTCTTCCTGGACGACCGGCAATCCGCGATACCAACGCCTCATACGTTCCTATGCAGAACGCTACGGATGAAGGTCTCGACGTTCTTCCAGTAGGCGTAGCCGCCCACATCGATGTTTGCGAAGCGCTCTTCGGCACGGTCGGCGGCTATTGCCGCCGACCCTGTGCCATGAGTGCCGACCAGCACGTGCGCGGTATCGCGGAAACTCGAGGTATACATGTCAGCCTCTCTCATGAGTATGGCAAGTCTCGCGGTGAACACCGCCGGCGGCAACCAGACGGAGCCAGCAGCTTACCGCGTTCCACTATCAGACACCGCTCGCCGGTTCAGGGATGACGGGCTGCGCCTGACGTCAGCTGGGTGATGTCAGAAGCTCCAGCGGTCGTTGGGAGATACAACTGGCCGATCTTTCTCGTCGGTCCAGTCCGCGCCGTCCCAGTTCTGCCGGGACGGTGTTTTGCCACCCGATTCGCGTGTCATGAACGAATCCGGCACGACGGCGAAAAATACGGGATCGACAGCGTCGTATCCCATGCTGTACATAAATATCGTCAAGTGTACGCGCTCCTTTTAGTCGTATTTCACGACGGCTTGGGTTCGGGGTGTGCCACCACCCCTGCCCTTGCCGAGCCCATCTGGCCATAGTATCCGGCAAAGTCAACAGCGGTTCCTTAACGTGAGATTTTCGCAAGGTGGCGAAGCGATCCTCCCCGGCCCACGAGATTCGGCCGAAACCCAAGCCCTCCAAGCCTTTGATCCGGATGTCGCACATCGACGGGACAGCTCGCCAGGGTGACTGAACAGCCTATCGGCTGACCTGGGGTGTTCCATATCAGCAACATGCCTTGCGTCGGTGTAACGTGCGAAACGTTGCAGTCGACCCCTACGACGGATGCCGCCCGAGCGCGTGCCTGGCACGCTGTTCTTACCCGGGAGAAGACGGGACACGGCTCAACGAATTTGTCGGGCCAATTCGATGGCCAGTGGCTGAACGTCGACCTTCGACTTATTGGTGCCGATGCAGATCGCCAGGTCCTTCGCCGGGTCGAGCACGAGGACGGTGCTGAAGCCGTCTGTGTTGCCGCTCTTGGCGACGATGGCGCCGCTGCCCTCTTCCGGATCGGCGGGAAAGATCGCCCATACCATCGCCTGGTCGAAATCCTGCCCCTCCGGCCGGTACACCGGCCGCATGGCCAGGCGCATTGCCTGCGCCAGCGACGGCGTCGCCGTCGCGCCGGTCGCCGTGCGATGCCCCAGATTGGCCTCGCCGAACACCAGCATGTCCCGCGCCGTCGATTTCAGCGAGCTGCCGGCGGACCACACGAACAGCGGCCAGGGCCGCACCGGCGCGCCGTCTTCGGCGTGGCCTTGCGCGACGCGCGGCGCTTGATCCGGGCGCGTCTCAAGTACCGTATCGATCATGCCGAGCGGGTCGATGATCCGCGATCGCATGAGGTCCCACCACTGCCCTCCCCTGGCCTGACCGACAAGCAGGGCCAGCAGGGCGATGCTGGCGTTGGAGTAGAGGTAGGGAGTGGGCAGCTCGCCCTCGGGCGTCCATTGCGCCACCCAGTTCAGGAAATCCGCCGTCGTGTAGTGGTCGATGTCGCGCGCCTCGATACCGCCTTGCGGCACGTTCGCCGGCAGTCGCGGCATACCGGACCGATAGGAGGCGAGCTGCAGCGGGGTGATCTGCTGGGTTTTCCAGGGCAATCGGATCGCTTGCGGCATCCATCGCTGGATGGAATCGTCCGGCGCCATCCGGCCATCGACCACGGCTTCGGCGAACAGGATGGCGGTCAGCACCTTGGTGATCGAGCCGACCTCGATGATCGTATCGGCGGCGAGCGGCGGATGCTCGGCACCGCTGTAGCCGAAGTAAGAGCGCTGTCCACCTTGCGAGACAGCGACGATCAAGGCCGGAATTTGCTTCTCCCGCACGAGAAGCTGGAAGGTTTCGTCCGCCACCGCGTTCAGCGCGCCGCCTGATTGCGCGACGGCTGCCGGCGCGGGTGCAACCAATGCCAGCGGGAAGAATGCCGAGAGGGTCGCAAGCATTAACTTGCGGAAGCGCATCGCTGGACTCCCCTCAAACCGCCTTGGCCGGCGCCCGGTCCCAGGGGAAGTCGATCCAGACATCCTGCGCAACTTCGCGGAGGTATGTATCGACGAAGGGCCGGCCGGCGGGCTTGACGTAAAGCGTCGTGTAGTGCGCCAGCGGCAGCATGCGGCGCGCCGCCTTGACGGTGCTACCGCTGTCGGCGACATCGTCCACGAGCAGCCAGCCGGCGCCATCGCCGACCTCGCCAGACGCCGTCTTCAGCACCGACAATGGTCCCTTGACCTGCCCGTCGTAGCTGGTGATGCACAGCGTTTCGATCAGCCTGACATCGAGCACCCGCGCGATGATCGCCGCCGGCACCAAGCCGCCGCGGGCGATCGCGATGATCCCGTGAAACGATCCCCGCGCCCGCAGCCGAACCGCCAGATCCGTCGCGTCGCGATGCATCTCGTGCCAGGAGCAGGAATGGATCTTCACCGCCGCGCTCAAGCCGGTCATGACGCGCCTCTTCCCTCGCCCCGAACGCCCAGCCGCCCGCAGCGTGGGACCTTTAGCACACTGGCCGCGAGCCTTTCGAGCGGGCGTTCGCCTCCTGGCCGCGAGGGAGGCCTCACGCGGATGCCCAGCGGTCAACTTTTGTTGCGAGGATCCTCCACGATGCGGTAGGTTCAGTGCTCCGCGCTTCGGCGCGGCTCTTTTTTGGCGCCCTCGGGGCGCCCATTGCGCCCGTAGCTCAATTGGATAGAGCACTTGACTACGGATCAAGAGGTTAGGGGTTCGAGTCCTCTCGGGCGCGCCAATCTTTTACCGAACCGGCCGGCATGACGTTCCGGATCCTGAGTGTGGGGCATTCTTGAGAATAGCATTCGTCGCATCGGAAGCCGTCCCGTTTGTCAAGTCGGGTGGCCTGGCCGATGTGGTCGGCGCGCTGCCGAAAGCGCTCGCGGCGCGCGGGCACGACGTCGTGGTCATCCTGCCGAAGTACTCGTCAATCGACGGTGCACGTTGGGGGCTCCGGCCGTTCATAAACCCGCTGGGTGTGTGGATGGGCGACTCCGAGGAGTGGTGCGGCAGCTTTACCGAGACGTCCGCCGGCGTGCGCTTCTGCTTCATCGAATCAGACAAGTATTTCGACCGGCATGGACTTTATCACGACGCCGAGTTCCACGATTATCGCGATAACGCCCGGCGCTTCGGCTTCTTCACCCGCGCCGCGCTGCAGCTATGTCGCGACATGGGTTTCGCGCCCGATATCGTGCATGCGCACGACTGGCAGACCGCATTGGCGCCCGCCTACCTGAAGATCTGGCATTGGGACGACGACATGCTGGGGGGCGCGGCCAGCGTGCTGACCATTCATAACATCGCCCATCAAGGCAAGTACGACCGCGCCGACTATACCTACCTCGGGCTGCAGTGGGGCAACTTCACCGCCGACAAATTCGAGGATCTCGGCGGCATCAACCTGCTGAAGGGCGGCATCTACTACGCCGACCTGGTGACGACGGTGAGCCCGACCTACGCCGACGAAACGCGCGGCGCGATTGGCGGCAACGGCCTCGGCCCTGTTCTAACCGACAAGGGTGATCGCTACTGGGGCATTCTCAACGGCGCCGATTACGAGCACTGGGATCCGATGATCGATACGCTGCTGCCGACTCCCTATGGCGTGGATGACCTTGCGGGCAAGGCCGTCTGCAAGGCGGAGCTGCAGCGGCGGATGGCGCTGGATGCGGCGCCGGATGTACCCCTCATCGGCGTGGTCGGCCGGTTCGTGGAACAGAAGGGCTTCGATCTCCTCGCCCGATCCATCGAGGACATCGTCAACAGCATGCGCGTGCAGTTCGCCATTCTCGGCGCCGGCGACAAGGGCCTTGAATGGACGCTCGGTCCGCTGCCCGGCCGGTACCCGGGGCGGATCGGCAGCTTCATCGGCCACAACGAGGAGCTGGCGCACTGGATCGAGGCCGGTTCCGACTTCTTCCTCATGCCCTCGCGCTTCGAGCCGTGCGGGCTCAACCAGCTCTACTCGATGAAGTACGGGACGTTGCCGATCGTCCGCGCGACCGGCGGTCTCAATGACACCGTAGAGCAATACGAAGAGGCGACCGGCGCGGGTACCGGCTTCAAATTCTTCGAGCCCAGCCCGCTGGCCGTCTACTACACTGTCGGCTGGGCGGTCAGCACCTATTACGACCGTCCGCATCACATGCGACAGATGATAGCGGCGGCGATGGCGCAAGACTTCTCCTGGAAGCGGAGCGCCGACAATTACGAGCTGGCCTACGCCCGGGCGATCGCCAATAAGCAAGCGGCCGTTTGATTCGGGTATGCCGGGAAGACGGCTGCTCATCGTCGCGCAATTGTCGCGCACGCGCCGGCGACGACGGCCCGGCGGCTATCGTCCACGGTGAAGATCACCTGCAGGGCCGGCGCGCAGCATCGTCTACGAGGTCCGGCCGGTTTGCCGGATCCGGCGGCGCGCGACGCGGCGTGCTGGCGCGACTGGCTGGCGTTGGCAAGCGGGCGTAACTGTCATTATTATGGAAATCGCCGCCAGTAACCGGCAAGTAGACCGGCAATCATACTCGGAGTAGCCGCGCAAATCCGCCGGCTTCGACTACGCTCGTCGGCAAAACCGCCTTCGCCGGACCGGCCACGAGCGCGGCAATACTTGCCGGGGCTTCGGCGGCGAGCTGTCGGCGCATAACGCGGGCGGGGCATCGGTTGTAGCCGGCCGACGGTTTTTCCTATAGTGCACAAGATGCTCGATTATCGCGCCGCCCGATCGGATCGGGGCCGCTGATAGACTGAACGGCAGGCGTTAAGTTCGATCTTGACGCGCCCTATCGGCCCGCCGCCTTTTTAGGCCGCAACAAACGCAAAATCGGCGCGAGAGGCGGCCTGGTGACGTCGATGTTTGTGCGCGGTGTCGAACGGCAGCTTCAAGCTAAGCCAGCAAATCGCCTTGCCGGCTGTCCGCGCCTCCGCTTCGGCCGCCGCCGGGCGCGTGGAACGCGCCCTCTGACCGGAGACGATCGGCGCTCAAGAGCGCGCCTTCACAAATCCTCGCCAGCAGATCGGCCTGCCGATGCTCAAGTGCGACCAGACGGCCAAGGACGTGCAGGACATTCAGAAGCTCGGTTGTGTACTCGGCGAGCCAGCCATCCGGCTGAACCCTGTCGAGCGGCGACAGCGGCCGGCGGTCGCCGATGATCGGGCGCGACCGATCACGCCGGCGATAGCTGAACCATTGAATGAGCACCTGCTTGCTCGAGACTTCATAGTCCCAGACCGCTTTCGGGACGTTGTCGATGTATCCATCGCCGACGATCAGACGGCGCTTCGCGGCATCGTAGTCGATGATGTCGGGCATCCGATCTGGATCGGTCGGAATGGCGCCGTCTTTCGGGATCGTCGGTGCCTCGCCGCTCGGCAGGCGCGGAGGCCCAGCGGGTCTACCCGCCACTGGGTCAGCGAAGCGCTCGCCGAAGCAATGCAGCCAGATCACCTCGCGACCAAGCTCCGTTGCCTCGCGGAACAGGGCCGGGTCCGCCGTGATCGGGATGCGCAGCCCCGGCTGCACCAAGTCTGGCTGAAAGCGCGCTGTGTAGGCCGGGTGCGCGGCGATCGCCGCTA
>CAWAYT010000007.1:0-27668 GCA_963786265.1 uncultured Alphaproteobacteria bacterium
ACTGCACAATCACTGCATGAACGGTGCAGAACAGTGGCGAACATGTTCGCCCAAACCGACGCGTTTGAAGAACAGCGGTACCTGTGAAGTTGGGCAGCACATCCCAGTGCGGTTGGTGGGAGGCAAACGTTTTAGCCCCGAGGGCCGACAGTGAAACCGGCAGTGGCGGCGCGACGCGCGACCGGCAACGTCATGTTCTACGATAAACGACGATGACCGGCGAAGTCTTCGTCGGCAGGGCGTCGGCGATGCGCATCGAGGCGCCGAACGCCCTTGACCGGCTTACCTATGACGTCGACGAGAACCGCATCGACGGCTTCTCCGAGGACGACTTCGTGCGTTCGCAGAGCGCCGCCTGGGACGGCGCGCCGGAGCTGTGGGCGGTGCCGGCCTCGGCCGGCGAGTTCCCGATCGAGACCGCTCGCTTTACCGGCCTCGACCTGCGCGGCTACCAGCAGATGCGGCTCGTGCTCAACGTCGGCGGACAAGCCGGCCTGACGGGAACGATCCTCTACTACCGCTATTCGCTCGACGGCGGCGCGACCTGGTACGACACCGACGCGGCGATCCAGCTGGACGGTAGCACCGATAAGGCGTTCTGGGGCAACTGGCAGCCGATCCCGCCGATGTTGCGGCAGAGCATCGATACGACCGTGGCGCTGTTCGGCCGCCACGGCGACGGCAGCACGGTCGTCGAGCTGGTCGACTGGTTTACTCTCGATATCCGCGGCGTCGATCACAGCTCGGCGGCGCGGCTGCTGCCCGGCAGGTGACGCCGGCCGAGATCGCCGATCCGGGCGAGACCGAGCTTCGCTCATTCTCGCCGAAAGACATCGCCGACATCGTCGCCGCCGTGCTGGCATCGTGAGCGAGACCCCCAAATCGACGGAGGCCGCGTTAAGTCCCGGGCAAGAACAGGCGCATGTGCTGTCGCTGCACGATACGGTCGCCAAGATCGACGCGACGGGCCCAACGACGCGCTGAAGGCGATGGTCGCCGAGCATCGCCTCGAGTTGAAAACCATCAACGCCGCTGCTCTCGATTATCGGCTACCTGCTCGTCAATCCTGTCGGATTGCACTGAGCCAAAAGCCACCCCGTCTTTCCGGGCCGCCTTCGGGCGGCTTTTTTCATGCCTGGAGGAAATCATGACCGTTCAAACCATGCTGCCGCGCGGCATCCGCAACAACAACCCGCTGAACATCCGTTTGAACCCGGACAACCGCTGGCAAGGGAGAGTGCCACCGAAACTCAACAGCGATAACGCCTTCGAGCAGTTCCAGGATCCGATCATGGGCCTGCGCGCTGCGGCGGTGCTGCTGGTCGCCCACTATGACCGCCGTCATCTCGACACCATCCGCAAGCTGGTGGGTGTGTGGGCTCCGCCGAACGAGAACGACACCGAGGCGTACGCCCGGCACGTCGCCAAGGCGAGCGGCTTCGGCATCGACGAGCCGCTCGATCTGCACGACCACGCCTGCCTGAGGCCGATCCTCATGGCGATGATCCGGGTCGAGAACGGCCGGCAGCCCTATACCGACGCGCAGATCGACGCGGCACTGGTGCGCGCCGGCGTGATGCCGCCGCAGCGGTCGCTGCAGGAGACGCGGACGGTGAAAGGCGGGCAGGTCGCGGCCGCCGGCACAATTGGCGCCGGAGCGATCGGCGCCATTCAGGAGACCGTCGGCCAAGCGCACGAGGCGCTCGTCGGCGTCGTGCCGTACCTCGATGCGGCGAAATGGGGACTCCTCGCCGTCACGCTGATCGGCATCGGCGTCATGCTGTGGGCCCGCATCGATGACCGGCGCAAAGGGCCTGCGCTGATGTGGCTGCTCCTCCAGGGCTGGCTGCTTCGCAATGTGCTCACGCTCCTGGGATGGCTCGCCGCCGCGGCTGCCGTCGCCGCGGTTCTCTTCGGCGCCCGGCAGGCCGGCCGCAATGCCGAGCGCGTCGAGACACATGCGGCGGACGGTGGAGGTGCAACGTGACCAGCTCGAGGCTGCGAGCCGTCGTCCTCGCGATCGCGGCGAGCTTGCTCGCCGGATGCGCGACGGAACGTTCTGATGGCGCACCCTGTCCGCCGGTTGTCGCCTACAGCCGGGAGTTCCTGGCGCGCGCGGCCGACGAACTCGACTCGCTGCCCGCCGGCTCGGCCATCGAGCAGATGCTCGCCGACTACCAGGTGATGCGGGATCAGGCGAGGGCGTGTCGGTGATGCAAACTCGAGGCGCCATCCAGCGCTCGATTTTGCGCTAGAGCTTAGAACGTGAACTGCGAGGAGCATGCATGCGCTGGTGCCGGCAGAGTTGGGTGCACCGGCTGACGCTTTGCGCCCTTTCGACCACTTGGAAACGGCGGGCGCGCGTCGAGACCTCCGGTACCACCGTTAACGTCGCCGGCTTGGCGATCGCCGTGCTGCAGGTGGAGGCGGCGCCGGGGTAGTGCGCCGACGTCACACGACAATCGTCGGGCGAAGACGGCAGTGTGCAGCCGGGAGTTGGGAAGGTTCAGTCTGGTCATCCGAGAGGGAGGTGTACAACAAGCCGCGGGCCAGGGCCAGGAACTGCCCTGGCCCGCGACGGCGGCACGCTAATTGGGCATCAGAACGGTGTCGATCACGTGGATCACACCGTTGTCAGCGACAACATCAGCCGACACGACCTTCGCGTTGTCGACCATAACGCCTCTGGAAGTGGCATCGATCGCAAGTATTCCGCCCTCCACGGTCTTAACCTCCGTTTTCTTGCCGGCGAGGCTGGTGCTCATCACCTTGCCCGGGACGACGTGGTACGTCAGCACCTTGACGAGCTGAGACTTGTTTTCGGGCTTCAGCAAGTTCTCGACCGTGCCATCAGGGAGCTTCTTGAAAGCGTCATCAGTGGGGGCGAAAACCGTGAAGGGTCCTGGCCCTTTGAGGGTGTCTACGAGGCCCGCTGCCTTCAAAGCGGTCGAAAGAGTGGTGAATTGCCCTGCCTTGACCGCGGTATCCACGATGTCGGCAGCTATGGCGGGAGAAGCCAAGGCGAGTGCCGCGATAGCGGCAAAGATACTACGTTTGATAAACATTCTGCGCTCCTTTCGCGCTAGAGCACGCCACTGTTGCGGCGCGTGACTAGGGTAAATGCGCTTCTGCCGAACCGTTTCGGATCGGTAAAATCCCTGATACCGACCAGGAAATCGCTGTAGGTCCAACCGAAGGCCTTGCATGGACGCGCCCAAGCACGCAATTCCAGGAGCGCTCAACGCTATTCGGCGCGGCAAACGATCGAGACAAGGAATGAAACCGGATACAAGGGGCCGACGCCGGATCAGTGACACGCCCAGACGAACTCCGGAAACCTCAATACTCACGAAGATCGTCGTGGCTGAGGGCGAGGTGGTCGCTTTACTGCGATCGACCCTCGACGCTTTGTCAGCCCATATCGCTGTGCTGGATCAAACGGGAACCATCGTCGCCGTAAATCAGGCGTGGCAATCGTTTGCCCGCGCCGCCGGCTTTTTCGGTCACGACCACGGCCTCGGAATGAACTATCTTTCAGTCTGCGAGCGTAGCGCCCGCGCGTCGGCGGACGCCGCGCAGACCGCCGAAGCGCTGCGCGAAATCATCGCCGGGCGCAGGTCCGAGTTCCGGATGGAATATCCCTGCGAGAGCCCGGAAGGGCCCCGCTGGTTTCAGTTGCGGGTAACGCGTCCACAGGGCGTGCAGACAGCACTCATCGTGGTTGCGCACGAAGATATTACCGAGGTCAAGCGGGCGCAGGAAGCGTTGGTCCGACTGAGTTCGCGTTTGATTCAGGTCCAGGACGACGAGCGGCGCGCAATCGCGCGAGAACTTCACGACACCACTGCTCAAAACCTCTTGGCCATTACGCTCAACGCGACCCGATTGCGCGAACCGCTCGGCGACGCCGCGGAGTCAGCCCGGCGTATCCTCGCAGAGACCTTAGGCTTGGCGGAGCAATGTCTGCAGGAAGTACGTACGCTCTCCTATCTGCTTCATCCGCCGCTGCTTGATGAAATGGGGCTTGCATCGGCATTGCGATGGTTCGCCAAAGGGTTTTCCGAACGGAGCGGGATCGACGTCGAATTACGTGTCATCGAGGAGAACGTCGCGACGCTGCCGCGCGAGATTGCGACCACGCTTTTTCGCGTCGCACAGGAGGCGTTATCGAATGTCAACCGCCATTCGAAAAGTCCTTCGGCCAGCATCGTCTTGCAGCGGACAGAACAGGATATCCGCCTTGATGTGATCGACCGCGGACGGGGGATGCGAGGCCAGATCGAATCGAGCACGGGAGCTCAAGCGGTTGGTGTCGGAATTTCCGGTATGCAGGTCCGTCTTGGACAGCTTGGCGGTCGCCTGGACATTCAGTCGACCCCGTCCGGCACACGTGTGACCGCCACGGTACCCATCCCATCGAGCAGCGCCGAAGCAATCCAATCGAGCGTTCCGCAGCATGCGTGTGCGGACACGCCGCTGTCATCCAAGAACGGGCAGAGTGGGACGAGTGATGCTTCGTATTCTCCTCGCGGATGATCACGCCATTGTCCGGCGCGGGCTCAAGGAGCTCATGGAAGAGCATATCGGCTGGAGCGTTTGCGCCGAGGCTGCCACGGGGCGCCAGGCGGTTGAATTGGCGGTAGAGCACCGGCCTCATGTCGCGGTGCTCGACCTGTCGATGCCCGAGTTGAACGGACTGGAGGCTACGCGTCGCATCCGCCAGGCGCTGCCCGAAACCGAAGTCCTGGTGTTCACGATGCACGAAAGCGACGAGCTGGTCAGGCAAGTGCTCGCAGCGGGCGCTCGCGGATACTTGCTCAAGTCAGATGCGGCCGATCAGCTCATTCCAGCCGTGGAAAGTCTGGCGAGGCACAAGCCGTTCTTCAGCGGACGCATTTCGGAGGTAGTTCTCGATGGCTTTTTGAAAGCCGGGGGTGCGGAGGCCGCTCCACCTGCGATACAACGACTGACAACGCGAGAGCGCGAAATCATCCAGCTTCTCGCCGAAGGACACAGCAACAAGCGGATTGCCAAGCTTCTTGACCTGAGCGTCAAGACTGTCGAAACGCACCGCGCTGCTGTGATGCGCAAATTGGAACTTAGTTCTCTGCCCGATCTCGTTCGCTTTGCGATCCGAAACCAGATCATCCATCCCTGAGCATTTCTCACCACATCGTCACCGAGGGAAGACCCTACCGAGGAAGCGCACCTCGGCATCTGGTCAGGCACGTTCAACGTGCTATGGGATTGGCGGCGAGGCCAGAGAGATGGGGAATCAGGGTTCGGTTTCCCCCAAACATTCAGTGACGGCCGCCCATGAAAATTACCTCTGAGCCGCCAGTTCTCGTCTGGTTTCGCCAAGACTTGCGCTGCACCGACAACCCGGCGCTCGTGGCGGCCGCTGCCACCGGCCGTCCGGTCGTTCCTATCTTCATCCTGGACGAGGAAACCCCTAAGCGATGGCGGCCGGGCGCGGCTGGCCGCTGGTGGCTCCATCACAGCCTTGCATGTCTCGCCCAGAGCCTCGGCGTCCTCGCCGGCCGGCGTGCGGGCGACTTCGCCCTGGTGCTGCGCCGTCCTCGCCGGCCGGCGTGCGGGCGACTTCGCCCTGGTGCTGCGCTCGGGCCCATCGGAGCGGACGCTGCGGGACGTGATCGCAGACACCGGGCAACGTCGGTATTCTGGAACCGATGTTACGAGCCTCATGCGATCGGCCGCGCTAAGCGGATCATGGAGGCGCTCGGCCGCGACGGCATCCAGGTTCGCCGCTTCAATGCCTCCCTGCTGTTCGAGCCGCGGACGGTGCAGACCGCGCAAGGATCGCCTTACCGCGCGTTCACGCCGTTCTACCGCGCAAGTCTGACGCGGGAAGTCCCAACCCACACCGCAACGTCTGCTCATACCCGCGAAACTGCCCGCCAGAGACCGCCTGGAGGACTTGCGCCTGCTTCCCAAGCCCGACTGGGCCGGCGGATTGCGCGTCGCTTGGATACCGGGAGAGCCCGGTGCGCAGGCGCGAACTATCCGCTTTTCTTGACGCCACCTTTGCCGCTTATAAGGAGAAACGTGACCGGCCCGATGTGAACAGCACGTCTCGGCTGTCGCCGCATCTCCATTTCGGGGAGATCGGCCCGCGCCAGGTTTGGCATGCTGTGCTCATGAGGCAAGCGGCGTCCGGTGTCCAAATCGACGGCGGCGCCTTCCTGCGTCAGCTCATCTGGCGCGAATTCTCTTACCACCTCCTCTATCATTTTCCAAATCTGCCGGAGCATCCGATGCGGGCCGAGTTCAAGAGGGTCCGTTGGCGCGACGCCCCCGATGATCTTGCTGCTTGGCAGCGGCCGCTCCGGCTATCCGATCGTGGATGCGGGCATGCGGAGTTCTGGGCCACCGGGTGGATGCACAACAGGATGCGCATGATCGCCGCCTCGTTCCTGGTCAAGGATTTGCTCCTCTCCTGGCAGAGCGGCGAAGAATGGTTCTGGCACACGCTCGTGGATGCCGATCTCGCCAACAACGCCGCGAGCTGGCAGTGGGTGGCCGGTTGCGGAGCCGAACTCGGCACCCTACTTTCGCATCTTCAATCCCGTGCTCCAGGGCCGGCGGTTTGACCCCGAGGGCGCCTATGTCGGCCGTTGGATCTCGGCGCTTGCCCAGCTGCTGGCCGCGTACCAGCACGCGCCGTGGGAGGCGCCGCAAGCGGTTCTGAACGATGCCGAAATCGAGCTCGGGCGGGATTATCCCCGTCCCATCGTCGATCATGCCGCCGCCCGGCTTAGGGCCCTCGAAGCCTTCAAGTGCGTGAGCAAGTCAGCCTTAGATGGCGACGAGGCAATGGCCTGCTCTCGACCGAAGGCCAAGTGATGGATACTGGCGCGCAAACCGCACATGCCGCAGGATCAGATCAAAAGGCTTATCCCGAAGGTCCGCGAGCTTGGCTTTCCAGTCGGCGAACTCATTCGGGTGGATCATAGCGACCCGCCGTGCAGGACCGCCAAGCCAAGTTGACTAGGTCCGAGACAAACCGGCGCCTCGGCTGTGCGCACACCGGACCGCGCCGGCCGCGTGCAACTGGCTGGTGCCAGCTACGCTGCCGCAGGCTGTCTGCCTCTCCTGTCGCCTCCACCCGCACGGTCCCGATCCTCGACCGGCCGAAGAACGTAACTCGTCGGCCGGAGATCGAAGCCGCCAAGCGGCGGGTCCTGTTTGCCCTGCAGCACATGGACCTGCCTGTGATCCAGAAATCGGAAGACGCCGAGCGCGGCCCTGCCTTTGACTTTCCAGAAACACTGCCCGATGGGCCACCGGTCCTCACCGGCCACGCCGAGGGGGTGATCACGCTGAACGTCGCTGAGAGCCTGCGCGAGCCGTACCGCACCGCGATCGGCCACATCCGCCACGAACTCGGGCACCGATATGGCGGCCGGGCGCGTTTTCGAGGGCAAGGCTGTCAACTGCCGCAAAGACGGTTCGGATTTCACGATGTGGTGGCGCGTCATTCCGGTGATCGGCAACTCGGCTCAGCCCCGTGTACTTCGTCGCATTTCAGCGAGAGGCTCACCCCTCGTGAGGCCCCCGTCCAAGGGAGGCGTGCGACGTTCGCCGGGCTCGTCGGACAGCATGGAGGCATTCGGCTCAGGCTTCAGAACGACGGCCTGCACTTTGAAATGTGGCACTCCCTACCAGGGCAGCTCCCGGCCTCGATAGTCGAAGAATCCCCCGGACTGCGCGGACCTCAGCGCATCGATCACCGCAAGCATTTGTGATACGGCCTCAGCCGGAGGCCGTACAACGAGTCCGGCCTTGGCGAAAGGTGCGGACAGCGGCGTGTAGACTGTGCCGGGATGCAGCGCCACACAAATTGCATCCGGCCGCTGCCGCCTCAGCTCAATCGCCGCGGTATGCACCAACTGGTTGAGCGCGGCCTTCGAGGCGCGGTAACTGTACCAGCCGCCCAACTGGTTGTCCCCTATGCTGCCCACCTTCGCTGACAGCGTCGCGAACAGCGCTTTGCCAGTGCGCGGTAACTTTGGAAGAAAATGCTTCATCAGCAACGCCGGTCCAATCGCATTCACCGCGAACGCCTTCGCCATGTGTTCCGGCTCCAAGTGGCGCCAACTGCGCTCTGGCATGCGCCCGGCCTCGTGCAGAAACCCCGTGGCATCGATCACGAGGCGCGGTTCGACCGCACCGAGCGCCGCCGCCGCGGCGGCGATCGAGGCCTCCACGGTCACATCCAGCGCCGGTGCCGTCGTGCGGCCGAGCCCGATAACACTCACGAAGGACGGTGCCTGCCGGAGCGTTTCGACAAACGCGGCGCCAATCGCCCCCGAGGCACCAATTACGAGCGCGGTTCCGCCTGCGGGAAAGCTCGCCAGCGCCAGACCACCTTCCATCGTAAAGACCTTTCTACCCGCTGTTCCGGGGTGGCGGTTGAAGGTGCCGCCGTTCGATTTTGCCACGGAGGCCGCCATGACCGGCGTGCCGCTGATGCACGCAGTGCTGAAGGCGGTGCCGATGAACCGCGGCGGGCGCGGCGCAGTCGCTCAATCTCGATTTTCAGCAGGCGGAGGGGTTAGCAGCCGTCCTCTTCCCGGGCGGAAGACGGCGCGGCACCTTCGACACGCTCGGCCCGACGCATCGGCATCGCATCGACGAGGCCGAAGAGCTACTCGTTTGTCGCGACGTGCGATTGTCTTAGCTTGACCTCACCGTCGAGGCCGATCAACAGCACCGCCTCAGACTTCGGCGCCAGCTCCAGCGCTGCGCGGATTTGCGCGGCAGGGTCGGTGATCGTCTGGCCGTTGCAGCTCACCCGGTCTCCAACGACTTCGAGCAGCCGCATTCGTCGTTCACTCCAGCCGGCCGCGTCCCGATCGACCTCGGCGCGCACCCCCAACCGCAGCGGATCATCTTCGGCAGCAGCATTGACGACAACAAGACGAAACTGCCACCTGGCATCGGAGAGGACATCAGCCGCCGCAGCCGCGGGCAGCAGGAAACCTGTCAGCACAACAAGCAGGGCGGCGAGATGGACGGCAGGCGCAGGCATCAGGCGCTTGATGTGCGCTCACCGGCGCTCGCGATCAATCCTCGGGGTCTCGAGCGGCTTGACCTGGGTCTGGATGAAGACCTGATCCAGGGCCCACGTGTCTCCGGGCCGAAGGCGCCGCCGGCCCGATTGTCAACCTTGGCGGGACGATGTGCTCCCGTCGTATCGAGCGACGGATCCGCTGTTGCCGTCCCAGCGTAACCGTTTATGACGAGGAGGTTTTCATGGACAGCGTAATCAACGGAACGGGGTTTTTCGCGACCGGCATTTTGCTTGGCGCAATGTTGTTCTTCTCCTGCGTATGGTGCCGCTAATCTTCACAAAACTGGACGCTGATGTGGCAGGCCGGTTCATTCGGCAAGTATTTCCCTGGTATTACCTCACTGTCGTCACATTGGGCAGCCTGGCGGCGCTTGCCGTCGTCTTTTTCCGTCCTGCAGATGCGATCGCGCTGGCATGCGTCGCCGTCGCTGGCGTCATCGCACGGCAACGTCGTGATGCCGAGCATCAACCGGGCGAGGGATGCCGTCCTCGCAGGAGAACCTGCCGCCGAGAAGCGGTTCTCACGACTTCATCGTCTGAGCGTTTGGATCAACGCGCTGCAGATCACCACCGTTGGGGTTGTTCTGGCGAGGCTGATCCCTTCACCTGCTTGAATAAGGAGGCTGGTTGGCAACCCTTCTTCCCTACGGCGCGACCACGGCAAGCGGGAACGCTTCGATATCTCCTTCCCGCTGCATCCGCAGACCGCATCGCCGATGCGCGTATCGCAAATGCTGTCAGCCATCCTCGGTGCACTCGACGCCGAGGTAGAACTCGACCCGGGAACGAGCAACGGCGACGTTCTCCAGGCATTGGCCATGGCATTGTCGATCCGAGGTTCGATGATCGAGGCGCCGAAGGAACTCACGGACCGCCTCTCGGTCGATCTCGTCTCCGCAGCCCTTGCCGCGATGAACGATGCCGACCGCCACTACGCGCACCTTGGACATGCATGAAGCGTTGGCCCGCCCGCGTAATCCGGTTGTGAACGGCATCGGCAAGCCGCAAAATCTCTAGAGAGGTTAGGAGTGTCACTATGCCGGGCGGACACGGGGATATCGCAAAGGCCGCTCTTCTCAGTAAGGAGGAGAGAGAAAAAAGCGTTGTCATTTCGGACCCATCGCGGCCCGACAATCCGATGATCTATGTCAGTGAAGAGTTCGAAACGCAAACCGGCTATCCGCCTGACGAGGTACTGGGCCGGAACTGTCGCTTCCTCCAGGGTCCCGAAACCGACCCCGAGGCAGTGCAGGCAATCCGGGATGCACTGGCGGCACAGTCTGAGATCACCATCGATATTCTGAACTATCGGAGGGACGGAAGTAAATTCTGGAACCGTCTACGCATTCGGCAACTGTTCGATCACAAGGGCAAACTTCAGTATTTCGTCGGCGCCCAAACCCGATCCTCGCAGATGAAGTACGGCCCTATCCCATCGAGGCTGTTTCGACTCCTAGCGAGGGTGCTTTCCGAGGAATTTAACAAGGCCCAAGCGCTGGAGCAGGTGTGGTCTGTGACCAAACTTCCGATGTCGAAGCCAGGAAATCTCCCATCGAAACCGTGCGTGGCGTGCGGACGTCCGTTCCGTTGGCGGCGAAGGTCGGCAAAGGTTCGGACCGAAGTGAAGTATTGCTCGGAACGCTGCCGGCGACATCGGCCAGCGCCCCGCCGCATCGTTGCGAGGGATCGTGAGGCGGCCCCGTAGGCTGACCGCGGCTGCCTCAGCTCGTGAGAACCGGCGTTTTCCGGAAGAATGCATTGTCCTCGATCTGCTTGACCAGAAAGTCGGCGACATCGGCGCGCGAGATGAACCCACATCGCCAGTCTTTCGGATCGACCAGCACCCTGTAGCAGCCTGTTCTCGGGCCATTGGTCAGAATGACTGGCCGGGCAATCACCCAATCGAGCTTGCTCTTCCGGACGATGTTTTCCTGTACGTCCTTGTCGTCGTAAACGCGGCCCAGGAACAGATGGAATGCCGTATTGTAGAGGAATCCTCCCTTGTTCCGGCTGTCGCCGGCGCCGAACCCGGTTACGCAAATCAGTCGCTTGACCCCCGTCTCTTCCATCGAGGTGACGAGAACGCGCGTTGCCTCCGAAAACAGCCGCACCGGCTTGAAGATCACTTCCGGACTGGCGGCGACGCCAAGCGTCTGAATGACCGCGTTCACACCGGCGAGCGCTTGCGTACTACTGCGCCTCGATCCAGCGCATCACCGTAACCTTCTCCAGATCGGGATGGCTGACGGCGATCCCACCCGCCGAACGCGCCAACGCGCGCACCTTGTGACCTGCCTTCAGGGCGCATCTCAGCGTTTCCAGACCAATTCCCCTGCTCGCACCGATAATCAGGACAGTCGCCACGGCATCATTCCCTTCCGTCAGCTCATTCAGGAACTCACGTCAGTTCGCCTGATGCGCCATCTGTGACGCAGGCAGGACTGATAACGTCCAGCAGTTCCTGAGCGTGTTTTCGGATGCCTTCCACCCGCGCCTGCGGCATCCGGCTCAGCGTCGTGTAGATCATCGCCATGCGCGGGATACGCGCCAGCTTATCGCGGTTCTCGGCCGAGAAAGTTCCAATAGAGAACGTTGAATGGGGCAAGCGTCGGACCCGAAGTGTCCTTCACGCTGTAGCGGCAGTGCCGGCAATAGTCGGACATGCGGTCGATGTACTTGCCGCTGGCGGCGTAGGGCTTCGAACTCAAGATGCCGCCGTCGGCAAACAGGGCGATGCCATGCGTGTTGGGCAGTTCGACCCATTCATAAGCATCCGCGTAGACACACAGATACCATTCGCACACCGCTTTGGGGTCGATGCCGGCGAGGAGGGCGAAGTTGCCCGTCACCATTAGCCGCTGAATGTGATGGGCATACGCCTCTTCCCTGGTCTGCGTGATGCACTGGCGGAGGCAGTTCATGTCCGTTTGGCCGGTCCAGTAGAATTCCGGCAGAGGGCGCCTCGCGCCGAAAAAGTTGGTCTCGGCGTAACCGGGCATCTTCAGCCAGTAGATGCCGCGCATGTACTCCCGCCAGCCGATGATCTGACGGATGAAGCCCTCGGCGGCGTTCAGGGGGACGCGGCCGTTGCGGTATTCTGCATCGATGCGGCGGCAGACCGCGAGCGGATCGAGGAGACCGGCGTTCAGATACAAACTGATCACTGCGTGATAGAGCGTCTTCTCGCCTTGCTTCATCGCATCCTGATAGTCGCCGAACAGCGGGAGAGCCGTTGCCACGAATTGGTCGAAAGCTTGCTCGGCATCGGCAGGCGTGACGGCAAACCAGAAGGGCTCGATGTCGCCGAAATGCGCGCCGAAGCGGCTGCGGACGAGGTCGATAACGTCGCGGGTGATCGGGTCGGGCTCGAAGCGCGCTGGCTCAGGCGGATGCATCCCGTCGGGCAAGGACCGTCGGTTCTCGGCGTCCAGGTTCATTTCCCGCCTAACGGCTCGCCAAAGTTGTCGAGCAGCAGACCCGTCTTTCGGCGCATCTCGCGATAGAAGTACTCCATCCGCAACTTTTTCGGCCTTCGGCCCACCTGGCGAACAACGAACGCGGTCGAGGAAACGATCATCGTCGCGGATCTCGACGGGAACCCCGATCTCGGTCTCCCAGCCCAGCATGTCTTCCACGAACACGCCACTCTCCCGGCTCGGTGACCACGATCTGCTTCGGCCGATGACGTTGGACGGCGCGAACGAGTTCGCCGCGCAAGCTGCCGGTATTTCCCGCATCGGCAAGATGCCGGTAATCGACCCGGATCCCCGTGGCTCGCAGCGCTTCGGCGAAATGCCGCATCGCCGACAGCACGAAAACGATCTTCTTGACGTGATGGCGCACATACGTGCACTCGCCCACCACCTCGGCCATCAACACCACGTCGGTTTCCGGATTGATATCGCGCAGGCTCGCGAGACTGAGGCTCAGTTGATCGCCGAGGACGAAGCGAAGCGTTCCGCCTGCAGCCGGTGCCGTCATCCTTGGCTCGATCCACTGGCGGCGACCATGACGCCATGGTGCGCGAGGATGGTCTCGGCCATCGCCTGTCCTGAACGAAATGCGGCTTCGATATTTGCGCCAAGACACCAGTCGCCGCAGGCCCCGATCCCCACTTCGTCGTCGAACAGGCATGGCGTCCCCAGCGGGGTCACCGCCCGGGCGTAGCGCCAGCGATGCGCGGCCATGAAGACGGGGGCCGGCCCCTCAACGCCTGTGGTCTCGGCAAAGGCCCGCTGCAACGCCTCGCAGATGGAGCTCCCGTCGTCTTCCAGGTGATTGCGTGACCAATCCGGCGACGCGTGGATAACCCAGGCTTCATCCCCGGTGCGGCACGGGTTTCGATGTGTTACGGCACATCCAGGAGAGTGGCCCGCCGTTGACGAAGGCGCCGTCGAACGGGACCGGCAGCGGCGCCGCGTAGCCGAGCATCAGCGCCCAGCAAGGCTGAAGGATCGCCTCGGCGGCACGATCGGCGAGCCGCGGAGAGGACTGCAACAGCTCCACCGCCTGCGGCGCCGGCACCGCGATGATGACGATATGCGCCTCGCCAAGCGATTCGCCGTCCTGGCCGAGAAGCCGCCAAGCGTCACCGTTGCGGGCCAGTCCGGCAATCTGCAGTTCCGAGCGAATGGCGAGGCCCTTGGCCAGGCGCCCGGCCAATCCGCTCATGCCGGGCACGCCGACCCAGCGTTGCGCCGTGTCGCCCGCCTGCTGGACGTGACCGTCAAACACCGCCGCGATCGCGCCATCCCACCCCGCGACCATCCCGGCCGCACGGCCTTCTTCAGTCCAGGCGCGGAAACTTGGATCGCTGGCGGTGAAGTACTGGGCGCCGTGATCAAGAGACCCGTACGGCGTTCGCCGTGTGGCGGTGCGCCCGCCTGGGCGCCGGCCCTTGTCGAACACTTCGACCGCGACCCCTTGACTTGCCAGCACTGTCGCGCAGGCCGAGCCCGGCAATCTCGGCGCCAACGATGGCGACGGCGCGGCGATCGCCCCTGCGCCCGCCCGACCCATTGCGATCTGCCGTTTTCACGGACGCGCCCGAGGCCGGGAAGAGACGCTGTGTTGCCAAGAACCCGTCGGTCGCCGAGATAGCGGTCAGGAAGGTTCCCCACGCGATGTCGACAACCACCATCGCGATTGGCCAGCCGCGCAGCGTCGCAAGGTTGGTCGTGTCGTAGGTGGCGTAGGCGAAGAAGCCGAAAAGTGCTCCGAGGACGATGGCTGTGCGCCACGAGCCGGCGTGGAGCGCTGGCGACACCGCGAGGATGACGACGCCAACGACGTAGAGAGCATAAAAAAGAATGGCGGTTCGGGATGTTATCTGATCGAGCATCAATGAGCCGATCTGCTCGCGATAGAACGACTTGGCCGCAATGCCCAACCAGACCAGCTCCACGACGAATAGGGTTGCAAGCGCCGTAAGATAGGCGACCACGTTCTTCATCATTATGTCCATCTTTCACGTGTATGCCCCAGCCGTCCGCCTCCCCAGCAAAAATGGGCTTAATCGCCGCCAGAGACTAGTCGCTGCAGCGAATAGACAGTGAATCGGCTGGTATCAACACCACAAGCCGGCAAACGCTGCATGGATAGAGATCGCCGCCCGTCCTGCCGTAGCTGTTTCAGAACTAAAGCCGCTTCGCGCCTGTACTTGCGTTGCTTCCACCAGCTGGAGTTTACGGTAATCAGGGTGATGATCTTTTTCTCCATGTGTCGCGAATTAGCGGCTTGGGGCGTGGCGCGCCTCGCCATGGCCTGCAGCCTCGGACGCCCTTTCAGAAACCCGTCGTAAGCGCGGTCGATCGCCCAGGCGAGCGGCCTCAAGGCGAAAACCGGCCGAAGCCAGGAGTAACCGGGAAGAGCGGACCATAGAACGGCAAATGCTCTTCTGCCCGACACGAGGCGCCCGTTCCCATCCTGAACGTGAAAGCGTTCAAGCGCCTGATGTCGCGTCAAACCGGGAGTCACGGACTGCGTTGGACAAGCGCTCACATCCACCCAGTCGACGTGTTCGGCGCCGCGGCGACGGCGGTAGAAACCGATCTCCGCAGCACATAGGGGACAGGCGCCGTCGTAAAACACGGTCAGGGCGGAAGATGTCGCTTCGGCGGACTGTGTGGCCGGGGTCGAGCACGTCAGGTCGGCGGGCTGGTTGTTCATGTGCCGGCGGCGAGACGAGGCGCCGGGCGGTGCGCGACGGCCATGTAGTTGACGCCGAGGCCGCTGGTGATCCGAAAGCGAGAGAACACCGGGTTGAAGGAGACGCCCGCAAATTCTTCGACGAGCACACCTGAGCGGCTTAGCTTTTCCGCCAGTTCCTTGGGCTTGATGAACCGCCGCCAGTCGTGGGTGCCACGCGGCAGCAGGCCAAGGATGTACTCGCCAGCGACCTTGGAGTAGAGGAATCGATTTCAGAGTCTTCGTTTAGGGTTGCCACGATGATGATGCCGCCGGGCTTGAGCATGCGGCAGCAGCAGTCGACGGGTCCCGATCAACGTCGCTCGATGACTTCGGTGTTGATGACTTCGGTGTTCAGGATGACGTCGAACCTCTCGCTGGCGCTTGCCAATCCTCGGCGAGGGCATGCCGGTAATCGATGTCGATGCCGATGAGTGCCGCGTGGGTTTTCGCGACCTCGATCAGCTTGGCGGTCGCATCGATGCCGACGACCCGCGCCCCGAGAAAAGCCGCCGGCTCGCTGAGGAGCCCGCCGCCGCAGCCGATATCGAGAACGCGGAGCCCGGCAAAAGGGAGGTCGGTGGCAGGGTCTCGCCCTCTAAGGCGCGCAACCCGGTCGCGAATGAAGGCCAGACGGACCGGGTTGAGCTGATGCAGCGTCGCGAACCGGCCGTCGGGGTCCCACCACTCTTCGGCAGTCGCGGCGAACCGGGCGACCTCACCCGGATCAGCCGTCGACGCCGTGCTTAAAGGCCGGATCCAATCGGTCACGCCAGATATCGTATTGCTCGCTACCGTCTGATGTTTAATGACACCAACTGATACGTGAGTTGAACCCGATCGGACGTTTGTCGCACCTGAAGAGAGCGAGTCGGCCCGGTTGGTTCGTAGGGATGGGAACGCAGCACATGCGGCGAAAAGAGGATGTTCCGCCCGGTCCTGGCCAAGAGTCTAAGTTCTGGGATTATCCGCGACCGCCTCGCTTGGAGCGCGTCAAGAAGAGGCTGCGCGTGGTCTTGGGCGGCGTCACCCTTGCCGACACGACGCATGGGAAACGCGTTCTCGAAACCAGCCATCCGCCTGTCTACTACTTTCCGACGGCGGACGTCCGCATGCAGCACCTCCTGGCGGTGAGCGGGTCGTCGTTCTGCGAGTGGAAGGCGCGGCGCGCTACTTTGACGTCAACGTCGCGGGCAAGCTCGTGAGCCGTGCTGCCTGGGCCTATCCCGACCCAACGCATGACTTCACCGCGATCAAAGACCACCTGGCTTTCTATGGGCACCTGATGGACGCGTGCTTCGTTGGCGACGAGCTGGCGCGCCCGCAACCCGGGTCGTTCTATGGCGGATGGATCACCAACGACATCGTCGGTCCGTTCAAGGGCGAGCCTGGGACGGCGGGCTGGTAACCGGCGACCGATGGGCGGCGTTGAACTCGGCTACTGACAATCTCCTTGCCGCTGTGCGCGCCTTCCGCTCTGACCTGCGCTCGGTCGAGCAGCTCGCCCGGGCGCTGCAGCCATCGTGATCGCGCCCGGTGATGCGGCCTGATCTGTCGGGACGCGCACGGCGTAAGTCCATGTACGTGCCACGCTTGTGCTGGGTGCCTCGCTCGAATAAGTGACGATGCCGACGGCATCGAATTCGGTATCCTGGTTAAATCACAAATAATTTTTTGTACACACAAAGAACATAAGCCGTCTCCGACGTAGTGGAACTCTGAGCCGCTAAATTCTCGATTTTCGTGATCCATGGAAGTATCGATGACGTACGATTAGTTGTCCAAGAATAAACTCGTTAATTATTTTAGAAGGGCTCAGTCTCATTCCCACGAATGATACCCAGGTTATCAAGCCGCTGGTCAAAGCGACCGCAATCGGTGCCGCCGTCGGACTTTCGCTGGTCTCGGCAGCCATGTAGTTTGACGTTTCGTCGATCGGCACGATGATCACCGCGTCTTCAGAAAACGCCCTCATCGTCAGCCTGTTTATCGGCGGTTCGCTGGCCAAAGGCGCGATTTAAGGGTTTACGTTCGCGACCGGCGGCCTCAGACTACAGGGTCGGGTGGCGCATCGGGTCTCCGCGCCATTGTTGGAGGCGATTCCTCTCGCGCGTGAACGTGATCGCATCGCGCCCTTGTACAGCGGTTTCGCCCGTTAATTCTCGGGGATGGGTATGACTTTAGACCGCCGATGAGAGGGGCCCGGTACGAAACACGAAATTCAACAGTGAGGACCACGACGATGTTGAGAGAAGCATGGGACACGGTGATGAACCCGGATAGAAATCCTCTGGTTCAGCTTCCTAAGATCGTTCGCTTTCAATTGATGGTGGCTCTAGCATTCATGTGGTCGGCCATCTTTTGCCTCAGTGCGGGGCTCTTCATATGGTTCCCGGAGTTCGTCTTTGGTCACGTGGTGCTCTTGCTGATTGGTATCTTCGGGACTGGCCACATCTTTCGCATTCGCACCCCGTAACGTAACACTAATGCACGTCGCTGATCAAACCAACTCGGGAGGTTGATCATGGACGCGACTAACATCTCCATACAAGCCGCTCTTCTCCTAGGAGTGTTTGGCGTCCTCTATGTGGCGCTGGTTCGACCGCAACAGCGCAAGCTGCACCGGCACAGGATGATGCTCGCAAGCCTCCAGCCCGGAGATAGGGTTGCCACCACCGGCGGGCTAGTCGGCACCGTTGTAGGTACCAACAACGAGCAAACGGCGACGGTCGAAATCGCCGAGAATATCCGGGTGACGATCATCCGAGATAGGATCGACGAAGTCTTGCACAAAGCTGAGTGACGCAATGCCTCGCCGGACAAGCTAACTGGTGCATGCCTGAAGGCCACCGTGTGGTCTAAGCCGAGCCGGGAACGCCGAACCGGTGACCCGCTGGCTGTTGCCAGCCTGGGCCACGTGCTTTAGAACATTTACCGAATGCGAGGTGACTTATTTCAGGATGGAGCATCTGGTTTCAGATGCTATGAGGGTGGACCCCGTGGAGACTGACGGTGTCCTATTTCTTGCACAGGAGCCGCCTATGTCCTCGACGACCGCTGATCGTGATCCCGTCATTCATCTGGCGATCGAGCTCAGTTGCTCGACGTGGCTCGTTGCCGCGCGCCTGCCGGGAGACGAGAAGCCACGCCTGCACCGGCTCGGCGGCGGCGATACCGCCGCCCTGTTGGCGCTTATCTCGTCGCTGCGCGCTCGCGTCGCGGCTCCGCTCGGCTCGCCGATCGGCGTCATCTGCTGCTTTGAGGCAGGACGGGACGGCTTCTGGCTGCACCGGCTGCTGACGGCGCATGGTGTGATTAACCACGTGCTCGAGCCGACCAGCATCCTCGTCAACCGCCGTGCCCGCCGCGCCAAGACCGACCGGCTCGACGCGGAGGGCATGCTGCGCGTGCTCGCCGCCTATCTGCGGGGTGACCGGCAAGCCTGCAGCATGGTGCGCGTGCCGACACCGGAGGAGGAAGATGCAAAGCGTCCGCACCGCGAACGCCAGCACCTGGTACAGGAGAGGCTGCGCATCGAGAACCGCATCGAGGCCTTGCTGTTCACCCAGGGCATCCGGCGGAGGCCCTCGCTGCGTTCCTGGGAGCGTGACCTTGCTGCCCTACGCACCGGTGACGGTCGCTATATCCCGCACCATCTGCGGGCGGAACTGGACCGCCTGCGCCGGCGGCTGGTCATGACCTTGACGTTGATCCGGGAGGTCGAGGCCGAGCGTGACGAGGCGGGGGAAGCCGAACCACAAGACGTCAGCAGCCGCAAGATCGCTGCCCTCTGCCGCATCCGCGGTATCGGCGAGAACTTCGCCGCCGTGCTCACGCGCGAGGTGTTCTATCGCTGCTTCGACAATCGCCGACAGCTCGCCAGCTACGTCGGCATCACGCCGATGCCTTATCAGAGCGGCGGCATCGACCGCGACCGGCGGATCAGCCGCGCCGGAAACCCGCGGGCGAGGACGACGATGATCCAGCTTGCGTGGCTCTGGCTGCGCTACCAGCCGGGCAGCGAACTTGCCCAGTGGTTCCGGGAGCGCGTCGGCGCCTTGGCCGGGCGCACCCGGCGGATCGCCATTGTCGCGATGGCGCGCAAGCTGCTGATCGCGCTCTGGCGCTACGTCGAGACGGGGGTCCTGCCCGCCGGCATCGAGATAAGGGCGAAGACTGCGGCCGCAGCATAGATGGAAAGTCGCCGTCAGCGGCATAGCCGCCGGAGGCGATAAGGGGAGCGCGACCGTTTTCGTCATTGGTGACACCACCCCGCCGTGTTTCAGGTGGGTCGCGTCTCGCCGGGGCTTCGCCTCGTGCATGAGGCATTCTGGTGCGGGTCCTGCATGGCCCGACCGCATGTAAGGTGACGCAGTCGTTGCTGCGAGACACGACAGCCCCGGACCCAAGCCTACGGAAATAGGCTTCCCCGCGCAGGAGGCAAATGCCACGGCCCCGTTGACAACCGAACCCTCATGTAAGGATGAGGCGCGCGTCGGTCAGAAGAACGGCCTCGTCTACCAGTGGGCCGAGCGAGGCTCCCGCCCACGCCAGCCGAGGACCAGCGCTATAAATCAGCCTACATCTTCGGTGCGGTCTGCCCGGCACGCGACGGAGGCGTCGCGCTGGTTCTGCCGCGCGCCGACACCGAGGCCATGCAGCTGCACTTGCAGGAAATAAGCCGCATGGTGACGCCCGGCGCGCATGGCATCGTCGTTATGGACAAGGCCGGTTGGCACACGACGGCGGTCCTCGAAGTCCCGGCCAACCTATCGCTTCTCCATCTGCCGCCCCATTCTCGCCGATCTTGTCGGCCAGCGCGAGTGCCGCCTGCTGGCCGCAGCGATATGGCTGACCATCCAGGTCGCAGAGCTGCGTGCTCTCCGGCGTGTCGATGCCGTACAAACGGATGCGCTCGCCGCGGATCTCGATGGTGTCGCCATCGATGACCGAGGCCCTGCCGGCGATCTCCGCCACGGCATCATGGGCAGAGATGACAAACAGCATGGCGAGGAGGAAGATCAGGCGGCGCATCGTCAACGGTCCGATCGTTTCGAGAAATGGTAGCCGACCTGAACGTTTACCGCACCGCCCTGGTCATGATACGGCATCGCTGCAACAGGCAGCCTGTCTTCATGCCGCCGAACCCCCGGGCTTGATCAGCAGTAGTGGAACATTCTCGCGCCGGTGGATCACCCGGAGCACCCGAACGCGAGAACCTCGCCGGCCTCGTCGAGCGCGTCACCTTCCACAACGAGGACAGCGGCTTCTGCGTGCTGCGGGTGAAGGCGCGCGGTCAGCGCGATCTGATCACCGTCATCGGCCACGCTGCGACCATCGGCGCCGGCGAGTTCGTCCAGGCGAGCGGGCGGTGGGTCAACGACCGGACGCACGGCGTGCAGTTCCGCGCCGATTTCCTGCGCGCGGCGCCGCCGACCACGGCCGAGGGCATCGAGAAGTACCTCGCCTCGGGCATGATCAAGGGCATCGGCCCGATCTACGCCAAGAAGCTGGTCCGGGCGTTCAGCGAGGCAGGTGTTCGACGTCATCGAGCAGAAGCCCGAGCGCCTGCAGGAGGTCGACGGCATCGGCCCGAAGCGGGCCGAGAGCATCGTCGCCGCCTGGGCGGATCAGAAGGCGATCCGCGAGATCATGATCTTCCTGCACAGCCACGGCGTCGGCACGTCGCGGGCGGTGCGCATCTTCAAGACCTACGGCGCCGACGCCATCCGGCGTGATCTCCGAGAACCCGTATCGGCTCGCGCGCGACATCCGCGGCATCGGCTTCAAGAGCGCCGATCTGATCGCCGAGAAGCTCGGCATCGAGAAGACGGCGATGATCCGCGCCCGCGCCGGCATCGGCTACGCGCTGACCGAAGCGATGGACGAGGGCCACTGCGGGCTGCCGCATGAGCAGCTGCTGCCGATGGCCGCCAAGCTGCTGGAGGTGCCAGCCGCGATCATCGAGGCCGCGCTCGAGCTGGAGCTGCAAGACGGCGAGGTCGTCGCCGACACCGTCGACGAGCGAGCCCTGCATCTTCCTCGCCGGGCTGCATCGGGCCGAGCGCGCCATCGCCGCGCGCCTGCGAACGCTCGCGTCCGGCTCTCTGCCCTGGCCGGCGATCGATGCCGACAAGGCCATCCCGTGGGTCGAGAGCAAGGCGGGCATCACCCTCGCCGAGAGCCAGCGCGAGGCGGTGCGGCTGGCACTGCGATCGAAGGTCCTCGTCATCACCGGCGGCCCCGGTGTCGGCAAGACGACGCTGGTCAACTCGATCCTGAAGATCCTGAGGGTCAAGGGCGTCAACGTCGCGCTGGCCGCGCCGACCGGCCGGGCGGCGAAGCGGCTGTCGGAGAGCACCGGCTGCGAGGCGAAGACGATCCATCGGCTGCTGGAAGCCGATCCCGATGCACGGCGGCTTCCGGCGCAAGGAGGATCACCCGCTGGACTGCGACCTGCTCGTCGTCGACGAGACCTCGATGATCGACGTGCCGCTGATGCACGCGCTCCTGAAGGCGGTGCCTGACCATGCGGCGCTGATCCTGGTCGGCGACGTCGACCAGCTGCCGTCCGTCGGCCCCGGCCAGGTGCTCGCCGACATCATCGGCTCCGGCGCCGTGCCGGTGGTGCGGCTGACGGAGGTGTTCCGCCAGGCGGCCGAGAGCCGGATCATCGTCAACGCCCACCGCATCAACCAGGGCCTGATGCCGGAGTGGGCGCAGGACCCGGCCAGCGACTTCCATTTCGTCGAGTGCGCCGACGCCGAGGACGGCGCCGCCAAGATGCTGCAGATCGTCCGCGAGCGCATTCCGGCGCGCTACGGCCTCGATCCGATCCGCGACATCCAGGTGCTGTGCCCGATGAACCGCGGCGGCCTCGGCGCCCGCTCGCTCAACATCGATCTGCAGCAGGCGCTCAATCCGCCGGGCGAGCTGCGCGTCGAGCGCTTCGGCTCGACCTACGGCATCGGCGACAAGGTGATGCAGGTCGAGAACGACTACGACAAGGAGGTCTACAACGGCGACCTCGGCGTCGTCCGGAGCATCGATCCCGAGGCATCGGAGATGGTGATCGAGTTCGACGGCCGAGAGGTGACCTACGGCTTCGGCGAGCTGGACGAGATCGTGCTCGCCTACGCCACCACCATCCACAAGCGCCAGGGCTCGGAGTATCCGGCCGTGGTCATCCCGCTGACCACGCAGCATTACCCCATGCTGCAGCGGAACCTGCTCTACACCGCCGTCACCCGCGGCAAGCGGCTGGTCGTCATCGTCGGCCAGAAGAAGGCGATGGCGATCGCGGTGAAGGGGAAGCAGACGGGGCGGAGGTGGTCGAAGCTGAGGGAGTGGCTGGCGTCGGCAACCCGGTCTATGCTCCGTACTGAGCGCTCGGCCGGGAGATCAGCGTTGTCAGGCGGATGAGGTGGTTCGTGTGAATGGTCGATGCCGGGACGTTTGACGCCTGGGGTCGTCAGCGAGCGGCTGCGGCGCAATCCCGGGTAGCATCGATACATGCCTTGACATGATGAGTCCCTGGTGCCTACCCCATAAGGGTCACAACGATTTCTGTCGAGGAACGCCATGAACAGAAGCGAGTTGGTCGCCACCGTCGCCAGCAATGCTGGGTTCCGCAAGAGCGATGCCGAGAAGACGGTCGATAGCCTGCTCACGGCAATCGCCGATGCGCTGAAGCGAGGTGACGAGGTCCGACTGGCGGGCTTCGGCACGTTCACGGTCGCTACCCGCGCGGCAGGGCAAGCCCGCAACCCGCGGACGGGCGAGCCAGTGACCGTCGCCGCCTCCCGCCAACCCAAGTTCAAGGCCGGCAAAGCACTCAAGGACGCTCTGAACTGATCGCCACGGCGGACGACCGTCGCCGCGGGATTGTCCATGCCCCATGCGATCATCCGCGCCCCCAGCGGACGCTCCCACGGCGTCGACGGCGCAGAGACTCCGTCGGGATCTTTTTCGGCAGCACACTCTTGAGTTGCCGTTGAGGTGGCCGAAGAGATGGCACCTTGACAAGCGAGCTTGCCCTCATCAACGTGCCGCGAACAGGCCCCTCGGCGAAGCCACGCACCTCGGCCCGAGTTTCGAACTACGGGTTGCTGAACCCGCCCTGGTGCGGACCATTGGAGCGGCGATGGGCGGGCCCGGGGAGACGTACATGAGCGAACAAATGACCCGGCAGCCGCGACGTCCAAACCCGCCCGTCGCGCTGATCGGTGCGCCGACGGACATCGGCGCCGGCCACCGCGGCAGCTCGATGGGGCCGGAAGCCCTTCGCGTGGCCGGGATCGAGGCAGCCTTGAGGCGTCTGGGCTGCGCGATCGAGGATCGCGGCAACATCGCCGGTCCGGTCAATCCGGACGCGTCGCCGGTCAACGGCTACCGGCATCTCGAGGAAACGACCATCTGGTGTCAAGCCGTCCGCGACGCGGTCGATGATGCGTTGCGAGCGGGTCTCTGCCGATCCTGCTCGGTGGCGATCATTCTCTCTCGATCGGGTCGATCGCCGGGGTCGCGCGCTACTGTGCGGCGATGCAAAGGCCCCTCTCTGTCCTCTGGCTCGACGCCCACGCCGACTTCAACACGCTGGACACCTCTCCCTCCGGCAACCTCCACGGCATGCCGGTCGCCGTTGTTGCTGGTCAAGGTCCCGGGCGCCTGATGGCGCTGGGCGATCAGGTACCGATGGTCGATCCCTCGCGGATTATCCAGCTCGGCGTGCGATCCATCGATGCTGCCGAGAAACACCACGTCATACGAAGCGGCATGGCCGTCTACGATATGCGTCGCATCGACGAGAACGGCATGCGCTGGGTCATGGAAGAAATCATCGATCGACTTTCCTCCTGGGGCGGGCATGTCCACGTGAGCTTGGACGTCGACATGCTGGATCGATCCATCGCGCCCGGCGTCGCCACCACGGTGTCGGGCGGCCCGACCTACCGAGAGGCGCAATTATGCATGGAAATGATCTATGACTCCGGCCTCATGGGGTCTCTCGACATCATGGAACTGAACCCGGCTTTCGACCTCCGGAACCGGACGGCCGAGCTGATCGTCGAACTGGTGCAGAGCCTTTTCGGAGAGCAAATCTTGAGCAGGCACGGCGTCGACCTCTGAAGCTTAGGACGCCGCTGGAGTTGCGCGCCCGACGTCAAGTCGGTTGCTCGGGAGGAAATCAGGTGAGTGCAGACCGGCGAGCCGCCGACATGGCCGATAAACTGCAGGACCTCCTCGATATCGAGGCTGAACTCGGCGCCCATAACTACGCGCCCCTCTCGGTCGTGCTGTCGCGGGGCGAGGGCGTGTGGCTGTGGGATGTGGACGGCAACCGATACCTCGATTGCCTCTCCGCCTATTCGGCCGTCAACCAGGGACACTGCCACCCGAAGATTTACCAGGCGCTGGTCGACCAGGCGCGCACCCTGACGCTCACCTCGCGGGCGTTCCACAACGATCAGCTCGCGCTGTTCTACAAGGAGCTCTGCGAGCTGACCCGCTCGCACAAGGTCCTCCCGATGAACAGCGGCGCCGAGGCGGTGGAAAGCGCGATCAAGACGGTCCGGAAGTGGGGCTACGAGGTGAAAGGTGTGCCGGAGGGCCAGGCCGAGATCATCGTCTGCCGCAACAACTTCCACGGCCGGACCATCGCCATCGTCGGCTTCAGCACCGATCCGACCGCCCGCCGCGGCTTTGGTCCGTTTGCGCCTGGATTCAAGGCCATCCCGTTCGGCGACGCCGATGCGCTGCAGGCCGCCATCACCCCCAACACCGTTGGCTTTCTCGTCGAGCCGATCCAGGGCGAAGCCGGCGTGATCATCCCTCCCGATGGCTACCTGCGCGCCGTTCGCGAGATCTGCAGCCGCGAGAACGTGATGCTCATTCTCGATGAGATTCAGACCGGTCTCGGGCGCACCGGCAAGCTGCTCGCCGAAGAGCACGAGGGCATCGAGGCCGACCTGACGCTGATCGGCAAGGCGCTGTCCGGCGGCTTCTATCCGGTCTCGGCGGTGCTCTCCAACTCGGAGGTCCTGGGCGTGCTCAAGCCGGGCGAGCACGGCAGCACCTTCGGCGGCAATCCCCTCGCCTGTCGCGTGGCGCGGGCGGCGCTTCGGGTCCTCGTCGACGAGGGCATGATCGAGAACGCGGAGCGCATGGGGGCGTACTTTCTCGGCCAGCTCAAATCGATCCGCAGCAACATGATCAAGGACGTGCGCGGACGCGGGCTGATGATCGCCGTCGAATTCCACAAGGAGGCGGGCGGCGGCAGGCGCTATTGCCAGGCGCTCAAGGAGGTTGGACTGCTGTGCAAGGACACGCACGAAAACACCATCCGCTTCACGCCGCCGCTGGTCATCACCCAGGCGCAGGTCGACTGGGCACTCGAGCGCATCGACAAGGTCTTCACCGCAAGCTAAGCCAAACCACCGGGATGCACTGACGGTCTCGCGGTCAAGCTACCGCTATTGGCCGCTTCGCTTCCTCCGTATCTACGCCTCGTCGAGCGGGTCACGTTCCACCAACGGGGACAGCGGCTTCTGCCGCAGGAACGAGGATCGTGAGCCGGCACTGATCGAGGTACGAACTCCGTCGAGAACTGTTCCCGCCTGTGTTTTCTTCCACGCGCAAAAACTGAAAGAAGCAAAAATGACTTACTGTGTGGGCATCATCCTCGATAGAGGAATGATTTTTGCTTCGGACTCTCGCACGCATGCCGGCGTCGACAATTTTGCAAAGTTCTGCAAAATGACGGTGTTCGAGCGCAGCGGAGACCGAGTGCTCGTGCTGTTGAGCTCGGGTAATCTCGCCGGGACGCAGGCGGTGATCAGCGTGCTGAAGCAGCGCGGTGACGCCGCGGGCGCGGCCCTCAATTTATGGAACGCGCGGACAATGTTCGACGTCGCGAACTTGGTGGCGGACGCGATGCGCGACATCGAGCGCCGCGACGGTCCGTATCTGGCAGAGAGCGACATCCGATTCAACGCATCGTTCATCCTCGGCGGACAAATCAGCGGCGAGCCGTTGCGGCTGTTTCGGATTTACGCGGAGGGCAACTTTATCGAGGCGGGGCTCGACACGCCCTTTTTTCAGACCGGTGAAACAAAGTACGGAAAACCGATCCTCGATCGCGTCATTACCCCGTCCACGCCTCTCGCCGATGCGGCAAAATGTGTGCTGGTTTCGTTCGATTCGACCATGCGCAGTAACTTGTCTGTCGGCATGCCCATCGATCTCATTTGCTACCAACGGGACAGTCTCGAGATTCGGATGCGTCGCCGGTTCGACGAGGGGGATGCGTATTTCACCGCGCTGAGCAGGCAATGGAGCGAAGGTGTGCGACACGTATTCAGCCAGCTGCCCGAATTGCGTTGCTAGGCTGACTCTGGCGGACGTCAGGAGCACGCCAATCATGCAGATCCGCGTTGGCTACGAATTGATCTACGACTGCCCGCAGCCGACGCCGATGATCCTGACGCTGAACATCCATTTTACCCGCGTCTCCGATATCGTCGTTCCCGACCACCTGGTTACCAGCCCGTCAATCCCGATCACTGGCTACCGCGATGGCTTCGGCAACTGGTGCAGCCGGATCGTCGCGCCGACGGGCCAGATCCGGCTTTCCACCGATGCGATCGTCAACGATACGGGCAGGCCGGATGTGGTCGCCGCCGCGGCGCAACAGATCCCGGTGCAGGACCTGCCCGAGGAAACCCTGTTGTTCCTGTTGGGCAGCCGATATTGCGAAACCGATCGGCTGTCCGAGGCGGCTTGGGAGCTCTTCGGGAATTCGCCCCCCGGATGGGCGCGCGTCCAGGCCATCTGCGATTTCGTCCACAATCATATCGTCTTCGGTTACGAGCACGCCCGCTCGACTAAGACGGCCTGGGAGGTTTTCAACGAGAGGAAGGGCGTCTGCCGTGATTACGCGCATCTCGCCGTCGCATTCTGCCGCTGCATGAACTTTCCGGCACGCTACTGCACCGGCTACCTGGGCGACATCGGTGTGCCGCCCTCGCAAGACCCGATGGATTTCTCCGCCTGGTTCGAGGTCTACCTTGGCGGTCGCTGGTATACATTTGATGCGCGTAACAACGTGCCACGGATCGGCCGCGTGCTGATCGCGCGCGGCCGCGATGCGGCGGATGTGGCGATCAGCAGCACGTTCGGCCCCAATACCCTGAAGAGCTTCAAGGTCTGGACGGACGAGGTCAACGGCGCCGGCCGGTGAGCCGCGGCGTCGCCGTCACCTCCGCATCATCAACGTGGCGTCCCGAAGAGGCGCAGCGCCGCCGGCTCGACTTGGGCGTAGGTTTCCGCCAGTCGCACCGCCCATGCGGCCGCGTCCGCCGGCGTTGCGATGCCGTCCTGCCGGATCTCG
>CAWAYT010000008.1:0-128311 GCA_963786265.1 uncultured Alphaproteobacteria bacterium
AGCGAGCCGCAGAACATCCTCATCAGTAAGACCGTGAGGATAATCACGGGAGATTGCCTGAACGTCATGACCCAAATTGGATAGGTGAGGGATGAGTCTGAAATCAGCGCTTTGGTCGAAAAGGAATTTCACAGAGCTGCATCGCTAGCCACTCCCTTCAAGGGTTTTTGGGAGACCTCCTCGCCGGTGACAACAGCCTTAGCATAACCCAGACAAGCCTTTATGTCATTTCGTGTGAGGTCAGGGTGTGCAGCTAAAAGCTCATCGACATCCGGGTTATGAGAGAGTTCTTCCAGCACCAAGTCCACGGCGATGCGCGTCCCTTTGACAACTGGCTTGCCCGCCAGGATGTCAGGATCCGTAACAATGCGTTCACGGTAAAGCCACTGATCGTGCTTCATATGCAGTCATTATACCAGACCCCCCTAGCCACATGCCAGGAGCCCGTAAACTCTCGGCAACGAGTGCATTTGGCTCCTCCAGGCTTGCGTTCACTCACCCAGAGTGGGGGTGATCGCAACATCTTCGATCGCGGGGCGCAAGCGTAGTACAAGCCATGTCGCGTAGGCATGATCCCCACCCGGCGGAGCGCGCCGCCAGTCCATCCGGAGCCGAGGCCGATCGAGTATAGATCCGCACGACCCCGACTATTCGCCCGCGCGCGATCACCCGCGAGAGCCGCCGACGCTGCCGCTGCCACCCTTATGGAGGCTGGTCGTCGCCGGCATCGTCATCGTTGGCGTTCTGTACCTGATGTATGTCACTGCCTTGGAGGAGCCGCCGGAGCCCTCGCCGAGATCCGGCATCACCGCTGGTTGGGGCTGATCAGCGCTGAGTTGCCGTAGCCGGCGAACTCCCCAGATCGACGCGCGTTCTAACTTCGGGCGTCGGGCCCGTTTAAGTTGTCGGACGGGGCGTCGCAATGACGGGGCGCGCGGATTACATGCTGCTCACTTCCCGGCGGCATGGGAGGATTGATGATCGACCTCAGAAGCGACACCGTTACCAAGCCGACGCCGGCGATGCGCCGGGCGATGGCGGACGCGCCCGTCGGCGACGACGTCTACGGCGACGATCCCTCGATCGGCGCGCTGGAACGCCGCACCGCCGAACTGCTGGGCAAGGAAGACGCGGTCTATATGGTTTCGGGGACGATGACCAACCAAGTGGCGCTGCGCGCGCACACCGAGTCCGGCGACGAGGTGCTGGCCGACGCTGCCGCCCACATCGCCGTGCTGGAGCGCGGCGCGCCGGCGGCGCTCTCTGGAATCACTCTGCGCGGCCTGACCGGCCGGAACGGTATCTTTACGGCGGCGGACGTGCGTGCCGCGCTTCGCGTGCCGCACGTCTTTCTGCCACCGACACAGCCGCCGACCAAGCTTCTGTGCCTGGAGAACACGCACAACATCGGCGGCGGCACCATCTGGCCGTTGCCGGCGATCGGCGCGGTTGCCGAGGTGGCGCGGGCGCACGGCCTGAAGCTGCACCTCGATGGCGCACGGCTTTGGAATGCCGCCGTTGCTACCGGCATTGCCGAGGCGCAGTACGCCGCCCAGTTCGATACGGTGAGTGTCTGCTTCTCGAAGGGGCTGGGCGCGCCGGTGGGCTCGGCGCTCGCTGGATCGCGGGCGTTCATCAGCCGGGCGCGGCGGTTCAAGGCGCTGTTCGGAGGAGGCATTCGGCAGGGTGGCATCGTCGCGGCCGGTGCGCTGTACGCGATCGAGCATCACCGGGTCCGGCTCGCCGACGATCATGCCAAGGCGCGCCGCTTCGCCGAACAAATCGCCAGCCTGCCCGGCATCGCCGTCGATCTCGCGACGGTGCAGACCAACATTGTCCGCTTCCGGCTCACCGAGATGGCGGCACAGGCCTTCGTCGACCGATGCTACGCCCACGGCGTGCACATGCTGCCCAGCGGTGCGCGGGGTGTGCGCGCCGTGATGCACCTCGACGTTGACGACGCCGATGTCGATCGGGCGGCGGCGGTCCTCCAAGGCGTGCTGAAGCGGGAGGCGGCATGACGCCGGGGCCGCGCGAGGACGGCTCGGTCAGGATCAGCCCGAAGCAACGCGCTTTGATGCTGATCAATCAGACCGGAACGCGCGGAAGCTCCCGCATAGACGACGGTCTGCGGATCCTCGAAGCTCGCGGCATCCAGGCGGAGCCGCTGCTCCTGCGCACGCCCGAGCGGATCCCCGATATCATCCGCGAGCGCGCCGCCGAGTGCGAACTCGTTATACTCGGCGGCGGCGACGGCACGTTCAGCCACGCCCTGGACGCCCTGTTGTCGACCGGCCGGCCGCTCGGCATTCTGCCGATGGGCAACGCCAACGACCTCGCCCGCACCCTGCGCATTCCGACCGACAGCGCCGCCGCCTGCCAGGTGATCGCCGAGGGCAACCGGCGCCCGATCGATCTCGGTTGGGTAAATGGCACGCACTTCTTCAACGTCGCCAGCATGGGGCTCAGCGTGCGCATCGCGCGCCGCCTCACCCGGGACAGGAAGGAACGCTGGGGCGTGCTGGCCTACTTCGGCTGCGCCTGGGAGGCGGTGCATGAGCAGCGATCGTTCTGGGCGAAGGTGGTGTGCGACGGCCTGACCACCGAACTGCATTCGATGCAGATCGCCGTCGGCAACGGCCGCCACTATGGCGGCGGCATGACGATCGTCGACGACGCGACGATCGATGACGGTCGCCTTGACTTGTACGCCCTGCCGCGACTGCCCGGCTGGCGGTTGTTAGTGTTTCTGCCGGTCCTCCGTTGGGGACTGCACCGCCCGCTCGACACAATCCTGACGCTGCGCGGGCGGGAGATTACGGTCGAAACCGACCGGCCGTTATCGATCAACGTCGATGGCGAAGTCCGCACGCACACGCCCGCTCGCTTTCGCATCATCCCGCGTGCCATCGAGGTGTTCGTACCGAGCGAAGCATGAGACGACTGGGCGCGCGGGTCTGCATACGCTCAACATCGGGGGGTGCTCTGGCTCTGGCGTTTGGCTCAGCGATGGCGTACCACTTACTCGGGTACGGAACCGCCGACCGAGCGGTTGCGTACTGCGTGGTGAGAGCCCCATCACCTTAGGCGCTTGGCTGACCAGCTTCGAATGACCCAAGGGAGAGGAGGAAACAATGACCACGAATGCGGAGCTCGCCGCCAAACTGCTCCGGGAGGCGGCAACGATTTTCCGCACTCTCGGCGCTCCCGATCCTGAGCTCGGCGGGCGGCTGGACGAATTCGCATCGGTCTACGATCAGGTGGCCGACTTGGTCGAGCAAAACCCGTCGGGCGTGCTGGAACTCGCCGCGCGTGAGGCGTAACCACCGCGGCCACTTGCGAGGCGTGACGGCTCGAGGGTTGCGTCGCCTGCTCGCGGCTTGTGGACTTGGCTTGGCGCTCACCTGTGCGTTGGGCATCGCCGTCGACGCCGCCGGTGCCTCCCAACCTCCTCTCATCGCCATCGACGTCGGACACTCTCTCTCACGGCCTGGCGCCACCAGTGCGCGCGGTGAGCCGGAGTTCGCGTTCAATCGTGGGCTGGCGCTGGTGGTCGAGCGTGCGCTACGGCAGCGGGGTTTCCGTACCCGGCTGATCGGCGAGCAGGGCGACTTCGACAAGCTCACGGACCGGCCGGCGGCGGCTCAGTCGGCTGGCGCCACATTCTTCCTGTCGGTGCATCATGAACTCGGTGCAGCCGCGGTACCTGGAAGAGGGGCTGATCGACGGCCGCGAGCGGAAGTATTCTGACCGCTTTTCCGGGTTTTCGCTGTTCGTCTCGCGCAGCAATCCCGTGCCCGAGGAGAGTCTCGCCTGTGCTCGCGCTATCGGCCAGGAATTGCGCAGAGACGGATACGCGCCCTCGCCGCACCACGCCGAGCCGATCCGCGGCGAGAACCGCCCTCTCGCCGATGGCGCCAACGGCATCTACTACTTCGACGACTTGATCGTGCTCAAGACGGCGCCGATGCCGGCTGTTCTGTTCGAGGCCGGCATCATCGTCAATCCGGAGGACGAACTGGTGCTCGGGCAGCCGAGCACGCGGCAGCGCCTGGCGGCGGCGATCGCCGAGGGGCTGCGGGATTGCCTCAGGCTTCCTTCCAAGCCGGTCGCCAAAACCGGCGGCATGGCTACACCGTGAGCTGCGTGCCGTTGCTCTCGCAGGCGGTCTCGGCGAGCGAGACGAACGTTTCGAGCAGCGCGGGGTCGTCCGGCGACTTCAGGGTTCGCGGGTCCTCTCCCGGGTAGGCGGCGGCGCGCATGCGGGTGCGCGTGGCGCCCGGGTTGATCAGGTTGACGCGGACCTTGGTGTTGGCGACCTCATGCGCGTAGGTGCGCGCCAGCGTCTCAAGCGCGCCCTTCGCGACGGCATACGCGCCCCAGTAGGCGCGGCCCCCGCCACGCCGGAGGTGACGAAGATCGCCCGCCCGGCGTCCGAGGCGCGCAGTAGCGGATCGAAGCTGCGGATCAGCCGCCAGTTCGCCGTGACATTAACCGCGATCACCTCGTCCCAGATCTTTGGGTCGATGTGGCCCAGCGGTGAAAGTACGCCCAGCGCGCCGGCGTTGCCGACCAGCACGTCGAGGCGGCGCCAGCGCTCGTAGACCGCGGCACCCATCCGGTCGATGACGGCAAAGTCGGCGAGATCGCCGACAACGAGCGAGGCGCCTTTGCCAATCTTGCGGACTTCGTCGTCGACTTCCTCCAACGCCCCCTGAGTCCGGCCGACAAGGACGAGTTCGGCGCCTTCCTGTGCGAAACGGAGGGCTACCGCCCGGCCGATGCCGTGCGAAGCGCCGGTGACGAGCGCCACTCGCCCGGCGAGACGCCTCTTGCCTTCGGTCATCTGCTGTTGTGCAGCGACATAAACCCCTCACCCGCACTGCGTGCCTCCCTCTCCCGGCGGGAGAGGGTTGGGGTGAGGGGAATGCGAACCCGGACTGCGAGGTATCGTCGCAGAGAGGATGACGGGGCTCATTCTTCGAGCAGCGAGAGCTGGCCGTTGACCGGGTCGGCTTGCTGGTCGACGAGGCGGATCGGGTAGTCGCCGGTAAAGCAGGCGTCGCAGTACTGAGGGCGGATCGGGTCGCGGCCCGGCTGGTTGACTGCTCGGTAAAGTCCGTCGATGCTGAGGTAGGCCAGCGAGTCGACGCCGATGTAGCGCACCATCTCCGCCAGGTTGCGGGTCGCCGCCAGCAGTTCTTTGCGTTCCGGCGTATCGATGCCGTAGAAGCAGGAGTTCGTGGTCGGCGGACTGGAAATTCGCAGGTGCACTTCCTTGGCGCCGGCGTTGCGAACCATTTCGACGATCTTCATCGATGTCGTGCCGCGGACGATCGAATCGTCGACCAGCACCACGCGCTTGCCCTTGAGCAGCCCGACATTGGCGTTGTGCTTGAGACGCACGCCGAGCAGGCGAATGTGCTGCGTCGGCTCGATGAAGGTACGTCCGACGTAGTGGTTGCGGATGATGCCAAGCTCGAACGGAATGCCTGACTCCCCGGCGAAGCCGATGGCGGCGGGAACTCCGGAATCCGGCACCGGCACCACCATATCCGCCTCGACCGGGCTCTCGCGGGCGAGCTCGACGCCGATCCGCTTGCGGACTTCGTAGACGTTACGGCCCTCCATCGTCGAGTCCGGCCGGGCGAAGTAGATGTACTCGAAGATGCAGAAGCGCCTGGGGACCTTGGCGAACGGCTTGATCGACCGTACGCCCTGGTCATCGATGATGATCATCTCCCCAGGCTCGATGTCGCGGATGAACTGGGCGCCGATGATGTCGAGCGCGCAGGTCTCGGAGGCCAGGATGTAGGCGCTGTCCAGCCGCCCGAGTACCAGCGGGCGAACCCCGTACGGATCGCGCATGCCGATCAGCTTTCGCCGGGTAATCGCGACCAGCGAGTAGGTGCCTTCCAGCTGCCGCATCGCGTCGATCAATCGATCCACCACCGTCGAATAATGGCTGGTGGCGACCAGGTGGATGATGGTCTCGGTATCCGAAGTCGAGTGGAAGATCGAGCCCCGCCGCACCAGCGCCTTGCGGACGGCGAGCGCGTTGGTCAGATTGCCGTTGTGCGCGACGGTAAGCCCGCCGAACTCGAAGTCGGCGAACAGCGGCTGGACGTTGCGCAGCACCGTCTCGCCGGTCGTTGCGTAACGGACGTGGCCGACCGCGACCGTCCCCTGCAGGCGGCGGATGACACTCTCGGAGCCGAAGTTGTCGCCGACCAGGCCCATCGCCTTATGCGCATGGAAATGCTCGCCGTCGAAGGTGACGATGCCGCAGGCTTCCTGGCCGCGATGCTGAAGGGCGTGCAGCCCGAGCGCCGTGGTAGCGCCCGCATCGGCATGACCGAAGATGCCGAACACGCCGCATTCGTCATGGAAGTGGTCGTCGTCGCGCGAACGATGCTGCCCCGGCCTGGTCACGGCCGGCTTGTTGAGTCGGCTTGCTGGCGTCAGCGGTCACTATCGATCAGCCGTTCCAAGTCCCGGCGCTCACCCTCGCTGTAGCCCTTCGGCTGGGGCTTGCCGTCCGGCTGCGGAGTCTTCGGGTCTGGCGTCATGATGTCGCGTACCATGCGTTCAGTTTCAAGTGCTTTTCGCACCCGCTCGCGGCTCGGATCGAGCGCGTGCGTCGCGGGCGTCCGCTGTAAGTCGAACAGCGATTGAATCATCGCGGCTCCTTGTTCGACCAGCGGCCTGGCGCGCGCGTCGCGGATCCAGTCCGGCTGGTCGGAGGGCGCCAGCAGCCAGGCGAGCGGGATGTACGCCAGGCACACCAGCGCCGCGCCTCGCAGCAGCCCGAACAGGAAGCCCAGCGAGCGATCGACGGCGTTCAGCGCGCTGTCCTGCACCCGCCGCGAGAGCGCGCGGGTGAGCAGCGAGAGCGCCAGCAGCGCTACGATGAAGATGACGCCGCCGGCCGCGACATCGGCGAGCAGCGGCAACGAGATGAATTGGCGCGCGATGGGCCGGGCGTACGGAAGACAGAAGACCACCGCGAACGCGGCGCCCAGCCACGCGGCCATCGACAGCACCTCGTGCACGAAACCGCGCGCGAACGCGAGCACGGCCGAAATCAGCAGCACGCCGACGATGGCGAGGTCGGCGATGGTAAACGGAAAATCAGGCACTGACCGGATCTCCGCGCGCCGTCGCCGGCGCTTGACTTGACGGAGCAGCTTCAGCAGGTCGCCGACATGGCCGATCTCGATCAGCGTCAATCCCACGGCGGCGGACGCACTGCGCCGCGATGGTATGATCGCGCCGGCGAACCCCAGCTTCGCCGCCTCCTTCAGGCGCGCGTCGGCGCGCGCTACCGCGCGCACCTCGCCGGAAAGCCCGACCTCGCCGAACACCACCGTTTCCGCCGGCAGCGGCCTGGCAAGCGCCGCCGACGCCAAGCGCCGCCGCGACCGCCAAGTCGGCGGCAGGCTCGGCGATCCTGCAGTCCACCGGCGACGTTGAGGAAAACATCGCAGGTGCCGAAGGCCATGCCGCAGCGCGCTTCCAGGACGGCGAGGATCATCGCCAGGCGCGCGCCATCCCAGCCGACGACGGCGCGGCGCGGCGTGGCGAACGCCGTCGGCGCGATCAGCGCCTGAATTTCGACCAGCACCGGGCGGGTGCCCTCGATGCCGGCGAACACCGCAGGAGCCTGATACGTCGCGTTCGCGTTCGGCGAGGAACAGCGCCGAGGGGTTTGGCACCTCGTTCAAGCCGCCGTCGGTCATCTCGAACACGCCGATCTCGTCGGTAGGCCCGAAGCGATTCTTCACCGACCGCAGGATGCGGAACTGGTGGCCACGTTCTCCTTCGAAATACAGCACGGTATCGACCATGTGCTCCAGAACCTTCGGCCCGGCGATCATGCCTTCCTTGGTGACGTGGCCGACCAGCAGTAGAACAAATCCCTGGCGTTTGGCCAGCCGGATAAGCGCCTGCGCCGAGGCGCGGACCTGGGCGACCGTCCCCGGGGCGGAGTCCAGCTCGCTCACGAACAGCGTCTGGATCGAGTCGACGACGACGATCTCCGGCGCGCCGGGCCCTTCCAGCGTCGCGGCGATGTCCTCGACCGCTGTCGCGGCCGCCAGTTGCACCGGCGCCGCCCGCAAGCCGAGCCGATCGCCGCGCATCCGAAGCTGATCCACCGCCTCTTCGCCGGAGATGTAGACGACCGAGGCGGTCCGCGCCAGCGCCGCCGCCACCTGCAGCAGAAGCGTCGATTTGCCGATGCCGGGATCGCCGCCGATCAGCAGAGCCGAGCCACGGACAAGGCCGCCGCCGGTGACCCGGTCAAACTCGCCGATGCCGGTGCCGCGCCGGTCGGGAGCCTCGACGCACCCGGCGAGCGGCGCGAAATCGAGACGGCGCTTCGCTTTGCGCGCGGCGGGCCGCTTCGGTCCGTCACCCGCCGCCTCCTCGATCAGCGTGTTCCAGGCGCCGCAGGCGTCGCAGCGGCCGCTCCACTTCGGATGCGCTGCGCCGCACTCCTGACAGACGTAGACGCCGCCGCCACGACCCATGCAGCTAGCCTTCGATATACTTGAAGACCGAGGCCCGCTTCACCCTCGCCGCTCGCTGTGCTCGCTCCCTCTCCATGCGGCTGGAGAGGGTCGGGGCCAGGGCATGCCGCAAATCGCTCACAGCACTTTCAGCTCCCGCATGTGCTAGGCGTCCCGTCACGCCCGTATGGCCATCTGGATCGGCCCCTCGGCGCGGCCGTTGATGAATTGCTCGACCCGCTCGATCGCCGGAGCGGTCGATCTGCGCGACCGGCCCCGCCCAGATGATCTGCCCCTGATACAGCATGGCGATGCGATGCGCGATCTTCCTGGCGCTCGCCATGTCGTGGGTGATCGACAACGCCGTGGCGCCCATCTCGCGGGTCGTCTTGATGATCAGATTGTTGATCACGTCGGCCATGATCGGATCGAGGCCGGTGGTCGGCTCGTCGAAAAACATGATCTCGGGGTCGCTAGCGATGGCGCGGGCGAGCGCCACCCGCTTCTGCATGCCGCCGGATAGCTCCGCCGGGAAAAGGTCAGCCGACATCGGCGCCGAGCCCGACCTGCGCCAGCTTGGCGATGGCGATGTCCCTGGCCCGCTCGCGATCTGCCCGTTTGCGCGGCCAGCACGCCGAAGCTGACGTTTTCCCAGACAGGCAGGCCGTCGAACAGCGCGCCTCCCTGAAACAGCATGCCGAACTTGCGGCTGACCTCCTCCTTACGCGAGCCGCGCAGACCCACTACCTCCTCGCCGTCGACGAGGATACTGCCGGCGTCCGGGCGGAGCAGCCCCAGGATGCACTTCAGCAGCACCGACTTGCCGCTGCCGGACCCGCCGATCACCACCAGCAATTCGCCCTCGCCGACGTCGAGGTCGAGGCCGTTCAGCACAACCTTGTTGCCGAACGACTTGCGCAGATCGCGGATGCGGATCTTGGCTGGAAGCTCCGGCTTCATCGGGCGAAAAACAGCTCGGTCAGGATGTAGTCGAAACAGAGTATCAGAATCGACGCCGAGACTACCGCGTTTGTGGTCGCCGTGCCGACGCCCTGCGCGCCGCCCCTCGAGGAGTAACCGTGATAGCAGCCCATGAGAGTGACGATGAAGCCGAACACCGAGGCCTTGACCAATCCGGAGACGAGATCTTCCGCCTTAAGCGCCTCCCAGGTGTTCTGCAGATAGGTGGCGGGATTGAAGCCCAGCTTGTAGACGGCGACCAGGTAGCCGCCGAATACGCCGATGATATTCGCTACCAACACAAGGAACGGCAGCATGAGCACGCCGGCAATCAGCCGCGGCGCCACCATGTACTTCATCGGATTGGTCGACAGCGTCGACAGCGCATCGAGCTGTTCGGTAACCCGCATCGTGCCGATCTCGGCGGCCATCGACGCGCCGATCCGGCCCGCGACCATCAGCCCGGCGAGCACCGGGCCGAGCTCGCGCGTGAGCGAGACGATGACGACGGTGGCGATGGCCGACTCGGCGGAGAAGCGGGCGAACCCGGTATAGCTTTGCAGCGCCAGGACCATCCCGGTGAAGATAGCGGTCAGCCCAACGACCGGTAGCGAGTAGTAGCCGATGTCAATGAGCTGGCGGCCGATGCTCCGCCAATAGATCGGCGGCCGAAAACAGTGACCGATGGCGGCTACCGCGAACAGCACCAGTCCTCCGGCATTCGCCAGAAAGTCGAGCACGAACCGGCCGACGAGCTGTAGGGCGCGCATTCTTACCAGACTCGCCTCAAGCCTCGGCGGGCGTGTAGACCCGCGCATACCGAGCACCCAGCGCCGTCAGGATCTCGTAGCCGATCGTCCCCGCCTCTTCGGCGAGCGCGTCGATCGGACGGTGCGGGCCGATCAGCTCGATGGTAGCGCCAGGGTGGGCGAGCGCCTCGGGTACGCCGGACACGTCGAAGGTGATCAAATCCATTGATACTCGCCCGGCGAGCGGCACCCGCTGGTCGCCGATATAGCCTGAGCCGCGATTGCTGAGCGATCGCAGGAATCCGTCGGCATAGCCAACCCCGACCGTTGCAATCTTCGTCCTACCGACCGCTCGATGCGTCGCACCGTAGCCAACGCTCGAACCGCTGTCAATTTGACGGACCTGCAGGATCTTGCCGTCCAGACGCACCACCCCGCGCATCGGATTAGGCTGCCCCGGCACTGGCGCCATGCCGTAAAGGGCGGCGCCTGGGCGCAGGAGGTCGTGCCAATAGCCGGGTCCGAGAAAGATTCCGGAGGAGTTGGCCAATGAAGCCGGCGACCTCGGAAGCCGGGCCAGCGCCGCTCGGAACGCCTCCAACTGTTGGGCATTGAGCGGATGCGCGGGCATGTCCGCGCAGGCCAGGTGGCTGATGATGCAGCACAGATCGAGGCCATCGAGGCGGCGCGGATCGCGGGCCACCTCGGCTACCTCTTCGGCCGGCAGCCCGAGCCGCGACATGCCGGTGTCCACATGTAGCGCCGCCGGTACCGTTACATCCCGCAGGCGCGCCACAGCCGTCCAGGCATCGATATCGGCGAGCGCGTTGAGGACCGGCGTAAGCCGATGTCGCAGCATGTCCGCGGCGGCGCCCATCGGTACTCCGTTCAGGACCAGGATGGCGCAGGCCAGCCCGGAGTCCATCCCATCCAAGCCGCGGCGCAGCGCCAGGCCCTCGTCCAGCGTCGCGACAAAGAACGTGCGGCAGCCAGCGGCCAGCAGCGCCGGGGCCACCTGGGCGGCGCCCAGACCGTAGCCGTCGGCCTTGACGACCGCCGCGCATCCGGCCGGCGCCACACGGTCTCGCAGCTGTCGCCAGTTGGCGACGATCGCCGCCAAATCGATGCGAAGAACCGCGCCGGCGCGCTCGGGTGTGGGAATGGAGGTCACGCTTCGGGATACGTGTTCAGTTCCAGATCGCGAAACAGCGTGAACTCGGCGTCGAACTGCAAATGGATATTGCCGATGGGCCCGTGCCGCTGCTTGGCGATGATGACCTCCGCCTTGTTGGCGACTCGCTCGAGTTTTTCTTGCCACTTGTCGTAGGTGTCCTGGCCGGCCTTGTCGGTTGCATGCGGATCGGGCTGCTGGCGCGCGATATAGTACTCCTCGCGGAAGACGAACATCACCACGTCGGAGTCTTGCTCGATCGTGCCCGACTTCGCGGAGGTCGGCGAGTTGCGGGCGCTTGTCCTCCCGTTGCTCGACGGCGCGCGAGAGCTGCGAAAGCGCCATCACTGGCACGTTCAACTCCTTGGCCAACGCCTTCAGTCCGCGGGTGATTTCGGAAAGCTCCTGTACCCGGCTTTCATGACGAGATCCGGGCGAGGGTGCGATGAGCTGCAAATAATCGATAACGATGAGCCCTAGACCGTGCTGGCGTTTCAGTCGGCGCGCCCGCGTGCGCATGGCGCTTATCGACAGCGCGGGAGTGTCGTCGATGAACATCGGCAGGCGCTGTAGATTACGGCTCGCCAGCACCAGGTCGGAAAATTTGTCGTTGGCGACCTTGCCGCGCCGAATGTGATCGGAAGGGATGCCGCGTTCGCTCCGGCCGCGCGCTTGCGCCAGACGCTGCGTCTCCTCGGCGAGGATGCGAGTGGCGATCTGCTCGCGCGACATCTCCAGCGAGAAGAAGCCGACGATAGCGCCGTCGACCGTTTTCAGCGCGCCGCCCGGCTCCTCGGCCTCGCGGCGCAGCTTCAGCGCCGCGTTGAACGCGATGTTTGTCGCCAGCGCCGTTTTGCCCATGCTGGGCCGGCCGGCGAGGATGATCAAATCCGAGGGATGCAGGCCGCCGAGCTTGCCGTCGAGATCGCGGAAACCGGTCGGGACCCCGGAAAGCAGCCCCTGCCGCTTGTGCGCCGCCTCGGCCATCTTCAGCGCGCTGGCGAGCGTCTCGTTGAAGGCTTCGAAGCCGCCGTCGTAGGTGCCCTTGGTCGCGAGATCGAACAGGCCTTGCTCGGCGATTTCGATCTGCTGGTCGGCCCTCTCCTCGATCTCGCTCGAATAAGCGCGATTGACCACGTCCTCGCCCAGCGCGATCAGTTCGCGACGTAGAAACAAATCGTAGACGAGCCGCCCGTACTCGCCGGCGTTGATCGGCGTCGCGGCGCACTCGGCGAGGCGCGCCAGGTATTCCATCCCGCCGACCTGCGCCAGCGCTTCGTCCTGCTCGAAGAGGCCCTTCAATGTCACCGGGTCGGCGATCTGACCGCGCTCGATGGTCCGCGAACAGGCATCGAAGACGCGGGCGTGTTCCGCCAGCACGAAGTGCTCGGGACGCAAAAAATCGGATACCCGTTCGAAGGCGCGATTGTTGAGGAGGATAGCTCCCAACAAAGCCATCTCGGCATCGACGTTGTGCGGAAGCCGCCGCAGCAGCGGCGCGAAGTTGGTCACCGCCCGGACTGTCGCGGGGCGCGGCTCGGAAGTGGTGGTCATGCCGAAGCGCCCATCCAAGTGAAATCGGTGGCAGGGTACGCCCGGGCGCGGCTGTGGAGGAAAAGAATGTCGGGGGTAAGTCCCTCGCTTCGGAAGGCGATGCTCTAGCCCGGATATCTCATCGAGAGGGGTGCATCGGCCCCAGGAATTTGAGATGATCCTTTTGCGACAAAGGGTTGCCAGAGTTTGGTGCGGGGTCCGATGCAGACGGAGTGTATTCCGGGACAGCTCGAATTCGAAGGGTTTGATGGCCGCCGAGTGGTTGCGGCGTTCGACGGCGGGGCGGTGACGTCGGATGCCGGGACGGTGTTGCTGCGGGAGGCCGACCGGGCGATCGGGCTGATCGAGCGGGTGGCGGCGTGCTTCACCGATCATCGGGAGGCCGAGCAGGTGGTCCACGCGCTTCCCACCCTGATTGGCCAGCGGATCGTCGCGATCGCCCTCGGCTACGAGGATATCAACGACCACGACGCCCTTCGCCGTGATCCGGTGCTGGCGCTGTTCTCCGACCAGCTGGAGGCGAAGCGCAAGGATTGCGCGGTGTTGGCGGGGAAGAGCACGATCAACCGGCTGGAGCACGCGCCGCGGGAGGGTGGCGACCGCTACCACAAGATCGGCCACGACCCGCAGGCGTTGGAGCGCGTCTTCGTTGATGCCTTCCTGGACGCGTATGGTCCGCCGCCCGAGCAGATCGTTCTCGACCTCGATGCCACCGACGATCCGTTGCACGGCCACCAGGAGGGCCGGTTCTTCCACGGCTACTACGACTGTTACTGCTACCTGCCGCTCTATGTCTTCTGCGGCCGGCATCTCTTGGCGGCGAAGCTCCGGCGCTCGAACATCGACGCCGCGGCCGGCGCCAAGGACGAGGTGGCGCGCCTCGTCGCCCACATCCGGCGGCGCTGGCCGAAGGTACGGATCGTGCTGCGCGCCGATAGTGGCTTTGCTCGCGAGGAGCTGATGGCATGGTGCGAGGCGAACGGCATCGATCATCTCTTCGGGCTCGCCCGCAACCGCCGGCTCCTCGAGCAGATCGCGGCCGAGCTGCAGGCGGCCGAAGCCGAGCACAAACAAACCGGCAAGCCGGCGCGGCGCTTCAAGGACTTCACCTACGCGACGCTGGACAGCTGGAGCCGCTCGCGCCGGGTGATCGGCAAGGCGGAGCACCTCGACAAGGGCGCGAATCCGCGCTTCATCGTCACCTCGCTGGAAGAGTGCTGCGCCCGGACCCTGTACGAGAAGATCTACTGTGCCCGCGGCGAGATGGAGAACCGGATCAAGGAATGCCAGCTCGACCTGTTCGCCGACCGCACCTCGACCGCGACCATGGTCGCCAATCAGCTGCGCCTGTGGTTTTCGTCGTTCGCCTATGTGCTGCTATCGGCGCTGCGTCGCCTCGCTCTGCCGGGCACCGAACTCGCGCAAGCCACCTGCGGAACCATCCGCTCGAAGCTCCTCAAACTCGGCGCCCGTGTGACGGTCTCGGTCAGGCGCATCAAGATCGCCATCGCCTCGGCCTGTCCGCATCAGGCCGACTTCGCTCTCGCGCATGCCCGGCTGCGCGCTCCACCCGCATGAGCGTCGGGTCGGACGAAGGCCATGGCACCGCGCGGACGACGTGCGTCCGCGACGACTCGCCCAGGTCGCAACCGGCTTCGCCATACTGCCATGACGCGAAGGAGCCTCGCTACGGCCGCCGCGCCGTTCCAAAAGCGTCCTGCCACACCCAGAACGCCCTCAAATCAGCCCTCCCCCGACACCGGTGAGATATCCGGGCTAGCCCGATCTATTCGTCGGGAAACAACGTGCAGCAAGTGTTAAATCGGCTATGCGCGTATTGGTTGTTTTGGCGGGGGTTGGTTTCCGCCGCAGCCGGATGGGGGATCGGTAGGTAGAGAGGCGCTGGAGGTTGCGGGGAGCGGGCTCGGCAGGGGCACACGGCCCCGGCGTTCAGGTGACGAGACGCGGCAGGCGGCCGAGAGCCAGGTGCCAGATTGCCTGATCGGCGGCGCTGCTCGGCAGGTGGACTTTGATCTTGGTTTTCATCTCGATGATGCGGGCGGCGGTCTTGATCAGGCGCAGCCGCAGCGTGTCGAACTGGGCGACGCGCCAGGACGAGGCCTTCGGCATCAGCGCGCGCAGACTCCACAGCAGCCAATAGGCGCCGGCGTGCAGGAACAGCCGGAACTGATTGGCGGTGGCCTTGGGGCACGAGGTGCGGTCGGCGGCGAGATGGGTTTTCCAGGCCTTGATGTGGTTCTCCGCTTGGCCACGCCGGCAGTAGAGTTCCTGATACAGCGAACGGCCGTTGCCGTGGCCGAGGTTGGTGACGATGAAGCGGCTGTCGGTGCCGTCGCCGCCGGCCTCGACGCGGGCGACGATGCGGCGGACCCGGCTCCAGGTCCTGGCGGCGTCGAAAAATTCCTTGAAGCGGCGGACCTTGCCTCCGCTCGGCGCGGCCTCGAAGCGCGCCGCGGTGCTTTTCTCCAGGCCGGTGATATGTCGGCGGAGCGTGCTGTTGGGGGCGAGGCCGAGGATGTAGTCGAGACTGTTCGCCTCGCACCAATCGAGGACCTCCGGGCAGGCGTAATGGCTGTCGGCGCGAAGGAGGATCTCGACCTCGGGCCAATGGCTGCGGATCGCCCGCACCAGGCGACGCAGAAAGGCGCGGATCTCGACGCCCTTCGGCCGCTTCGCCGGGCGCAGCAGGGCGGCGACGAAGCGGCCCTCGCCATCGAAGACGACGATCGGCTGGAAGCCGTATTCGTCGTAATGAGCGTTGAACAGGCGCAACTGCTGGCCGCCATGGACCGCGTCGAAGGTGTCGTCGATATCCAGCGTGATCCGCCGCGGGACTTGGCGGAACGAGCCGCACCAGACGTCGACCAGAGCCCGGCCCAGGCGCAGCAGCGTCCGCGCATCGGGCAAATTCTCCAGCCGCGAGATGGTCGACTGCGAACACAGGTCCCGGTCCGACGGCACGCGTTCGAGCGCCAGCTTGAACAGCGGATCGGTGCGCAGGCCGGTCGCATCGTTGCCGTCCTCGTAGCCGGCCGCGATCATCAGCATTCGGAAGCGGATGATGTCGGCGACCGTATGCACGGTGCTGGCGGGATCGCGCGGATCGTCGATGCAAGCGGCGAGACGGTCGGCGACTTTGAGCCGTTGCTCGATCTCGCGCAGAACCAACAGACCGCCGTCGGACGACAGCCGGCCGCCGTCGAACCGGGCGACAATCTCTTTGCCCTCGATCGGTGACAGGCCAGGCAGCAGCAGGGTAGGATCAACCATGGCGGGTGGGCGCTCCGGAACCGATGTGGATTGGCTTCGACAACCGAATCCTAGGCGATTCCAATGGGCTACGCCACACCCGCCAACCTCGACGAATAATCCGGGTTAGCGAAAACGTAACCGGCGTCCACGTGGTTTCATTGAATGTGCTCGCGGAATAACCTTTGGCTGTTCCACCTTATGCGGCTACTGCATATAAACCGTCGTTAAGTCAGAGAAATCATTTGTGCATACCATGCCATGTACATCAACGCCGATGGCGTTCTTACCGCTGAACCATGTTGCACGGTTGCAGCCGATAGAATAATTGGGCGAGTATGCCATACTACCAAGACTGATATTAGTGAAACCTTGCTTAGCTAAGAGGACATTTGCGTCTTCGTCGCTATGACGGGATACACCGATGGTGGAACCTGCGCATCCTGAGAGGAACAAAGTGATGAAGGACGCAATAGCAATTGTTTTCATCTTTATCTACCCAGATGAAGAATTTCTGCGATCCAAAGCCAAGGCTTGATGTTATTAAGCGCGTATTAACCTCCGATTAACTGGTCAACGTATCTGGCTAAACGATCTATCTAACTCTGACTTCGCGCTCATGAAGTTGTTCATTGCGTTAGCTTGCGTGTGAGGCGTGCCAATCGGCAGAGCAGCCAGCGAAAACTGTAGAACATACACCCATTAGGGTGATGCCCGCAAGAAGCTCTCAAAGGGTTGTTCCATGAACGGACCAGATGCGCGGCCTTGACCTGCATCCCCCCCCCGTGCGGTCGGATGCGCGGTCGCATTTCGTAGAGGGTAGATGGCGTACAGGTCGTTGCGGGAGTTCATCGGTCGGCTGGAGCGGCAGGGCGGCTGGTGCGCGTCAAGGGAGCCGGTGGCCCGGTGCTGGGAATGACCGAGATCCAGACGCGGCTGCTGGCCGAGGGCGGGCCGCCGCAGGGTCATGGCCCTCGCAATTCATGCTCCCTCGCACTAGTATGCCCGCATGGATAATACTTCCGAACTGCATCCGGATTTGGACGAGGTTGAGATAGAAGCGCTGCGGCGGGCGGTCGCCGAGGCCGATGCGGCCGCGCAAGCGGGTCGCGTGGTTTCGCATGATCGCGTGCGGCCTTGGCTTCTCGATCTTGCGCAAGGAAAACGCACGTCCTGGCCGAAGCCGGAGTGAGGGTCACCTGGACAGAGCCGGCCCTCATCGAGCTCGAAGCCATCTACGACTTCCTAGCACCCATCAATCCGGCAGCCGCGCGGCGCGTCGTTGAAGACGTCCTGGTCGCTGCCGATAGCCTCTCAGTCTTTGCACACCGCTGGCCGAAAGGGCCGGCTGCCTCATACCCGCGAGTTGGTCATTGTCCGGCCCTATCTGATCGTTTACCGGATTGTCGGTGACGAGGTCCTGATCCTCCGGATCTGGCATAGCGCTCAGGATCGCTCCGCGTAATAGGCGAGCGGCCCCGTCCTTGACCTCGGTCCGTCGGTGCGGTCGGATGCGGGCTGTATAGTCGGGCGTAGAGGTTAGATGGCGTACAGGTCGCTGCGGGAGTTTATCGGCCGGCTGGAGCGGGACGGGCGGCTGGTGCGCGTGCGCGAGCCGGTCTCGCCCGTTCTCGAGATGACCGAGATCCAGACCCGGCTGCTGGCCGAGCGGCGGGCCGGCGGTGCTGTTCGAGAACGTCGTCGCGCGGACGGCACGCGCTACGACATGCCGGTGCTGGTCAACCTGTTCGGCACGGTCGAGCGGGTCGCCTGGGGCATGGACCGCGAGCCGCACCAGCTGCGCGAGGTCGGCGAGACGCTGGCCTTCCTGCGCCAGCCGGAGCCGCCCGGCGGCTGGCGCGAGGCGCTCGACATGCTGCCGCTGCTGCAAGACCGTGATGGCGATGCGGCCGCAGCACGGTCGGCAGCGGCGCCGTGCCAGGAGATCGTGCTGCGCGGCGACGACATCGATCTCGGCCTGCTGCCGATCCAGACCTGCTGGCCGGGCGAGCCGGCGCCGCTGATCACCTGGCCGCTGGTCGTCACCAAGGGCCCGGCGCGACGGCGCGCGAGGACAACTTCAACCTCGGCATCTACCGCATGCAGGTGACCGGCCGCGACACGCACGCTGATGCGCTGGCTGAAGCATCGCGGCGGCGCGCAGCACCACCGCGCGCTGGAAGGCAGCAGCGAAGCGCGAGCCGCTGCCGGCCGCCGCCGTGATCGGCGCCGATCCCGGCACCATCCTCGCCGCCGTGACGCCGGTGCCCGACACGCTGTCGGAATACCAGTTCGCCGGCCTGCTGCGCGGCACGCAAGGTCGAGCTGGTCGACTGCAAGACCGTGCCGCTGAAGGTGCCGGCCGAGGCCGAGATCGTGCTCGAGGGCCATGTCATCGCTCGACGAATACGGCGACGAGGGCCCCTACGGCGACCACACCGGCTACTACAACGCGGTCGAGCAGTTCCCGGTGTTCCACGGTCACGCGCGATCACCATGCGGCGCGACCCGATCTATCTCTCGACCTTCACCGGCCGGCCGCCGGACGAGCCCTCGGTGCTGGGCGAGGCGCTGAACGAGGTGTTCATCCCGCTGCTTACAGCAGCAGTTCCCGGAGATCGTCGACTTCTGGCTGCCGCCCGAGGGCTGCTCCTACCGCATCGCCGTGGTGTCGATGAAGAAGGCCTATCCCGGCCACGCCAAGCGGGTGATGATGGGCGTCTGGTCGCTACCTGCGGCAGTTCATGTACACCAAGTTCGTGATCGTCGTGGACGACGACATCGACGCGCGCGACTGGAAGGACGTGATGTGGGCGATCTCGCACCCGCATGGACCCGGCGCGCGACATCACCGTGATCGAGAACACGCCGATCGACTATCTCGACTTCGCCTCGCCCGGAATCCGGCCTCGGCGGCAAGATCGGCCTCGACGCCACCGACAAGATGCCGCCGGAGACCAAGCGCGAATGGGGCCGGCAAGATCCGCATGGCCGACGACATCGTCGACAAGGTCACGCGCAAGTGGGCCGGACTACGGCCTGCCCGGCAGCGGCAAGCCGATCTGGAAGTGAGATGAACGACACGAGTTCCCCCGACAGCACGGTTCGCGACCTGGCGTTCGCCAGCCGCGCCTGGCCGTTCGTCGAGGCGCGGGCCATCCTGGAGCGCTACCGCGACCGCCCGCCCGAGAAGGGCTACGTGCTGTTCGAAACCGGCTACGGCCCCTCGGGGCTGCCGCACATCGGCACCTTCGGCGAGGTGGCGCGGACGACGATGGTCCGCCGCGCCTTCGCGCTGCTGTCGGACATCCCGACGCGGCTGTTCGCCTTTTCCGACGACATGGACGCGCTGCGCAAGGTGCCGGACAACGTGCCGAACCAGGAGATGCTGCGCCGGCACCTCGGCCGGCCGCTCACCTCCATCCCCGATCCGTTCGGCACGCACGAGAGCTTCGGCGCGCACAACAACGCCCGGCTGCGCGGCTTCCTCGACCAGTTCGGCTTCGAGTACGAGTTCATGAGCGCTACCGACTGCTATCGCAGCGGCCGCTTCGATCAGGCGCTGCTGCTGGCGCTGCGCCACTACGACGCGATCACGTCCGTCATCCTGCCGACCCTGGGCCCGGAGCGGCGCGCCACTTACAGCCCGTTCCTGCCGGTCTCGTCAAAGACCGGATGCGTGCTGCAGGTCCCGGTCGTTGCGCACGATGCCGACGCCGGCACCATCGTCTATGTGGACGAGGACGGCAGCCATGTCGAAACGCCGGTCACCGGCGGGCGCTGCAAGCTGCAGTGGAAGGCCGACTGGGCGATGCGCTGGGTGGCGCTCGGCGTCGACTACGAGATGGCCGGCAAGGACCTGATCGATTCCGTGCGGCTGTCGAGCCGTATCTGTGCGGCGATGGGCGGCCGGCCGCCGCGGAGCTTCATCTACGAGCTGTTCCTCGACGAGCAGGGCGAGAAAATCTCGAAGTCGCGCGGCAACGGCCTCGCCGTCGAGGACTGGCTTAAGTACGCCCCGGCGGAGAGCCTGGCGTTGTTCATGTTCCAGAAGCCGAAAACGGCGAAGCGGCTGCACTTCGGTGTGATCCCGAAGACGGTGGACGAGTACCTCGACCATCTGCGCCGCTACCCGGCGCAGGATGCGGCGGCGCGGCTGGAGAACCCGGTGTGGCACATCCACGCCGGTGAGCCGCCGCGCGAGGACAGCGATCTTTCGTTCACCGCGCTGCTCAATCTGGTCGGGGTCTGCCACAGCGAGGACAAGGCGGTGCTCTGGCACTTTGTCTCGCGCTACTGGCCGGCGGCCGCACCCGAAACGGCGCCGATGGTCGATCGGTTGATCGAGCACGCGATCGCCTACTACCGCGACTTCGTGAAGCCTGCGCTGCGTTACCGGCCCCGACGCGGGCGGAGGCCATGGCGCTCGACGACCTCGTCCGCGAGCTGGCTTCGGCGGGACCAAGCGCCAACGCGGAGGCGCTGCAGACGATCGTCTACGAGGTCGGCAAGCGGCACGCCTGCTTCCCCGACCTGAAGTCCTGGTTTCAGGCGCTCTACCAGATCCTGCTGGGCCAGTCCGAGGGGCCGCGCATGGGCTCCTTCATCACCCTCTACGGCGTGCCGGAGACGGTGGCGCTGATCCGCGCCGCCATCGCCGGAGCGCTCTCGCTGCGCGAGGAGGCGAACGCAGCAAGCGAGGTAGGATAGGCCGGAATCCGCGCGATCTCCCTCACCCCAACCCTCTCCCGGCGGGAGAGGGCGGCGCGAAGCGCGGGTGAGGGAGGTCGCAAGACCGCACTCACCTATCCGCGTCCCGCTTTCTTGACAGCGTTGCCGGTTTGCGCCGTTATTGTGACGTCCGCAGGTCCGGGCGCGTAGCTCAGCGGGAGAGCACCGTCTTCACACGGCGGGGGTCGCTGGTTCGATCCCAGCCGCGCCCACCATCGGCATCAGAGACTTACACGCCAACTCACACACGATCCGTATCGGCACCTGTCGGGTGGCTGACGGCGCGGGCAGCAGCGTGCGAGCGCGCTGATTGCTTATCCGTCCTTGTCTTTCCCCCTTCGGTTCGGCAACATTCATGCTTCGTACGGGGTGATAAGACTGTGCCTTCGTCATTTGGCGGCCGGGATCCGCTGACGCAACTACGCGCCTGGCAGCGCTTCCACATCAGACTGATTGGCCTCTACGGCGGCACCGTGTTCGCCGCGCTGGTCGTGCTCGCCGCGATGTTCTACGTAAGCGAGAGCAATGCCCGCATGGGTGCCCTGCAGCAGCGCCTCCTCGGCCTGGTTACCGCTCTCGCCCAGTCCGTTCCCGCGGAAGCGCTGCTCGCCATTCCGGTTGATGCGACCGAACCAAGCACACTGCAAACAGTCCTGACGAAGAACTTCGAGGAGGTTGCCGCGCACGATCCGGACGTCGAGTTCGATCTACATTCTCCGGCCGACCAATGAGCCGACAATCCTCCGATTCTTCGTTGATTACTCGAAGCAGGGCAACATCGGCAAGCCAGGTGAGGCCTACAACGCCGCGGATGTGCCGGTGTTGCTTAAGGGCTTTTCTCAGCCGGCGGTCGAAGATAAACCCTACACGGACGCGTTCGGCACGACGCTGTCCGGATACGCCCCGATTACCACCGGCGACGGGAGGACCGTCGGCATCGTCGGCGCCGACGTGCAGGCAACAGACGTCGCCCGCTTGCAGCGGACGGTTCTCTACTCCGTGCTGACCGTGTTCGGCGCCGCGGCGCTGCTCATAGCGCTGGCCTCGCTGGCGGTGGCGCGAAGCGTGCGGGAACCCTTGAACCGCATCATCGAGGCTGCCAGCGCCGTGCAGCGCGGCGAGCTCACAACCCGGCTCAACTTTGAACGGATGGACGAATTCGGCCTGGTCGGTCGGCATTTCGACAGGATGGTCGAAGGCCTGAAGGAGCGCGACTTCCTGCGTGAAACCTTCGGGCGCTACGTCAGCAGCGGCGTCGCCGAAATGCTGCTTGCAAGACGCGACCAGATCGCCCTCGGCGGTGAAGAACGGGTCGTCACCGTGCTGATGGCCGACCTGCGCTCGTATTCGGTGATCAGCGAGTGGCTGGCCCCGCCGAAGGTGTTGGAGATGCTGAACACCTATCTCGGCGAGATGACCGCGATCATCGACGAGCACCAAGGCTGCGTCATCGAATTCCTCGGCGATGCCATCCTCGCGGTGTTCGGCGCGCCGTTCTACGTCGCCGACCACGCCGAGCGGGCGGCTCGCTGCGCCGTGGCAATGCATCGACGGCTGCAGGAGCTGAACCTCATGTGGCAGGACAGCGGTCTTGCCGATCACTGGAAGAACTCGGGCATCGACTGGATTCGCATGGGCATCGGCCTGCACTCGGGCTCGGTGGTCGCCGGCAACATCGGCAGTGCGACGCACATGAAGTACTCCGTCATCGGCGAAACGGTGAACGTGGCGGCGCGACTGGAAGCTTTGAACAAGGAGCTCGCCACCGAGATCCTGCTGAGCAGCGAGGTCTATATGCACCTGCCGGCGGAGATCACCAGGCAGTTGACGGCCAAAGGAGATCACACGGTCAAGGGCCGCGACTGGCCGCTGCGGGTCTTCACCTTTACCAACCTTGAGGATCACGCCGACCGCATTGGCGGCGCCTCGAGAGCCTCGCCCGCCTGACGCCTGACGCCTGACGCGGCGAGGTCTCGACAACGCGGGCGTTGGCTCAGCTTTGCTTGCTCGGCATCGCTTAGGTCGCGTTCGATCGAGGTCAGTCCCGGCCGCGCCCACACTCCAGCGTCCACCGTCGGTCTTGCATTGGCGTCGCCGACCCGTAATATGCCGTCACAGGCGGATGCGGGCGTAGCTCAGGGGTAGAGCACAACCTTGCCAAGGTTGGGGTCGAGGGTTCGAATCCCTTCGCCCGCTCCAGAAAATCAAGCAAATCAGTTGATACGAGACCACCGCCAGAAGCGGGCAGGTCTCGGAATTCATTGTGTCCACCGATCGGCGGTCGTGCCAACCAATCCGCCGGCCTTCGTCTCACATCTTTTTTGTCTCTTGAGCGAGCGCAGAAAGACGCTCGCTGTTGCCGAGTCTCTGGCCCCTCCCGCCGTGCGCTCGCGATTGGTTGACAAGGTGGCGGGCATTGCACTCGACAGGACTGTCGCTGGCGCGACTGTTGGCTTCCAGACCAGGGTCTGGAACCGGTGACGACGAGGTGAGGATAGAAGCTCCCCGTCGGCACGATACGCACCAACGGGCAGGTCTTGATTGATTAACCTTCAAGGTGTATAAAGGAATGGCGATCAAGCGGAAGCCGCACCACAATCTGGCTGCGGTCAGGCGAAGTTCGCGCAGGTGGAGACCCTGGAGATCACGCGCACCGCGGCCGAAGGCGCCCGCGCTCTGGGCTATTCTCTGGAGGACATTGTTGAGACAGTGCAGACACTTGAAACCGGCGACTTCATCAAGTCGGAGACGGCGCACAGCCCGCCCAACTCGAAGGTATGGCACGACACCTACAACATGCGGTGGGATGGGCGGTGGCTGTATCTGAAGTTCGCCGGGGAGACGTTAACCGACGTCACGCTCATATCGTTCAAGGAGGTCGGCAATGGCTGAGACGCGCAACCATCCCGAGACCGGCAAGACCCTGCGGCGCGGCGTGCGTCCGCAGACGGTGAAGTTCGGCTCGATGACGCGCGTCGTCGAAGTGCCCGGCTGGTATCCCGACGACGACAGCGATTACGTTCATTCCGGGGCCGACCTTGCCGAATCCGACCGTGCGTTTCGCGAGCTGAAAGCCGCCTATGCCGCCCACGTCCGCAAGGTCCGGAAGCGGTTGAAGCTGACGCAGGAAGAAGCCGGTCGGCTCATCGGCGGCGGCCGGCGGGCGTTCCAGAAATATGAGAGCGGCGCCATGCCGCCGAGCGACGCCGCCGTGGGCCTGATCGAAATCCTCTATCGGCATCCCGAGGAAATCGAGTTCCTCAAGTCGATCAGGTCCGTGGCGTAGCGTGCCGCTGACTGGTGTCTGGAACGTTGCGACTTTCGATGACAACGCGCGGCCCATCTGGGCGGTGCTGCCAGCCTAAGTTGATTTGGCAATTCTCGCGGGAAGGAAAAGGAATAGAGTGGGCCTGACAATGCCGACAGCTTGGCGCTACGGCTCAATGGGCGCCATGCCTCGCGCAGCCGCAAATGCGTTCAATTCGTTAGTCCACACCATCGCAGGTCAGACCAACTCCTCATGGGCGATCTTCGAACTGTTCAAAGCGAAGTTCAGCGGCGGCTATTCGATCAGCTCAAGTGAGAGCTGGGCCATCAGCGATCTTCACACCAGCATGATGGCGGCTGCGGAAAACGCTCCGGGGTTCATTAGCGCCTTCTGGGATGGCTGCGTGCAGGTGCATGACGACTATCCCGAAGTCGGACTGCCCGACGCCGACGTCATCAATCAGATTCTCTACGAGCACGCGCTACCATACGAAGTGCGTCCTCCTGCGCTCTTGGCGCGTCACCCTCAGACCCCGATCGCGGTCCAGGCACCCGAAAGATCGGTCGGCGATCAGGCATATGCCCTCATCCATGCTTCGCTGGACGAGGCCGATCGCCTGCTCCTCGAACAGCGGCCGCGCCAAGCCGTGCAGGAAATTCTCTGGCTTCTGGAAACGGTGGCGACCGCCTTCCGTGGGCAGGAGAGCGGGACAGGGACGATCGAAGGTAAATACTTCAACGAGATCGTTCGCGCGCTTCGCAATAACCACCGGGGTAGCGCCCTTGCCGAAGCGCTCGGCTGGATGTCCAAGATGCATGGATTCCTGTCATCGCCCGGTGGCGGCGGTGTCCGGCATGGTACCCAGCTCGCAGCCGACGTTTCCCCTTCGCTTCGGGAGGCGCACCTCTACTGCAACCTCACACGGAGCTATATCAACTATCTCCGCGCCGAGCTGGCGGAGCAGTCTTGATCGCGGCGACCGGACGCGCCTGATCCAGGCGATAAGCCAGCGCCAATTTGATCTCTACGGACTTTCGCTGGACCGTGCCCCAACTTCGACCCGCTCGTCCACGCCGCTGCCGCCAATCGGCTTATCGAACGCATAGAACCACTTGCCACGTCACTCCCTGACGGAGCTTCGCGTTCATTGATGCAGCCGGCCTACAAAACAGCCATATGCTAGCTTGAGAGTGGCAAGGCACGGAGACGGGCATCGGATCACAACTTCTGTCGGCGAGGTTCTGATGCCTCTCCGAGGCGCTTCCTTGCTTATCTCTTCCGAGGCTCCTCCTGCATGCGTCTCGCGATTCGATGGAACGAGAATGGGCGTTCGAGGATTATGAGGAGGAACATGCTTCACTGACGCGGGACGATGTTCCGGGTCTCTTGAGGAGCCGCGCGCGGAGTAACGGAGGCAGCCCGCGTACTCGCGTCCGGCTGGGCAGGGCGAGATGCCGTACGCCGACGACTTTCACAGGACCGAATTGCTCGATCGAATTTGCGAGTGCGCGCGGTGGCGGTTGGGCGAAGACCAGGCCGCGGCGATCTCGCCGTACCTCCGTCAGTATTACGCGCGCGTGCCACTGGACGAGATCGCCGATAGAGGACCGGATGCGCTCTTCGGCGCCGCCTACGCGCACTGGCGTTCCGGTGAGCGGCGGCAAGGCGGGACGGCCCTGGTGCGCGCCTACAATCCGCGTCTGGACGAGCACGGCTGGCGAAGCGAGCATACGGTCGTCGAAATCGTCACCGACGATATGTCCTTCCTCGTCGATTCGGTGACGGCGGAACTGAACCGCCGCGACCTGACGGTCGACCTCATCGTGCACCCGGTTCTGAGAGTGCGCCGAGACGAGCACGGCCAGCTGCAAGCGCTGCTGGAACCGGGCGCGCCGGCCGACGAGGGCTGGACCGAGTCCTTCATGCATATCGAAGTCACGCGACAGCCGGATCATGCGCTCCCGGCCATCGCCGACGGCGTCACTTCGGTGCTGGCCGCCGTGCGCGCGGCGGTCGGCGACTGGTTCGAGATGCGGGGCAAGTTGGACGCGGTCATTGAAATGCTCCGCGCCGCGGGGGGCGGCCTGACGAACGCGGAAATGGGCGAAAGGCGCGCGTTTCTGGAGTGGATCCGCGAGAACAATTTCACCTTCCTCGGATATCGAGAGTACGACTTTGTCGACGAGGGCGGCGGGGTGGTCGCCCGGGTCACCGAAGGTTCCGCCCGGGGCCTTTTGCGTGATCGCGCCGTCCTACTCTGGGATGATCTGCGTGACGGCGCGCCCATTCCCCCGGCGGTAGCCGGGTTCCTCGCCCGTAGCGACCTGTTGGCGGTATCGAAATCGCAGCGCAAGTCGCCTGTGCACCGGCCGGTGTTGATGGACGTCATCGTCGTCAAGCGACTAGATCCGGGGCGACGCCCGCCCGGCGAGCACATCTTCGTCGGCCTCTTCTCGGCGGAAGCCTACAACCGAAGCGTGCGCGGCATTCCTCTGCTGCGCCGCAAGCTGGCGCGGGTTTTGGAGCGCGCCGGTTTCGAGCCGCGAGGCCATGACGCTCGCGTGATATCAAACATCGTCGAGACATTCCCGCGCGATGAGTTGTTTCAGGTCAATGATGACCAGCTGTTCGCGACGGCGCTCGGCATTTTGCAGCTTCAACACCGGCAGCGGGTGGCGCTGTTCGTCCGGCGCGATGACTTTGACCGCTTCATCAGCTGCCTCGTCTTCATACCGCGCGATCGCTACACCACGCAACTCCGTCTGGCCATTCAGGCGATCCTGGAACGTGCCTTCGCCGGCACGGTGGCTGCCCAGTACACGCAAGTCGGGGACGCGCCGCTGGCTCGTTTGTATATCATCGTGCAGACGGTGCCTGACCGCATTCCGCCCTATGATCTGAAGGAGCTGGAGGCGGAGATCGTCGCCATCGCCCGGACGTGGTCGGACCACTTGCTGGCCGCGCTCAATGCGGCGCATGGCGAAGAGCAGGGTGAGCGGCTTCACCTTCGCTACGCCGAGGCCTTTCCGCTCGGCTATCGCGAGCGCTTCAGCGCCGAGCAGGCAATCGCCGACATCGAAGCCCTAGAGCTGGCGCTGGCCAGCGGCCGTTTGCAACTGGCGCTCTACCGGCCCTTCGGCGCCACGGATATGCAGTTCCGTTTCAAAATCTATCAGCCCGACCAACCGGTCATACTCTCGCATGTGTTGCCAATTCTCGAACACCTGGGCCTCCGGGTGGCCGACGAAGTGCCGCATGCGGTACGCGTGCACGCCGAGCCTCACCGCACGGTGATGATCCATGACTTCGGCCTGCAGACGCAAAGCGGCGGCTCGATCGTGCTGTCCGAGGTAGCGGACCGATTCCGCGACGCGTTCATGGCTGTCTGGGAGGGACGGACAGAAAGCGATCGCCTGAATTCGCTGGTCACCATGGCCGGACTGTCAACCGGCCAGGTGCGCATTCTGCGCGCCTATACGAGGTACCTACGGCAAGTCGGGATTCCGTTCACGCAAGCTTACCTTGAACGCGTGCTGACAGCGCATCCGGCGATCGCCAGCGCGCTCGATCGAGCTGTTCCTGGCGCTGTTCGATCCGGACGCGGCCGACGAGCCGGAGGGCCGCGCCGAAGCGGTGCGGGCGCGGATCGCCGCCGCGTTCGAGGATGTGGCGAGCGCCGAGGACGATCGCATCCTGCGCCGTTTCCTCAACCTGGTCGAGGCGAGCCTGCGAACCAACTACTTCCAGACCGACAGTAACGGGCAGCCGAAGCCCTACCTCGCGATCAAGCTCGACAGCGGCAAGATCGACGATCTGCCGTTGCCGCGGCCGATGGTCGAGATGTTCGTCTACAGCCCGCGCGTCGAGGGAATTCACCTGCGCGGCGGCAAGGTCGCGCGCGGCGGCATTCGCTGGTCCGACCGCCGGGAGGACTTCCGTACCGAGGTGCTCGGCCTGATGAAGGCGCAGATGGTCAAGAACGCCGTCATCGTGCCGGTCGGCGCGAAGGGCGGCTTCGTCGTCAAGCGCCCGCCCGATCCGTCCGACCGCGAGGCCTGGCAGGCGGAGGGCATCGCCTGCTATCGCACGCTCATCCGGGGGCTGCTGGATATCACCGATAACCTGGTGGGCGGGAACGTCGCGCCGCCGCCGAGGGTGGTTCGCCGCGACGGCGACGATCCCTATCTCGTGGTCGCCGCCGACAAGGGCACGGCGACCTTCTCCGACATCGCCAACGGCATCGCCGCCGATTACCAGTTCTGGCTCGGCGACGCCTTTGCCTCCGGCGGCAGCCAGGGGTACGACCACAAGGAGATGGGCATCACCGCGCGCGGCGCCTGGGAGGGTGTAAAGCGTCATTTCCGCGAGATGGGCAGGGATATTCAGCGAGAGGACTTCACGGTGGTCGGGGTCGGCGACATGTCCGGCGACGTGTTCGGCAACGGCATGCTGCTGTCGCCACACATCAAGTTGCTCGCCGCCTTCGACCATCGGCACATCTTCATCGATCCGGATCCGGACCCCGTGGTCGCCATCGCCGAACGCCAGCGCCTGTTCGACCTCCCGCGATCGTCGTGGGACAGCTACGATCGCGCGAAGATGTCGGCGGGAGGTGAAGTCTTCAGCCGCCAAGCGAAAACGCTTACGCTAACGCCGCAAATCCGCGCCTGCTTCGGGATAGAAGCGGAGCGGCTGACGCCCAATCAACTGATGCGCGAGCTGCTGCGCGCCGAAGTCGACCTGCTGTGGTTCGGCGGCATCGGCACGTTCGTCAAATGCGCCGATGAATCGCACGCCGAAGCCGGCGACCGCGCCAATGACGCGATCCGCGTCAATGGCCGCGAGCTGCGCTGCAAGGTGGTCGGCGAAGGCGCCAACCTCGGCGTGACGCAACTCGGCCGCATCGAATACGCGCGAGCCGGCGGCCGCATCAACACCGACTTCGTCGACAACTCGGGCGGCGTCGACTGCTCCGACCACGAGGTCAACATCAAGATCCTGCTGGACGCGGTCGTCGGCGAGGGCGACCTGACGACCAAGCAGCGCAACCAGCTTCTGGTCGGGATGACCGACGAGGTTTCGGCCCTGGTCTTGCGAGACAACTATCTGCAAACGCAGGCGCTCTCGACGATGGAATCGGAGGGCTTCGGGGCTCTCGATGCGCACGTGCGGCTGATCCGGCTGCTCGAACGGCGGGCTCGGCTGAACCGCGCGGTCGAGTTCCTGCCGGATGACGAGGGGCTCACGGAACGGGCCGCGCAGCGGCGGGGGCTGACCCGGCCGGAGCTGGCTGTTCTCTTGTCCTACTGCAAGATCTGGCTGAACGACGAGATCCTCGAATCCGATCTGCCCGATGATCGGCATCTCGCTCAGGACCTCGTCCACTATTTCCCGACGGCGCTGCGCGAGCGCTTTCGTGAGCCGATCACCCGACACCGCCTGAAGCGGGAGCTGGTGGCGAGCTCCATCGCCAACAGCCTGACCAACAGAATGGGCGGCAGTTTCGTCGTCGACATGCCGGAAAAATCCGGAATGCCGGCGGTCGACATCGCACGCGCCTACATCATCGTCCGCCATGTTTTCGGCGTGCGCGATATCTGGTGGGAGATCGAGAAGCAGGACGGCGTTATTCCCGCCGCCCTACAGTATGAGCTGCACCGCCAAGTGCAACGCATGCTCGAGCGCGGCACGCTGTGGTTCCTCCGCAATGGCGGCGCGCCCATCGACATCGCGGGCAACGTCGCTGCTTTCGAAAAGCCGCTTGCTATCCTCGCGGAGCGCCTCGGCGACCTCGTGCCGGAGCAGATCAAGCAACGGATCGCCGATCAGGCGAGACAGTGGCAAGAGCAGGGGGCGCCCCCGGCGCTGGCGATGCGCATCGCCAATTTCGGCCTTCTCCCCTCGGGCTGCGACATCGTCCGCATCGCGGGGGCTAGCGGCCTGAAGGAGGAGGACGTCGCCCGCCTCTACTTCTTCATCGGCCAGCAGCTCGGCTTCGGATGGCTGCGCGACCGCGCCGACAAGCTAGGGGCGGGCGGCTACTGGCAGCGGCTCGCCATCTCGGCGGTGATCGAGGAGCTCTACGCGCAACAACGCGACGTCACCCTCAATGTGCTCGCCTGCGGTGATGCCGCCGACGGCGCTTTCCAGACGTGGAGCGAACCCCGCCGGGCGCCGCTGGAGCGTAGCCGCGCGCTGCTGACCGAACTGGAAGCGGCGAAGGAGATCGACCTGTCGATGCTGGCGGTCGCCAGCCGGCAGTACCGCGCGCTGACCGAGAGCTGAAGCCCCGGCGAAGCCTCGGCCGACTGCGAGGGCGACGGCGCGGTCGCGTTCGTATGCACACGCCCGCTCCCATTTCGAGATTGGCGCCGGCGGAATGCGATCCGAAGTCGGGGGTAGCTGAGAGATGAAAGCCCGCGGTCGAGAGGGCGAGCTGTACCTCTGCCGTGCAGCCTGCAGGTCTCGCGGAAGCCCACGACCATACCCGCGATTAAAGGCCGGCACGGTGATCGAGCCAACACTCACACCTGATCAGGTGTATGGCTTGAATACAGCGCTGCGGCTAAACTCCTATAATCAATCAGAGGGATTGAAAACATGCACTCCAGACCAGATCGGATCTGGGAGTACAGAGTACAATAAGAGAAAGAGCATTCAATGAACGTGGCAGCAGAAGTATTTACGGTACAATCATCGGGTGCCGATTTATTCCTGGAGGACATGATTCGCCAAAGTTTAGGCCTTTCATCGCAGGATATCACACGAGATGTGCCGCATAATGCTTCGCTTCCGCAGCGGAATTGGAACGTGCTCTGCGCGCAGCTGCTGTCGGTCAGCGAGGAGATGGTTTCGGACGAGGATTCGTTGGCTCTGCTGTTGTCCTACTTCGATTTGACCATCGACTTGCGCAAGCTCGCCATGCAGCTGATCAAGCGTTTCGAAACATTCGGAAGCGCGGTGAATGCGCGGACAACGCGAATTGGCGATGACGAGATCCAGCCGGAGATCCTTGCCTTCTTACGGGTGGTGAGCGCTGCCGGCACCCGCCTTGCGCGCGAGGAGATCAGTCATCGGCCGATCCGGATGCCTGGGACAAGCTTATCAAATACCTCCGCACGACCATGGCACATCAGGTGGTCGAGCAGTTCCGGGTGCTGTTCCTAGATCGGCGCAATATGCTGATTGCTGACGAAGTGCAGCATCGCGGCACAATCGATCATACGCCGGTCTACCCGCGCGAGGTGGCGAAGCGAGCCCTGGAGCTGGACGCATCAGCCATCGTTATGGTCCACAATCACCCGAGCAACCGTTCGGCTCCGTCAAAAGCCGACATCGAGATGACCAAGACAATCCGCGATATCCTGGTGCGGCTCGGCATCGTCCTACATGATCACATCATCGTCTCTCGCAGCGAGCACACCAGCTTTCGTGCCATGGGACTGCTTTAGGGACGAGGAAGCATCGTGGATCAATGCGCTCTCATCATGGTGCGACAACACTGAAGTGTAGGCGGTCCTGCACGGTCGCATCTCTAACGGCAAGATGACCTTCCATGACATACACGCTTGGCTTTGCGTCTTTCGGAACAACAATCTCGGTGTCGATGGACCAGCCTCCAGTCTCAACAGGGTAGGTCCCGTCATACCGGGTACTGACCTCTTTGCCGTCGAGAGATACTGTCGTACGGAACCGACCCAGCAAATAGCCCGGTTGTGCGGGCACACAGGCGACGAAGGGGAAGCGGTAGATAAAGCTCTCTCCGTGCTTCACCACCGGAGGCACGATCTCGGTGGGTTCCATACGAAGAAATGGTAGGGGCCGTGACTTACAGGTCTCATTTGCCCACGCACTCTCCGGAGTGAGAGTTAATTTCCTTCCGGGTTGCAGGGTTTGCGGCGGCGGAGATGTAATGTCCGGCGGCCGAGCCGACGAACCTCCGCAAGCTGCCAGAAGAACGCAAGTCAGCCCAGCATAAGCGAATCTTATCGTCTTTGTATCCATGGGTTTGACTGATTCTCTCTCGGTTTCCTCACGCCCTTATTCGGTGCCACCTTCTTTATCAACGGCTCCTTTGCATTCGTGGGCAGCGCTGACGTGACAGGCCGAGGCGCAGGCGATGCAATAGGCGCCATAGCCGGTTGCTCGTCGGGGTGTTCCCCCCGGCGAAGTCTCATCCAGGGGAGGTGTGGAGCCCCCGGTCCCTAACTCCTGGGCAGACCCATCCCCCTCTCTTTCTCCCAACGCCTGCTGGACCGGCTGCTGACCTTCAGGTTCGGTCGACGTTCCCCGTTCCACTCCGACCACCGGCTCCTTGAGCGTGGTGCCAGTATTATCCCTAAGAAAGGCGATCCCGATAATGAAGGCCAAAACGGAAGCTGCAATCAGCCACCTCAGGCCTCGCACCTTCGAGAGCTTATGATCTCTCGTGCCAGCCGGTTTACCGTTTTGGTCAACCTGGGGACTTGGAGGAACTGTTCTTGCAGAAGCGCCATCGCTTGAAATGCGAGCAATCGAGATGTCCGACAGCCCTTGTGAGTTCTCCTGTCGTGTGTCAGCCGAAACATCGGCTTGCTTTTGCCCGGGCGGCCAGAGTTCGAGCAAAGCTCCGCCCACCAGTTCCGGCGTCACTTCGCGCTTGCCATCGTGCAAAGCCAGGGCCCGTGCGGCGTCGGCGAGCGATAAGGCCCAGTGCATGTTAGTTTTTGCGTAGGCGGCGATTTGATCGATAGCGCCCGGGGTCAGCATCGGCCCGCCTGATTGCGCCATGTCCTCGTACGCCAGCAGGGTCGCCACCTCTTCCGCAGTCGGCTGCGACACCCTGATCTCAGCAAAATGACGATGTCCGGCGCCTTGCCTGCGTAGGACCGAGTCGAAGGCGCGAAGCGAGACCAGACGAACCGATAAAGATGAGCACCAGGCTCCCGGGAGCAGCATCGAGATATTCGGAGAGTTTGATCAGCTCCGAAATCACTCTGTCGGTGACATGATCGGCTTGATCGATCGCCAGCACGAGAGTTCGCTGCGCGCGAGCAAAACTGGCGACTGCGGCGGTTAGCGCCGCCAAGACGGCCGGTCTTTGCCCGACCTGCTGGCCGTCAGTTATCCTCTGACAGATGATATCCAAGAAGGAGTTGAAGGTCGGCGGATCGACAAACTCGCTGGCCGTGGCCGACAGACACAGAGTGACCTCTCTTTGCTTGTCTCCGCTAGCAAGCATGCTGCGAATGAGCATGCTCTTGCCGACTCCCGTTTCGCCGAAGACGAGAACAACTGCGTGGTGGTTTTCAATTGCCTCGCGGAGGGCGTTTCCGGCCGCCTGTTGGCCTGCGGTGGCGTACGATGGAGGCTTAAGATCAACATCGATAGGGATGGTTGTCGGATTCTGGGAGTATCCTCACGAAGGTCTCCATCGGCGGCGCGCCTTGATGCGGCTTGAACTCGAGATTCAGTCTCACCCTCAGACCGCTCAGATACACGGTTTGGGTCACTCTTGTCTGAGCTATTCTGTTTTGATCTCGCGGGCAATACACCCGATCAGGCGTATCGAGTCCTATGGCTGAATCAGCCCCGAGCGGACTGCCAGGACGACGGCAATAACACGGTTGGTTGTACCCAGCTTCTTCATTGCATTTTTGACGTAGAAATTGATCGTATTTTCCGAAAGTCCGAGGATGACGCTGATAGTTGAGGCACTTTTCCCACGCGCTGTCCAAAGGAGGCACTCCCGCTCGCGCTGAGTGAGGGAAGGTGTCTCGATGGTAGCAACAGCCGCGCTTTCAGCGAGCCCTGTACGTGCCGCCGCTTTTGAGCTGGCTTGGATGCGCCGATAAAACGCATAGTAGAAGTGCATCGCTAGCACCTGCAGTGCGCTGAAGTAAGCGCGATCCCACTCTTCCGGACCATCCCGGGCGAAACAGACCGCAAATACCTGTCCACCGGCCCCGTGAACCGGGCAGCAGAGCTCACGATAAAGGCCGGCGTTCCGGCGGGCAGCCATAAGCTCCTTCTGCCGCTCTGAGAGCTGCGCGCTATCCTCTATGTCCTTGAACGCGATGGGCGTGAGACTATCGCGAGCCAGCTGCAGTACAGGATCGATTTCGAAGTAGCGCTCGTTCAGATAGCGGCTCACATACTCGTCGGGGTAGTTGGAGGCTAAGAGAGGAGAGCTGTCGGCTTCGCCGGCCATCTGCTGTCGCGCTTCTGGCGTAAGCGCGAGAAACGCAATCCTTGTCCATCCTAAAGATGAGACCGCCTGACAGAGTAGGTCGAAGGCTTCCTCCGTGCTCTCGACGCGGCTTAATGCTTCGATAAATCCGGAGAACTGCATCTATAAACAACTACGGGCCGTGCTCAGGAGAGGGAGCATAGGGGCCCAGTTTCGTGGAGCACCCGTTAGGGTACCAAGGAACCGTTCCAAAACCAAGTAGTACGTGTAAGGCCGGATTGCGCTTACGGATCTCCGCGATGTCGCTGCGTAACCCTTTGCCGCAAGACCCTGCTGAGGGCTTAGCGTCCGGCGCCGGACGCAAGCAGATCCTTTGATCCTATGTGAAGGAGGAAGGCATTATCCTCATCGCTAGCAAGCGCGCCGACCAAGACGTTCTTGGATTGCTTCGCCCCCGCTTGCTATGACGCGCAGGCACGTCGCTTGTTTTGCTCGCCGGCACCGTTAAGGTCGGCCGCCACAGTCAATCAGGGCGAAAACAGAATGCGGGGAGATGCCGGTCGGCCAGAGGCTAGCGGACCAGCCGACCGGGTGGGCCTGTTCGCCTGGTGCACCTTCGACTGGGCGAACTCCGCCTTTCCCACGGTCATCGTTACCTTCGTGTTCGCCGCCTACTTCACCAAGGCGGTAGCGGCGGACGAGGTGATCGGGACCAGCCAGTGGTCCTTCGCAGTCAGTCTGTCGATGCTGGCGACTGCGCTTCTCGGGCCATTGCTGGGGGCGATCGCCGATCACGGCGGGCGTCGCAAGCCGTGGGTTCTGGTCTTCACCGCGCTTTCCGCCGGAGCGACAGCGCTACTCTGGTTCGCCACGCCGCATCACACCGAGGCCGTGTTCTGGGTGCTGTTCTGCTTCGCGCTCGCCAACTTCGCCTTCGAGACGGCGACGATCTTTTATAACGCCATGCTGCCGGCGATAGCACCGCCCGGAATGATCGGCCGGCTGTCCGGCTGGGGGTGGGGGCTGGGATACGCGGGGGGCTTGGTCTGCCTTGCTGTCGTGCTGCTGCTGCTGATACAGCCGGATCCGCCGCTGTTCGGCCTTGACAAGGCCACAGCCGAGCCGGTGCGCGCGGCCGCCCTGCTGGTCGCGTGCTGGGCCGCGGTGTTCTCGCTGCCCTTCTTCCTGCTGACGCCGGACGCGCCCAGCAGCGGACTGTCCGCGCGGGAAGCGGTCAGGCGCGGCGTCTCGACGCTACTCGGAACCTTCAAGCAGCTGTCGCGGTACCGGCAAATCGGCCTCTACCTGCTTTCGCATATGATCTACACCGACGGGCTGAATACGATTTTCGTGGTCGGCGGCATCTATGCCGCGGTGACCTTCGGCATGGACTACGACGAATTGCTGATCTTCGGCATCGCCCTGAACGTAACGGCCGGGCTGGGCGCGTTCGCCTTCGGCTGGGTCGACGACTGGATCGGCGCCAAGCGCACCATCTTGATCGCGCTCGCCGGTGTCGGCGTGCTGGGCGCCGCCATCCTGCTGGCGGAGAGCAAGACGCAGTTCTGGGCTTTCGCGGTGCCGATGGGCATCTTCTTTGGCCCGGCGCAGTCGGCAAGCCGCTCGTTGATGGCGCGGATTGCCCCGCCGCAGGTTTATGCCGAGATGTTCGGCCTCTATGCGCTGGCCGGCAAGGCGACGGCGTTCATGGGGCCGGCGCTGTTCGGCTGGGTAACCGCCTTGTCCGGTAGCCAGCGGATCGGGCTGTCGACCATACTCGTCTTCTTGCTTATCGGCGGCTTGCTGTTGTTGCCGGTGCGCGAGGTTCGCGCGACCGTGGTGCGGGAGTGATCGCATGTCTTCGATGACCGAGAAGCAGCGAATGCTCGCGGGCGAGCTCTATCTCGCCTACGATCCAGAGCTGGTGAAAGAGCGCCAGCGGGCGCGCGATCTGCTGCGCGAGTACAACGCGACCTGGACGGCCGAGATACCGCGCCGCCTCGCCATTCTGTCTCGCCTGTTCGGCCAGATCGGCCCGCGCGTCGAGATCGAGCCGCCGTTCCGCTGCGATTACGGCTACAACATCTTCGCCGGGGACGGTCTCTACATGAACTTCGGCTGCGTGGTCCTCGACTGCGCCCCGGTGCACATCGGCGAAAACGTCTTGTTCGGGCCGTATGTCCAACTTCTCGCCGCCGATCATCCGAGGGATCCGGAGCTGCGGCGCGGCGGCCGCGAATTGGCCGCGCCCATCCGCATCGGCGGCAACGTCTGGATCGGCGGCGGCGCGATCGTCTGCCCGGGCGTCAGCATCGGCGACGGTACGACCATCGGCGCCGGCAGCGTCGTCAACAGCGACATCCCGGCGCGGGTGGTCGCCGCCGGCAATCCCTGCCGCGTCCTCCGCACCCTCGACTGACTTCGTCGTCTGTTCTGGGCCGATCAGCCGCGCATGAGCCGGGGAAGGTCGCCCATCGTCCCCATCGCGTGCCGCATGAAGAAGCGCTTCAGCGGAGGCGTTTGGTTGACCGCCGCGAGACCGAGGTCGCGAGCCAGGCGCAACGGCGGGAAATCGTTCGAGAACAGACGATTGAGCCCATCGGTCATCGCCAGCATCAGGGTATTGTCGAATCGCCGCCAACGCTGGTAGCGGGAGAGCGCCGCGGCGGAGCCCAAGTCGCCACCTGCGGCGGCCTCATCCAGAACGTCGACGAGCGCCGCAACATCACGGAAGCCCATGTTCAGACCTTGGCCGGCGATCGGATGCATCGCGTGCAGAGCATCGCCGATCAGCGCCAAGCGCCGGCCGGTCGCCGTCGCCGCGTACTGCAACGACAGGGGGTAGCAGAAGCGCGGGCCAACGGGCCGCGGATCACCGAGGAAGTCGCCGAAACGCTGGCGCAACTGCTCGGCGAAGCCGGCGTGGTCGAGCGCCATGATCGAAGGCGCCACCTCGGCGCGCTCGGTCCAGACGATGGAGGACCGTGTTTTCGGCAACAGCGGCAGGATGGCGAACGGGCCGGCCGGCAGGAAGTGCTCGTGCGCGATGAACTCATGCGAGCGTTCATGCTCGACCGTGGTGACGATCGCGCTCTGCCCATAGCCCCAGCGGGTGATCCTGATTCCCGCCTCGTCACGGACGCGAGAGTCCCGGCCATCGGCGGCGACCACGAGGGCGGCGCGGATACGGGTGCCGTCGGAGAGCCGAGCCCGAATGCTCCGGTCCTCACGATGCAGCTCGGTGACCACAACCCGCGACAGCAGGCGGACCGTCGGCAGCTCCTCAATCCGCTCCAGCAGGGCGCGTCGGAGAACCCGATTTTCCACCATGTGGCCGAACGGCTCATCGCCGACTTCCCGATGGTCGTAGTGCAGGAAGAGGCGTGACGCGCCCTCCGATACCCGGATATCGAGCATCGGCGCGGCCTCGGCGCTCAATTTCGACCAGACGCCAATGGCTTGCAGGAGGCGGCGGGAGGTCAGGGCGATCGCCGACGCGCGCCCGTCGAAGGACGCCGCGAGCGCCGACCGTGGATCGCCTGCCTCGACGACCGCCGGCGCGATCCCACTATCGGCCAGCCCGCAGGCGAGAGCCAGACCTATGAAGCCACCGCCCACGATTAACACATCAGCCTCGATGTCCGCGCTATTCAAGGACGCTTCCCTCTTCGCCGCTTGTCGCTACCTGCATCGATGCGCCTCATATTTCGCCAACAATGATCAGTATTCGATCAATGCCTAAGGATTTGGCGCCGCTCACTCTCCCGCCGCAGCCTTCCCGCGGACTATTTTGGTCAGCCGGTTGGTTTGCAAGCTGTTTCGCGGGCTTGGGCCGACGATGGCACGATTCGTGATACGGCAAGCCGCGTGATTTCGACGCACGATAGGGAAGGCCGGCCCGGGCCGACGAGAAGCCAAGGGCGTCCAACGGGCGACCGGCCGCGCAAGCATGAAAGGTATGACGATGAAAATGATCACCGCGATCATCAAGCCCTTCAAACTCGACGATGTCCGGCAAGCCCTGACGTCGCTGGGCGTCCAAGGAATGACCGTAACCGAAGTGAAGGGCTTCGGGCGCCAAAAGGGACAGACCGAAATCTACCGGGGCGCCGAGTACACGGTGCAATTCCTGCCGAAGGTGAAGGTCGAGGTGGTCGTTCCGGCGGACATGGCGGAACACGTTGTCGAGACGATTCAATCCGCGGCGCGTACCGAGAAGATCGGCGACGGCAAGATCTTCGTCAGCGAGATCGAGAAGGCGGTTCGCATCCGTACCGGCGACACCAACGGTGACGCACTCTAAGCCGGGCTGTTGCGCCGTTGGGAGCACACTCGACGTCACTTGGCCTGTCCTGCGCGTGCTTCAGACCGCGCCAGCCCCCAGCCAGGATGGCATTTTCGACGCCTGCTCACGATTCTGCGGCGCGAACGAGGGTTCGTCCCCACGCTCGCCATGCGCCGCGTCCGGCGAAGATGATCACCCGGCTTGCGCGAAAGTACGGCGACAATCTCACGACATTCCTAATGTGCTCAGAATGATGTCAGGTCTGCCGGGATTGGTGATGGATTGAGCACCTGACGGCTGCGGCCTTGTTCTTCCCGGAAGCTCGTCTCCGGCGAAAACTCGGTCCAGTACAGCGAGTTGCAGAATACAGCGCACACTGGCACGGAATTTGAGAAACGCACGATGGTTTCATTCGGCCAGGCTGCCGTTCGTGATCATCGACGTGGCGATGGAAAGCTATCCTCTGCCCGCGAACGGCGACCAAGGACAGAATGCCCGCGCGGGCCAGAGAAACCACAACAACCGCTCAAAGGAGAGCCGAACATGCGTTTCGTTCTTAAGCTTCTCGGCCCCGGCGGGCTGGCCGCATTTCTGTTGCTGGTAGCCACGGCCGGTGTCTTCGCTCAGGAGGCCACCACCATCGTCGAGGAGGCGGTCGTGGCCGAAGCAGCCGCGCCGGCGATCGATACCGGCGACACCGCCTGGATGCTCACGTCCACGGCTCTGGTGCTGCTGATGACCATCCCGGGGGTCGCGTTGTTCTACGGCGGCATGGTTCGCAAGAAGAACGTGCTCGATGTCGCCATGCAGAGCTTCGCCGTCTGTTGTCTCTCGACCGTCTTGTGGATGATCGCGGGCTATAGCCTCACGTTCACCGACGGCGGAGCCTTGCAGAACTACATCGGCGGCCTTGACCGGCTATTCCTCTCGGGCATGGCGCTGGGAAGTTCAAACGCCCTTGCCGCGACCATTCCGGAAACGGTGTTCATGACCTTTCAGATGACCTTCGCGATCATCACTCCGGCGCTTGTCACCGGCGCGTTCGCCGATCGGATGAAGTTCTCGGCCATGCTGTGGTTCCTTGGGCTATGGCTGCTCTTCGTCTACGTGCCGATCGCCCATTGGGTGTGGGGCGGCGGGTTTCTCGGTGGGGCGGGAGTGCTCGACTTCGCCGGCGGCACCGTGGTCCATATCAACGCCGGCGTGGCTGGCCTGGTCGCCGCCCTGGTCATCGGCAGGCGAAAGGGGTACGGCGTCGACAACATGGCGCCGCATAACCTCGTTCTCAGCCTGATTGGCGCATCGCTTCTTTGGGTCGGCTGGTTCGGCTTCAATGCCGGCTCGGCTGTCGCGGCGGGCGGCCGCGCCGGCATGGCCATGGCGGTCACCCAGATCGCGACGGCGACGGCGGCGTTGACCTGGATGTTCATCGAGTGGTTGCTCCGGGGCAAGCCGAGCGTGCTCGGCATCATCTCCGGCGCGGTGGCGGGCTTGGTCGCGATCACCCCCGCCTCCGGTTTCGTCAACCCGCTCGGCGGCCTGTTCATCGGCATCGGCGCCGGCGCGGCCTGCTATTGGGGCGCCGTGTGGCTGAAGCCGGCATTGGGGTACGACGACTCGCTCGACGTCTTCGGGGTACATGGCATCGGCGGAATAGTCGGCGCCATCCTCACCGGCGTCTTCGCGGTGGAGGCGGTCGGCGGGGTTCCGGGCCTGATCGAAGGCAGCCCCGGCCAAGTGTGGACGCAGATCGAGGGCGTTCTCGTGACCATCGTCTACTGCGCCGTTGTATCCTTTGTCATTCTCAAGCTCATCGACCTGGTCATCGGCCTGCGGGTCAGCCGGGAGGTGGAGGTGGGCGGCCTCGACTTGAACCTCCACGGCGAAACCGTGCATTAGCCGGCTCGGCCTTGGCCCTGGGAGCAGAAGATCGCCGCAAGCTGGCGTGATCAGGAACGCTCTTCCGCATTTTCCAAGTGGCGCCTAAGGGCTGGAAGCTTTCGTCTTCAGGCCCTCTTTGTTTCGCGGATTGAAGTACCGCGTCCAACGCTTTTTCGATGCCTGTGGCAGATATGTCGATGGTCGACAACGCGCGACGGTGCACCGCGCCTAGAATCGCTGGTATACTTATCGGTGCACGGTCGTTGACAAGCGTGCGGAGCGGGCGGCGCAGGGGTCGGCGTCCGGAGAGTCAACAAGGAGAAGCCTCGATGCAAGTTCCGATCGAAATCGATTTTGACGGCATGCAGCCATCGGAGTTCATCGCCCAGCGCATCCGGGAGCGGGCGATGAAGCTGGAGCATCGTTTCGATCGCATCGTAAGTTGCAGGGTCACCGTTCAAGCGCCCCGGCAACGGCATAACCGCGGCAACCTCTACAACGTCCGCATCGCTCTGCACGTGCCGGGCGCCGCGCTCACCGTCAATCGCGACCCCGGCCAGGATCGGGCGCACCGCGATCTATACGTCGCTATCCGTGACGCCTTCGATGTGGCGGAGCGCCAGCTGGAGGAGCATGTGCGCAAGGCGCGTACGCCGGCCGGCGCGACTGGCTGAGCGCGCCTGCGTCGGGGCTCATCAAGGGCGGGCGACCGCGCCGGTCAATCCGGCGATGGTAGCGCGCTCGCCCATTTCGGCTGGTGGTACTGCGAGAAAACGATGATTGTTGCCGCCAGTCGCTTGTCATCCAAACCCATCCCCGGCGACGAGCGGCTTATTCTCGCGCTCGACCTGCCGAGTCCGGAAGCCGCCTGGCGAATGGTGCGGCTGCTGGGACCACGAGTACAATTCTACAAGCTCGGCTTGGAGCTGTTCATGGCGGGCGGCTACTTCGAGCTGATGGCGGCGCTGCGCGAGATCGGCAAGCGCGTCTTCGTCGATCTGAAGTTTTTCGACGTACCCCAGACCGTGAGTTCGGCTGTCCGCCAACTGGCTCGGCACGGCGCCGACCTCGCCACCGTCCACGGCAACGACGCCATACTGGAGGCGGCTTGCGCCGCCAAGGGGGACCTGCGCATCCTTGCCGTGACCGTATTGACAAGCCTCGATGCGGCGGACATGCAGGCGCTCGGCTTTCAGACCGATATTCCTTCGCTGGTCCTGTCGCGCGCCCGCCGCGCGCTGGCCATCGGCTGCGATGGCGTGATTTCCTCCGGCCTGGAGGCAAGCGGTCTGCGGCGCGAACTGGGCGACCGGCTGCTGATCGTCGTCCCCGGTATCCGGCCGGCGAGCAATCGGCCGATCGATGATCAGAAGCGCACCATGGACGTCGAGGACGCTTTTCTCGCCGGCGCCGACCATATCGTCGTCGGTAGGCCGATCCATGGCGCGGCCGATCCCTGCGCCGCGGCCGAGACGATTCAAGGTCGGATCGCCGCGTTGTTCGGTGACGGATGATCGTCCCGGCGGCGCCGCGACACCCACACGGGCTCCCGCCGGCATTATGAAGTTATGAGCCGATCACTTGCTTCGCGCCGATCAGCCGCTTCAGGATCTGCAACCCAGCCTCATGATCGGCGTGTCCGGCGGTCGAACCGCAGGCATGGGCGAGGACGAGCGGCTCTATTCCGGCTTGGAATAAGTCCACCGCGCTCAACATTACGCTGCCCTCGGTGGCGATGCCGCAGAGGTGAACGCGCGAAATGCCGTCCCGGCGAAGGCGTTCGACAAGACTCTCCTGTACGCAACTGTAAGTCGATTTGTCGAGGATTGTCGCGTCTTCACGCGGCGTAAATGCGAGCCTGGTATCGGTGGATCCCAGGGAAAAGCCGTCCCAACCGACGAGCTTCCGGTAGAGAGACTTCTGCGGATTGTAAAGCCGAGTAACAAGAACGTGGTCAAAACTATCCTGCAGAGGCGATACCCGCTGCGGGACATGCGCCGTCGATTTATTGATGAAGCCGATTTGTACATCGATGATGAGCAGCTGGCTCACCGGCTTGGTTCCCGCGGAATAGGGCGTGCGAAAGCCCGTCGTTCATTTATATACAAGGCGGAGGATTGCAATCGGCATGTACCGCATTCACAACCGCCGCGCCATCATCAACCGCCGGGCACTGTTGGCCGAGCTCAACGAGCAGACTCGTTGGGGTGCATCGAGTTCCCGGGCGCGAGCCAATGCTCTGCAGATCTTCAGGGCGGCTCTCTATCGCGGGGTCGCCGAGATCCGCGGGCGTTTCGAGCAAGGGCTGAAGGGCGTCGAGGTCATCCAGGCGAACGCCTTCCTGGTCGATCAACTGGTTCGCAGCATCTACGATTTCGCCAGCACGCACGTATATCCGCCCGCCGATGCGATGGATCGAGACCGGATGACGGTGGCGGCGACCGGCGGTTACGGCCGCGGAGAATTGGCGCCGTTTTCCGACATCGACCTGATGTTCCTGTTGTCCGGCGAAAAGACCGCCCGACCGGAGCAGATCGTCGAGTACGTACTATACATGCTGTGGGATTCGGGGCTGCAGGTGGGCCACGCCACGCGCTCCATCGACGACTGCGTGCGGCTGGCAAAGGGCGACCTCTCGATCCGCACCAGCCTGCTCGAGGCGCGCTGGCTGTGGGGCGACAAGGCCCTGTTCTGCTCGTTCGAACAAGCGGTTCCGCAGCGACGTCGTGACCGGCTCGGGTCCGTCGTTCGTGGAACAGAAGCTTGCCGAGCGAGACGAGCGCCACGAGCGCATGGGCGATTCGCGCTACGTTCTGGAGCCGCACATCAAGGAGGGCAAGGGCGGGCTTCGCGACCTGCAAACCCTGTTCTGGATCTCCAAGTACCTCTACCAGGTCAAGGATGTCCGCGAGTTGGTGGAGCGGGGGGTGTTCACCGAGGCCGACGTCAGGCAGTTCCGCCGCGCCGAGAACTTTCTGTGGACGGTTCGTTGCCACTTGCATTACGTCGCCGGCCGGCCGGAAGAACGACTGACGTTCAACGTACAGGAGGGCATCGCCAGCCGACTGGGCTACAACGACCGGCCGTCGGGCCGCGGCGTCGAACGCTTCATGAAGCACTATTTCCGGGTCACCAAAACGGTGGGCGACCTGACCCGGGTCCTCTGCGCCGTGCTCGAAGATCAGCACAGGAAGCCGAGGCTGCGCTTCCGCCTGCCATCGCTGTCGCGGCGATCCTTCTTCCGTCGCCTGCCCCCGGGCTTGAAAATCAATGGCGACCGGCTGACCGTCGATGGCTCCGGCGCCTTCGAGCGCGACCCGGTACTGCTGCTCCGTCTGTTTCACGAGGCGCAGCGGCAAGGAATCGACATCCATCCTCAGGCGTTGCGGTTGGTTCCGCAGAACTTGCGCCTGGTCGATGCCAATCTCCGCAACAATCCGGAAGCCAACCGGCTGTTCATCGAAATACTGACGCACGAGAAGAGCGCGGAACAGGGCCTGAAGTGGCTCGCCGACGCAGGGGTCTTCGGCCGCTTCATCCCGGATTTCGGCCGGGTCGTGTCGCAGATGCAGTACGACATGTACCACGTCTACACGGTCGATGAACACACGATCCGCGCTATCGGTATTCTCAATCGCGTGGAGCGGGGAGAGCTGAAAGAGGACCATCCGGCGGCGACCATCGCCTTCGGGGAGATCCGGTCGCGCCGGGCGCTCTACCTGGCGGTCATGCTGCATGACATCGCCAAGGGCCGCGGCGGCGATCATTCCGAGATCGGCGCCGAGATCGCGCGACATCTGGCGCCGCGCCTCGGCCTCGACGATTGGGAAACCGAGACCGTATCCTGGCTCGTGCGTTGGCATCTGCTGATGAGCCGGACCGCGTTCAAGCGAGACATCGACGACTGGAAGACCGTTACCGACTTCGTCGATCGCGTGCAGTCGCCGGAGTGGCTGCGCATGCTGTTGATTCTGACGAACGTCGATATCCGGGCCGTCGGCCCGAACATCTGGAACGCCTGGAAGGGCGGTCTGCTCGACGAGCTCTACTACCGCGCTCTGGAAGAAATAGAGATGGCGAGTGGACAGCCAGCCGACCGCCGGACGATGCGGGTAGAGAGCGCGAAATCCAAGCTGCGCGCGCGACTGGCCGATTGGGACGACGAAACGCGCGAGGCGTACATCGCCCGCGGCTACTCCGATTACTGGCTGGCCTTCACCACCGACGAGCAAGTCCGCCAATTCGAATTGATGCGCAACGCGGACGAGGCTGGCAGGTCGCTGTTCATCGAGGCGCAATCCAAATCGTCTCGTCACGTTACCGAGATGACGATCTATGCGCCCGACCATCCCGGACTTTTCGCGCAAATCGCCGGCGCGATGTCGCTGTCAGGCGCCTCGATCGTCGGCGCCAAGGGGGTGACGCTCGCCAACAGCATGGCGCTCGACGTTTTTCTCATCCAGGACCTGGCCGGACTACCCTTCGACAGCGACGATCGCTTGAAGCGGCTGACGAAGCGGATCGAGGCCGCCGTCGCCGGCAACCTACAGCCTGCCCGCGAATTGCAGCAGATGCGGTCGCGCGCGCTGCCCAGCCGAACGCGGGTGTTCAAGGTGCCGCCCCGCGTCATCTTCGATAACAAGGCCTCGGCGGCCAACACTGTCGTCGAGGTCAACGGCCGGGACAGGCCAGGATTCCTGCACGACGTGACCTCGACCCTGACCGTGCAGGGATTACAGATCGTCAGCGCTCATATCTCCACCTACGGCGAGCGGGTGGTCGACGTCTTTTATATCAAGGATGTCTTCGGCCTGAAGGTGGAGCATGAGCAGAAACTGCAACGGATCGAGGAGCACCTGCTCGAGGCAATCACGCCTCCCGAGGAGCGGCGGCCGCCACAAGTGGAACCCGAGCCAGCCGCCGCCGAGTAGCCGGTTCTTTCTTCCTCTGGCAAGGGAGAGACACGTAGTACCGCGTCGGATCCACCGACGGACTCCGAGAGGGGAACTCATCGCGGGCGGCGTCGTTGCGCCTGTGACGTTCCAAACCGAGGGCGGCCGGACGAAATGCAGGAAATCTCATCCGACCAAGTGTGCTTCCTGATCATCAAGCTGCGCCAATTCCACGCGAAGGAAGCGCCGGTGATCCCCGATCCCGGCGACAACGTCACCGACGACGCCGATCGCGAAGTGCTGTTCGATCTTCCGGACGACGCGACGGAGGAAGAAATCCGGTCGCTCTTCGATCAGTTGAACGAGGACCAAAAGGTCGAGGTACTAGCCATGCTGTGGCTCGGCTCCGGAACCTTCGACGAATGGTCAGAGGCGGTCACCGCCGCCAGGCAGGATCCGGACAGCCGCCGCGCTGATACGTTTCTCTCGATCCCGCTCGCGGCGGACTACCTGGAGGACGCACTGACCGGATTCGGGTTCTCGTGCGCGGATGTGGATGCGGAACGCCTGTAGACGCTTGCCCGTCGGATGATACGGGTCGGGATCGGCGGTTGGACCTACGAGCCCTGGCGCGGGAGTTTCTATCCCGCGGACCTGCCGCCGTCTCGCCAATTGAGCTACGCCAGCGGGCGTCTCGGCTCGATCGAGATCAACGGCACCTTCTACCGTACGCAGAAGCCGGAAAGCTTCCGGCGTTGGGCGGCGGAAAGTCCGGACGGCTTCGTTTTCTCGGTGAAGGCTTCCCGTTACGCGACCAGCCGGCCGCGCCTGGCCGAAGCCCGGCCCTCAATCGAGCACTTCTTCAAAAGCGGGGTCATGGAACTGGGCGATAAACTCGGCCCCGTGCTGTGGCAGCTTCCGCCCAACAAACGGTTCGACGCCGATGATCTCGCGGCCTTTCTTCAGCTGTTGCCGCGCGCCGTCGGGGGCAGGCCGGTTCGCCACGCGCTGGAGGTCCGGCATGCCAGCTTCCAATCGCCAGAACTCGTCTCAATGCTGAGGGGCCACGGCGTCGCCCTCGTATTCACCGATTCGCCGAAGTACCCCTCGATCGCCGACCTAACCGCCGACTTCGTTTATGCCCGCCTGCAGCGCGCGCAAGAGACCGAGCCAGACGGCTATCCTCCGGCCGAGCACGAGCGGTGGGCGACCCGCTTACAATGCTGGGCGTCAGGCGGCGAGCCGGACGACCTACCTCGCCTGACGAATGAGCCAGCCCCGACGATAGGCCCGCGCGACTGCTTCGTCTACATGATCGACGGCGCCAAGGTCCGAGCGCCGGCGGCGGCGATGACGCTGATCGAACGCGTCGCCGTTAACCGCTCGCCTCCGCCCGTACCCTCTCCCGCCGGGGCACGGCAGGCGTGAGCGGGCGGCGCATCGGCGGCAAGCGGCTGAGGACGCGCCAGCCGAGCAGGAGCGCCAAGACGGCGGCGTAAAGCGCCGGCTCGCGCACGTCCGCCTTGACCATCATGAAAAAGTGGAGAGAGGCCAAGCCGGCGGCCGGATAGACCAGCATGTGCAGCCGCTTCCAGCGTTTTGCGCCGAGCCGCTTGACCATCCGCGAAGTCGACGTGGCGGCGAGCGGCACCAGCAACAGGAAGGCCAGCATGCCGATGGTGATGAACGGGCGCTTGACGATGTCCGCCCAGATGTGCGGCCAAGCAAAGAACTGGTCGAGGCCGATCCAACTCGAGAGGTGAAGGACGACGTAGAAGAAGGCGAACAGCCCCAGCATGCGGCGGAAGCGCATAACCACGGGCCAGCCCATGATCTCCTTCACCGGGCTAACCGCCAGCGAAATCAGCAGGAAGCGCAGCGCCCAGTCACCGAGAAACCGATCGACCGCCTCGATTGGGTTGACGCCGAGGCCGCCGGTCGCGGCCCGCCAGCCGAGCCAAGCGAGCGGCGTCAGGCAGAGCATAAAGACGGCCGGCTTCAAGACGAAGCGGATGAGCCGGTCGCGGCCGGCGCGGCTTCTGACCGTGGTCCCTCGCCCCCTCACCCCCGCTTCGCGATACCCTCTCCCGTCGGGAGAGGGTTTGTTTTCGACCGCTCCGGCGTCCCTGTCCCGCCATCTTCTCCCTCTCCCGCTGGGAGAGGGTTGGGGTGAGGGTGTTCTTCCGTGCCCTTCAGCAAGCTCTCTCTCCGCCGTCATCGCTCGCTTTTCACTCGCCCCCTCACCCGCGCGTCGCGCCTCCCTCTCCCGCTGGGAGAGGGTTTGTTCTCGACCGCTCCGGCGTCCCTGTCCCGCCATCTTCTCCCTCTCCCGCCGGGAGAGGGTCGGGGTGAGGGTCGCGGCGCGGAGCCTGAAATTTTGCAAAACCGTGGCTAGAACCACTTCGTCAGGTCCATGCCGGCGTAGAGGCTCGCGACTTCGTCGGCGTAGCCGTTGAACGGCAGCGTCTCGCGGCGGAAGAACTCGCCGATGCGCCGCTCCCGTTTCTGACTCCAGCGGGGATGATCAACGTTGGGATTGACATTGGCGTAGAAGCCATATTCACCCGGCGCCTCGACGTTCCACGCGGTGGGCGGCATCTGTTCGACGAAGCTGATGCGAACGATCGACTTGATACTCTTGAACCCGTACTTCCACGGTACCACCAGCCGGATCGGCGCGCCGTTCTGGTTGGGCAGGACCTCGCCGTAGAGTCCCACCGCGAGGATCGACAGCGGATGCATCGCCTCGTCCAGCCGCAAGCCTTCGAGGTAGGGCCATTCGATGATCGGCCGGCGTTGGCCCGGCATCTGCTCCGGATCGAGCAGGGTCTGCATGGCCACGAACTTGGCGCCGCCGAGCGGCTCGGCCTTCTTCAGCACGTCGGCGAACGGGATGCCTACCCACGGGATCACCATCGACCATGCCTCGACGCAGCGCAGCCGATAGATCCGTTCCTCCAGCCGGTTCGCCTTGATGATCTCGTCGACATCGTAGGTTCCGGGTTTTCCGCACAGGCCGTCGATCGCCACCGCCCAGGGTCGGGGCTTCAACGTCGCCGCATAACGAGCCGGATCGTCCTTGTCGCTGCCGAATTCGTAGAAGTTGTTGTAGCGGGTGATCGCGTCCAGCGGCGTCCGCGCCTCCTCGGTCGAGTATCGGCTTTTCGCGATCTCCCCGAGCTTCGGCGGCCGGATTGCCTCCGCCGCTCGCGCCGCGACGATGTCGGGAAACGCCGCCGTGGCGCCAGCGACAGCCGCTGCGGCAAGGAACCGCCGCCGGTCGAGGTAGACCGACTTCAGCGTAATTTCCGAAGATTTCGACCTCACTTCGACCGCGAACCTTGATCAGCATGACCGTTTGCCGCTATGCGCCCTTGCCGGACGCTGGCCTTTGCCCGTCAGATAAGCGCGTCTATGTATATAGACAACGTATGGTTTGATGCGGCCGCGGATCGAACAAAAAATCCTGAGCGCGGTGGCCGGCCGCTCGGGAAGTGTTTGCGGCCGTCGGGCCGTCGGGGCTAGGAAAGGGCATGGGACAGTCACTCCTGCTCGGACGTGTGTTGCTTCGTTTCGGCCAAGACCGTGAGGCCGAGTTGATCGTGGGCGACCTTTCCGCCGCGACGCTCGGTCCGGACGGCGCGCTGTGGGTCGCTTCCGACGAGCTGAGCGGTGGCCGCATCACGCTGTCCAGGCTGTCGCCGGAAGCGCCGAATGTGTTCGCCGGTCACCAGCAATTTGCGCTCGAGACTTACATCGACCTGTTCGAGGGCGAGCAGGACAAGGCGGAAGCGGACATCGAGGGGCTTGACTACGCCCGCGGCTATCTCTGGTTCACCGGCTCGCACTCCAGCAAGCGGAAAAAGCCGAAGGGTGATAACCCGCGCGACGATCTGTCTCGCCTGGAGCGGGTGGAAGTCGAAGCAAACCGCTTCCTGCTCGGCCGCCTCCCACTGGTCGATGGCCTGCCGGGGACTTCTGGGCCGCATCCAACCGAAGGGGGAGAGAGGCTGACCGCGGCTCGGCTGGCAGGCGGCGAAGGCGGCAACGTTCTCATGGAAGCGCTGCGGCAAGACCCGCACCTCGGGCCATTCCTCCGCACCTCGCACGGCGAAGCCGATGGCAAACATGCGCGCGCGCCTTTGGCGAGCAAGGAGAACGGCTTCGACATTGAAGGCCTGGCCGCTTTCGACCGGCGGCTGATTCTCGGACTGCGCGGACCGGTGTTGCGCGGCTGGGCGATGCTGCTGGAGATCGAGCCGGAACTTCGCGGCGACCGGGCGCTCGGACTGGCGGTGATCGGCCCGGGCGAGCGGCGCTACCGCAAGCACTTCGTCGATCTCGGCGGGCTCGGCGTACGCGAACTCACCCGCGACGCCGCCGACCTGCTGATCCTGGCCGGACCGACAATGGCGCTCGACGGCGCGATGCGCATTTATCGGCTGCGCGATCCATTCGCACTCGAAGACGACAGCCTCACCGGAAAAGCCGATGGCCGGCTCGCATCCCTGTTCGACCTTCCCTCCGTGCCGGGCGGCGATTATGCGGAAGGACTCGTCGGCTTCCATTGGCGCGACCAGAGAGGCCTGATGGTGGTCTACGATGGCCCGGTCGACGCGCGCCGCCCCGCGCGCGGCTCGGTCTTCGCCGACGTCTTCTGGCTTTACGCGTGAACGCTATAACGCAAGCCGCGCCGTATCGTTGAGTATCGATCGACGCGGTCGAGCACGGGCAACGCCAGCAATCACTGCCGCCGGGGATCACTGCTGAAGGAGGGGAAATGCGCATCAGGGGAGTAGCGGCGGCATGTGCCTTCACCATGATCGCGGCGATGCATTCGCCAACGCCGGTCGGCGCCGACATACAGGCGCGGCGCGCGTATGACTTCGTCAATTCCGTGGGCGTCAACACGCACTTCAGTTGGACCGGCACGGTCTACGACTTCAAGTACGATGAGATGAAGTCGGCGCTTGCCGATCTCGGCATCAAACACATCCGGCAGAACGCAAGTTTCCCCGTCAGCATCCGCCGCATCGGCGACCTGAACGAGTTGCTTGGCATCCGCGCGCTGATGATCGTAGACAACTTCAAGGCGAAGAATTTCGGCGCGCGAGAACTCGACCCGGGGTCCGTCGCCGATCAGATCGACAACGCTATCGCGAAACTCGGCGCGAGCGTCTTCAGCGGCGTCGAAGGGCCCAACGAATACAACGCGACGCTGAAGAAAGCCGGCAATACCGACTGGGCACAAGACCTCAGAGCCTTCGCCACGGCCACGCATCGGGCGGTAAGGAATAATCCGGCCGCGAGCGCGCTGCCCGTCGCGGCCCCGTCGCTGGCGTGGAACGAGAAGGCGAACTTCCAGGAGTTAGGCGATCTGTCGTCAGTCAGCGACCTCGGCAATCTGCACGCTTATAGCGGAGAGCGACCGCTCGACACGGCCCTCGGTCAACTGCTGCAGCTTGTGAGCATCGTCAATCCAGGCCAGCCGGTGCTGGTTACGGAATACGGATTACAGACCGCGATGAAGAAGTGGCAGGCCCACCCCTTCACCGACAAGGTGAAGGCGAAGTATCTCGCCCGCTCGATGGCGGCGTTGTTCGCCAGGCCGGAAGTGAAACGAGGTTTCATCTACCAGCTCATCGACACGAACCCGAATTCCGAGCTCGATAATCCGGATGAGCATTTCGGGTTGCTGCGCAACGATGGTTCGCCGACCAAGGCCTATTATGCCGTGCGTAACATCATGCACCTGTTGTGCGACGCCGATTCCGGGTTCAACCCCCGCGTTTTGAAGGCGAGCTTGTCCGGCGACCTGCGGAATGTCCGGAGTTTCTTGCTGCAGAAGGGGTCGGGCGTTTTCTACCTGGTGCTCTGGCAAGGCGCGGTCAGCTACGAGAAGCCGAAGCCGAGTAACTCGCTGCGTTCCCGGGAATGGAGCGCCGCCGCGCTGCCGGTGACTCTCACCTTCGAAGAGCCGGTCGCCAAGGTCAGCACGTATCTGCCCAGCGCGCTCGAGGGCGACGCCGATGGGGGCAAGAGGGCTAAGAACACCTTCGACGCGCCGACCACCGTCAGTCTAGATGCGCCGGATGAACTGCTGATCGTCGAGATCGTGCCGGAGGGAGCAAGCAATCCGGAGAGCCCCTCGGGTTGCAACTTCACCCCCAGCATCCTTTAGAGCGGTTCCGATGACGTAGAACCACTCCGCCGCGATCTTGGCCCTACGGGATCGAGCTTGCCCTGCGTTCTCCCGTGACCAGAGCCGGTGAGCCCCACAGACGCTCGATCGCGTAGAACTCTCGCACTTCGGGACGAAATAGATGTACCAGCACGTCCCCCGCGTCAATCAGCACCCAGTCGCAATGGCCGGTGCCTTCGACGGCGACCGAAGCCGCTCCCAGGTCCTTCATCTTTTCGAGGACATGGTCGGACATCGCCGAGATTTGCCGCTTCGAGGTCCCGGAAGCAACGATCATGTAGTCCGCTATGTTGGTCTTCCCTACGAGATCGATGACCACCACATTTTCGGCTTTGTCATTGTCCAGCGACGACTTAACAGCCTGAAGCACGTCGTCGGCCGGAGGCGATACCTGCATCATCGAGGATATGGGGGACGACTCCTTCCCAGTGTTGACCCGAACTCAGTGTTGACCCGATGAATCATCATCGGCGCGCGTTTACCGGAGGCCGACGCCTTTCTCGCGCGAATACGCGTAGCCGAGCCGGCATGCGGGCGCGTATGCAGAAAAACCCACGCCGGCGGCGACATCATCGCCATTGAACTCGCCCTCGACTCAGCCACTCGACTGTCCGCGAATACACGCGACGCGCGCGCGACCAGCGCGGATTTAGAATAAGGTGGCCGGGCAAAAACCGCAATGGGCACCAGCCGGAAGATGCGCCGCCAATTCTTCCACTCACTGACCTGCGCCAGGTTATCCGCCCCCATCAGCCAGACGAACCGGCACTTCGGAAAGCGCGGCAGAAGTAACGCAAGCGTGTCCGCCGTATGCGCGGTTCCAAGCCCTTTCTCGATGTCCGTCACGCGGATGCGGGGATGCATGGCGACGCGTGTGGCCGCCTTCAGCCGCTCCTGAAACGGCGCCGTGTCGCTGGAGTTTTTCAGCGGGTTCTGCGGCGTCAGCATCCACCAGACTTCGTGGAGGCCTAGCCGCTTCAAGGCGATTAGTGAGATATGCCTGTGTCCTTCATGGGCCGGGTTGAAGGACCCACCGAGCAGGCCAATTCTGCGCGAACCCAAGGATCACATCCGAGCGCGGTTCGGTATCGATTGGCGCCATCTCAACACGCGACGCGCGCCCTGCATCGTGCGCCGAATGTGTCGGTGGGAAGCACGAAAGCGCGGGCGCATCGTGGGTCGATGTCACGGACGACACTGACCAGCGCCCCTTACGACGTACTTGAAGCTGGTGAGTTGCTCCGCCCCGACCGGGCCGCGAGCGTGCAGCTTACCCGTCGCGATGCCGATCTCCGCGCCCATTCCGAACTCGCCCCCGTCCGCGAACTGCGTCGAGGTGTTGACCATCAAGATGGCGCTGTCGATCGCGCCGATGAACGCGTTGGCCGCCGCCGCATTCTCGGTGATAATGGCTTCAGTGTGCTGCGAGGAGTGCTTGCGGATGTGATCGATCGCGTCCCCCACGCCGTCGATGATCCGCACGGAGAGTATTTTGTCGAGATATTCGGTGTCCCAGTCCAGCTCGGTCGCCGGCGCGACGCGGCTGTCGATCACCCGTGTCGCGGCATCGCCGCGAACTTCGCAGCCGGCGGCGATCAAGTCATCGAGGATCGGCGGCAGCAGAGCCGGCGCGACCGCCCGGTCGACAAGCAGCGTCTCGGTGGCGCCGCAGATTCCGGGGCGACGCATCTTCGCATTGAAAACGATGCGTCTCGCCATCTCGGGATCGGCCGCCGCGTGCAGATAGGTGTGACAGATGCCTTCGAGGTGCTTGAAGAGCGGCACCCTGCTTTCCGCTGAGATCCGTTCGATCAACGAGCGGCCGCCGCGCGGCACGATGACGTCGATGCAATCGCTCATCTTCAGCATCTCGCCGACCGCCGCCCGGTCCGTGGTCGGCACGAGTTGGATGGCCGCCTCCGGCAGTCCGGCGCCGATCAGCCCCGCCGTCAGACACTCCGCGATCACCGATGAGGTCAGGAAGCTCTCCGAGCCGCAGCGCAGTATCGCGGCGTTGCCGGCCTTGAGGCAGAGGCCGCCGGCGTCGGCGGTCACGTTGGGCCTGGACTCGTAGATCACGCCAATGACCCCCAAAGGGGTGCGAACGCGGGCGATATGCAAGCCGTTCGGCCTGTCCCATTCGGCGATCACTTTACCTACCGGGTCGTCAAGCTGGGCAATATCCTCGAGACCGCGCGACATCGCCTCGACGCGATCCGCCGATGAGCGCCAGCCGGTCGAGCAAGGCCTCGCTGAGCCCCTTGCCGCGGCCAGCCGCGACATCTCTTTCGTTGGCCGAAAGAATATCCGGGAGACGCCCGCGAATGTTGGTGGCGGCCTGGCGCAACGCCTTGTTCTTGGCGTGCGTCGTTGCTTCCGCCAACACCTGAGCGGCGGCGCGCGCGGACGTGCCGATGTAGTGCATCAATTGGCTAGGGCTATGGAACCCGCAACCAGGAGTAATGGCATCGGCGACCAGCGTGTTCATTGGCTGCTCTCTCGGTCCAGCGCGAGATCATCCCGATGAATCAGTTCATCGCGCCCACGGTAGCCGAGGCAAGCTTCTATTTCACTGGTTTTATGGCCGATGATCTGGCGGGCTTCGGCCGCCGAGTAGCCAGCGAGCCCCCTCCCCAGGGTACGGCCCTCCCGGGTTCTGACCAACACCGCCGCTCCCTTGCCGAACTCGCCCTCGACGGCGACGACGCCAGCGGGCAGCAGGCTCTTGCCGCGAGCGAGAGCGGCGACCGCCCCTTCGTCGACCACCAGCGCGCCGGCCGGTTTCAAGGTGCCGCCGATCCATTGCTTACGCGCCGCGCGAGGGCTCGCCGCCGGCAAGAACCAGGTGCATCGCGCGCCGGCTTCGATGCGCCGCAGGGGATGCAGGTCGTGGCCGTAGGCGATCACCATTCGGCAGCCGGCACCCATGGCGATCCGGCCGGCCGCAAGCTTCGTCAGCATGCCGCCGCGACCAACCGCCGACCGTGGCTCGCCGGCCATCGCGATGATCTCCGGGGTAATCTCCCGAACCTCGGCGAGGAAGCTGGCATCGGCGTTCTCGTGCGGATCGGCCGAGTACAGTCCGTCAACGTCCGACAGCAGCACCAACGTATCGGCGCTGATCATCGCCGCTACTCGAGCCGCCAGGCGATCGTTGTCACCGAAGCGGATCTCGTCCGTCGCCACCGTGTCGTTCTCGTTGATCAACGGCACCGCGTGCAAGCGCAGCAGCGTCGTCAAGGTGTTACGCGCATTGATGTAGCGCCGCCGGTCCTCGCTGTCGTCAAGCGTAAGCAGCACCTGCGCGACGGTAACGCCGTATCTTGCCAGCACCTCCTGATAGGCATGCGCCAGCCTGATCATTCCGGTAGCCGCCGCCGCCTGCTTCTCGTCGAGGCGCAGCGCGCCATCGTTCAATCCCAGAAGTCGGCGGCCGACGGCGATGGCGCCCGACGAGACGATCACGACCTCCTGGCCGCCTCGCCTGCGGGCGGCGAGGTCGTCGGCCAGGGCTTCCAGCCAGTCGCGGCGAATGACGCCGGTCGACTCCTCGGTGAGCAAAGCCGAACCGATCTTGATGACCAGGCGCTCGCCGAGTGCAAGCCCCGAGTACTGCCGCCGCCGGCTCATGGCAGGCGCGCGGGCGAGGTCGCGATCGCCGCCTGACGGGCCGCGCGCACCTTGTGCATCGCCGCCGTCATCACGTCATCGACGCCGGCCCCGGCGAGGCCTGAAGCTGCGAACGCCGGCTGGCTAGCCGAAGCGCCGAGGGCCGCTCGCTTCGCGTCCAACTCGGTCGCCGGAACAGCATCGATCTTGTTCAGCACGACGATCTCCGGCTTGTCGCAAAGGCCGGCGCCGTATGCCGCGATCTCCTGGCGAACCGTGCGGTAGGCCTCGGCGACATCGGCTTGCGTCGCGTCGACGAGGTGGATCAGCACCCGGCAACGCTCGACATGGCCGAGAAAGCGGGTGCCGAGCCCGACGCCTTGGTGCGCGCCCTCGATCAGTCCCGGAATGTCCGCCAGCACCAACTCGTCGGAGCCGACAGCGACCACTCCCAGCGACGGATAGAGCGTAGTGAACGGATAATCCGCGATCTTCGGCCGGGCGCGGGAGACGGCGGCGAGAAAGGTCGATTTGCCGGCGTTGGGAAGGCCGATCAGGCCAACGTCGGCCAACAGCTTCAGTCGCAGGACGATCGAGAACTCCTGGCCCGGCCGGCCCGGATCGGCGCGGCGTGGCGCCCGATTGGTCGACGACTTGAAGTGCTGGTTACCGAAGCCGCCGCCGCCTCCCTTGGCGATGACCACCCTCTGCCCGGCCTCCAGCAGATCGGCGACCATCGTCTCGCGGTCCTCGGTGAAAATTTGCGTACCGACGGGAACCCGCAGGAGCACGTCGGCGCCGCGCCCGCCGGTGCGGTTCTGCCCGGCGCCGTTGCCGCCGCGCTTGGCTTTGAAGTGCCGCTTGTAGCGGTAGTCGATCAACGTGTTCAGGTCGGCGACCGCCTCGACGACCACGTCGCCGCCGCTGCCGCCGTCGCCGCCATCCGGCCCGCCGAACTCGATGAACTTCTCCCGGCGGAAGGACAGGCAGCCATTGCCGCCGTCGCCGCTCTTCACCAGGACCTTGGCCTCGTCGACAAAACGCACGTGGAGATGTCCGCCGATCCGCGGGCTCGGCCCGCTGGATGCTCGCTCCGCGGTTCGGATCAGATAGCCGCGCGGCGATACTCTAGGAGGCCGGCTTAACGTCGATGAAGGTGCGGCCTTGCGAGCTGTGGCGGAAGGCGACGCGCCCTTCGGCGATCGCGAAGATCGTATGATCGCGGCCTAGGCCGACCCCCGCGCCCGGATGAAACCGGGTGCCGCGCTGCCGGACGATGATGTTGCCGGGGATCACCCGCTCGCCGCCGAACTTCTTCACGCCGAGACGCTGCCCTGGACTGTCGCGGCCGTTGCGCGAACTGCCGCCCGCTTTCTTGTGCGCCATTTGCTACTCCTGCAATGCCGGTTCCGGCTCACGAACGAGTGGGGCCGCATCCGCCACCGCCACTTCCTGCTCGGGAATGGGCTCGGATTTCGCCAGGGGCTCGGGTTCGGCCGCCGTGGCCGCCGCCGCGTCGCCCGTCGCGCTGATCGAGGCGATCCGCACCGCCGTGAGGTCTTGCCGGTGCCCCTTCGTCCGCCGATGATTCTTGCGCCGCTTCTTCTTGAAGATAATCAGCTTCGGGCCGCGCGTTTGCTCCAGCACCCGGCCGAACACCCGCGCCTCGCCGGGGACGGAAGCGCCGGCCAACGGCTCCTTGCCGTCTTCCGCGAGCATCAGAACCTCATCGAAGGCGACGAGGTCCCCAGGCTCGACCTTCAGCCGCTCGACCACGATGCGGTCGTTTTCGGTCACGCGGTGCTGCTTACCGCCCGTGCGTATCACTGCGAACATAGGAGAACCACAATCCAATGCACAATCGTTCCCCGCGCGCGCCGCAGCGGGAGGGACCCTGCAATATAGGGGTCCGCGCGCCCGTGTCAATCCGGCGGGCCTTCGACACGGCCGTCGATGATCTCACCTACAGCTGTACGAGCATGCGTCGGAATACGCCTCCGGGATATCGCTCAACCCGAGCTACGAGTGCCGCCGCTCACTCCGAGTTAACTCTATCCGGCGATAATTCGCCGGCGGAGATCGGCGGCCAGTTCGGCGATCAATTGTTACTATGCCAGGCGCAAATTACATCGAGCAGAACCATGCAAGAATTTCATCTTGAGAACATACTCGCTCGCTACCCAGAGTTAATTGAACCAGGCTTAACATTCATAAGTAGACAACACACTATTCGTAATAAGCGCATCGACCTCGTGTTTCGTGGCGCAACTGGCGGTACCTTGGTTGTGGAAGTCAAAATCGGCACCCTAAACCGGACTGACATCGGTCAACTGAGCGAGTATTGTCCTACTATGTGTCCGAAAGGGATGGTGTCCGACCGCGCGGAATGCTGGTGGGCACTCACGTGTCAAACGAAATTCGAGGTGCGGCCGGGTACCTCGGCTTCGAATGCATCTGCCTAACCTTGAGCTATCTTGAACAGGCCATGCGGGAGCGTGGTGACCAAGAACTGCTGGAGCCTCTAAGGCTTCTAAAATCGCTGGGAAGTGCCCCCGCATCGTCTTCGCCGCCGGCGTCCCCAGAGGATAGATCGACTGCCAAGCAAAGGTCGTTGGCCTCGATAACGATTGCGGGCGCGCCCTCATCGGAGTCGGCTTCTTTGGTAAACCAGAACGGTAATAAGACCAAGTTATCCATCGCGGATATGCTTCGATCAGTACTTGCTAGCGTTCCGCCAGGAACTCAGATGGAGGTCGACCAGATCACATCTGCCCTTTAGGATACTTACCCGGGAAAGATAGGTAAGGGCAGTATATTACTCTCAGACAAATGTTATAACATTACAAATGCGGGCCTATCGGCCAATTACGACTTTCGAATTTTCAAGTATATCGATCGAGGCACTTACCGCTATCTGGGCGAGGGGTATCCGTATTCCGGCCACGTGACTTGGAAAGGTATTCGTTGCGGGCTTTGGACAAAAGGCGTGCTTGCCAAGTGGGACAATTGGCCCGCATTGCAGTCCGCATGCCCGTAACGCACGCATCGCGTGTCTAAAACCGCAGCATAGCGTAGGGCCGGTTCAAAGCGAAGCGTAACCCGCCGGATGTTGTCGTTGCCGGGCTGTGTTGGCGAATTGGGACTCTTTCGATGGCAAGCCAGTGGACAGGGACAGAACTCGCGCCCAGCGGCGCTTCAACGCGGCTGCGAGCATTTCAAGCCATTCCGCGAGTTCTGCCTCGCCGGAGCGGACTTCGTGCCGATGTTCGATGGCCGGGGTGATCCACTCAACCCACCCGAACAGCCGGGCGGCCATGGCGACCAGGGGGTGATGGCGGTCAACTACCGTTGTGAGCCGATCATCGAGCGTGGCGGCGATCCGGCGTTCTGGTTCCTCTCCCGGCCGCACCAGTACGAGGTCAGCGATCCCGTTGATATGGAACCGCGCCGCCGGGATGATGTCGACCACGGGGACCCATCGACCGACGTGTTCCACGCCTATGCCGGCGACCCGGTGCGGCTTCGGCTGTTCCAGGGCTCGCACGAGGAGCAGCACAGCTTACAGGTTCACGGCATGCGCTGGCGGCAATATGCCTTGGATGCGTCGGCGGCGTATGAGCGCCCTGATCCAAAGCAACCGGTTTCACCGTGGCGCAACCAGCAGACAATCGGCATCTCCGAAGCGTTCACCTTTGTGCTCGATCAGCGCTACAGCAGAGGTGACCACCTGTGGAAGTTTAGCGCGGCCGATGACTTGTGGCTGGGCTGCTGGGGGCTCATCCGCGTGCACGGGCGGGGCGAAGATCACCCGCTGCTCAGGCTGCCTCTAGCGGACACCGAGGAGGCGGACGCCGCGGCCGTCGGCGCAGTGCCGGCACCGACCGACGATCGGACGATGCGGCGATTTCGCGTAGTCGCGGAACAACGCCGGGTCGTCTACCGCGAGCCCGACCTGATCGACCCCTTCGGGATCGTCTTCCGGCTAGCTGGCCACGCCGCGCCGGGCGAGGCTGAGCTGACGCCCATCGATCCGCCGGATCCGGCCGACCCCAATGAACCTGACTATCCTTACGCGGGTTATCGGCGGATCGAGCCGCTGATCCTACGCTGCCGTCAGGGGGAGTGGGTGCAGATAGAGTTGATGAATGAGCTGCCGCTGGGCTTGCGGCCGGAGCCGTTCGCGCCGGAGGTTCCGGTGGAGGACTGCGCCCGGCAGGTCTCCAGCCGGGTTTCCATGCACGCCGACCTTGCTGCGCTACGATGTGACGACCAGTGACGGGGCGAACGTCGGTCTGAACCCGATTCAGACCGCCCGAACCACGACCGGCGGCCGACCCGCGGGTACAATACCAGTGGTACGCCGACGAGGACGTCGGGGCTGTCCTGCTGCAGGACATGGCCGACTTCCGCAACCATCGGCACCATGGGGCTATCGGCGCGCTGGTCGTCGAACCGCGAGGGGCGAACGTCAGCAACTGGTACGGGGCGCAAGCCACGATCAAGAACGTTCCGGCGGAGGATGGCGGCGCCGAAACGCGCGAGGAGGCCGTGCTGATCCTGCAAGACGGCCTTCGGCTGTTCTTTCACGGCAACCGGGCCTTCCCCATTCCTAACGGGCCGGACTTCGATGACCCCGCCATCGGGAGAGTAGATGGGAGCTAGTCTCAATTGATCTATAAGCGCTTTTCGTATGTATTCTTCGAAAGATTCGCCATCGGGCGTCTTTATGGGACCGACGCCACGACATCCGATTTCTGTCCGACCTGGTTCGCTCGCTGAAAACCTGGAAATTTAGACCTTGCGGCTTGGAGCCGCAGTCGAGACCATCTGCAGTTGCTCCTGACTATCGATAGAAACAGCATAGCGATCTGCAGCATAGGTCGAGCAGCCCGCAAGGAGAAGGCTTGTGGAGAATACTGCGACAGCGTTCTTCAATTTGGCCCCCGCTCGCTTGTGGAACGTCGGGGAGTATACCACAAAATGGGGAGTCCTGTCATGCCATGGTTTCTGCTCAGCGTACGTTTGACGAATACGAGCGTAACGCCCATCGAAGCAAACAACGGCGCGCTCTCCCTCGAACCAGATCGTGATGCAACAGGATGACCTCACCCTATAACTTCCATCTGAGAGATGGAGAGTGGGGGTGGAGTCTCCTTGTTTGCTGGATGGAGCCCGACCGAGCCCTGGGCATGATCCTGTGGGAGAGCATGGTGCCCCGCCCACGGTTCCTCAACCCCATCGCCCGAGAACACAGATCCTGGCAACATGCGTAACAGAGAGTACAGTAGCTGCCGGACGGGCAATGGAGGCGCGAAGCGCCGGTAAGGGCGATAAGCCAGATCGGACTTGAGGAGGAACGAAAGCCATGGCCGACCCGCGGACATCCCAGCCCGCACGAAAAAAGCTGGTGGTACGCAACATCGGCCTGCTGCTGTCGGGCGACCTGGCGCGGCCGATCCTCGACGCCGATACGCATCGTCGCCGAGGACGGCAACATCACCGCCGTCGGCCGCGCGAAGGACCTCGACACGGAGGGCGCCGATGTCGTGATCGACGCGCGCGGCACCGCCGTTGCGCCGGGACTGATCGACAGCCACGTGCACCCGGTGTTCGGCGACTGGACGCCCCGGCAGAATCAGCTCGGCTGGATCGACAGCTGCCTCAACGGCGGCGTGACGACGATGATCTCGGCGGGCGAGGTGCACCTGCCCGGACGGCCGAAGGACGTGACCGGCGTCAAGGCGCTGGCGATCACCGCGCAGCGCGCCTTCGCCGGCTTTCGCCCGGCGGGCGTCAAGGTGCTGGCCGGCGCGCCGGTGCTGGAGAAGGGCATGGTCGAGAGCGACTTCGCCGAACTGGCCGCGGCGGGCGTCACGCTGCTGGGCGAGGTCGGGCTCGGCGGCGTCAAGGAAGCCGATGAGGCGCGACGCATGGTGGCGTGGGCGCGCCGACACGGCATCCGCAGCACCATCCACACTGGCGGCCCCTCGATCCCCGGCTCCGGGCTGATCGACGCCGACGTGGTGCTGGCGGCCGACGCCGACGTCATCGGCCACATCAACGGCGGCCATACGGCGCTGCCCGACGAGCAGATCGTCTGCCTATGCGAGCGTTGCTCGCGCGCCATCGAGCTGGTTCACAACGGCAACCAGCGGGCGGCGCTGCTGGCGCTACGCACGGCGAAGGAGCTGGGCCAGCTCGACCGCGTCATCCTCGGCACCGACTCGCCGGCCGGCTCCGGCGTGCAGCCGCTGGGCGTGCTCGGATGATCGCCATGCTGGCGAGCCTGGGCGAGGTGCCGGCCGAGCAGGCGTTCTGCTTCGCCACCGGCAACACCGCCCGCGTTCACGGGCTTTCGGCGGCCTGATCGAGCCCGGCCGCGCCTGCGACCTGGTGTTTCTCGACCGGGCGCAGCACTCGGCGGGCGGGACCTGCTGCGACAGCGTCCGGCTCGGCGACCTGCCGGGCATCGGCATGGTGATCATCGACGGGGTGGTGCGCACGCAGCGCAGCCGCAACACGCCGCCGGCCGACCGCGCGCCGGAGGTGGTTTAGCCCGCCCCGCGGATTCCCCGCCGCGAGCTGCGGTCTCACAACAGCAGGCCCAAGACGAAGATCGGCCCGGTGACGATCAGCGCGGTGACGCAGTAACCCATGATGTCCCGCACCCCCAGGCCGGCGATCGCCAGCGCCGGCAACGCCCAGAACGGCTGCGCCATGTTCATCCAGGCCTCGCCGTAGGCGATCGCCATCGCCGCCTTGCCGAGGTCGACGCCGAGCGCCTGCGCCGCCGGCATGACGAACGGCCCCTGCACCACCCAATGGCCGCCGCCGGAGGGTACCGCGAAGTTGATCAGCGCCGAGGAGAAGAAGGCGAGGATCGGGAAGGTCTCCTTGGTCGCGATTTCGACGAACCAGTTGGTGATCAGGCCGCCGAGGCCGGAGTCCTCCATCATGATCTGGATGCCGGCATAGAACGGGAACTGAATCATGATCGCCGCCGTGCCGCGCGCCGCGTTGGAGATGGCCCGGGCGTAGGCCATCGGCGTCCGATGCAGGATCAGGCCGGCGATCACCATGATCATGTTCACGGTGTTGATGTTGATGTTCAGCCCGTTGGCGCGAAAGTAGAGGAAGAGATAGACGATGCCCATCGCCGCGACGATGTAGGACAGCAGCGGCCCTTCTTCGATGCGCTCCGCCGGCGTGGCGCCAGGACCGAGCTGGCGGCGCGTCGTCGGCTCGCGGGCGAGCAGGCCGGGATCGACGGCGATCACGTCTTTCGGCGCCGGATGCATGACCCGGCAGACGAACGGCAGCACCAGGATCAGCGCCAGCGTGATTACGATGTTGTAGGTCGTGAACAGCGTGTCGGTGATCGGAATCAGGCCGATGGTCTTCTCCATCGGGTTGCCCTTGGTGGCGGCGACCAGCGGCACCGACCCGGAGAAGCCGCCGTGCCATGTCATGAAGCCGATGTAGGCCGAAGCGATCAACAGCCGGTAGTCGGCTTTCGGAATGCGCCGCGAGACCTCGCGGGCGAACATGGCGCCCACCACCAGGCCGAAGCCCCAGTTGACGACGCAGGCGATGGCGGAGGAGAAGGCAACCAGCATCACCCCCTGCTGCGGGGTTCGCGCCAACGAGGCGAGGCGGCTCATCGCCCTGTGCACCGGCTCCGAGCTGGCCATCGCGTGGCCGGTAACCAGGATCAGCGCCATCTGCATGGTAAAGGCGAGCAGGTTCCAGAAGCCGCCGCCCCACATGTGAACCATATCGAGCGGTCCGGCCGGCGTCAGCCAGACGCCGAGCCCGAAGGTGATCAGCGTCAGCAGAATGGCGAAGACCAGCGGATCCGGCAGATAGCGGCCGACCAGCCGGCTGAGGGCCCGTGAGAGGGGTGCGATCGGATTGAACCGTGTCGCATGCGTTTCGGCTTCTTCGGCGCGCTTAGATTCTGCCATGTGTCCTCCCCGGGACGGCATTCGTTCAAGTTCGGCCGTACGCAGCCGCGAATGCGTGCCGTCCTCGTTCGTCCAACCGTCAGGGGGCCTTGCAAGTTCCGCGATGCGCTCAGGTCTCGGAAGGTGTGCCGAGAGCAGGCATCAGCGACTACCGCGCGGTCCAGCCGCCTTCGATCGGGATCGCCGCGCCGGTGATCGATTTTGCCGCCTCCGAAGCTAGGAACACCGCGAGCGCCGCGCATTCCTCGACGGTGACGAACCTCCGGGTCGGCTGCGGGGCCAGCAGCACCTCGTTGATCACCCGCTCCGGGGCGATGCCGTGCGAGCGCGCCTGGTCTTCGATCTGCTTCTCGATCAGCGGCGTCCAGACATAGCCGGGGCAGATGGCGTTGCAGGTGATGCCCTCCTCGGCGGTCTCCAGCGCCGTGACCTTGGTCAACCCGAGCATGCCGTGCTTGGCGGCGACGTAGGCCGACTTGAAGGGCGAGGCGACCAGCCCGTGCGCCGAAGCGATGTTGATGATCCGGCCCCAGCCGCGCTTTTTCATCGCCGGAAGCACCGCCTTCGTGCAGTGAAAGGCGGAGCTGAGATTGGTGGCGAGCACCATGTCCCAGGCCTCGGACGAGAAATCCTGAATCGGCGCCACGTGCTGCACGCCGGCGTTGTTGACCAGGATGTCGATGGGACCGAGTTCGTCGGCGACCGCTTCCATCATCGCGCGAATGTCGTCCGGCTTGCTCATGTCGGCCCGCTGAAAGATGACGTCGGTGCCCGAGGCAGCGGCGATGTCGCCGCGCAGCGCCTCGGTTTCCTCGGTTTGGCGGCGGCCGTTGAGGACGACCCGGCAGCCTTGCATCGCCAGCGCGCGGGCGATGCCGAGGCCAATGCCGCTGGTGGACCCGGTGACGACGGCGACCTTCTCGTTGAGCATGAGTTTCCTCCCTGCCTATTGCCATTCCCTTCCGGCGACTGTCGCATTGGTAAACAATGCAGCAGTGGGGCGCCGGGATCCGGGAGACGCCGATACTCCGCCAGTTTGGGAAGTAGGGCAGACGGAACGCCGTCGTTGCATCGAGAGTTTGAACCGAATGCGGGAGTACGCTGTCGCGGGCGTGAGGGCACGGAGGTTGGCATGGCGATCTCGCTCGCGTTTCAGGAATACGGCAAGGGGCCGCCGATCATCATCCTGCACGGCCTGTTCGGCTCTTCGCAGAACTGGCATTCGATGGCGGAGCGGCTGGCCGACCGCTACCGGGTCTTCGCCTGCGATCTGCGCAATCATGGCGCGTCTCCCTGGGCCGACAGCATGACCTATCCGGAAATGGCCGATGACCTGGAGACGCTGATAGACGAGAATGGCCTGTCCTCCGCGACAGTGCTCGGCCACAGCGTCGGTGGCAAGACGGCGATGCTGGTGGCCCTGCGGCACCCCGATCTCATCGAGGAACTGATCGTCGTCGACATTGCCCCGGTCAGCTATCAGGAGCCGTTCATGGACTACATTCGCGCCATGCAAGAGGCCTTGCGGAACGGTGCTACGCGCAAGGCCGAGGTTGACGCGGCGCTCGCCTCGGCGGTCGCCGACCCCGCCACCCGGCTTTTCCTGCTGCAGAACCTGGAGGAGCGAAACGGCCGGCTGGAGTGGCGGATCAACCTCGATGCGATCGCCGCGAACATGAGCGATCTGCTCGCCTTCCCCGACGTTTCGGCACTGGAATACAGTGGCCGGGCGCTGTTCGTCAGCGGCGCCCGCTCCGACTACATCGGCCGCACGCACCACGGCCAGATCTACGAGCTGTTTCCGCAGGCCGAGTTCGCCGTGATCGCCGAGGCCGGCCACTACCCGCATGTCGAACAGCCGGAGCCATTCGCCCGGCGCATCACCGGCTTCCTCGAAAGTGCCTACGCCTGAGCGCCCGCTTTACCGTCGTCGCATCTGCCCGGGGCGCTGTCAGCCAGGCTAGAACAGCGGCTCATATACCCCCGGTCGCATGATGCGCCTGCTATGGATTCCGAGACTTATGGCGCGGGTATATTCGCGAAAGTTTGGTATCCCTGCCGGTAATTTATCACGGCCACGCCGCTGCCCGCGACGAGCTGAGCCATTTGATCCAGCATAGTCGGTGTGATCGCGTACTCGCCCGGATTGTCGGCGATGTCATGCAGCAGGAAAATACCCCACCTGCCTCCGGCCTTCAAGTCGTTGACCCACGTTTGCACGTCCTGGATGGTAGTGAAGTTGCGCACTTCAAGAGTCTTCAGCGCGTACGGGAAGGTCCCATATGCGTTATCATCGAATTCGACGTTCCTCGCCGAGCTATACAGCGGGGTTGGCAGTCCGGCCTGCGCGAGCCCGGTCAGGCTTTGATTATAGTAGCCGTAAGGCCAGACGAAGGTGTCGATGGTCAGGAAAAACCCCGCGAGGGTAGATTTCGATTGCTGCAACTCCATTTCCGCGGCGGTGGTCGGAAGGTCGATCATCGACGGGTGAGTTACACTGTGCGAGGCGATATCCCACCCGGCCGCTTGAAGATCCCTCAGATCCTGGGCGGTCATATTTCCGCCGGTCCCGACACTCCCGGAGATCGCGGCGGCGGAACCAACGAAGCCGTATTTGTCCAGTGTCGGCTTGCCGATACTTTTCGTCGACTTATAACCGTCGTCGAACATGAACGTCACGGCGGCGGGCCCTGGAGAAAACTGCATGAGTTGAATCAGATCGAAATAAGCGGTGCCGGTGGCTCCTCCCAGAACCGGAAAGATGGCCGCCTTTTGAATGGGCACGTCTATCCAGTTGCCCGTCGCGCTGTCGACATAGCCGATGCCGCAGGTATGAGCGTCGAGACCAACCCACCGCCAGTCGAAGGTGCCGGAACTCGGCAACGCGGCGCACCATAGCGTATTATCGACCGGATTGCCGTGATACTCGCAAAACTTGGGATGAGCGGCGCAATCGACCGTGAAACCGACGTCGAGAGTTGCGCCCCATCCATCGGTATCGAGAACGATATCGCTTCCCTTGATCATGGCGCCGACGAAGACGTTCTTGGGCTCGGTCTGGTTCAGGTTAACCATCTGGTATAGCCCGGCGTATCGTTGACCCGCCGGAACGCTCGTCGGGACGCTGACCATCGGCACATTGTTGTACTTCGCTGGCATAGCCAGCACACGGGAATAACCCCGGTTGTAATCGTCGCACCACTGGGCGGCTTTGCCGTCGACTGTGGCTTCTTCGAAATCAGCGTTTGTCAATGCGGTGGTTTGGCACGAAGTAACCGCCGCGTCGGCCTGGAAAGCGCCCGCGGCGACGATCGCAAATGCCGCTGTCGAAAGCAGGCAAGAGAGCCACTTTTGTCGAGACGTCGTCATCGGAACCTCTAACGTAAGCTGCCGCGAGCGGCGGGGTCGCCCGGCGATCTCGTCTGCATTCCCCACGACTGCGAGGAGCGCTTCGGTAGCGTTATTCGCGGGGACTTCCGATAGGTTGGCGGCTGCCCCCCCAATGTGACGATCGGATCCCCTTGCTTGGGGGGCTTCCGATACTCTCTCATGACACTGGGCACGGCCGATCGCGAGTCATCTCGACCGTAATGAGTTATGTGAGCTGGGTTCTCGCCGCCCTTAGCGGCCGGCCGGGCGGATGTCGCCGCTTGGCCCGGCGGCGAAGCCGCGCTCGCGGTGACCGGGATACCGATCACCTGCAAAGCACTCATGGTAATAATCGAAAATCCCACGCAGGGAATCAGGCGACCAAGCCACCTATGCCGAGACGTCGTCATGCGAACCTCACGGTGAGCTTAGATGAGTTTGAAGGTTGAAGGCGAATGAGGCCTTGGCGTTCTTCGGCCTTACTATCCTTGCCTTTCGTTATCGTGAGCTTTTCATATCGCAGATGTGCGATGTCTGGAATTCGCGCAGAAGGCGTATACGCCCATGGAGGTAGCTCAATCGCAAGTTGGGGGCTCGCAATTGTGTTGGCGTGAAGCTACCGCGGCCGTGGACAGACCTGAGCCGTCGCTTCCGTAAGCTCCCGCACCGGTCCATGGATGTTGGAAGGGCCGCTCGCGGCCTGGGCTGCCGTCGGCTTCGGTTGTCTCCGCGGCCTTTGTCCTAGTAGCCGCGCGGATCACTCACTCGCGTTCGTCGAGCCAGGCCATCTGGATGGCTTCCAGGATCTTCTCGTTCGACGCGGTTCGGGTCATCATCGAATTCGGGCAGATCCTGCACCCATTTCCAGAGATCGGTGAAGCGCAGGTTGACGATGTCGGCGTCGGGATGGGCTTCCTCCAGCGCGATCGCGATATCGTGCACATCCGTCCAGCGCAGGCGCATCAACTCTCCCCTCGGTGCCTCTTGATAGCGTCGTCGATGTCGGTCGTCAGCGTCGACGGGCCGGGCTCAGCGATCGACCATCATGTTGCGGGTCGCCGACGGCAGCGTGACGGTGAGCCCGTCCAGCTCCTCGCATCATGCGGATCTGGCAGCCCAGCCGCGAGGTGTGGGTGAGCCCGAACGCCAGGTCGAGCATGTCCTCCTCCTCCTCGCTCGGCTCGATGCAGCTGCTCGTACCACTCCGGATCGACGACGACGTGGCAGGTCGAGCAGGCGAGCGAGCCCTCGCAGGCGCCCTCGAGGTCGATGTCGTTGCGGTGCGCGATTTCCAGCACGGACAGCCCGAGCGGCGCGTCCACCTCCTTGCGCGTCTTGCCGTCGGCCGAAACGAACGTCATCTTCGGCATATCCTGTTCCTCAACGAGATTCTCTTGGCCGCGCGCCGCTGCCGTGGCCGGCTTCGGCAGCCTTCTCGATTTCGCTTATGTCGCGGCCGCCGAGCGCGGCGCGGATGCCCCGGTCCATCCGCCGCTCGGCGAACGGACGCGACTGCCGTTCCAGGGCCTCGGCGGCGGCGTTGATCGCGTCGCGGTCGTCGCCGGCGAGCGCGCTTTCCACCGCCGCCATCCGCTGATCGATCGCCGCGCCGTTCGTCGTCTGTCAACAGATCGCCGTCGGCGGCGAGCGCCGAGGCAAGCGCGCCGCAGAACCCGCCTCGCCTCGACCCGCGCCTCGGTCAGCAGCGCGGCGCCGCATGTCGGCGGCGCCGTGCTCCAGAGCATCGTAGAGCATCGCCGCCATCTCTTCTTCGCTCAGGCCGTAGGACGGCTTGACCGCGACCGTCTGCTCGACGCCGGTGCGTCTGCTCGCGCGCCGACACCGTCAGCAGGCCGTCGGCGTCGACGGCGAAGGTGACCTGGATGCGCGCGGCGCCGGCGGTCATCGGCGGAATGCCGCGCAGCTCGAAGCGCGCCAGCGAGCGGCAGTCGGCGACCAGCTCGCGCTCGCCCTGCACGACGTGGATCGCCATCGCCGTCTGGCCGTCCTGGTAGGTGGTGAACTCCTGCGCCTTGGCGACCGGAATCGTCGTGTTGCGCGGGATGATCTTCTCGACGAGGCCGCCCATCGTCTCGATGCCGAGCGACAGCGGCATGACGTCGAGCAGCAGCGTCGTCCGATCGCCGCCGGTCAGCGCCGTCGGCCTGCATCGCCGCGCCCAGCGCCACGACCTCGTCGGGGTCGATGTCGGCGAGCGGCTCGCGGCCGAACAGCTCGGCCGACGCGCGCGCGCACCAGCGGCATGCGCGTCGAGCCGCCGACCAGCACGACGCCCCGCACTTCGTCCGGCCGTACGCCGGCGTCGTCGAGCACGCTGCGGCGCAGATGTCGATGGTCGCGATCGACGAAGCGGCGCCAGCAGCTCCTCGAGCGCCGGCGCGATCGAGCCGATGCAAGCTCCGCGTATCGTCGGCCTCGATCGACCACTCGCCGCTCTCGCTGCCGGCTCAGGCACTCCTTGGCGATGCGCCCGGTCATCAGCGCCAGCTTTGCCTCGGACGTGGTCAGCCGCTTCTCGCCCAGCCGTTCGACCCGCTCGGCGAGGAAGCGCGCCGCGACCGCGTGGTCGAAGTCGTCGCCGCCCAGCGCCGAGTCGCCGCCGGTCGCCAGCACCTGGAACACGCCCTTCTGCAGGTTGCAGCAGCGAGATGTCGAAGGTGCCGCCGCCCAGGTCGTAGACCGCGTAGACGCCCTCGACGTCGTTGTCGAGACCGTAGGCGAGCGCCGCCGCCGTCGGCTCGTTGACCAGCCGCAGCACCTCGAGCCCGGCGAGCCTGGCGGCGTCGCTGGTGGCGGTGCGGGCGGCGTCGTCGAAGTAGGCGGGCACGGTGACCACCGCGCGGTCGACGCGGCGGCCAAGCTCGGCCTCGGCGCGATCCTTCAACGCGCGCAGGATGTCGGCGGAAATCTCGACCGGCGTCATTGTGCGGCCGGCGATCTCTACCCGTACCATCTTGCCGGCTCCCTCGGCGGCCGGGGCAACCTCATACGGCAGCGTACCGGCGAGCGCCTTGAGGTCGGCGGCGCCACGGCCCATCAGCCGCTTGATCGAGCTCACCACCACTTCCGGCCGGTCCGAGCAGCAGCCGGCGCGCGAGTTCGCCTACGATCGCCGAGCCGTCGGCGGCATAGGCGACGACCGAGGGCACCAGGCTGGAGCCGTCCTCGTCGCGTATCACCGCCGCCGCTCCGTCACGGCTGACCGCCACCACCGAGTTGGTGGTGCCGAGGTCGATGCCGACGGCGATCGAGCTTTCGTCCGCTCCCGGCTCCGGCGTGGCGCCCGGCTCGTGGATTTGCAGGAGTTGCGGCATCGCTACTCTCGGGCCGCTGGAAGCGCCTGGCCTCGCTGACCGTCGAACTTCAGCCGGCGGGCGCGGCAACCTTCGGCGAGCTTGCGCAAGTACTTGAGCCGGGTCGCCAGCCGCGAGGCGGCTTCGAGATCATCGGCGGCGAAAGCATCGGCCAGATCGGCGACGCAGGCCTCGATATCGCGCCCGGCGCGCTCCTCCAGAACGGCGATCTCCGGCGCCGAGCCGGCCTCGGCGAGCTCTTCGCGCATCTCCAGCGCTTCGGTCAGCAGCGCCGGGATCGTTGACCAGGTTGCAGCCGTCGGGATTGGCGGCGTGCCGACGCAGCAGCAGGACATAGTCGGCGCGGCGCAGCGGATCCTTCAGCGTCTCGTACGCCTCGTTGAGCGCCGTCGCTTGCTGTTGCGAGAGCGCCCGCTCACGCGGCGTGCGCGTCGCGAACCGGTCGGGATGAAGCAGCCGCTGCCGCTCGAAATAGCGCCGGTCGAGCAGCGCCGGGTCCACCACGTAGTCGGCTGACAGCCCGAGCCGGGCGAAATGGTCGGACTGACCCGGCGGTTGCACGGCCTGGCAGGTCGCGCAGAACGGCGCGGCTGCCTCGACCGGCCCGCGACATGACCAGCATGCGAGCAGGCCGATCGACGGCGCTGCCTTGTCTCGCCCTAACCTCCCGGCCTCTAGTGCGAGTTCGGATCCATCCATACCTTTCGCTGTCCCGCCTTTCTCGTTCTCGTGGCTGTTCGCTTTCATCCGAGAGAGAACAAACTTTTCGTAATTGAAGTACGACTTGTGCCGCTATGGCCGGCTTGTCCCCGCCATCCACGCACCACGAGGGCGAGAGCAACCGGCCGAAGATTTCGATTGCGCGGATCACGTGCGCGCATGACGGAGGCGTGGTAGACAGCCGACTGAATTCGCATTCATCATCCGGTCAGCCCTTTAGACGTGGAAGGACTCGCCGCATCCGCAGCGGCCCTTCTCGTTCGGATTGCGGAAGACGAAACCCGGCTTCCAGCTTGTCTTCCACGTAATCCATCTCGGTGCCGAGGATAAACATCGTCGCCTTCGGGTCGATCAGGATCGTGACCCCGTCCGCTTGCACGACCTCGTCGAACGGCGTCTTCTCGTCGGCGTACTCGAGCGTGTACGACATTCCCGAGCAGCCGCGCGAGCGGATGCCGATGCGGACGCCGGCCGACGGCTTGCCGCGTTGCGCAAGCAGAGCCTTGACGCGATCGAGCGCCGCCGGCGTGACGTTCAGGGGCTGTGGGCGTGCGGCCATGATATCTGCGATGTCTCCCTTGTGCTGGAGGGCGCCTAGGCGACCTTGTTCTGCTCCGGATTCTCGCGCCGCAGCGGCGGCGTCTTTTGCCGATAGTCGTGGATCGCCGCCTTGATCGCGTCCTCGGCCAGGACCGAGCAGTGGATCTTCACCGGCGGCAGCGCCAGCTCCTCGGCGATCTGCGGTGTTCTTGATCGTCAGCGCCTCGTCGAGCGTCTTGCCCTTGACCCATTCGGTGACGAGCGAGCGACGAGGCGATCGCCGAGCCGCAGCCGAAGGTCTTGAACTTGGCGTCCTCGATGACGCCCGTCCGGGCTCGACCTTGATCTGCAGCTTCATCACGTCGCCGCAGGCCGGCGCGCCGACCATGCCGGTGCCGACCGCCGTCGTCGCCCTTGTCGAAGGAGCCGACGTTGCGCGGGTTCTCGTAGTGGTCGATGACCTTGTCGCTGTATGCCATGTGTCCTCTCCTTGCGCACTTCCTGCTGTTCGTCTCGACGGAGCCGTGCTCAGTGCGCCGCCCACTGGATGGATCTGAATGTCGATGCCTTCCTGGGACATCTCCCACAGCGGGCACAGCTCGCGCAGCCGCCGCACCTCGCCGACGATGCGATCGACCGCGTAGTCGACCTCCTCCTCGGTGGTGAAGCGGCCGAGCCCGATGCGCAGGCTGGTGTGCGCCAGCTCGTCCTCGACGCCCAGCGCGCGCAGCACGTAGCGACGGCTCCAGCGAGGCCGACGTGCACGCCGAGCCCGACGACACCGCGAGGTCCTTGATCGCCCATGATCAGCGACTCGCCCTCGACGTAGTTGAAGCTGATGTTGAGGTTGCCCGGAATGCGCTGCTCCAGGTCGCCGTTGACGTAGACCTCCGGCAGCTGCTCGGTGATCCCGTTCAGCAGGCGGTCGCGCAGCGCATGCAGGCGCTCGCGCCTCGGCGCCCATCTCCGCCTGGGCGATGCGGCAGGCCTCGCCCATGCCGACGATCTGGTGCGTCGGCAGGGTGCCGGAGCGCATGCCGCGCTCCTGGCCGCCGCCGTGATCTGCGCCTCGAGGCGCACGCGCGGCTTGCGGCGCACGTACAGCGCGCCGATGCCCTTGGGGCCGTAGATCTTGTGGCCGGAGATGCTCATCAGGTCGACCTTCATCGCCTCGACGTCGATCGGGATCTTGCCGGCCGCCTGCGCCGCGTCGGCGTGGAAGAAGACTTTCTTCTCGCGGCAGATCTCGCCGATCTCGGCGAGCGGCTGGATCACGCCGATCTCGTTGTTCACCGCCATGATCGAGACCAGGATCGTGTCGCCGGTGATCGGCGTCGCGCAGCTGGTCGAGGTCGATCAGGCCGTTCTTGCTGCACCGGCAGGTAGGTCACCTCGAAGCCCTCGCGCTCGAGATGGCGGCAGCTGTCGAGCACGCACTTGTGCTCGGTGACGCAGGTGATGATGTGCCGCTTCTTGTCCTTGTAGAAGTGGGCGGCGCCCTTGATCGCCAGGTTGTTCGACTCGGTGGCGCCCGAGGTGAAGATGATCTCCTTCGCGTTCGCGCCGATGATCGCGCGCCACCTGCGCCCGCGCCTTCTCGACCGCCTCCTCGGCGTCCCAGCCGTAGCGATGGCTGCGCGAGTGCGGGTTGCCGAACTTCTCGGTGAAGTACGGCATCATCGCCTCGACGACGCGCGGATCGATCGGCGTCGTCGCCTGGTAATCGAGGTAGATCGGCGCCTTGCTGTTGGCCCCGCGCCCCTTGCTCGTCGTGAAACCCGCGAAATCGTTCATTCTGTCACCTTTCCGACACCGGTTAGTGGGCCGCCGCGACCGCCGCCGGCGCCGAAGCTGCCCGACGCGCCTGCGCGCGGCCGTAAATGCCGCTCCAAACCTCGATAAATCGATCCACGTCCGCCGCCTTCGTCGTCCAACCCATGCTCACCCGAACGGCGTTCGCCGCGATGTCCTCGCCAACGCCCATGGCCTTCAGGACGTGGCTGGGCGTCACCTTCCCCGAGGAGCAGGCCGCCCCCGCGCTCACCGAAACGGAGGCGAGGTCGAAGGCGATCACCTGCGTCTCGCCGCTCACGCCCGGCATTTCGATGCACGAGGTGTTCGGCAGCCGCTCCGCCGAAGCTCCGAACAGCCGCGCCGCCGGACAGATCGCTTTCAGGCGGCGCTCCAACCCATCCCGCAGCGCGGCCAGCCTGGCACTGTCGTCGCATCCGAGGACAACCTCCGCGGCCGCGCCGAAGCCGACGATGCCAAGCACGTTTTCGCTCCCCGCGCGGCGACCGCGTTCCTGACCACCGCCGCGCAGCAACGGTGAAAGCGGCACGGAGGGATCGACAACCAGCGCGCCCACTCCCGCCGGACCGCCGAGCTTGTGCGCCGAAAGCGACAGTAGATGTGCGCCGATGGACGCGACATCGAGGGCGATTTTGCCGGCCGCCTGCACGGCATCGCAATGCACCAGCGCGCCATGCTGGCGGGCTAGCGCCGCGACTTCGCCGATCGGCTGCAGGACGCCGGTCTCGTTGTTGGCGAGCATCACCGAGACCAGCGCCGGTCCATCGGACTCCGCCAGCATTTTATCCAAAGCATCCAGCCTGACTACGCCGTCGGTATCGACCGGAATGACCCGCGCGCCGTCCACGGCGCCCAGCACCGACGCATGCTCGACCGCCGAAATCAGCACGCTGTCTTGGCCGGCGCCGCGCAGCGCCAAGGCGTTCGCCTCGGTGCCGCTGCCGGTAAAAATTACGTTCGCCGGATCCGCGCCGACCAGCCCAGCGACCTGCTCGCGCGCATCCTCGACCAGCTTGCGGGCGAGACGGCCATGCCGGTGCACCGAGGACGGGTTGCCGAACGAGCCCATAGCCTCGCGCATCGCCTCGCAAGGCCCGCGGGCGCGGCGTCGTCGTCGCGTTGTGATCCAGGTAGACGCTGGTTCTCATTTGTTCAGTCCGCTTCCTCCCGCTCGTCCTCAGCGCCCCGCCGAGGCGGCCGCAAGCTCCGCACGGCCTTTGAAAATCATTCGGCTGCTACCGAGAACCCGCCGTTCGCAGACGTCGGCAAGCGTCACCGAACTCAGATAGAGATGGATTTGATTGCCGAGCTCCTCCCACAGATCGTGGGTCAGACAGCGGCCCCGGTGCGAGTGGCAGCCGTTGGGCGAGCCAGGCGTACAGCGCGTGGCCTTGATCGGCTCATCGACGGCGATGATGATGTCGGCGATGCGCATTTGCTCCGGTTCGCGACCGAGCATGTAGCCGCCGCCGGGACCGCGCACGCTGCTCACCAGGCCGCCTCGCCGCAGCCGCCCAAACAGCTGCTCGAGATAGGAAAGCGATATTTCCTGCCGCTCAGCCACTTCGGCGAGCGCCACCGGCTTGCCATTGCTGTGGTGCGCCAGATCCGCCATCGCCATCACCGCGTATCGGCCTTTGGTGCTCAGCTTCACGTCTCGTCTCCTATGTCCGCCGGGGCGGCTCAGTGATGGGCGCGCTCGCCGGCGGCGATCGCGGCCGGCGCGGGTTCCAGGGCGGCATCGGATGTGCTCTCGCTCTCGCCGGAGCCGTTCACCGGCGCCCGCCTATGCCCGCGAAGACGGTCCAGCTCTCCCTGCATCGCATCCATCCTGTCGACCAACGCCGAAAGCTGGCCACGAAGCGCCTCGACGGTGGCCAGCACCGGGTCGGGACAACCGCCGGCGGGCGTGCCATAGGGAGAGAAGCGCTCGCAAGCGCCCTGGTCCCGGGATGCGACCGCGTGCGCCGGAATGCCGACGACGGTGGTGCCGGGCGGCACGTCCCGGGTGACCACCGAGTTGGCCCCGACGCGCGTCCGCGCGCCGACAGTGATCGCGCCGAGGATCTGTGCTCCCGAACCGACGATGACCCCGGCCTTCAATGTCGGATGCCGCTTGACGTTGATTTGCGCCCGCGAATTGACGGAGGGTGCTATGCCGCCCAGTGTGACGCCCTGATAGAGAGTGACATCATCGTCGATCTCGGCGGTTTCGCCGATGACGACGCCGGTGCCGTGATCGATCACCAGGCGCCTGCCGATGTTGGCGCCCGGATGAATTTCAATGCTGGTCAGCAGTCGGCCGAGCTGCGAAACGATCCGCGCCGCGAGGAACAGACGGCGACGCCACAGCGCGCGGCTTGCCCTGAAAAACAGCAGAGCGTGGAAGCCGGGATAGCAGAGCGCGATCTCTACCCGCGACCTTGCCGCGGGGTCGCGCGCCATAAAGGCGTCCAGATCCTCTTGAAGCCTCTTGAAAACCATGGGTCCTTCGATATTTTCTGGATCTTTCCCGCCTCGAACCGGCGACGTCGCCGCCGTATTCGACGCTCCGTTACGGAAACCGGTATATAAGATGTCCGAGTAAGCCGATCAAGTATTTCCGGCTATGGGATGGCGGCTGGCGGGATCTTGCCCGACTCCATTTGTCGGAATTGGCAAGAGTTCGGGGCAATCAGCACCATGTGGGACGGATGCCGGAAGTAATCTTCAACGGAACCGAGGGGCGACTCGAAGGGCGCTATCACCACTCGAAGCGGCCGAGCGCACCGATCGCGCTGATGCTGCACCCGCATCCGCTGCATGGCGGGACGATGAACAATCGCGTCGTATTCGCCCTCTTTCAGGCGTTTCAGAAGCGTGGCTATTCGGTGCTCCGCTTCAATTTTCGCGGCGTGGGGCGATCGCAGGGGCGGTTCGACAGCGGTCCGGGCGAACTGAGCGACGCCGCGTCGGCGCTCGACTGGATGCAGACGGTCAACCCGAACGCCTCCGGCTGCTGGATCGGCGGCTACTCTTTCGGCGCATGGATCGGCATGCAACTGCTGATGCGCAGACCGGAAATCGACGGCTTCATCGCCGTCTCGCCGCCCGCCGGGTCTCTCGACTTCTCTTTTCTCGCACCGTGCCCGGCATCGGGGCTGATCCTGCACGGCGCCCGCGACGACGTCGTGCCGCCGGAAGCGGCCGAGAAACTGGCGAAGAAGCTTGCCAACCAGAAAAATGTCGTCGTCGATTTCAAGGCGATTCCCGGCGCCGACCACTTCTTCGCCTCGCACATTACCGAACTGGCGAAAGCCATCGACGATTACCTCAACAGAGCGCTGGCCGCCACCGCCTGACGGAACTCCGCGGCTTCCGGCGAACGGGATGGGAACTGGTCAACCTCGGGAAACGTTCGATGAAGACAGACCACGTTCCTTGTCGGCGGCCGCACCCCTCCGCGATGGCGTCTCGGGCAGAGGTGGCGGTGCCTTCATCAGAGGGAATTGAAATGCCGCTCATCAACTTCAAGGCCATCGAGGGAGTCCTTCCGCCCGACAAAAAGCGGGAGCTGATCGAAAAACTCACCGATGCGACGGCCTCCGTCTATGGCGAGGGCATCCGTCAAGTTACGTGGGTCGTCATCGAAGATGTGAATAGCGGCGACTGGGGCATTGCCGGGAAGCCGGCGACCACCGCCGATATCAAGAACCTTCTGGCGGCGAGCCAGAAGGCGCCGGCGGCCTCCTAGGACGCTACCGTCATAGCGAGGCGCGGAGCGCCGGGGCGATCCAGCCCTCGGGTTATCGATCCCGTACTCGCTTGGACCAGAGCCCGAGGGTGGACTGCTTTGCTTACGCGCGCAATGACGAACGAGGCATGAGCTTCCACTTCATGGGAAAGTGCGCGAGGCGGAGGAAAACCGCGGGAAGGGGTCCTAACCGAAAGGAAACCGCTCTAGATCACCGACTCATAAGCCGCATCCAGATGCGCGCGGCAACGAGTTTGACGACGGCGAGGTAGTTTGCGTCGTGCTTTTCGAAGCGGGTGGCAACGGCTCTGAAATGCTTGATCTTGTTGAAGAAGCGTTCGACGAGATTGCGATATCGGTGGAGGAACGGGCTGAACGCCGGAATGTTGACGCGTCTCGGCATGGGTTTGATGTTCGCCCAGGCGCCGCCCTCGGCCAGGCGGTCTCGGAGGGCGTCGCTGTCATGGGCGCGATCGGCGAGCAAGATCTGAGCGGCGCCAAGGCCATCCAGCATATCGCCGGCGCTTCCGCCGTCATGGGCTTGGCCCTCGGTGAGCTTGAGGGCAATCGGATTGCCGTTGGCGTCGACCAGGGCGTGGATCTTGGTCGTCGGTCCGCCGCGCGAGCGCCCCATGCATCGGGTTGCGGCGTCGTGCCCTTGGCCGGCTTGCGGCGGCCCGCTTTTTTGACGTTTGCCGCGTGTTGATGGACGCCGATCGAGGAGGAATCCACCATTTTGCGGATCACCCTCGTAAGCCTGCGAAACAGCCGCGAAGATCCTGTCCCAAACGCCGAGCTTCCGCCAACGGACAAAGCGGTTGTAGCAGGTTGTCGGCGGTCCGTGGCGCTCGGGGGTGTCCGCCCACGGCGAGCCGGTACGCAGCCGCCAGTAGATCCCGTTCAGGACCTTGCGATCATCGGCGCGCGGCACCCCGCGCGGCTTGTTTGGCAACAAAGGCTCGATGATCGACCACTCAAAATCGCCCAGCTCGTACCGACGCGTACTCATGCAAGCTCCTCCCAGGAGCTTGAATCACCTTTCGCACGCTAACGAAACCCATTTATGAGTTCACGACCTAGAGCAAACGGTCGGCAACTGACGGACAATCTCCAATGATGGACATGAAGAATGTGCTGGTGGCGGCCGCCCACCCCGACGACGAGGCGCTCGGCGTGGGTGGCACCATCCCGCTGCTCAAGGAAGCGGGATGCAGGGTGACCGTGGTGGTGGTTACCGATGGCTCCAGCTCGCAGTACGCGGGCGACGCGGCGATCGCCCAACGCAAGGAGCAGCAGCTACGCGAGGCGAACCGGATCCTTGGCACCGATGAAGTGATCCTTTGGACTTTTCCGGACATGCGGCTCGATGAGGTGTCACACGTGGAGCTCAACCGAAGCTTCGAAAAGCTGATCGGCGAGCGTCGCTTCGACACCGTGTTCACCCATCATCACGGCGACATGAACCTCGACCACCGGCTTATCTATCGGTCGCTCTTGGTGGCTGCGCGGGGTGCTCCAGGGCAGCCGGTGAACCGTGTCTTTGCGTACTATGTCAACTCATCTACCGAGTGGGGCGCCGAACGCGCCGAAAATGCCTTCGTACCAAACGTCTTCGTGGCGATAGAACAGACTATCGATCGCAAGCTGGCCGCGCTGCGCGCATACACCGACGAAATCCGCGAATACCCGCACCCGCGAAGTGCCGAGGCAGTCGAAATCATGGCGAAAGCGTTTGGCATGCAAGCCGGATTTACCTATGCCGAGCCCTTTCGCCTTGTCATGGCGCGCGAGCGGCTGGCAGTTCGGCAACCATCGTAGATCACCGCCGCCAGCCGAAAGCGCCTTTTTGTTCTACGCCGGCCGCATTCACCTAAGAAGAGAACCAAATCGTCGCTGCGGATTCCATATGAGGTAAGCCACGGCATCTTTGCCCACGGTTCGATCTTATGTGACTGGCTACTTACCTCGACAGAGCGCGTATTTCCTCGATGATTCGCTGCTGTTTGTCTATGGTCAGCGAACTTCCCGAAGGGAGACATAGACCTCGGGCGAATAGCTCCTCGGCCACCGCCCCGCCCACCGTCCTGGCTTCAGCGAAGACGGGCTGGAGATGCATCGGCTTCCACACGGGACGCGTTTCGATGTCACGCTCCTCCAGAGCAACACGGATATCCTCGCGATCACGGCCGAAGCCTTCCGGGCCGATGAGAGCTACGCTGAGCCAACGCGTGCAGTGCCCGTAAGGCGCCTCTTGCATGAAGCTGATGCCGGCCAAATCCATCAGGCCCTCTCGGTAGCGGTCGAAGATGGCCCGACGTTCGTCAATTCGCGCCTGCAGCACGGTCAACTGGCCTCGCCCGATCGCCGCGCAGATGCTGCTCATCCGGTAATTGTAGCCGAGCATAGAGTGCTCATAATGCGGAGCGGGATCGCGTGCCTGCTGCGACAGAAATTTCGCTCCCCTGACAAGATCACGATCGCGGGATACAAGAATCCCGCCGCCCGAGGTAGTGATGATCTTGTTGCCATTGAAAGAGAAAACCGCCGCGGCGCCGGACGCGCCAACCATCCGATCCTTGTACGTGGCGCCGACAGCTTCCGCTGAATCCGTGACGACCGGAACTCCGTATGGCTCGCAGATGGCTAGGATGCGGTCGATATCGCAACTCTGGCCGAACAGGTCGGTGGGCACGATGGCCTTGGGCAATCGACCTGCATGCGCCGCCCGGACCATCTCGGAGGCGAGCAGATCCGGGTCGAGAGCCCAGCTGTCCGCCGAAACATCGATGAACACGGGCTTCGCGCCAAGCTGGCAGACAGGCGCGACACCACCGATGAAGGTTAGCGTAGACGCCCAGACCTCGTCCCCGGCACCCACGCCCAGTAGACGAAGCACCAAATGTAAGGCTGCCGTCCCGCTGGACACCGCCGCGGCGTACGGCACGCCAATGAGGTCGGCGAATTCTTGCTCGAAGGCGTCGATCATCGGTCCGGCCGGCGCCACGAAATTACTTGCAAAAGCCTCGTTGATGAATTCCAGCTCCCGCCCGCACATGTGTGGCGGTGAAAGCAAGATCCGCTGATTATCAGCTTTCGACATGGTAAGCATGATACAACCCGTGTTGCTACTTATGAAGATTATCGCGATGAATTCCACGCTCAATGCTTGGGGTGCCGCTTATCTTCTCCGACGCATAATCTCATGATAACGTCGTTCGCGCAGTGATCATCAGAGCCGCGGCCCGATCTTGGCCGATCTCCGCCGCGCCTTGCGGGAACCCCTCTGTCCGCGGCCCAGGATCCCGGTCGGATCGGCGCTGGTCTTTTTCGTCATGCCCCTAACCACCAGCGCCGCCGACTTCTCTAAGGTAACTCCTCCAGATGTCTCCACGAATGGGCTGAGTTGGTCGCCTAACCCTTGGCGGTGGCTTCAGCCAGCAGGACCTCCTCGAGCGCCCCGTTGAGCGGCGCATCTATGCGCGGAGCGGGCTGGCGTTTGCTTCGCCGAGCCCGACGCGTATCCTCCGCCACAAAGCCGAGGATCCACCCGGCGCCGTAGGCGACGTGCATGACCACATAGCACAGCGGCATGAGAAAGCGGTCACTCGCCTTGATGCGGGTGCCATCAGGCACGCACACGAAAGCCGAAATAAGCGCCAAGCTGAAGTAAACCAGGGCGAGAACTCCCCACATAGCCCAGAGCGCCGGCAGGAAGAAGCCGCCGAGCAGTAGCGTAAGGTTGGCGAGAATGAAGAGAAACGGAGCGGCGTGTCGGGGCCGCACCATGTCCAATTGATATGCAAACCACTTCCCATTGCGGAACATCTGCCGGGCGATCGCCGAAAGGTTTTGCCTCGCGAAGTAGACAGAGCGGATTCCATTGTCGAAACTTATTCTGTAACCGTTGGCGCGAACCCGCGAGTAGAACTCCGTGTCGGCGTTTGACAGGAGCTCCTCACGGAAAAGGCCGACGTGCTCGAATGCCGTCCTGTCGACACAGGGGAAGATTACTCCGTCCACCTCGCCGGCCGGCCCACCAACGCGGAAGCGGGCATTGCCGACGCCGAACCGCGTCGATAAGCAAGCGGCGATGGCTCTGGCGATGGCCGTATCATCTCCCGCCGTTGTCTCCCACACACCGCCGGCTACATGCGCTCCGCCGGCGCGCATGCACTCGAGATTTGCGGCGAGGAAGTTGGATGGGAAACGGCTATGGCCGTCTACAATCAACAAGTATTTCCCTTGGCTGAGCTGCAGCATCCTGTTGACGCCCGCGTACTGTAACCGCATTGGGTTGGAAAAAACCCTAATTTTGCGGTCCGGGTAGCTGGCGCATATCTCGGCGACTTTTCGCCGCGTGCCGTCGTCGGAACAGCCGTCGGCCACGAGGATTTCTATCTGTCGATAATCGACGTTCTGAGTGAGTAGTTCGGTGAGCGCCTGTTGAATGAATGGTCCTTCATTTCTGACCGCCAAAATCACGCTTAAAAGAACCTGTTCCACGCTTTCTTCTCCTGTATAGACGAGGTGCCGAGTGATGTCCCGCACTGGCTGTGCGGAATGATCTCACCAGTCACACGGCACTTGAATGAACGAGATGCAAACTCCTGTTATGCAGAAGTACCCTCAACGAGCGCTGGCTGCGCCATTATCAGTTCAGGCTTGCGTGCATGCGCCTGCGCTCTTACCGGCGTGACTGGCCGGCCAGGTTGATAGCCGGGGACGTATTCCTTCAGCAGGCGGAGAACTACGTCATTGTCCCCCTTGATGCACGCGCGCTCGAGATTCTGTACAAGCGACCTGAGCGTCGAGAGCTGGATGGGGTTCGGTCTCGCGGCGAGGATACCAGCAACGCCACTGTCCAGCCGCCCTTCGGCCTCGTCGAACAGTTCTTCACGCAGCTTTTCGCCAGGGCGCAGCCCGATGAACTCGATCGGGATGTCCTTGTACGGCTGCAGTCCGGCCAAGCGCGTCAGCCGTTCGGCAAATTCAAGGATTTTCACCGGCGCCCCCATGTCGAGCACAAAAATGTGGCCGCGATTTGCGGAGTCCGATAATGCCCTCGCCGATCCCAGCAGGACCAGTTCTACGGCTTCCCTTATGCTCATGAAGAAGCGTTCCATCTGCGGGTGCGTCACCGTCAAGGGTCCGCCTTGCTGCAGCTGTTTCCGGAACAGCGGAACGACCGAGCCGCTAGAGCCTAGGACGTTGCCGAACCGAACCGTCATGAAGCGTGGCTTCTGAATGCCGCCAGCGACAGCGTGCAGCCTGTCCCCGTACCCGAGGTCGAGCGCCTGGCAGTAGAACTCGGCCATGCGTTTGGTCGCCCCCATGACGCTGGTCGGATTGACGGCCTTATCGGTCGAGACCTGAACGAAGGCCAAGGTTCCGGAGGCAAGCGCCGCTTCCGCGACATTCCGCGTGCCGATGATATTCGTGTACGCGCTTTCGCTCGGGTTGTCCTCGCACAGAGGGACGTGTTTCAGCGCCGCGGCGTGGAAGACGAGTTCGGGGCAGTGGCGAAGGAAGATATCCTCTACCCGCGACGCGTTGCGGATGTCCGCCAGATGCGCGACCTTTCGCAGATTTGGAAACTGCTCGGCGATCGTCATGCTGATCGCGTAAAGGTTGTATTCGCTCGAGTCCACCATGACAAGGCAGCCGGGCTCTCTACGCGCGATCTGCCGGCATAGCTCCCCGCCGATCGAACCACCAGCGCCCGTAACCAGGATGCAGCGACCTTCGATCAGCCCTTCGATAGCATCTTCCTGAAGCTTGATCTCCGGCCGCTCGAGGAGATCTTCAACGGCGATCGGGCGCAGATCGATGCTGCCGTTTTCGGACGCAGGCTGGAAGTCGGTCAGGCTGGGGGTGCGAAAGATGCGCACCTCATAACGCTCGGCCTTCTTCTGTAACAGGAGCAGCTTGGCTCCGCATAGCGGGGTCGTCAGCACGATCTTGCTGGGCTTGTTCCCGTCAGCCTGAAACCTGTCCATGACGGCCTCGAAGTCCTCGAGGCTGCCCAGGATAGGAACACCGAAGACCTGACGGCCGACGTTGTGGCGATCCAGATCGAGAATACCGAGCGCCGCGTAATGACCGCCCGCTCCGATCTCCCGAAACGCGCGCAGCAACATCGTCGCGCCCTCTCCCCCTCCTACCAGCAACACGCGGCATAGCTTTTCGTGGTGCGTCCGCCAGACCACCCACGATTTGTACTTCTCGTAAAGAAAGCGGATGCCCAAACGAGGACACAAGGACAGCCCCACGAACAGCGCAAGCTGGATGGATGCGACCGACCAGGAGAAACCGTAGCTTCTGTTCGTGAGAAGGAATGTGCAAAGGTACACTACAAACCCGAACACAGCAGTAAGCAGGAACTTCTCAAGATCGACAATACACGACAGCCTCCAAAAGCTGCTGTATAGCCGGAAGCGGATAAACAGCAGGGAGGTTATCGCGGCAAATAACAAGGCATCGAAAAATATGTCCCGTTGGTAAAATTCGAACTCTCCATGAGCCAGCCAAAAATATTCTGCTAATACAACGGAAAGTACCGCCGCAATGATGTTGTAAGATAATACCAGTGCTGCCCGGGCAGCGCTCCACGTCGACCCAGCATACATGATCTCCCCCGAAGCTGACGCGCGTACAAGCGCATGAGTTGCGTGGGCGGAACTTTAAGTCAGCGCTCGTCCGTTTAGCAAGATACCGCATGGCTTAATTTGTGGCGTCTTTAGGGCGGAACTTTACATTGTCAAGAAGCGTAGTACGCCAAGAGGAGTATTTTAAGCACGCTGTCCGATACTTAATTGTTATGTCAGCATTGCAAAGCATGGAATAGTATTACTGGTTATAAGCCTTAGGGATTATAGAAAGTTAATCGGGTAGCCTTTGGGGGGTGAGCTCAATGTTATAAGAGCCATGTAGCCCTCCCCACATTTGCGGGACTCACATGTGTAGCAGCGCCTGATCGGTGCGGCGGGGTTCAGGATTAAGTCACACGTCGGCCGCGGCACGCCTGGGTACAGCGTGTGCGCAGAAAGCGCGTCCGGCGCGGAACCGCGTTTTAACGCACCCGATAGAATGCGGCCGTCGTACAATCGCGGCCGAGGTCGGCGGCTCCGGGTCTCAATGCGCTTGGTGTCTCGTGGCGTTGTGCGCTCGAGGCTGGAGGTGCGGCGCCCAACGCATGGATTAGAATACCCTTGCCGCGAGCAGCAGGTCGCATACCTCGCGTACCGCGCCGAAGCCGCCCGGCGCCGACGTCACCAGATCGGCCACCCGCAGCGCCTCGGGGTGCGAGTCCCCGGGAGCGATGGCCAATCCGGCCGCCCGCATACACGCTAGGTCATTGACGTCGTTACCCATATAGCCGACCTGCGCGAGCTCCAATCCATGTTGGCGCACCAAGTTCGTAAGCTCGGCGAGCTTGTCCTCGATCCCTTGCAAGTATGGGATCTTCAGCTTCTTGCAGCGAGCGCCGACCACCGGGTTGATTTCCTTCGAGATTACCGCGACCGGCACGCCTGCCTTTCTCAGCATCTCCAGGCCCATGCCGTCGCCCCGATTGCAGAGCACGGCCTCACGGCCATCCTCGAACACCAGCACGCGGTTGTCCGTCATGACCCCGTCAAAATCGAACACCAGCAGCGAAATGCCGCGTAGCAGCGTACGGGCCCGGACGGCTTGCCCGCGGCGGTGCAGCGCTTCGACGTCCGCCCAATCGGCGCCGTCGGCGATCCGGAGCGCCGCTACCCGCGAAACCTTGTAGAGAACGACACGGCCGGTCGGCAGATCCCCCGTGCGGCTGAACGCGCCCACACGAACGGCGGAGACGATGCCGCTCTCGGCAAAGCGCCGCTGCTCCGGATCCCGATCCCACGGCCGCGCGACGCCGAGTTCGTCCTGCACCCAGAGCGCATCGGCCAGCGGATACACCGAAACCAGGGAATCGGCGCCGCAGCGCCATAGAAAATCGATTGCGTCATCGATCGTCGCCGGTGTGCGCAGGGGATATTCCGGATCGAGCAGCACCGCCAGGACCGGAGCGAAACCCTCGCGTTCGGTCATGCCCTCCAGAGCAGCGTTCAGCAGCACCGAAATATCGCCTCCCACCGCTGCCGCCGCTTCGACGACCTCGGTTCCGCCATCGGTCATCAGCCGCGTCAGCCGGGCGTCGGCGGTCACCGCCACGACCCGCGTTACCTGGCGAGCCGCGCGGGCCTGGTCGACCGTGTGCAGCGCTAGCGGGCGGCCGGCGAGCGGTCGCGCATCCTGCGCACGGACGGCGGGGACGACGGCGAGAACGTCCATGACAGCACAGCCCTCCCAAGTGGACGCTCTGCTTACGACCGAGGGCAGCGTCAGTCAAATGGCGCGCCACCAAGCCCCGGCGAGCGGGTCGCAGCCTGCCGCTCTTTGCCTGTTCGATAAAAGGTGCTTCATTGCGCGCGTAGATTGCCTCGGCGCGGCGACCGCTGACGCCGGCGGATATGGACGGAAGGTGGACGAGGCGATGCTTGGGCTTTCGGGATCGATCTTCCTCGGTTCCGGCCTGGGAGGGTTGCTCCGTTTTCTCTGCTCCGGCCTCGTCGCCCGCGCCTTCGGCGAAACGTTCCCGTGGGGCACGTTGCTGGTCAATGTCATCGGCTCGTTCCTGATCGGCCTTTACGCGATCGTCACCGGACCGGACGGTCGGCTGCTGGTTGGATCGACGGCGCGGCAGTTCGTGATGATCGGCGTCTTCGGCGGCTACACGACCTTTTCGTCCTTCAGCCTGCAGACGCTCAACCTGGCGCGCGACGGCCAGTGGGGACTCGCCGCCGCCAACATCATCTTGTCTCTTGTCCTCTGTCTGGGCGGCGTTTGGCTCGGCTTCGCCGCCGGGGTGGCTGTGAACCGCTGAAGCTGGAGAGGATTCGCGATGCGCTTGCCGCCGCAGGAGGCCGTGCTGCTCCGCATTTTCCTAGGCGAGGACGACCGGGCCGGCGGCCTGCCGCTATACGAGGCGCTGATCTTGAGAGCGCGGGAGATGGGCATGGCCGGGGCCACCGTGCTGCGGGGCCCGATGGGCTTTGGTCACCGCGCGCGATTACATACGACGAAGATTTTGCAGCTGTCGACCGACCTGCCGATGATCGTCGAGATGGTCAACTCGCAACCGAAGATCGACGCCTTCCTCGAGGCCATCGAGCCGATGATCGGCTCGGGCCTGGTGACACTGGAGAAGGCGACGATCATCCGGTACGGCAACAGCCGGCTTTCCGGCAAGTAAGGCTCGCCGCCGAGGTTGGACGGCGAACCCCGTCGCGAGCGGAGCCTACCTGCGCACCCTGGTGTACTTGGCCCCAGAGAACGACGCATCGAACATCAGGCCGGACTGCCCGAAGATGAATCCGACGATCGGGTCTTGGGCCGTAGTCGTATCAATCGAACCCGCGGCGCCCTCCTTGATGGCGACGACCGAACCGTCCACGCCGGCTTCCCAGCCCTTGCTCGTACGGAACTTCCGTAACGCTTCGTCGGTCATGAACATGAGCACTTGCGAGAAAGACTGCGCGCCCAGGGTCAGTCCGAGCGAGCCGGAACCGACGGTGTAATATTCGACCGGCCGCCCATCGACGAGCAGCACGCCCTCGCCGTAAGAGCCGCCGACGCCGATGCCGGCCTTGGTGATCTCGGGAAACACGAGGATGCCTTTCGCCTTGCGGCCGAACTCGCGGGCGACTTCGTTCTGGTTATAAAGCTGCGTTAATGCCTGCTCCGCCCGTGTCCGGATCTGGGCTCCCGTAGCCGCTACCGACGGCGACGACGTGACCGCCGGGATCGCGCAGCCCAGCATGATTAAAAACGCCGCCTTGATATATCCGCGCTTGCTCATCGATGTTCCCTCCCTGGTTTGACCCACCGCGCCTTTACCGACGCGCGGCTAGGCCTTAATCTCAACGTTCTTCGCGAAGCCGTGTTCCCGGATGAGGAAGCATCGCCGGGCATGGCGTCGCGCCGACACAGCCCGACCGCTGCGCCCACTTGTTGCCGTTGCATTATCGGTTTTCCTGGCTGTCCGCCTGGTCCGGCGCGCCCCGACCGCGCATCCGCCTCGGCGGCCGGCTACCGGAGTTTGCGCATCAGATCGGCACGTAAGCCGATTAATCCTCCACGACCTCACGTCTGAGCTGACGGCGTCGAAACTGCTCGTTCCACCGAGGCAAGGTCTCCACGTGGAGGTCAAACTGATCCAGCGCTCGTCCTACGGAGTGATCGACGAGCTCCTCGATCGTGGTCGGCCGCATGTAGAAGGCCGGAATAGGCGGGAAGATGATGCCTCCCGCTTCGGTGACCGCGGCCATGTTGCGAATGTGAATGAGGGTGAGAGGCGTCTCGCGCACCATCAAAACCAGCCTGCGCCGCTCCTTCAGCACGACATCGGCCGCCCGCGTCAACAGCGAAGCCGTGACGCCGCTGGCGATTTCGGCGAGGCTGCGCATCGAACAGGGTGCGATCAGCATACCCAACGTCCTGAACGACCCGGACGAGATAGGCGCGCCGACATCGTTGATCGGGTGCACCACATCGGCGAGCGCCTCCAGATCCTTTCGGCTCAGCGCGCTCTCATAGGCACGCATCACGTCGCCCGGCTTACTCACGACCAGATGCGTCTCTATGGTGAGCGAGCGGAGGATTTCCAGCGCGCGCACCGCATAGACGAGACCGCTGGCGCCGCTGACGCCCACGATAAGGCGCTGTTTTTCTTTGGTCACAAGTCAAACCTCCGGGAACGGGGCTGGAGCAAAGCAGCGGGGCGCGCGGACATGAGCCCGTACGATCGAAGTCACCAACGCCAGGGAAGCACTACCCGCGGTCCACACCATGTCGATCTTGGCGAGGAGCAGGCCGACCGAGCATCTCAGCGCCATCTGATCGCCGTTCCTGCATCGATCTTGGAACGGGAACGGCTACAACACCATAGCCCAGCGCAATCCTCGAGGAGACCGAACATGATCGAGCTTGTAATCCATCAGCGCCGCCGCGACCTCGGTGGGTTCGAGGTCGGGCGCGTGCTGCCGTATGCTAAGCGGCGCATGGTCGGCCCGTTCGTCTTCTTCGATCATATGGGTCCGGTGGACATGCCGCCGGGCGTGCCCCGCTCGGTCGACGTGCGGCCGCATCCGCATATCGGCCTATCGACGGTCACCTATCTGTTCGATGGCGAGATCATGCATCGCGACAGCGTTGGCTCGGAACAGGCGATCCGCCCGGGCGAGGTCAACTGGATGACCGCCGGGCGCGGCATCACCCACTCGGAGCGCTTCGAGCGAGCGCGGCGCGAGGGCGACCATATGCACGGCATCCAGTCCTGGGTGGCGCTGCCCGAAGAGCATGAGGAAACCGAGCCCGCCTTCGCGCACCATGAGGGCGACGACACTTCCGGTCTGGCGGGAAGGCGGCACCCGCGGCCGGCTGATCGCCGGCGATGCCTTCGGCCTTCACGCCCGTGTGCGCACCCATTCATCGCTCTTCTACGCCCATCTGGACATGGCCGCGGGCGCCAAGGCCGCTCTGCCGAACGAGCACCGCGAGCGCGCGATCTATATCGTCGCCGGCGCGGTCGAGGTCGCCGGGCAAGCGCCATCGAGGCCAGGCACAATGCTGGTCATGGCGCCCGGCCCTGCTGATTTCACCGCGCTCGAGCCATCGGCGGTCATGCTGCTCGGCGGCGAGCCGCTCGGCGAGCGCTTCATCTACTGGAACTTCGTCTCCTCCTCGAAGGAGCGGATCGAGCAGGCCAAGGCCGACTGGAGGGCCGGCCGCATGAAGCTCCCCGACTTCGACCATGACGAGTTCATCCCGCTGCCCGACGGACCCTCGCCGTCGCCCAACCCCATGTCATAAACGAGGAACGGAGGGACTGACACGCCGGTCAATTCCAAGCGAGAATCGAATCCGCCATTATTGTTCGTGGAAGTCATGAATGATAAACCGCCCCACATACTTAACGCTGCGTCAAACCTCCTCGGGATTTGTTTTATCATCATAACTGGATTGAAGTTGACGAATGCAGGTTCGAATACTTTAGCCGATGATGTAAGCCTGTTTGCTGCTCTAAACTTTCTGAGCGCATGTGTGTTGTCATACCTTTCCATGCGCCTTGAAAAAGAAAGTATGCTTCTTGAACGGTGGGCTGACTATCTGTTCCTAGTCGGAATGATTTCTCTTTTTATAGCTATTCTGGCATTCTCCAGAGGATTGTTCTAGCGAACTAGCCGCACATGGAGGTGTGTACTCATGCCTGCGCCGAACAGAACTCCGCGCTCCGCCGAGCCTTTAGGCGATCTGTTGTCTGACCGCACGGCCGATCGAGGCAGAGTGTCGCAGAGCCGGTCTGCTCCGGCCGTCCTGAGGCGTGCCTTAGTGAGCGCGACAGTTTTGTGACCGGCATAACTTAACGTTCATCGCTCAGCTAGTATCCTTGCCGGCATGAACACTCTTATGGACGCGCTTTACGCACTCAAACCACTGTGGGCGCCTTTGCTGGTTCCGAGCCTCGCCGCCGCCGTCGGACTGGTCTTCATCGCCTGGGGCTGCCATTCCATCTTCGCCGACACTGGCTTCTCATGGTAGCCGTCAGGCGCTGATCGCTCTTCGCGACCCCACCCGCTTTGGCCGCTACTGGCCTTTCATGAGGGCAACGACGGGGTTGCTGTCGAGCAGAAACTTCACTTGAAGTAATCCAGTACCGGACGGTCCTGCTCGCAGGGCTGCTCGTCCGCAGCCTGCGCAAGATCGTCATCCACCGGGCCGATGAGCTCGTCCAGCCAAGCCCAGTCGCGGGCGATGGGTTCGAGAATGATGCCGCTGCCGTGCCGCCGGATGCGCACCTCGTCAGTGTCGAAGCGGAACTCCTTGGGGAGGCGGACAGCTTGCGAGCGTCCGGACCAAAAGATTTTTGCGGTTTCCATGCTGAGGGTTCCGAGCCTGATATATACCACCGGTATATATCAAACTCCCTCGCGATCATAACCGGGCTTTTGAAAGGGCCGGCGTTCGTGCTGGCCCAGGTTGCTCCTACTCGGGGATGCCGAGTGTGTTGGCCGAAAAGCGAATGCGATCCGCCGCCGTAGGCGAAATCTTGATCGGCGGCAGGTTGGCCGCAACGGAGATCGGCGGTGCCGAGCCCGCCGTGCCCCCGCGCGGCGTCGTGTGCACCACCTGGCTCGGCGGCAGCGGCTTCCCGCCCTTCAGGTGCGCGTACATCAGATCGAGAGCCTGGTTCAGGTAGTAGTGCAACGGGACGAACCGCGTGTCGAAGCCAGCCAAGGCGTTGAACGCATCGAGATGCTGCGCGTTGGTCACCTCGACGTAGCGCAGACGGCCTCTTCGCTCGATTTGCCGGTTCCGAGCGTAATAGGGGCGGAACGTATGGTTCGGCGGCAATATCGCGTCCGATCGGCCGGCTACGACAATCGCCGGCGTGCCGTTCAGGTCGGCGCTCGCGACGACGTTGTCGATGCTGCGTCGTAGCCGCTTGTGCGCCTGTAGGAGGTTGCCCGTGAGGGGCGCGCCGGTTACTGGGTCGGCCGCCCAGCCATAGCGAGCGCAAGCAGAGCGCGCCGTCCAGGTTCTGGTCCTGCGTGCCGGTGGACGGCGAGAGCGATAGCGTGTTCTGCTTCGGCCCGCCGGGCGACGCGTTGTTGATGACGTTGACGCCGCCGGTGGGCGGGATGCCGTTGGCTGTTCCGAACAGCAAGACCTCGGCGGCCTGGGAGAGCGGAATCGGGTGCGCCGGCAGTGTCGGTCGCACCGAAACTGTAGCCGCACAGATTGTCCAGCACGCTGACGCGCGCGTACGCGTTTGCATAGGTGACGGACACGGCCTGCGGCGCGAAGCGGTCCAGTGCGAGGGCTGAACGATGTTCTGCTCGGGCAGGAAGCCGTAGCCGTTGATGATCGCCTGCGCCTCGGATGCCTGCTCGGCGACACTGTCGGCGGTGAGCAGGCCCTTCGCCCGCAAGGACGCGCAGCGGTTGGCGTTCAGGAATGACGGCAGGGTGTTCAGCGGCGCGTCCGGCTGCGCAAGGTTAGCGCAACCCTGAAAGATGTTGAGCTCCGTGGTGTAGTCGTAAAGCGGTTTGCCGCCGCCTAGATAAGGCGGCTTGTTGCCTTGCACGATCGCGAGCGGCTCGCCAGGCGGCGGATTGACATTCGGCTCGGAGACGGCGATGCCGTCGATCAGGCCGAAGTGGTCGATCTCCGCCGCGCGCACCGAAGCGCCGCCGCCGTTCGAAACGCTGGAGCCGATGACGATGGTGTTGGCGGGCAAGATGCCCGCCCTTGAATGGTGCCGATTGAGCTGGATGAAGGCGAACAGGATGGATTGCAAGACGTCGATGCCCCACTCGGCTTCCGGGTTCTGCTGGGAGTGGGCTGATTTGAGGGCGTTCTGGGGGTGGTAGGACGCTTTTGGAACGGCGCGGCGGCCGTGGCGAGGCTCCTTCGCGTCATGGCAGTATGGCGAAGCCGGTTGCGACCTGGGCGAGTTGTCGCGGACGCACGTCGTCGCCCGGTGCCATGGCCGACGTCCGACCCGACGCTCATGCGGGTGGAGCGCGCAGCCGGGCATGCGCGAGAGCGAAGTCGGCCTGATGCGGACAGGCCGAGGCGATGGCGATCTTGATGCGCCTGACCGAGACCGTCACACGGGCGCCGAGTTTGAGGAGCTTCGAGCGGATGGTTCCGCAGGTGGCTTGCGCGAGTTCGGTGCCCGGCAGAGCGAGGCGACGGAGCGCCGATAGCAGCACATAGGCGAACGACGAAAACCACAGGCGCAGCTGATCGGCGGCCATGGTCGCGGTCGAGGTGCGGTCGGCGAACAGGTCGAGCTGGCATTCCTTGATCCGGTTCTCCATCTTGCCGCGGGCACAGTAGATTTTCTCGTACAGGGTCCGGGCGCAGCACTCTTCCAGCGAGGTGACGATGAAGCGCGGATTTGCGCCCTTGTCGAGGTGCTCCGCCTTGCCGATCACCCGGCGCGAGCGGCTCCAGCTGTCCAGCGTCGCGTAGGTGAAGTCCTTGAATTGCCGCGCCGGCTTGCCGGTTTGTTTGTGCTCGGCTTCGGCCGCCTGCAGCTCGGCCGCGATCTGCTCGAGGAGCCGGCGGTTGCGGGCGAGCCCGAAGAGATGATCGATGCCGTTCGCCTCGCACCATGCCATCAGCTCCTCGCGGGCAAAGCCACTATCGGCGCGCAGCACGATCCGTACCTTCGGCCAGCGCCGCCGGATGCGGGCGACGAGGCGCGCCACCTCGTCCTTGGCCCCGGCCGCGGCGTCGATGTTCGAGCGCCGGAGCTTCGCCGCCAAGAGATGCCGGCCGCAGAAGACATAGAGCGGCAGGTAGCAGTAACAGTCGTAGTAGCCGTGGAAGAACCGGCCCTCCTGGTGGCCGTGCAACGGATCGTCGGTGGCGTCGAGGTCGAGAACGATCTGCTCGGGCGGCGGACCATATGCGTCCAGGAAGACATCAACGAAGACGCGCTCCAACGCCTGCGGGTCGTGGCCGATCTTGTGGTAGCGGTCGCCACCCTCCCGCGGCGCGTGCTCCAGCCGGTTGATCGTGCTCTTCCCCGCCAACACCGCGCAATCCTTTCGCTTCGCCTCCAGCTGGTCGGAGAACAGCGCCAGCACCGGATCACGGCGAAGGGCGTCGTGGTCGTTGATATCCTCGTAGCCGAGGGCGAGCGCGACGATCCGCTGGCCAATCAGGGTGGGCAGCGCGTGGACCACCTGCTCGGCCTCCCGATGATCGGTGAAGCACGCCGCCACCCGCTCGATCAGCCCGATCGCCCGGTCGGCCTCCCGCAGCAACACCGTCCCGGCATCCGACGTCACCGCCCCGCCGTCGAACGCCGCAACCACACGGCGGCCATCAAACCCTTCGAATTCGAGCTGTCCCGGAATACACTCCGTCTGCATCGGACCCCGCACCGTACTCTGGCAACCCTTTGTCGCAAAAGGATCATCTCAGATTCCTGGGGCCGATGCACCCCTCTCGATGAGATATCCGGGCTAGACCACTGGACACGTACAGGGCGACGAGAGTTTCGCGGCCGGACAGGAGCAGTAAGCGATGACCAATGGCCGAGTTCTCAACGCGGAACGCCAGCGCCTCGAAAATCAGCGCCTCGGCAAGGAGAACTGGCGCCTGTGGGGTCCGTACCTCTCGGAGACGGGCCTGGGGAACGGTGCGCGAGGACTACAGCGCCTACGGCGATGCCTGGGATTTCCTGCCGCACGACCAGGCCCGCTCGCGCGCCTATCGCTGGAGCGAGGACGGCCTCGGCGGCATTTCCGACGAGAACCAGTTCTCTGTGCCTGGCTCTGGCGCTGTGGAACGGCCGCGATCCGTTCCTCAAGGAGCGCGCGTTCGGGCTGACCGGGCACGCAGGGCAATCGCGGCGAGGACGTCAAGGAATACTACTTCTACCTCGACGCGACCCCTAGCCACAGCTAGCTGCGCTATCTCTACAAGTATCCGCAGGCGGCTTATCCTTACGAACGGCTGGTCGAGGAGAACGCCCGCCGCGACCGCAACAGCCCGCCGTTCAACCTGCTCGACACCGGCGTCTTCGACGGCGGCCGGTACTTCGATGTCGAGGTGGTTTACAGCAAGGCGGGCCCCGAGGAGATCCACGTTCGCATCGTCGCCCACAATCGCGGGCCGGAGGCGGCGGAGCTGCATCTCCTGCCCACCTTGTGGTTCCGCAACACCTGGTCCTGGGGCGATGGCGTTGCCAAACCCGACGCTGCGCGCGGCGAGCGCGCCCGCGGGCGCGGCCTGGCTGGTGCAAGCCGATCATCCGCAGCTCGGCACGTACTATCTCTACGGCCGTCAGCCGGCCGAGCTGCTTGTTCACCGAGAACGAAAGCAACGGCGAGCGGCTGTGGGGTCAGCCGAACGCCACGCCTTATGTCAAGGACGCGTTCCATCGCTTCGTCGTCGATGGCGACGAGCGGCGCGGTCAATCCGGAGCGCATCGGCACGAAGTTCGCCGCCTGGCACACGTTCACGATCCCGGCCGGCCAGAACGTTCGCCTCGATCTGGTGCTGTCCGCGCATCCGCTCGCGACACCGTTCGCCCGCAGCGAGGTCGTCTTCTCGACCCGCCAGGGCGAAGCGAACGTGTTCTTCCATGAACTCCTGCCCGAGGCCAGCCCGGAGGATCATCGGATCATGCGCCAGGCGCTCGCCGGCATGATCTGGTGCAAGCAGTTCTTCCACTACGATGTCGAGAGTGGCTCAACGGCGACGGTTCCCGCCGCCGGCGAGCCGCCGATACGGCCGCAACCGGCAGTGGAAGCATCTCAAGGCGGGAGACGTGATCTCGATGCCCGACAGCTGGGAGTATCCCTGGTTCGCCGCCTGGGATCTGGCGTTCCACTGCGGCGCCCTGGCGCTGATCGACGTCGACTTCGCCAAGCAGCAGATCGAGCTGATGCTGAGCGATCGCTACCTGCACCCGAACGGCCAGATCCCGGCCTACGAATGGAACTTCAGCGACGTCAATCCGCCGGTCCATGCGCTGGGCGCGCTCAAGGCGTTCCGCGCCGAACGGGTGCAGCGCGGCGAAGGCGATCGCGGCTTCCTGCAGCGGGTGTTCCACAAGCTGCTGCTGAACTACGCCTGGTGGATCAACCGCAAGGATGCCGACGGCCAGAACGTCTTCGAGGGCGGCTTCCTCGGCCTCGACAACATCTCGGTCGTCGACCGGTCGCAGCCGCTGCCGCCGGGCTACAGCCTGAAGCAGGCCGACGCCACCGGCTGGGTCGCGATGTTCGCGCTCAACATGACGGTGATGGCGCTCGAACTGGCGGCGGAAGATGGCGACTACGAGAACATCGCCATTGCAGACGTACGAGCAGTTCCTCGCCATCGCCAACGCCATCGGCGGCCACGCCGACCACGGCGTTTCGCTGTGGGATCCGGATGCCGGCTTCTTCAAGGACCTGATCGTCACGCCCGACGGCCAGTATCATCGCATCGACGTGTACTCGATGGTCGGCCTGATCCCGCTGTTCGCGACCGAGGTGATCGACCAGCGGCTGCTGGCAAACGTGCCCCGCGTTTCCGCGAGCGGCTGCGCCGACACAAGGGCGGCGCGTTTCAAGGCAACTACGTCTGCGCCTGTCCGGACTGGGAGAACGAGCGCGGCGAGCACCTGCTCGCCATCGTCGATCACACATGCTGCCGCGCATCTTGACGCACCTGCTGAACGAGGGCGAGTTCCTGTCGTCCTACGGCATCCGCAGCGTCAGCCGGATCCACGCCGAGCATCGTGATCTCGGCGTGCTGCCCGGCATCGGCCAAGCGATGATCGAATACGTACCCGGCGAGTCGAACTCACCGCTGTTCGGCGGCAACTCCAACTGGCGCGGGCCGATCTGGATGCCGGTGAACTTCACGCTGATCCAGGCGATCGAGAAGTTCCATCGCTTCCTCGGCGACGGCTTCAAGGTCGCGGTGCCGTGCCTCGGCGGACGCGAGCTTAACCTGAAGGAGATCGCGACGCTGATCGCCGAGCGCATCGTCGACATCTATCGGCGCGATCGGCAGGGGCGCAGTCCGGCGCTGCAGACGCAGCCGCCGTTCTGCAGCGATGAACACTGGAAGGACCTGCTGCTGTTCTACGAATACTTCCACGCCGACACCGGCCAGGGCTTGGGCGCGGCGCACCAGACCGGCTGGACCGGGCTGATCGCCAACCTGGTGACCCGTCGCTATCGCAAGGACATCCCGCAGTACTGGCGTAAGGGCGCGCCGAGCCGAGCGGCCGCCGAGTGAGTCACGGCAAGGTCCACTGCTCAGTATGGAACGCCCTCAGCCCGCGCCCGCTTGAGCGCTTTCGCGTACCATTCGAACTCATCGAGGAAGCGGCCAACCCGACGGATGTGCGCCGGGTCGCGCGGTGTTCCGTCGTCTTCGAACTGATCCTGCACTTTCGGCATTGGATGAATGGAGGGGATGCTCGGCATCCCGAGCTCCGCGAGGGTAGCGCGCAGCTGCATGGCCGCCCGCACGCCTCCGAACGCCCCCGCCGAGTAGCAGGCAATGGCCGACGGCCGCCAAAACCATTCCTCGAGGAAATGGTCGAGCAAGTTCTTCAGCGCCGGTGGAATGCTGTGATTGTACTCGCCGCTGACGATCATGAAACCATCGGCGCAGCGGAGAATATCGGCCAATTGCGGCAGCGGGTCGGGCGCCGCGCCCGCCGGGTACTCCTTGTGCATCTTGTCCAGCAGCGGCAGCCGGTATTCGACAGGATCGACGAAGCTGACCTGATGTTCGCGGGCGGCGAGCTGGGCGTTCAAAAACCGCGCGTACTTGATTCCTTGCCGCTCGCTGCGGACCGATCCGTAAAATACAGCAAAGTGCAGGCTCATGACCTTCGCTCCTGTCGCCTTTTCGTGCCGTCACTGGCCCGTTCCTCATATCTCGGTTCGCGAGCGGAGCGATCTGCATGTCGGCGGCTTCCGTCGACATTCACCGATAGACTCTTCAAAGTTTGATGTGCCGGGTTCGTAGTGCGGCGTTTGCGATGTGGGAGCGCTCGCCTAATCGACGGCAGCGAAGCGCAAATGTCGCTCCAGGTGCTCGAATGCCATGTCGATCAGGATCGCGAATAGGCCCACCACGATGGCCCCCTGCACGACATGGGGCAACTTGTCGCTGACCAAGCCGCTGATGATCGGCGTACCCAGCGTGACCGCGCCGACCGTCGAGCCGATGGTCGCCGTGCCGATGTTGATGATGACCGAAGTTCGGATACCGGCAACGATGATCGGAGCCGCGAGCGGCAGCTCGACATGGCGCAGCACCTGCAATGGAGAGAGTCCCATGCCCTCGGCTACTTCCCGAACCGGCGGGGGAACACCCTCCAGCCCGGCGATAGCGTTCTCGATGATCGGCAGCAGGCCGTAGAGCATCAGCGCGAGTAACGTGGGCAATGATCCGAACCCGACTATCGGAACCGCGATCGCCAGCACCGCCGCGGGAGGAAAGGTCTGGCCGATCGAGGCGAGCGCATTGACGATGGTGCGGAAATCACGCCCGGCCGGCCGCGTCACGAACACGCCCAAGCCGACGCCAACGGCCGTCGAGACCAGGCTGGCAGCACCGACCAGCGCAGCATGAGAGAGAAGCAGCTCGAGAAAGCTCACCCGACTGTAGATCGGCGGCTCGATGCCCGGGAAGGCCCACGCGAAAACTGGCCGCAGCCATGGCATCAACAAGACCAGCGCGACGAGCAGCAGCGCCAGCCAGAGCATCGGGCTGGAAAACGACCGGCGGACAATCGACCAGGGCCGGTACAGGGTCTGGCGCATGCTCATTTAACCAGGTCGGCCAGCACCACCGTCCCGGCTAGGCGGCCGTCCGGCCCCCGGACTGGCAGGCGCTCGGTGTGGCGTGCGATCATCTGCGAGAGCGCCTCCCGCAGTGGCTGATCGAGGTCGATCGGCTCCCCTTCTCCGACTTCGCCTTGCCGTAGACGGTCGCCAACCTTCAGCACTGCGAGCCGCTTGAGACCGATATCCCGGCGACCCACGAAATTCCGCACGAAGTCACTCGCCGGCCGTTCCAGAATGTCGAGCGGGGTGCCGAACTGGACGAGGCGGCCCTCGTCCATTATGGCGATCGAACTCGCGAGCCGCAGCGCTTCATCGACATCGTGAGTGACGAAGATGATCGTCTTGCCGGTTTTCTTGTGGATACGTGCTAGTTCGGATTGGAGGACATCGCGCGTGACCGGGTCGAGCGCCCCGAAAGGCTCGTCCATGAGCAACACCTCGGGGTCTGCGGCCAGCGCGCGGGCAACCCCGACACGTTGCTGCTGTCCTCCTGAGAGCTGCTGTGGATACTTGGCGCGATAGTCTTCCGGATCGAGCCGCAGCAGCTCCAACAATTCCGTCACGCGATCCCGCACGCGCCGCCCCGGCCACCGCAACAGCCGCGGCACGGTCGCGATGTTGTCCTCGACCGTCCAGTGCGGAAACAGACCGATGGACTGTATCGCGTAGCCGATCCGGCGGCGAAGCCGCTCGATCGGCACACGCATCACATCTTCACCGCCGATCCGGATGGACCCGGCCGTCAGCGGCACCAGCCGATTGATCATCTTCACGGTAGTCGACTTGCCGCAACCCGACGGGCCGATCAGTACGCAGAACTCGCCCTCTGCGACCGATAGCGAAACACGATCGACCACCCGCCGGTCGCCGTAGCGCCTGCTGACCTCCTGCAGATCAATCATGGCGCGCCTCGCCCGCGAACGAAGGCAGTCGCCGTCTGCAGCAGGAAGTCCGCGGCAAGCGCCAGCAGGATCGCCGGTATCGCGCCCAGCAGGACAAGGTCGGCCGCGTTCTGCCCGAGCCCCTGAAAGACAAAGGTGCCGAGGCCACCGGCGCCGACCAGCGCCGCGACCACGGCGAGCCCGATCGCTTGAACCATGACGATGCGAAGACCGGCGAGCAGCACTGGCAACGCCAGCGGCAGCTCGACCTTGCGGAAAATCTGGCGGCGGGTAAGCCCCATACCTTCCGCCGTTTCGATGACGGCTCGATCGACGCCGGCCAGGCCCGAGTACGTGTTGCGCACCACCGGCAACAGTGCATAGAGAACGAGGGCGATGATGGCGGGTGCGAGGCCGATGCCGCCGACGCCGATGAAGGCGAGCGCCGGCACCGCATCGGCGAGCGCCGACAGCGGCGCGATCAAGATTCCAAAGAGGGCGATGGAAGGGATGGTCTGTAGGATATTGAGGATCGCGAACAACGAGCCGCGAAGCCGCGGACTGCCGACCGCGATGACGCCAAGCGGCACGCCAAGCAAGAGAGCCGGCAGAAGCGAGCCCAGCACCAGGGTGCAGTGTCGACCGATCTCCGCGCCGAAGATGTCGCGGTTATTCTGATATTCCCGCACGATCGACAACGCGTTGAAGATACCGGCATCGGCCATCGCCGCCGCGGTCGCGCAGATGAAGGCGGCGATGGCGAGGCCGGAAAGCGGCCCGCTCCGCAGCGCCTGCATGGCATTGACGATCGCGAGCGCGGCGCAGAACAGCAGGATCCAGAACGCGGCACCGGGCGAGGCCCGAGCCGCCGGGCCCGCGCCGGCTGTCAGCAGCATCGCAGCGTGGCCGGCGGCGAACAGAATGAGCAGCACGAGTGCCAATCCGAGCGCGGCGACGATCCAGTTGATCGTCTTCGTCGTCGGCAGAAAACTCGCAAGAATCATCGTTGCGATAAGCGCCGCGATGCCTGCGCTCGACGCATAATCGGGTCCAGCCCAAAGTGTCACGGGCCGCCCTGAGACCAAACGGTTCGGCGCCAGGCTGACGAAGCCGGCCGCAGTGGCGCCGATGCCGGCGCCGAGAGCGAGCGTCAATAGCACGCGGTTTTGAACCCGGAGACCAACCGTTTGAACACCGCTTGCGGTCACCGGCCGCTCATAACGACGGACCAAATCCGTCGATCACTCTGCCGTCTACGCGAGCCGCTGAGCCGAGCGGCCGGCTCTTGACCCGGATCGGTCGTCACTTCAGGAACCCCTTGGCCGAAAGATGCGTCTTCGCGACCGACTTGGCATCCAGTCCTTCGACCGCGATCTTGGCGTTGAGTGCCTGCAAAGCCTCCATCGAGAGAGATGCGAAGGCCGGTTCGAGGGCCCCTCTGATCTCCGGGTGTTGCCGCAGCACGGCGCCGCGTACGACGGGCGCCGGCTGGTAAACGATCTGCGCCCCCTTCGTGTCCGCGAGGACAGCTAAGCCGAGCGCGGCGATAGCGCCATCCGTGCCATAAGCCATCGCCGCATTGACCCCGGAACTCCGTTCCGCCGCTGCACGAACCGTCGCCGCGGTATTCCCGCCCGAGAGGATCAGGAGTTGATCTTGTCTCAGCGTGAACCCATAGGCGGACTGGAACGCTGGCAACGCCGCGGGATTTTCGACGAACTCGGCAGAGGCGGCGAGCTTGAACTTCCCTCCGCTCGATAAATAGCGCGCCAGGTCCTCCATGGTCTCGAGCGACGGCGATGCCGCGAGATCCCTTCGCACAGCGATCATCCAGGTGTTGTTGGCGGGAGCCGGCGTAAGCCAGACCAGATTGTTCTTTTCCAGATCGAGCGCTCTGACCTTCTCGTAACCGAGGCGCGCATCCTTCCATGCCGGGTCCGTTTCGCTGTTGAAAAAGAGGGCGCCGTTGCCCGTGTACTCTGGATAGATATCGACCTGTCCGGCCAGAATCGCCGCTCGGACGATTTTCGTCGGTCCCAGCTGGATCTTGTTCCGGATGGCGATGCCCTTGTTCTCGAGCAGCACGGCGATCACGTTGCCGAGCAGCGCCCCTTCCGTGTCGATTTTAGAGGCGACGATTACTTCATCGGCGGCAGCCGCCGAGGTTGCCGGCAGCAAAAGCGCGAGAGCCACCCTGGCAATAAGAGCTTTGAGAGGGTTCATCGCCATACTCGTTCGTAACAAACAGCCAGCCTGGATTCCGGCCGTGAAGATGCATACCGCCGGAAGCGGACGAGCCGATGAGGACACCAGGAATTCAGATCCCTTGGAAAGTCTACTGGGAGCTGCCCCGGCTCTCAAAAAGGCGGCCCGCCGTCAGCCGCGGCAAACCTTGAGACTGGTCGAGCATCAGCTTCACGCCGCGCTTCGCGAGCCGCCGTCGGATATCGGCGAGAGCGGCAGTGCCGCCGAGTGCTTTCGATGCCATATAGCCGGTAATCGCGAAGCCCGATCCGCAGACGTCGTCCTCGGTCAGGTCGGGCAGGGTCTCGCGAAATTCCTCGCCGCCAGCCCGGATGGCTGCGCGAGACGGCGCGGCTCGCCTCACCCGTCTGCCAGACCGACAGCAGCCATACCCAGTCGAAGCCGAGGGCAGCGATACGGTCCAGCTCGTCGTCGGGAACGTCCTTCAGCGTGACCGTCTTCTCCTGCTGCCGGGACAACCTTCGCAACCAGACGCGGGTGTTGATCTGATAAAGGCTCGGATATCGGACATCACCGGCCATGGTCGTTGCCCCGCATGCAGCATTGCCTCCCGCCCCGCTCTGTTCCCGGCAGACCGCTCACGCCATCTGCTTGGCGAGGTGCTCGCCGAGTCGGAGCCCCCAGGCGTAGATGGTCAGCGCCGGATTGACCCGGCTCGTCCGCGGCAGGACACTGCCGTCGCCGACGTAGAGCCCGTGCATGCCGTGCACCCTGCCGTGGGGATCGACGACACTGGCGGCGGGATCGCTGCCGGTGACCAGGCTGCCGACGGCGTGCGCCGTTCCCGCCAGCCCCGTCCAACGGCTGGCGCCGGCGAAGCCCGCGTGCAGCAGCCGCCGATCGAAATCGTGGATGCACGCCTCGTGCTCGTCCTGCGCCGGTTTGATCCGCGCCAGCTCGTAATCGAGAACCGGCCGGCCGCCGCGGTTGGAGATGACGCGGTTCTCCGGGCTCGAGCCGTCTTCGGTGGTGACGAAAAAGCCGAGCGCGCGCCTGCCGATCATGTCGGCGAAGAACTCCGGCGTGGCTGCCGGCAATTGCGTCGCCAGGATCTCGCCATCCAACCAGCCGAGGCACTGCACCGTCGAGTGCGGATATTTGTCATTGTAGAAGATGGCGGTCTTGCGCAGCACGTCTTCGTCGCGAAACCGCGAGAAGACGACGAGCGCGCTGTTGATGTGCATGCGGAAGTTACGGCCGACCACCTGCGCACAGGCCAGCTTGTGATCGAGGCCGGTGACGGCGAAATAGTCCTCGAGAATGCGCGGTGAGGTCATCGCCCCGCAGGCGAGAATGACCTTATTGCCCCAGAAATAGCTGCCGTCAGCGCAGATCACGCCCTCGACGACTTCCGGTGTTTCGTGCTTGTGCAGGAAGCCGCTGACCTCCTTGTCGAGGAGAAGCGTGAAGTTCGGTTCGTTTTCGATCGGCATGATGAAGTTCTGCTCGGCTTCGCCCTTGTAGCCGGCGACCGACGCGTAGCCGTCGAAGTGCTTCGCCTCCTCCGGATCGTTGACGATTTCCGGCTTCAAGCCCAGCGGCAGAGGCTCGACACGCCAGCTCGGGATCGCTGGCGAGGATCTTGTCGATCACCGACTGCAGCTCCGGCTCGTTCGGGAAGCGATTGACGTGCAGCATGCGCTCCGCTTCGGCGTAGTACGGCTCGAGTTCGGCGAGACCGAACGGCCAGGCGAGACACTGGAAGTCGGGATCGGCCTCGAACTCGTCGGCGGAAAAGCGCAGCAGCGCAGCCCCGTACCATTTCGTCTTGCCGCCGAGATTGTAGTGTTCGCCATTCGGCACGAAGGCCTTGCCGTGGCCGTCCTGCCACTCGGTCTTGTTGGCGAAGCGGCCCTCCTTGAAGACGATTTTCGTCGACAATGTCGTTCGATCGCGCGGTAGCCGGCCGCCCTTCTCGATCATCAGCACCCGCTTGCCGGCCTTGACGAGCTTGTAGGCGGCGGCGGCTCCGCCGGCACCGCTGCCGACGACGATCACGTCCCAGCGATCAGTCATTTGCTTCCGCTCCCTGTTTCAGCGGCCAGCGCGCCGCCGGAATGAATGCAGCGGGGCTGGCTGTTGGGTTCAGCGTCTGCGTGCGAATTTCGGCTCGATATCGAGCATCCGCGCCGGAGAATGCGATGCAGGCGCCGGCTTCGAGGGGCAAGGAAGCGCCGCGCCACAGCCTAACCGCCGGCTTCGAATCCCGGGTAGCAGGTCATGCCGCCGTCGACGAAGAGCGTCGTCCCGGTGATGTAGTCGGCCATATCCGAGGCGAGATAGATCGCAGCTTGCGCGATATCTTCCGGCTCGCCGATGCGCTTGTATGGAACCAGCTTCATCAGGTCCGCGTAGGCCTGCGTGCGTACTTCCAGGCGTCGGTGTTGATGTGGCGTGCGGATGGCGCCGGGGCCGATGGCGTTGACCCGGATGCGATGCGGCGCCAGTTCCTGCGCCAGGCTCTTCATCATCATCTGGATGCCACCCTTGGAGGTGGCGTAATTGACGTGGCCGGCCCACGGGATCACCTCGTGGACCGAACTCATGCAGATGATCTTGCCCGCCGCGACGGAGATTTCCTTGCGCACACCGCGCCGCAGAAACTCGCGCACCGCCTCTTGGATGCAGAGGAACTGTCCCGTCAGATTGACGCTGAGGACCTCGTTCCACTGCTCGAGGGTCATATCGACGGCGCGCGCATCGCGCTGGATGCCGGAGTTGGCGACCAGGATGTCGATGGTCCCGAACGCCTGCAAGCGTCTGTTTGAACAGCGACTTGACTTCGTCGGGCTTCGAGACATCGGCTTGAATGACGATCGCCTTGCCGCCTTCGCTCTCGATCGTCTTGGCGGCCGCCTGGGCGCCCGCTGCGTCGTGCGCGTAGTTGATGACGACTTCCGCGCCGGCGCGCGCCAACCCCTCGGCGACCGCCTTGCCGATTCCCGAACTCGAGCCGGTAACCACTGCCTTCTGCCCGACGAGCAGTTTGGGGCAGATCTTATAGTTGGGCAGGTCCCGATCGAATTCTGAAGCAGTCGTTTCCGTCGCCATCCTCTCCTCCCTGCAATGCCAGCACCGTTTCGCGCCTGCCAACGGTTCCAAATACCAGGTCTCTCGCTCGCGCATCCTCAGCGATTGGCCGAATACAGCTCGTCGATCAGGTTGGCGATGAGACCGGTCCAGCCCGTCTGGTGCGAGGCGCCGAGCCCGCGCCCATCGTCGCCGTCGAAGTATTCGTGAAACCAGATGTAATCCTTGAAGTGCGGGTCGGTTTGCATCTTCTCATAGCCGTTGAACACCGGCCGGCGGCCGTGCGCATCGCGCAGGAAGATGCGCGTCAGGCGGTTGCGCAGCTCGTCCGCCACCTCGCCGAGCGACAGCATGGTGCCGGAGCCCTTCGGGCACTCGACGCGGAAGCCGTCGCCATAGAACGAGCCGAATTTGCACAGGCTCTCGATGATCAGGTAGTTGATCGGCATCCAGACCGGCCCTCGCCAGTTGGAGTTGCCGCCGAACATGTCGCTGTCGGATTCCGCCGGCAGCATATTTCACTTCGGAGCGGAACCCGCCGCAATCGAAGACGTAAGGGTGATCCAAGTAGACCCGCGAAACAGCGCGCACGCCGTAAGGCGAGAGAAACTCGCTCTCGTCCAGCATGCGCTCGAGCACCCGCTTCATGCGGAAGGCACGGGCAATCGCGATCAGCCGTCTGTTTTCGGCGCCGGGCTTTTCCAGGCGGGTCACCAGCTTCGCGAGCTGCGGACGATGCTGGAGAAACCACCTCATGCGCCGGGTAAACTCCGGCGCGCCCTTCAGTAGGTCCTCGTCGAGCACCTCGACCGCGAACAGCGGGATCAGCCCGACGAGCGAACGAAGCCTGAGCGGAACCTTTTCGCCCGACGAGAGGAACAGCCAGTCGTAGTAGAAGTTGTCCTGGTCGTCCCACAGCCCGCATCCCTCGCCGCCGAGGTTGGTCATCGCACCGCCGATCAGCAGGAAATGTTCGCCGAATTTGATGGCGATGTCTTCGTAGACGTGATCTTCCTGCGCCAGCTCGAGGGCGATCCGCAGCATGTTCAGGCAGAACATCGCCATCCAGGAGGTACCGTCCGACTGGGTGAGGGTGCCATCGACCGGCAGCGGTGCCGAGCGATCGAAGATGCCGATGTTGTCGAGGCCGAGAAAACCGCCCTGGAAGACATTGCGCCCCGCGGGTCCTTGCGGTTCACCCACCACGTGAAATTGAGCAGGAGCTTGACGAACACCCGTTCGAGAAAGCAGCGGTCGCCGTTGCCGCCGTTGTGCCGCTTGTCCATCTCGTAAATCCGCAACGCGGCCCACGCGTGCACCGGCGGGTTGACGTCGCTGAAATTCCATTCGTACGCCGGCATCTGGCCGTTCGGGTGCATGTACCAGACCTGGCACAGCAGTATGAGCTGGTCCTTGGCGAACCGGGGGTCGATGAGCGCCAAGGTCACCAGGTGAAAGGCCCAGTCCCAAGCGGCGAACCAGGGGTATTCCCACTTGTCCGGCATGGCGATGACGTCGGCAGCGTAGAGATGGAACCAAGCATTGTTCCGGCCGGACCTGCGGCTTTTCGGCGGCTCCGGCTGGCCGGGATCGCCGTCCAGCCACTCCCTGACGTCATAGTAATAATACTGCTTCGACCACAGCATGCCGGCGAACGCCTGCCGCTGCACCCGGCGGACGTCTTCGTCGGGGATGTTGCTCTGCAGGTCGGCGTAATAGGCATCCGCCTCGGCGATGCGCTGCCGGAAGATCTCATCGAAATCGGCGAAGGGCTTCGGGTTCGGCTGACCTGCGCTGAGCCGCGCCCGCACCACCACGCTCCCTCCCGCCGGTACGTCGGCGCGTAGACGCCGGCCGCCTTGGTGCCCGTCCTGGCCGGATTCACCGCGCCCGTGTTGCCCCGCACGAGGTACTCGTGGAACGCATCCTTGAAGTAGCCGTGGACGTCGGTCGCGCCGAAGAGCTTCGGCGCGTTGGTTTCGTTGTCGCAGAACAGCAGGTCGCTGCGGCTGGTCGAAGTGAACGGTGAACGCAGCCGAGCGTTTCGTGTTCGACGCTGATGGCGCTGGTATCCACCGCCTTGAGCGACGGCGTCTTGGCGTCCTTGAACCAGTTCCACGTGTTGCGAAACCAGACCTGCGGCAGGACGGTGATTTGCGCCGCTTCGGGACCGCGGTTGGTCACCGTGATCCGCATCAGGATGTCATCGACGTCCGCCTTGGCGTATTCGATGTCGACGTCGAAGTAGCGGTCTTCATCGAAGATGCCGGTATCGAGGATCTCGAACTCCGGCTGCTGCTCGGCTGCGCCTGCCGTTCTCTGCAACCAGCCAGGCGTAAGGATAGGCCGCCTGCGGGTACTTGTAGAGCATGCGCGCATACGAGTACGTCGGCGTCGCGTCCAAGTAGTAGTAGAGTTCCTTGACGTCTTCGCCGTGATTGCCCTCGGCATTGGTCAGACCGAACAGCCGCTCCTTCAGGATCGGATCCTTACCGTTCCAGAGAGCGACGCAGAGGCAGAGGTTTTGCTGATCGTCGCAGAACCCGCCGAGGCCGTCCTCTCCCCACCGATAGGCATGCGAACGCGCCGCCTCATGCGGGAGATAGGCCCAGGCATCGCCATTGGCGCTGTAGTCTTCGCGCACCGTCCCCCATTGCCGTTCGCTGACGTACGGTCCCCAGCGCCGCCACGGCTTCTCGCCCGCGTCCGCTTGCCGGAGACGCATGGTTTCGCTGTCGCCCTCGCTGGTCATCCGCTCTCCGGTTGCTTGCCCGTCTGTCCCCGCTTTTCGATCAGAGCGGCGACCATCGCCAGGCGTTTCAGATCGCCTCTCTCGATGAAGCAGGCCGTCGAATCCTCACAGGCGCGAACCCGCTCCGGCTCGGTTGGAGCCTTGCCCTCGAGGGACAAGCCGAAACAGTCGCCGGGCCCGAGCCTGCGGGTCTGGGCGGTCGCGCCATCGGCGCCGGTGGCCGGAGAGGTGAGTTCGAAGCATCCGGTAACCACGACGTAAAGGCCGTCAGGCTCGGACCCCGGTTCGACCACCAGGTCTCCGGGGAGAAAGCGGATGTGGCGGGTGGTGGTTCGGGTGGAGCGGAACTCGACGATGCTGCGGCTGATGATCAGGTCGAGCGACCAGTCGACGGCGACGCGAATGCGGGTGGAAAGGCCCGGCAGGAGGCTGAGATAAAGCAGCCGCCACGCCGCCCAGGCGAGAAAGCCGGTGATGCGGATGCCCAGGATGTCCGCCACGCCGCGCCGCCCGCCGAGCGACGCCATGGTGCCGAGGGACCGGTACTCGAACGCGGTCAACGGGCGGCCGTCGAGGTGGGCGAGGATGTTGCCGGCCAGCACTTTCGCTTCGCGAAAGGCGAACTGCGCCAGCGGGGGAGCATACGCTGTCTTGTCGTCGTTCGGATCGCCCAGAGGGATATGAGCGTTGTCGCCCAGGGCCCAGACATCGTCCAGACCCTCAACCCGCAGGCAGCGATCGACGACGATCCGGCCGTGATCCAGCGATACCGGGAACGACCGCATCAGCGGCGAAGGCGCATTGCCGATCGCCGCGATGATCGTCTCCGCATCGAGCGTGAGCCCGTCGTCGGTCTCGATGCCGCTCGCCGTCACCGCCCTGACCCCGGTCTTCAGCCGGATCTCGACCCCGCGACGGCGCAGTTCGTCGGTTGCATACGTCGCCAGGTGTTCCGGCAGCTCCGGCAGGATTCGCGGGCCGTGCTGGATGAGGATGATGGCGATCTCGTCCTTCCGAACCCCCGGGTAATGGCGCAGCGCCTTCCGGATCAGCTCCTGTACCTCGCCGATGGTCTCGACGCCGGTGAAGCCGCCGCCGATGACCACGAAGGTGAGCAGGCGCCGCTTGCGCCGCGCGTCCGGAGTCGTATCGGCCTCCTCCAGACACCCCAAAACCTGGTTTCGGATCTCGAACGCGTCGACGACGTCCTTCATGACCAAGGCGCGTTCGGCGAGCCCCGGGGTCCGGCTCAGATCGATCACCTCGCCGAGGGCGATCACCAGCTGATCATAGGGGACGACGATGATCTCGCCGTCGCGGCCTGCGGTGACATGAACGGTTTTCGCCGGAAAATCGATCTTCCGCACATCCGCTACCCGGACGGAGACACCCGGCAGAAACAACCGCAGCGGGCTCACCGCGTCGGCGGGATGAATGCTGCCGCCTGCGACCTCGGGTAGGAGAGGCTGGAAAACGAAGAAGTTGTTGCGGCTGATAAGTTCGATCTCGAGGTTCCCGCCGGCCCGCCTCCGCAGATGCTTGGCGGTGAAGACCCCGCCAAATCCGCCCCCGACAATGACCACCCGATGTGTGGATTTGCTCGTCAACGGCCGCCGTCCCCTCGACGCAAGCAACGAGCGTTGCACAGGCGAACTCCACCCAGCGGCAATCTCTTTGTTCGTATGCGAGTGTGTATCAATTTCCGCTTAGTGTCGCTGTCTTCCTACCATTCGGTCCGATCGACAGGACGGAAATGTTTGGAGCGTCGTATCCGTTGTCAGGGGAGATCGAATCGATGGACTGGCTGGTCAACGATGGACTGCCCCTCCTCGCGAGGATCTGCCTGGTCGTGCTTTTCCCCTTCAGTGGTCTCGACAAGATCATCAACTGGGGCAGCGCGCTAAAGCAGTCGGAATCGAGCTTTCTGCCGGGCGGACCGATGCTGCTCGTCCTGGCAATGATCGTCGAGTTCGTCACCCCGGTCTGCATTGTCTCGGGTTGGTACGACGGAATGGCAGCTTTCGTCCTTGCTGGGTACTGCGTGATCACGGCGATCCTCTACCATAACTTCTGGGCTTACCCGCGCTTCTGGTCGCCGGGCAGCGCGGGATACCCGCACCTATGGGATTTCCTGAAGAACTTCGGGCTCGTCGGCGGCCTGTTGCTGATCGTTCTCGGCAGTGACCTGGTGGCGCAGGTCGAGCACGCCGCAAAGGAAATTTCGGCGTCGGAGATCGTTCACGTCCAGGCCGACTAACCGAGGGAATGCGACCGAACGGAGGGACCAGCTATGGGCAATTCGACCGGGACCGACACCAAGACCGTTGGCGGCCCGCGGCCTGCGGAAGACACGCCTCCGAAGCTGCCATATTGGCACGTCTGGACCGACGACGACGGCATCAACTCATCAGACCCGCTGCGAGCTGTCCGCATTCCGGATGCAGAGCATGGGCGGCAGAGCGGCGCCCCAGTGGAACGATCATCCTGGTGACGTCCGGCGCAACCGTGCTGATCGCCTCGCTGCCGGTCGGCTGGATCGGCGATTGGCACGGCAATCCGAAGCCGCAATGGATCGTGCCCCTGTCGGGCTGCTGGTTCGTCGAGACCACCGACGGGACGCGCGTGGAGATGGGCGCCGGCGAGATCTCCTTCGGCGGCGACCAGAACGCGAAACCCGACAGCGACGGCCGTGAAGGGCACCGCTCGGGCACCGTCGGCGACTCACCGGCCGTTCTGATGGTCGTCCAGCTCAACGACGAGGCGTGGATCGCCGCCCGCCCGGGCGCCTTCGCGTGAGCCTTGCGGAGGATTAAGCATCCGTTGATGGACGGTTTCGAGATCATCGACCAGCGCTTCCGTCGCTTCGTCCTTCCGAATGCGCCATTGGAGAGGCTGGCCGACGGGTTCCGCTGGCTGGAAGGCCCGGTGTGGTTCGCCGACATGCGCTGTCTGCTTGGTGAGCGACATCCCGAACGATCGGATCATGCGTTGGACGCAGACGGGCGGCATCGAGGTCTTCCGCCAACCCGCGGGCTTTCCCAACGGTCAGACGCGTGACCGCGAGGGGCGTCTGATCACCTGCTCGCACCACGGCCGCTGCGTCCTGCGCACCGAACTCGATGGCGAAGTGACGATTCTCGCCGACCGTTTCGAGGGGAAGCGCCTGAACTCCCCCAACGACGTCGTCGCGAAGTCCGACGGCACGATCTGGTTCTCCGATCCGCCCTACGGCATTCAGACCGACTACGAGGGGGGCAAGCAGGACCAGCAGCAGCCGGCGCGGGTGTACCGCCTGGACCCGCGCTCGAATACGTTGAGCGTGGTCGCCGACGATTTCGAGGGCCCGAACGGCCTGTGCTTCTCTCCGGACGAGCGGCGCCTCTACATCGTCGAGACCGGCCTGCAGTTCGCGGAGGACCCGGTTCGGCATATCCGGGTGTTCGATGTCGACGAGTGCGGCAGCGTACGAAACGGCCGGGTGTTCCACATGGTGACCCCGGGCAACGCCGACGGCATTCGCTGCGACGAGGACGGCCACGTCTGGAGCAGCGCCGGCGACGGCGTGCACTGCATCGATCCGTCGGGCGCACTGCTCGGCAAGATCAGGGTGCCGTCGACGGTCTCGAACCTGACCTTCGGCGGGCGTTGCCGTAGTCGCCTGTTCATCTGCGCCTCGCAGACGCTCTTCGCCATCTACACGAACCAGCGCGGCGCACAGCGTCCGTAAACAGGCGAGGGAGGCGCGGGTGTGATCCTTGTGTATCGGCAACATGATCTCTCTCAGTGCGCATCAGTTGCGCTTGGTCTCGCCGCTTACGCTCTCGGCAAACAGAGAGGAGTGTGGAGCCGGGGTGGGCGCCATGCCGCGATCGGCGCTGACAACCGCCGACTAGTCTCTCATGTTCCCGGTCAAGGCTGAAGACGTGAGGGATCGGCTGCTTGGCGGATGTGGCGAAGCAATGGGATTTGCTGAAGCTGCACAGGGCCGGGGGTGGAGCGCAGAGACGACGGTTGATCAGAACTCTCATCCGCGGGTTGGGTACCGCCTTCCGTGTCTTCGTCTCGGGGCTGTCCTCGGTCTAGGCCGAACTTCCTTCTTCGATTGAGCGCAGCTGCATTGATCTGCCTTGATATTGGGTCGGAGGCGGGGGCGGTTACTGGGTACAGGCGACGTCGACGCCGAGGAGGTCGAAGGCCTTCTGCTGGATCGGGGTTGGCCGGGTGGTGCAGGGTGAAGGGCGTGGTCGGGGGCGAGCGCGGTGACCACGGTGTTCCGGGTCGAGCGTGGCGAGATCGGCGAGCAGGCTTTGGAAGCTGTGCACCGGCAGGCCGTCGTCGGTGCGGCCGGTGGTTTGCTTGGCGACGGCGGCCGGGGAGCGCTGCGGCCTTGGCGACGATGCTGGCGCGCAGCGCTTCGGCCGCCTCCTTGTCGGTCGTCGTCGTAGAGCATCGGCGCCAGGCCTGCGCGCATGTGCCATTCGACGTGATAGGCGAGCATGCACAGGAAGACGTGGGCGCGCACGCGCGGCGCGGCCAATGGATAGATCGGCCGGATCTGGAGATCGACGGTCTTCAGAGCGGAAGGCGCGCTCGACCAGGGCCAGGCTCTTGTAGGCGCGCACGGTGCCGCGTCATCGAGAGCGTCGGCGGGCAGACTGGTGCGGACGACGTAGATGCCGTCGAGCGCCGCCTCGGCGGCGATCTCCTCGGTCTTGCGGGCGAACGAGAAGCTGGCTGTCGGTGATGGCGAGCGTCGAAGTGCTTGGCCATCTTGTGCTTGTCGAGCACGGCGCCGACCTTGAGGCCGATCTCGGCCTCGCCGCGCAGCGGCTGGCGCGCGCGGCCGACGGCGGCGGCGATGCGGCCAGATCGCGCTCGGTGGCGGCGAGCAGGTCCTCGCGCTTGCGCGCGCGCTCGCGCGGCGAGATCGGGATTGCGGCAGACGATCAGCCGCTCGCCCGGGAAGTCGGGCGAGGTGATCGCTGGCCATGTCGCGCTCGTCGAACAGCGAGAGCTGCAACGCGCCGGCCTCGACCAGCGCCTTGATCGCCGGGGCGCGCAACGCGGTGATCCAGTCGAGCCCGGCCGGCTTGAGGTCCTCGCTCGATGCGCGCCTGGGTGATCATGCCGCGGTCGCCGACCAGCACCACATGCGTCGAGCTCGAAGCGCTGCTTGAGCTTGTCGATCTGGGCCGCAGCGTCGCGGGTCGCCGGTGTTGCCCTCGAACACCTCGATGGCCACCGGGCAGCCGTCGGCGGCGCACAGCAGGCCGTAGACGATCTGCAGCTTGCCGTTCTTGCCGTCGCGGCTGTAGCCGAGCTGGGCCAGCGCGCAGCAGCGGCCCTCCAGATAGCTCGAGGACACGTCGTAGAGCACCAGCGTGCCGTCGTTGAGATGGCGCTTGCGCCAGCGCCGCCTCGATCGCCGGCTGGCGCTCAGCCAGCCAGTCGAGCGCGGTGTAGAGCTCGTCCTCGTCGACCGGCCCGAGGCCGAGCACGCTCGCCCAGGCTGGAGGCGCGGTGCGCCGGGTCGAGCGCGCTGGCGGTGGCCAGCTTGGAGGCCGGCGCGATGAGCCGGCTCACGATCATGGCGATGACGAGATCGCGGCAGCGGTTGCCGGCGGGCCCGAGCAGGCGGTCGAGGCCGATGCTTGCGCAGCGTGCCGAGCACCGCGGCGACATGGCCGTGCGGCAGCGAGCGGATGATGGTGATCGCCTCCTGGCCGGCGCGGGAGCACGGTGCCGCCCTTGAGCAGCGCGCGCAAGCCCTCGATCCAGCTCGCGCGGCCAATCGGAGAGGTTGAGCAGGGTGCGCTTCTTGACCTTGCCGTCGTCGCGATAGCTCTCGCGCAGCAGGATGGCGGGCGGCGAGTTGCGGTTGGGGACGGCTTCGATATACATGACCCAAGTATGGTCAAGTGAACCCTAGCAAGCAAGCCAATATAGCCATTATTACATGGGCACATTCTGCGCCCGATCAGGACGAAATCAGAGCCATTTCAATGCCTTCAGCGACTGGAAAGAAGGAAGCTCGGTCTAGAGGGCGGGCGTCGGGCGGATGGCTCGGCCACATAACTAGCGACGGGAGTTCCCCACCGTGGCTCCACCCCCGGCGCTGTGCAGCGGGCTGAGGTCGGCGCGTCTATGACGGTGCGACCTCCCGCCCGATGGCCCACAGGAAGGCGGCCATCTCGCGCGCGATCGCGGCCACGACCACCGGCGGCTTCTTGCCGGCGGCGCTGAGGCGACGATAGCGGGCGCAGAGCCGGACCTGCGCCTTCCAGGCGATGTCGCGGACAGCTTTGGGCAGTCCCTCGAGCCGGGCTCTCAGGGCCTCGCTGACCCTGGCGGGGTAGCGATAGGTCCAGGCGGCTTCGACCAGGGCCCGGCGGGCGCGTCGATTGCCGGCGAGCGTAAGGCCCGACCGCCGGACCGTGTCGCCGGTCGAGCGCTCCCCCGGAACCAGGCCGAGGAAGGCCATCAGCTGCGGCGGCGTGTCGAAGCGGCGCACATCCCCGATCTCGGCCGCGAAGGTCACCGCGACCAGGAATGAGGCGCCGCGCATCGCCTGATAGGCCTCAACGACCGGCGCCATGGACCAGGTCGGCACGATGGCGGCCAGCTGCTCGTCCAGGCGGTGCAGCCGCTGAGCGGCATCCGTCGATCGCGTCGATCTTCTCCTGGAAGACGATCTGCTGGGCCGTATGCTCGAAGGCCTGACGGGCAAGCCAGCGCCGGTGCGCCAACGTCCAATGACCGCCGCCATCGTAGATCCGGCCATGGCGCAGCAGGAAGGAGAGCAACTGCTGGCGTTTGCGGCGCAGGTCGTCGGCTGCCGGCTTCCCGGCCCGGACCAGATCGCGGACGGCCTCGTGGACCACGTCCGGCACCCAGACCCCGGTCAGCTCGCCCGCCCGATGCAGCCGCGCCAGCGTGACCGCGTCCCGCCGGTTCGTCTTGACCCGCTCGCCCGACCGCTTCGGGATCAGCGCCGGCGCAACCACCATGCAGTCGTGGCCGAGATCCCGGACCTGCCGGCACAGCCCGTAACCCGTCGGCCCGGCCTCGAAGCAGACGTGCAGTCGATCATACCGCTTGCCCAGCTTCTTGATTATCCGCTCGATCGCCGCCGGCCTGTTCTCGATCTCGCCGAGAAACCGGACCTCGCCGGTCCGGCCGCCCTCCGCGATCGCCACCGCGTGCTTCATCTTGGCCACATCGAACGCGACGAAACGCTTCGCTATACTCTCCCATGGCTCGCCCTCCGTGCGTGAGGCTCGGCTCGGCCCGTCCGAGCAACCCTCGTCTCTCAATCGCACGATAGGGCGGGCCACCAATCTCAGCCCGGGAACATGACGTCTAGCGGACAGCGACCTTGGTCATTGTGCAACGAGTGGCGATGATCGGATTCACCGTCTCAGACATGGACCGGTCGGTGAGCTTCTATTCCGACGTCCTGTCGTTCGAGAAGGTGGCGGACTTCCAGGTCACCGGCCCCCTTTACGATCACCTCGCAGGGTGTCTTCGGCTCGCGTGTACGGATCGTCCACATGCGTCTCGGCGACCAGATCGTCGAACTCACCGAGTACGTCGCGCCGCCGGACGGTCGTCCCATCCCGGTTCCCTCCCGCAGCAACGACCTGTGGTTCGAGCACATGGCGATCGTCGTCAGCGACATGGACCAGGCATACGAAACCCTGCAACGGCACCGGCTGCGGCAGATCAGCCCCGAGCCGCAGACGATCCCGGCATCGAACGTTCCGGCGGCCGGCATCAAGGCGATCAAGTTCCGCGATCCCGACAATCATGACCTGGAGCTGCTGTGGTTCCCGCCGGACAAGGGGGCGGCCCGCTGGCATCAGGCCAGCAACCGGCTCTTCCTCGGCATCGACCACACCGCGATCACCATCGGCGACACCGCGGCGAGCCTGGCGTTCTACCGCGACCAGCTCGGCATGAAGGTGGCCGGCGGCAGCCTGAACATCGGCCCGACGCAGGAATATCTCGACAACGTTTTCGGTGCCCGGGTCCGGGTCACGGCGATGGTGCCGGCGGACGCGCCGCCGCACGTCGAGTTCCTGCAGTACGAGACGCCGCCGGGCGGCCGGCCGATGCCGCCGGACACCCAGGCGAATGACCTCTGGCACTGGCAGACGACGCTGCTGGTGGACGACGTGCAGGCGGCAGCCGACGCGCTGCGCGCCGCCGGCGTTCGCTTCGTCTCGCCCGACGTGACGACAGTTTCCGAGACGGCGTTGGGGTTTTCCCGGGCGGTGATGGTCCGCGACCCGGACGGGCACGCGATGCGGCTGGTGCAGCGATGAACAAGATGGCGGGGAATAACGGGATGAGCAGCATCGATCGCTACCTGCCGTTCATCGCTCGTGCCTGTCTCGTTCTGCTGTTTCCGTTCAGCGCGCTGGACAAGATCTTCGACTACGGCAACGCAGTGGCGCAGGCGGACGCGTCGGGGCTGCCGGTGCCCGGCTGGCTGCTGCTGTTGCTCGGTGGCTGCCTCGAGGTGTTCGGATCGCTCGGCATCCTACTCAACATCTACGCCCGGCAAATTGCGCTGCTGTTCTGCTTCTACTGTGTGGTGACGGCGGTGTTGTTCCATAATTTCTGGATCTATCCGTTCGGCAGCGCCGACTGGATGAACAATTTCTGGCCGTTTCTGAAGAACTTCGGGCTGGCCGGCGGCTTCCTGTTCGTCGCCACCAACGCCAAGATGGAACCGCTCGCACGGTCGTTCACGCTGGCGCGCCGCGTCCGCGCGAGCAAGGTCGAGGCCTTAGGGAGAGGCCGGGTTGATGATGCAGGCGTCGTCCTGCTGTCGCGGATCCAGTTCGCGTTCGTCGTAACATTTCCCATCATCTTCGCGGCGCGCGCTGTCGAACTCGCATTCGCTGCCTTGTCGGCTTTTGCCTTCTTCAGCGCGGCGAGGTGGCTCTCTGTCAGGATCAGGCCGTCCGGCATCAGTGCACCAGTCCATTGCGCAGCTCTCGTTGCCGCATCACGGTTGCCACCCTAAACTCTCCTGCTGATGTCCAACGCACCCGCCCAGCCTGAATTGGATCTCGATCCGAGCGACCCCTACGCCCGTAAGGCGCAGACCTTTCCGCGTCTGAGCGAGGAGATGGCCGCGCGGGTTGTGGCCTACGGCACGCAGGAACGGCTCCCGAAGGGGACGCTCGTCTTCGCCCGCGGTGAACGAAGCGTGGACTTCTTCTTCGTGCTCGAGGGCGACTATCGAGATCTTCGACTTCGATGAGGATGGCCAGCCCAACGTCTTCACCGTGCACGGCGAACGGCAATTCACCGGCGAGCTCGACCTGTTCAACGATCGACAGATCCTGGTGTCAGGTCGAACCGGCGTGGACAGCCGGGTGGTCCGGGTCAAGCGCCCCGACTTCCGTCGCCTGGTGAGCGGCGAGCCGGACATCGGCGAGATCATCATGCGGGCGTTCATCCTGCGCCGCGTCGGCCTCATCCGGCACACGCGGGGTGGCGTCGTGCTGATCGGGCCCGGGCACCGCGGCGACACCCTGCGCCTTCAGCGCTTCCTTACCCGCAACGGCTACCCGCACCGCCTGCTCGACACCGAGGTCGATCCGGACGCCGGCGGGTTCCTCGACTGCTTCGAGCTCACGCCCGACCAGCTCCCGGTCGTGATCTCGCCGGACCATCGGGTGCTGCGCAATCCGTCGACCGCGGCGCTCGCCGACCACCTGGGGCTGACCGAGACCGTCGATCCCCACCATGTCTATGACGTTGCCGTGGTCGGAGCTGGCCCGGCGGGACTGGCGGCGGCCGTCTACGGCGCCTCGGAAGGGCTGGACACGATCGTCATCGAGGGCTATGGCGCCCGGCGGCCAGGCTGGCACCTCGTCGAAGATCGAGAACTATCTCGGCTTCCCGACCGGGATCTCCGGCCAGGCGCTGGCCGGTCGCGCGCAGATCCAGGCGCAGAAGTTTGGAGCGCGGCTTGCGATCTCGCGCAATGTCGCCGGCATCGACTGCACCAAACAGTTCTACCGGATCAGGCTCGACGACGATCAGACGATCTCTGCCCGTGTGGTCATCGTCGCCACCGGCGCCCGCTACCGAAAGCTGGATGTGCCGAACTACGCCAAGTTCGAAGGTCAGGGCGTCCACTACGCCGCAACCGCCATGGAGGCGCAACTCTGCGGCGGCGAAGAGGTGATTGTTGTTGGCGGCGGCAACTCGGCCGGCCAGGCGGCGGTGTTCCTGTCGCGAACGGCCGCTCACGTCCACGTGCTGGTGCGCGCCAGCGGCCTCGCCGCTACCATGTCCGACTATCTCGTGCAGCGCATCCGGCAGTCGCCGAAGATCACGCTCCACACCCAGACCGAGATCACGGCGCTGGAGGGCGACGACCGCCTGCGGACAGGTGACCTGGACCAACCGCGACACCGGCGCGAGCGAGACACGCAGCATCGGCAACGTCTTCGTGATGATCGGGGCCGAGCCCAACACCGACTGGCTCGATGGTTGCCTCGATCTCGACGCCAAGGGCTTCATCCAGACCGGCAAGGATGCGGACGGCATGACGCTGGCCTCGCCCTACGCGACGACCAAGCCCGGTATCTTCGCGGTCGGCGACGTCCGCTCGGGGTCGGTCAAGCGCGTCGCCTCGGTCGTTGGCGAGGGCTCCGTCGTGATCCAGGCCGTGCATCAGTTCCTCAACCCCGGCGTGGCCTGAATTGGCGGACGCGCACGGCATTCTGTCGGAACTCGTCCCCGTCATCTTGCTGCTGACGCTGGGCGTCATCGCCGCCGTCGCCTCCCGCGCGGTGGGCCTCAGCCCGATCGTCGGCTACCTCATTCTGGGCTTGGCGCTCAGCGGCATCGGCCTCGACCTGGTCGCCGACAGCACCATGATCGCGACGCTGGCCGAGCTCGGGGTCGTGTTCCTGCTGTTCGACATCGGCCTGCACTTCTCGCTCGGCCATATCCGCGAACAGGCGCGTGACATCTTCGGCTTCGGGCCGGTCCAGGTGCTGGCCGGCACGCTCGCGCTCGGCCTCTTCGGCCTGCTGTTCGGCTTGCCGCCGGTAGCGGCGTTTCTGGTCGGGGCGACGCTGGCGCTTTCCTCGACCGCGGTGGTCGCCGGGCTCATCGCCGAGCGGCATCAGCAGAACTGTCCGGTCGGGCTCACGGCGACCGCCATCCTGATCTTCCAGGACGTGGCCGCGATCTTCCTCCTCATCGTGGCTTCTGCGCTCGGCACCGGCGAAGCCCTGGCGCCGGCCATGGGCGCAGCACTCCTGAAGGCGGCCGGCGCCTTCGTCGTCGCGGTGCTGCTCGCCCGCCTCGTGGTCCGGCCCCTATTCGGCTTGATTGCCGGAACGCGCAGCGAGGAGGTTTTCACGGCGATGGCGCTTCTCGTCGCGCTCGCCGCCGGGTGGGCGACCGGCGCCATCGGCCTGTCGTTGACCCTGGGCGCCTTCCTCGGCGGCATGATCATCGCCGAGACGCCGTATCGGCCGTTGATCCGGTCGGAGATCAAGCCGTTTCGCGGTCTGCTGCTCGGCTTCTTCTTTATCTCGGTCGGCCTCTCCCTCGACCTCGGCACGCTCGTCCGCTTCTGGCCCGCGGTGATCGGGGTCGCTGTCCTTCTTGTTGTCGTGAAGATCCTCACCAACGCCGCGGCGAGCCTCGTCTTCCGCTGGTCGGTGCCGGGATCGACACAGCTCGGCTTCCTCCTCGCGCAAGGCTCCGAGTTCGCCTTCGTCATCCTGAGCCTGCCGCCGGTTCGCGCGCTGGTCGGCGAGACCACAAGCGCGGTGCTGATCGCCGCCGTGGCGCTGAGCCTCGCCGTGACGCCGAGCCTCGCCGAGCTCGGCCGCTCGCTCGCCGGTCGCATGCGCCGGCGCGCGGCTCGCGTAGCCGATGCCGAGCTTCAGCCGCGCGAGCTCATCGGACCCGTGTTCATCGCCGGCATGGGCCGGACCGGGCGCACGCTCGCCGATGCGCTCACCGAATTCGACATCGGCTACGCTGCGATCGAGCGCGACCAGCAGCGTCTGCGCGAGGCGGTGGCCGACGGCTACAATGTCGCGTTCGGGGATTTGAGCGATCCGCGCATCTGGGAGCCGGTCGCGCTTCACGGGCGCAAGGTCAGCGTTCTGACCGCGCCGGTCTTCGAGGTCTCGCGCGACTTGGCCCGGTGGCACGGCAGCGGTTCCCCAACCTGAAACGGATCGCCGTTGTTCGCGATCGGGACGAGGCGGAACGGTTCAAGTCGATCGGGCTGCTGCCGGTTATCGATCGCAGCGTGCCCCCGGGGCTCGATCTCGCCGCCCTCGTCCTGGGTGAGCTCAGCGTCAATCCCGACCGGATCGGCGCGTGGATGCGCCGGCAGCAGGAGCGCGCACTCTCGGGTGGGCAAGCAGTGGCGGCATGAGCGGCGCGGTCGCCGGGCCCTGCGACACCGGGGTCGCGGCCGCCGCTCTCCCGCAGAGCAACCCGCATCCGCGCGCAACCCTCGCCGCCACGATCCTCGGCTCGAGCGTCGCCTTCATTGACGGCTCGGTCGTCAACGTCGCGCTTCCGGCGCTCGCGCGCGATCTCGGCGCCGGCCCCGCCGAGCTGTCCTGGACGATCAACGCCTATCTCCTGCCGCTCGGAGCGCTCATCCTGCTCGGTGGAGGGGCTGGCGATCACTTCGGCAGGCGGCGGCTGTTCCTGGTTGGGCTCGGCATCTTTACCGTCGCCTCGCTTTTGTGCGCCGCGGCCCCGGCCCTGCCTTGGCTGCTGGCCGGCCGCGGCCTGCAAGGGTTGGGCGCGGCGCTCCTGATGCCCAATAGCCTCGCCATCCTCGGCGCCGCATTCACCGGCGAGGCGCGGGGACGGGCGATCGGCACCTGGGCGGCGGCCGGGGCGCTGGCGGGGGCGCTGGGCCCGCTTATCGGCGGTTGGCTGGTCGACACGACCGGCTGGCGGACGATCTTCGTTATAAACCTGCCGATCGCCGCGGCCGCAGGCTATCTGGCCTGGGCGTACGTCCCCGAAACCAAGGACGGGCGCGGTGCGATGTCGCTCGACTGGGCGGGCGCGATGCTGGCGACGCTGTCACTCGCCCTCCTGACCTGGTCGCTTACCGCCGCCTCCGCGGCTGGAACGGCGCCTACCCTCCTCTGGACGGTCGCTGCGGCAGGGCTCGCGATGCTGGGCGGGTTTCTGTGGCTGGAAGCTAAGCGCGGCGATCGGGCGATCATGCCGTTCGCGCTGTTCGCGACGCCGACGTTCATCGGGCTGACGCTTCTCACCTTCTTCCTTTACGCCAGCCTCGGCGGCCTGCTCGTGCTGCTGCCTTACCTCCTGATCCGGATCGAGGGCTATTCGGCGGTGGCGGCGGGTGCGGCAATGCTGCCTCTGCCCATCCTGATCGGCCTCGGCTCGCCGCTCATGGGGCGACTGGCCGCCCGCTACGGCGGCCGGCTGCTGCTCGCCGTCGGCGCTGCGGTCGTCGCCGCCGGCTTTGCGCTCTATCGTCGCGTCGAGACGGGCGGCATCGACTACTGGGCCGACATTCTGCCGGCGACGCTGCTGGTGGCGATCGGAATGGGGGTGAGCGTGGCACCCTTGACCACGACCGTGATGGCCTCGGTCGATCCTGGCCATGTCGGCGTGGCGTCCGGATTCAACAGCGCGGTGGCGCGCATCGCCGGGCTGATCGCGACAGCGCTGCTCGGGTTCGTCTTCGCGCGAGGGTCGGCGGAGACCTTCATCGCGGCCTTCCGCGTCGCGGTGCTGGTCGGCGCCGCGTCCGCGGCGGTCGCCGCCGGCTGCGCCTTCCTCCTGATCCGTCCGTCGGTCTCGCCTGCGCGCAGCTCGATAAGCCGCTGACTGTCCGCTTCCAACGATGCGAGACCTACGAGAAGCCGAATCAGGTGCCGCCGAACGGCCCCTCTGAACAAGGAGGAGGAACTGAAAGGCTGGGTCACTCCGATCCGCAGCCTTGCTGAACAAGCCGATCAGGTACATGTCCGATGAACAACTGCTACGGCGATTACGGTGTCTGCAACGCACGGCAGTCGGCCGAGCTGCTGGCGGGGTGAAGGCATGCTATTTGCTTGTGCTTCCCACTAGCGGCCTCTTTTTGGAAGCACGCTGTCGCCACTACCAGGCCCGGGTGGCACAGCCCAGATAAGCGTGAGGCGCGTCGGCAGACTGGCCAGCAACCGGGCGACGTTCGATCAGCGGGCTTTCCCAGGAGGACAGAGGGTGCGTGCAACCGAGGCGACGGAAGAGGAGCTGTTGAACCGGATCGCCGCGATTAAGGCGGCGGCGGAGATCCTCGACGACAACCATGAGCTTTCTCACGGCGATCGTCATGCATTCCTGGCGGTCATCCAGACCGAAACCGCGCGTCTGCAGGCGCTGGTGCGACAAATAGCCTCTTTGTTCCCCGACTGCCTGCGGCTCGGATCCGCCACCTCTGCGTGAGGACGCGCGAAGCACTGAGCATCCGTCCGTCGTGCGGAAGCTCCGCGGGCACCCCGCCTGCGAGGTCATCAATGCCGGGGAAGCGGGAACCGCATTTCTGGTCTGCGATCACGCCTCAAATCGCGTACCGTGGTTGTTGGGCAACCTCGGCCTCGAGCCCGCCCAACTGGCGGATCACATCGGCTGGGATCCGGGAGCGGCGGAAGTCGCCCGGCGCCTGTCGGGTCATCTCGACGCACCCCTGGGGTTGAGCGGTTACTCGCGTCTGGCCGTCGACTGCAATCGACCGCCCGACAGTCGGGAGTCGATCACGGCAGAGCGCCGGCGTGAGCGTACCGGAGGAATCGGGCGCTCACGGCTAGAGATCGGGCAATCCGCATAGACGCGCTGTTCCGGCCCTACCATGAAGCAATGTCGAGATCCGGCAGGACGGCATCGCAACGCCGGCGGACGCGGCCGCGTGGGCGGTGCGACTGGCGGAAACCTACGCCCAAGTCGAGCCGGCGGCGCTGCGGCCTCTCGGGACGGCACTTTGATGATGCGGAGGTAACGGCGACGCCGCGGCTCACCGGCCGGCGCCGTTGACCTCGTCCGTCCAGACCTTGAAGCTCTTCAGGGTATTGGGGCCGAACGTGCTGCTGATCGCCACATCCGCCGCATCGCGACCGCGCGCGATCAGCACTCGGCCGATCCGTGGGACGTTGTTACGGGCATCAAAGGTATACCAGCGACCGCCAAGGTAGACATCGAACCAGGCGGAGAAATCCATCGGGTCTTGCGAGGGCGGCACACCGATATCGCCCAGGTAGCCGGTGCAGTAGCGTGCCGGAAAGTTCATGCAGCGGCAGAATGCGACGGCGAGATGCGCGTAATCACGGCAGACGCCCTTCCTCTCATTGAAAACATCCCAGGCCGTCTTGGTCGAGCGGGCGTGTTCGTAACCGAAGACGATATGATTGTGGACGAAATCGCAGATGGCCTGGACGCGCGCCCATCCGGGAGGCGAATTCCCGAAGAGATCCCAAGCCGCCTCGGACAGCCGATCGGTTTCGCAATATCGGCTGCCCAACAGGAATAACAGGGTTTCCTCGGGCAGGTTTTGCACCGGGATCTGTTGGGCCGCGGCGGCGACCTCATCCGGCCTGCCCGTATCGTTGACAGTCGCATCGGTGGAAAGCCGGATCTGGCCCGGCGGAGCGACGATCCGGCTGCACCAGTTACCGAAGCCATCGCGGTAGCCAGTGATCGGGATTGACGGGCTGGTAACCAGGTGGTCGGGAACGACGATATCGGAGACGCGGGTAAAATGGATGTTCAGCGTCAGGATCATCGGCGTCGGCTGCGGGCAGTCGTAGATCAATTCGTAACCAACGCGGATCTGCATGATTGGCCTGCTCCTGACGTCCGCCAGAGTCAGCCTAGCAACGCAATTCGGGCAGCTGGCTGAATACGTGTCGCACACCTTCGCTCCATTGACTGCTCAGCGCGGTGAAATACGCATCCCCCTCATCGAACCGGCGACGCATCTGAATCTCGAGACTGTCCCGTTGGTAGCAAATCAGATCGATGGGCATGCCGACAGACAAGTTACTGCGCATGGTCGAATCGAACGAAACCAGCACACATTTTGCAGCATCGGCGAGAGTCGTCGACGGGGTAATGACGCGATCGAGAATGGGTTTTCCGTACTTTGTTTCACCGGTCTGAAAAAAGGGCGTGTCGAGCCCCGCCTCGATAAAGTTCCCCTCCGCGTAAATCCGAAACAGCCGCAACGGCTCACCGCTGATTTGTCCGCCGAGGATGAACGATGCGTTGAATCGGATGTCGCTCTCTGCCAGATACGGACCGTCGCGGCGCTCGATGCCGCGCATCGCGTCCGCCACCAAGTTCGCGACGTCGAACATTGTCCGCGCGTTCCATAAATTGAGGGCCGCGCCCGCGGCGTCACCGCGCTGCTTGAGCACGCTGATCACAGCCTGCGTCCCGGCGAGATTACCCGAGCTCAAGAGAACGAGCACTCTGTCTCCGCTGCGTTCGAACACCGTCATTTTGCAAAACTTTGCAAAATTATCGACGCCGGCATGCGTGCGAGAGTCCGAAGCAAGAATCATTCCTCTATCGAGCATGATGCCCACACAGTAAGTCATTTTTGCTTCTTTCAGTTTTTGCGCGTGTCAGAAAACACAGGCGGGAACAGTTCTCGACGGAGTTCGTACCTCGATCAGTGCCAGCTCACGATCCTCGTTCCTGCGGCAGAAGCCGCTGTCCCCGTTGGTGGAACGTGACCCGCTCGACGAGGCGTAGATACGGAGGAAGCGAAGCGGCCAATAGCGGTAGCTTGATCGCGAGACCGTCAGTGCATCCCGGTGGTTTGGCTTAGTTTGCGGTGAAGACCTTATCGATGCGCTCGAGTGCCCAGTCGACCTGCGCCTGGGTGATGACCAGCGGCGGCGTGAAGCGGATGGTGTTTTCGTGCGTGTCCTTGCACAGCAGTCCAACCTCCTTGAGCGCCTGGCAATAGCGCCTGCCGCCGCCCGCCTCCTTGTGGAATTCGACGGCGATCATCAGCCCGCGTCCGCGCACGTCCTTGATCATGTTGCTGCGGATCGATTTGAGCTGGCCGAGAAAGTACGCCCCCATGCGCTCCGCGTTCTCGATCATGCCCTCTTCGACGAGGACCCTAATCGCCATCCGGGCGACGCGACAGGCGAGGGGATTGCCGCCGAAGGTGCTGCCGTGCTCGCCCGGCTTGAGCACGCCCAGGACCTCCGAGTTGGAGAGCACCGCCGAGACCGGATAGAAGCCGCCGGACAGCGCCTTGCCGATCAGCGTCAGGTCGGCCTCGATGCCCTCGTGCTCTTCGGCGAGCAGCTTGCCCGTGCGCCCGAGGCCGGTCTGAATCTCGTCGAGAATGAGCATCACATTCTCGCGGCTGCAGATCTCGCGAACCGCGCGCAGGTAGCCATCGGGAGGAATGATCACGCCGGCTTCCCCCTGGATCGGCTCGACAAGAAAGCCAACGGTGTCGGGGGTGATGGCGGCCTGCAGCGCATCGGCGTCGCCGAACGGGATGGCTTTGAATCCAGGCGCAAACGGACCAAAGCCGCGGCGGGCGGTCGGATCGGTGCTGAAGCCGATGATGGCGATGGTCCGGCCGTGGAAGTTGTTGCGGCAGACGATGATCTCGGCCTGGCCCTCCGGCACGCCTTTCACCTCGTAACCCCACTTCCGGACCGTCTTGATCGCGCTTTCCACCGCCTCGGCGCCGCTGTTCATGGGGAGGACCTTGTGCGAGCGGGTCAGCTCGCAGAGCTCCTTGTAGAACAGCGCGAGCTGATCGTTGTGGAACGCCCGCGAGGTGAGCGTCAGGGTGCGCGCCTGGTCGACCAGCGCCTGGTAAATCTTCGGGTGGCAGTGTCCCTGGTTGACGGCCGAATAGGCGGAGAGGCAATCGAGATATCGGTTGCCGTCCACATCCCACAGCCACACGCCCTCGCCCCGCGAGAGCACGACCGAGAGGGGCGCGTAGTTATGGGCGCCGAGTTCAGCCTCGATATCGAGGAGATCATCCAATCTATCGGGCGTGTCGGCGGCTTGCCGGTCTGCACTCACCTGATTTCCTCCCAGGCGACCGACTTGACGTCGGGCGCGCAAGCCAGCGGCGTCCTGACCTTCAAAGGTCGACGCCGTGCCTGCTCAAGATTTGCTCTCCGAAAAGGCTCTGGACCAGTTCGACGATCAGCTCGGCCGTCCGGTTCCGGAGGTCGAAAGCCGGGTTCAGTTCCATGATGTCGAGAGACCCCATGAGGCCGGAGTCATAGATCATTTCCATGCATAACTGCGCCTCTCGGTAGGTCGGGCCGCCCGACACCGTGGTGGCGACGCCAGGCGCGATGGATGGATCGAGGAAGTCCAGGTCCAAGCTCACGTGGACGTGCCCGCCCAAGGCGGAGAGTCGATCGAGGATCTCTTCCATCGCCCAACGCATGCCGTTCTCGTCAATGCGGCGCATATCGTAGACGGCCATGCCGCTTCGCACGACATGGTGTTTCTCGGCAGCATCGATGGATCGCACGCCGAGCTGGATAATCCGCGAGGGATCGACCATCGGCACCTGATCGCCCAGCCCCATCAGGCGCCCGGGACCATGACCAGCAATAACAGCGACCGGCATGCCGTGGATGTTGCCGGAGGGAGAGGTGTCCGGCGTGTTGAAGTCGGCGTGGGCGTCCAGCCAGAGGACAGAGAGGGGCTTTTGCATTGCCGCACAGTAGCGGGCGACCCCGGCGATCGACCCGATCGAGAGAGAGTGATCGCCGCCGAGCAGGATCGGCAGAGACCCGCGTCGCAACGCATCATCGACCGCGTCGCGGACGGCTTGACACCAGATCGTCGTTTCCTCGAGGTGCCGGTAGCCGTTGACCGGAGCCGCGTCGGGATTGACCGGGCCGGCGATGTTGCCGCGATCCTCGATCGCGCAGCCCAGACGCCTCAGGGCTGCCTCGATCCCGGCCACGCGAAGGGCTTCCGGTCCCATCGAGCTGCCGCGGTGGCCGGCGCCGATGTCCGTCGGCGCACCGATCAGCGCGATGGGCGGGTTTGCGCGTCGCGGCTGCCGGGTCATTTGTTCGCTCATGTACGTCTCTCCAAGCTCGAACATCGCCGCTCCAATGCTCCGCACTAGGGCGGGTGGTGCAACCCGTAGTTCGAAACTCGGGCCGAGGTGCGCGGCTTCGCCGAGGGGCCTGTTGGCGGCACGTCGATGAGGGCGAAGCGTCGCTTGTCCGAAGGCGCCAGCTCTTCGGCCGCCTCAATGGCGACTCAAGCGTCCCCGAAAAAGACCCCGACGGATTCTCTGCGCCTTCGAAAGCGGTGGCGGCGTCCGTTGGTGTCGTGGACGGTGACATGTGGCATGGACATTCCCGCGGCGCGAGTCGCCCCTCGGGGATCAGTTCAGAGCCTCCTTGAGTGCTTTGGCGGCCTTGAACTTGGGTTGATGGGAGGCGGCGACGATCACCGGCTCGCCCGTCCGCGGGTTGCGAGCTTGCCCTGCCGCGCGGGTAGCGACCGTGAATGTGCCGAAGCCCGTCAGCCGGACCTCGTCACCTCGCTTTAGCGCATCGGCGATTGCCGCGAGCAGGCAGTCGACTATCTTCTCGGCATCGCTCTTGCCGAACCCACCATTGCTGGCGACGGCGGCGACCAACTCGCTTCGGTTCATGGCGTTCCTCGACAGAAATCGCTTGTGACCCTTATGGGGTAGGCACCAGGACTCATCATGTCAAGGCATGTGTCGATGCTCCCCCGGGATTGCGCCGCAGCCGCTCGCTGACGACACCAGAGTCAAACGTCCCGGCATCCGCCACTCACGCGAACCACCTGATCCGCCCGACGATGTTGATCTCCTCGGCCGAGCGCTCGTACGGCGCATAGACCGGGTTGTCGGAGATGATCCGCATCGTCGGCGGATCGCTGTTGGCGACGTTTTCCAGTCCGCTTGGCGACGAGGCCGAGCCCGTCGAACAGCACGAAGATGCCGGGCGGCGTCGGCGCGGTGGGGCTGTCGCCCTCGACGCCATCAAACGGCCGACGCCAGCCACTCCCTCAGTTTCGACCACCTGCGTCTTGTCTGCCTCCCCTTCACCGCAATCGCCATCGCCTTCTTCTGCCCGACGATGACGACGAGCCGCTTGCCGCGGGTGACGGCGGTGTAGAGCAGGTTCCGCTGCAGCATCGGGTAATGCTGCGTGGTCAGCGGGATGACGACGGCCGGATACTCCGAGCCCTGGCTCTTGTGAATGGTTGTCGCGTAGGCGAGCGCGAGCTCGTCGAGTTCACCGAAGCCGTACGTCACCGGCCGGCCGTCGAACTCGATCACCATCTCCGACGTCTCTGGATCGATGCTACTGACGACGCCGAGGTCGCCGTTGTAGACCTCCTTGTCGTAGTCGTTCTCGACCTGCATCACCTTGTCGCCGATGCCGTAGGTCGAGCCGAAGCGCTCGACGCGCAGCTCGCCCGGCGGGTTGAGCGCCTGCTGCAGATCGATATTGAGAGAGCGGGCGCCGAGGCCGCCACGGTTCATCGGGCACAGCACCTGGATGTCGCGGATCGGGTCAAGGCCGTAGCGGGCCGGGATCCGCTCGCGAACGATCTGCAGGATCTTGGCGACGCCGTCCTCGGCGTCAGCGCATTCGACGAAATGGAAGTCGCTGGCCGGATCCTGCGCCCACTCCGGCATCAGGCCCCGGTTGATGCGGTGCGCGTTGACGATGATCCGGCTCTCGGCCGCCTGCCGGAACACTTCCGTCAGCCGCACCACCGGCACGGCGCTCGAGGCGATGATATCGGCGAGCACCTGGCCGGGACCGACGGACGGCAGCTGGTCGACGTCGCCGACAAGGATCAACGACGCATGGTGAGGCACCGCCTTCAGGAGAGCGTGCATCAGCGGGACATCGATCATCGAGGTCTCGTCGACGACGAGCAGGTCGCATTCCAGCGTGTGATCCTCCTTCCGCCGAAAGCCGCCATGTATGGGATCGGCTTCCAAGAGCCGATGGATCGTCTTCGCCTCACAGCCGGTGCTCTCCGACAGCCGTTTCGCCGCGCGGCCGGTAGGCGCGGCCAGCGCGACGTCGACGCCCTTGACCCTCAGAATTTTCAGGATCGAGTTGACCAGCGTCGTCTTGCCGACGCCGGGGCCGCCGGTGATGACGAGGACCTTCGATCGCAGTGCCAGCCGCACCGCCTCGCGCTGGCTCTCGGCAAGGGTGACGCCCGCTTTGCTCTCGACCCACGGAATGGCTTTGTCGGCATCGATCGCTGGCCAGGACAGAGAACCGGACGCGAGTGTTCGCAGGCGCCCGCCGATGGCACGCTCAGCGCGATGCAGCCCGGCGAGAAAGATGCAGGGCCTCTCGTCGACGGTATCGGCGACCACCTCGCCATCTTGCAGCTCCATCTCCAGCGCGCCCTCGATGATCGCGGCCGGCACCTCCAGCAGCTTGGCCGCCATCGGCAGCAACTCCTCGCGCGGCAGCCCGCAGTGGCCCTCGTCCATCGCTTCGGTGAGCGCGTAGCCGATGCCGGCGCGGGCGCGGATCATCGCCGTCTTCTCGATGCCGAGCTTGGCGGCGATCTGATCGGCGCTCTTGAAGCCGATGCCGCGGATGTCGCGCGCCAGCCGATACGGGTTCTCCGAGATCAGCCGGATGGCGTCGGCGCCGTAGGTCTTGAAGATGCGCACCGCCCGCGACGTGCCGACGCCGTGGCCGTGCAGGAAGATCATGATTTCGCGAATCGCCTTCTGATCGGCCCAGGCGGCGACGATGCTGTCGGCGCGCTTCGGGCCGATGCCGTCGACCTCCTGCAGCCGTGCCGGCGCCTGCTCGATGACGTCGAACACCTGTTCGCGGAAGGCCTTGACCAGCTTCCTGGCGTAGATCGGGCCGATGCCCTTGATCATACCGGAAGCGAGATACTTCTCGATCCCCTCGGCGGTGGTCGGCGGCGCCGCACGCAGGAAATCGGCGCGGAACTGCACACCGTGCGTGCGGTCGTTGACCCACCGGCCGCTCGCCTGCACGAACTCGCCGGCACCGATTGCCGCGGCATGGCCGACGACGGTGATCAGGTCGCGCTGGCCGCGGGCCTTCACCCGCAGCACGCAGAACCCGCTGTCTTCGTTGTGAAAGGTGACGCGCTCGACGAGGCCGGCGAGGTTCTCCTTGCCGGCTGACGCCAATGATGCACCCGGTGGACACCGCTCCACGGTCGCCTTCAA